>JAYUCO010000051.1:0-22633 GCA_043740295.1 Pyrinomonadaceae bacterium | reverse complement strand
TCATCAATGTGATGATGCGTGGTGCAAATTCCGAAATATCTTCACGCGGTGCGGAAATGGCTTTATCCATGATCTCAAGAATATGGAGACGGCCTTTTCTCGCCTGTTCCAGGGCTTCCTGAAGGATCATCGAATTAATTCCGGCGACTTTTATATCCATTTGGAGGGCAGTTATGCCTTCGCTCGTCCCGGTCACTTTGAAATCCATATCGCCGTAGTGATCTTCGGCACCGGCAATGTCTGAAAGGATCGCGTAGCGGTTTCCTTCCATTACAAGTCCCATGGCGACACCGGCAACCGGCCGTTTTATCGGAACACCGGCATCCATCAAACTCAGAATGCCGCCGCAAACCGATGCCATCGATGACGAACCGTTCGATTCGGTGATCTCGGACACGATCCGAAGTGAATACGGAAAATCGGCTTCGTCGGGCAATACGGCTTCAATTGCGCGGCGGGCCAAATTTCCGTGGCCGATCTCGCGGCGTGAGGTCATGCCGAAACGTCCGGTTTCGCCGACCGAATATGGCGGAAAATTATAATGGAGCATAAAGCGCCTTTTAACTTCGCCCTTCTCGATATCGTCCATGTACTGCTCGTCCATTTTTGTTCCGAGAGTAGTTGTAACGATCGCCTGCGTTTCGCCCCGTGTGAACAAGGCGGAACCGTGTGTGCGCGGCAACCATCCGATATCACATGTGATCGGGCGAATTTCTGAAAATTTTCTCCCATCGGGACGACGGCGTTTGCCGAGCATGTCTTCGCGAAAGATCTTTTCCTTTAACTTGCCGAACACCTTGCCGGCCATTTGCCGAATTTCCGGAGATTCCGCCGGATAGCTTTCGACCACCTCTTTCTTAAGTGCATCGATCGCTGCGTAGCTGGAGATCTTATCTTTGCCGGTCGTGTCCAGGACCTGGCTCATTTGCTCGCCGTAATTCTTTTCAATTTCCGCAAGCAGGTCATCATCAAGCTTTGCAGGCACGAATTCACGCTTGGTTATTTCGAGAGCTTTAAAGAGCTCTTTCTGCCATAAACAAAGACGTTTGATCTCGTTATGGGCCAACATTAAAGCCTCGACCATTATGCTTTCGGCAACCTCGTGAGCTTCCGCTTCGACCATCACGACCGCTTCTTCCGTACCGGCGACGATCAAATTAAGATCGGATTCGCGCCTTTCGTCAAACGTCGGGTTTACGATGTACGTTCCGTCGATAAGGCCGATGCGAACACCGGCGATCGGGTTTTCAAAGGGAATATCCGACAGGTACAACGCCATCGAAGCTCCGGTAATTGCGATCACATCAGGATCGTTTTCCGCATCGGACGAAATTACGCTTCCGACGATCTGCGTTTCAAACCTGTATCCATCGGGAAACAGCGGACGGACCGGGCGGTCGATCAGCCGGCAGGTCAAAACTTCTTTTTCACTAGGGCGACCTTCGCGTCTGAAATAATTTCCGGGGATACGTCCCGCAGCATAAGTTGATTCCCTGTATTCTACTGTCAGCGGGAAGAAATCAAGGCCTTCCTTGACCGTTCGGCCGCTAACCGCGGTTACCAAAATCATTGTGTCGCCGTATCGAACAACCACCGATCCATCGGCTTGTTTGGCGACCTTTCCGGTTTCGACGACCAATTCTTTGTCGCCAACCTTGATCGATTCCTTTAAATATTTTTTCTGTGTCATTTCTTTTCCTTAAAACAAAAACGGCAGGTGCTGTGTCGTGAAGCCCCGCCGTCTTTGGAAATTTCTTTCTGCTATGATCGTTCCCTTTTGTATGTGGCTAAAAATCGCTGTCACGTTCAGCAGCCGCCGACAAATTCTTCGCGAGAACTTCTTTTATAATGACTCGAAGCAGCCATTTTTTGAGTTTACAGAGTTGCGGAGTTTCAGGAGTTAGCAGAGTTAATGATTTTTCTTTTAACTCCGAAACTCTTTAACTCTTCAACACTGTAACTCTAACGTCTCAGTCCTAATTTCTTAATTATCTCGTGATATTCGTTAATATCAGTTCGTTTGAGATAATCCAAAAGCTTTCTTCGCCGCGAAACCATTTGGAGCAGGCCCCGGCGTGAATTATTGTCTTTTTTGTGAATCTTGAAATGTTCCGTCAATTCGTTTATCCGCTGGGTCAAGAGTGCAACCTGCACCTGTGAAGAACCCGTGTCCGATGTATGTGTTTTGAAATCACCTACAATTTTTTCTTTTAATTCTTTAACTGTCGCCATATAAAACCTGACTCGAAATAGTCTCTCCTTGCTCGCAGTAACTTCGCTTGTATTAAAAGCGACAACCGCAAAATTTAATGAATTATTACCAATTAAAACCTGGAAAATTATTCTCTACTTATACTACACTTTTCACTCTCCGTTTTCCATTCCGGAGAACTCTTCCATAAACTTTGTCGAGAAGTCGCCTTTCTGAAAATGCTCGTCAGCCATGATCTTTTTATGAAGCGGGATGGTCGTTTTGATGCCTTCGACAACCATCATGTCAAGAGCGCGCTGCATTCGTGCAATTGCAAGCTCCCGCGTTCGGGCATGAACGATCAACTTTGCGATCATTGAATCATAATACGGCGGCACGACATAGCCCGGATAAACGGCTGTATCGACCCGCACACCTGGGCCGCCCGGAATATTGAACGCCGTAATCTTGCCCGGACTCGGCACAAATGTTTTCGGGTCTTCGGCGTTTATCCGGCACTCGATCGAATGCCCGACGATCTGTACATCGCTCTGCTGATACTGGAGGTCCTCACCAGAAGCAATTCGTATCTGATTTCGAACAATGTCCGCAAGCGTGACCATTTCGGTCACCGGATGCTCGACCTGTATGCGGGTGTTCATCTCCATGAAGTAAAAACTTCCATCTTCATCCAGAAGAAATTCGAAAGTTCCCGCACTTGAATATCCGATCTCCTGACAAGCCTTGACCGCAACAGCTCCCATTTGTTCACGCTGTTCTATGGTAATGACCGGCGACGGGGCCTCTTCCAATAATTTCTGATGCCGCCGCTGAATGGTACATTCGCGTTCGCCGAGATGGATACAATTACCATGCTCGTCGGCTAATACCTGGATCTCTATATGCCGCGGCCGCTCGATATATCGCTCGATATATACCGACCCGTTCTTAAAAGCCGCGAGTGCCTCGGCCTGCGCGGTTTCAAGATTTGATTCAAGTTCGGCTTCCGATCTGACAATACGCATCCCGCGTCCGCCGCCGCCGGCTGCCGCTTTGATAATAACCGGAAAGCCGATCTCTTTAGCTAAAGCCCTGGCTTCGGCAGGTGATTCGATCGGGTCCGGGCTTCCGGGCAGGATCGGCACACCAGCCGCCTGCATCGTCCGTCTCGCCTCAACTTTGTCGCCCATCATGGCGATAACATCGGGCCGCGGCCCGATAAATTTGATATTGCAGTCTTCGCAGATCTTCGCAAACGTCGCCGATTCCGCCAAAAACCCATAGCCGGGATGGATCGCATCAACATTTGTTATCTCGGCCGCACTGATTATCGAAGGAATGTTGAGGTAGCTGAGGGCCGATTGTGCGGGGCCGATACAAACGGCCTCGTCAGCATAACGAACATGCAATGCCTCGCGGTCAGCTTCGGAATGGATCGCAACGGTCTTGATCCCCATTTCCTTACAGGTCCAAATGATCCGAATCGCGATCTCGCCGCGGTTAGCTATTAAAATTTTGCGAATTTCTCTCATGCCGTAAATGGTAAATCGCGAATCGTGAATCTAAGGTAAAACCAAACTATTCACGATTCACGATTCACGATTCACTAATTTATTTTCTGATACCGAACAAGGCCTGGCCGTATTCCACCGGCTGACCGTTTTCCACATAAACCTTTACAACCTCACCCGCAATTTCAGCCTGTATCTCGTTCATCAGCTTCATGGCTTCAACGATGCAAACCACTGAATCATTGGAAACGCGGCTGCCTTCCTTTACATAAGGCTCTTTGTCCGGCCCTGCGGAACGGTAAAATGTTCCGACGATCGGCGATGTGATCTTAAATAGATCTTCTTCCGGAGCAGGTTGCGGTTCCGAAGCAGGCGTAACAGTTATTGGGGCTGCGGCAACAGGAGCTTGTGCCGGAGGCTGCGAAGAATATTGCTGAATTGCCGGAGCCGCAGGTAGAGACTTGCTCAACCGGACGCGAATATTCTCGTTCTCAAATTCAAAGTCAGTAAAACCGTGCTCATCGACGAGATTTGCAAGTTCGCGCAACTCATCCAGGTTGAATGAAGGATCGACACCTTCAGCGGTTTTATCGGCCTTGGCGGATTTATCTTTAGCCTTCGTCGAAGCTGTAATTTCACTCATCGTGCACTTACTCCTTCAAAGATTAACCTTTAGCGGCTATTTCGCGGACATTGTCCACCAATTCGATAACCGCCATTTCAGCATTATCACCGACACGGCGGCCAAGTTTAATGATCCGTGTATAGCCGCCATCGCGATTTTTGTAACGCACACCCAGCTCACCAAACAACCGTTGAACGGCAGCAACGCCGGCCGTTCGCACGATCGGCTCCTTAGCTTCGCCTTTTTTCCCGCGAAAACGGCTCTGTTCGGCTTTGAATGTGCTGTTTCCGGCGTGAAAGAATCTGGCGGCCTGACGGCGAAGGTGCACTTCCTGAACATTAGCGTCATCGCCGGTCAAATTCTGTGCTTTTCTCGCCAAAGTGATAGCTTTTTCTACAAACGGGCGAAGCTCTTTTGCCTTAGGGACCGTAGTTACGATGTGTTCCTTTTCCGCATTAATGAGCGATGTCGCCAAATTTCTAAGCAGCGACATACGGTGCTCGGTCGTTCTGCCTAATTTACGATGTGCTTTTAAATGTCTCATATCTTTAAGTCTCGAAAGTCGAGAAAGTCCTGGACTACTAATCCAGGTCGCGTCCGCCCGATCCCGGGATCGGATTTCCCTGTTCGTCAAAATCCATTCCAAAATCGAGGCCCATTCCGTGAAGAAGGTCTTTGATCTCGGTCAGTGATTTCTTACCGAAGTTCTTTGTATTGAGCATGTCCTTTTCACTTCTTCGGATAAGGTCGCGGATCGAACGGATGTCAGCGTTCTTTAAGCAATTATAAGAACGGACCGAAAGCTCAAGTTCATCTACCGGCTTGTCCAGCAGATCGTTCCGCATAAGCGGCGGACGGGCAATGTCCTCGTATTTATATTCTTCTTCTTCCTCTTCAAAATTGATGAAGATCGACATGTGGTCCTTTACCAACTTGGCCGCCAGACCGATCGAATCTTCGGGTTTGACCGAGCCGTCCGTCCATACTTCGATGGTCAGCTTATCGAATTCGGTATTTGAACCCTGACGCGTTTTATCTACGATGTAATTTACTTTCTTGATCGGTGTATGGACCGAATCGACAGGGATATATCCGACCGAGAGGTCTTCGTCATTATTCAATTCGGCGGAAACGTATCCACGTCCGCGTTTCAAACGCATTTCAATATTCACCGAACCGGAACCGCTAATTGTCGCAATATGAACGTCCTTGTCAAGAACTTCGACATCGGCATCGCCTTCGATATCCGCACTCGTCACTTCGCCGGCTCCTTTTTTGCTTATGGTAAGGGTTTTGGGGCCTGCTCCGTGAAGTAAAAAAGGAATTTGCTTGACATTCAAAATAACGTCGGTCGCATCTTCCACAACACCTTTGATCGATGAAAATTCATGTTCGACGCCCTCGATCTTTACCGCCGTAACGGCCGCTCCTTCAATGGAAGAAAGCAAGGCACGGCGAATCGAGTTTCCGATCGTTGTACCAAAACCGCGCTCGAACGGCTGTGCAAAGAATTTCCCGTAACGTCCCGTAAGGGTTTCGGTTTCAACATTCAAACGACCCGGCATTTGGAAATCGGTCCAATTATTGCTTTGTGTCATAATTATTTGTAACGCCGCCAACCAGGCGGCTGTCCCGATAGCATCCCGCCATCAGTGCACTCAAAAGAGTAACCAAATTGTAAGAGGTGGCGACAAAATATCGCCACGACAGCCGGCTGAATGCCGGCGATACCGTTATTTACTGTAAAGCTCAACGATTAACTGTTCGTTTATATTCGCGTCAATATCCTGGCGCGTCGGCAATGCCGCGATCGCTATGCTCAGATCTTTCCCGCCCGGTGTTATCCAGATCGGGCGGCCTCGGCCGGCAGCGGTCTGCCACGCACCTTCGACATGCACGTTCTTATGGCTCTTATCTTTAACGGTAACGGTATCTCCGACTTTCACCTGGAAAGACGGAATGTCCACCTTGCGTCCGTTAACTTCAATATGTCCGTGATTGACAAGCTGTCTTGCCTGACGGCGCGAGGTCGAGAAACCAGAGCGATAAACTACGTTATCGAGGCGTTTTTCGAGCATGAATAATAGATTCTCGCCCGTCACTCCTTTCTGGCTTCTCGCTTTCTCGAAATAATTGCGAAACTGTTTTTCAAGCACAAAGTAAATACGCTTCACTTTCTGCTTCTCGCGAAGCTGTTCACCGTAACCGGCGAGCATTTTGCGCCTGGCGGCCCCGTGCTGTCCCGGCGGGTTCGTTCCCCGTTTTTCTATCGCGCACGACGGTTTGAAACATCGGTCGCCCTTCAAAAATAATTTTCCACCTTCCCGGCGGCATAATCTGCACACCGCATCTCTATATCTAGCCATAATATTTTTGCCTTCAGCACAAATGATCGTGGATTTCGGATTTCCGATTTTGGATCACTCCGCCATCATAGATCTGCCAGTCCTCTATCATTCCTTGCGAAAAAGTTTACAGGGAACGTATTGCCCCCTTTCGTCCTTTCGATAAACAAGATCGAGTAAATTCCCGATCGATCCAAGATCCAAAATGGTCAAACGCGCCTGCGTTTGGGTGGTCGGCATCCGTTGTGCGGGATCGGCGTGGTATCGCGTATAGAGGTCACACGGATGCCTGCCTGACTGATCGCACGGATCGCCGATTCACGGCCGCCGCCCGGGCCTTTGACACGAACTTCTACCTCACGCATGCCGGCTTCGGTGGCCTTACGTGCCGCTTCGCCCGCTGCCTGTTGGGCGGCGAACGGGGTTCCTTTACGTGAACCTCTGAAACCTCTTGCACCCGACGACGACTGAGCAATAAGATTGCCCTGCGTATCGGTGATCGAAATAAGCGTGTTGTTAAAAGAAGCGGCAATATGAACGATCCCAAGCGGAATGTTCTTACGTTCCTTCTTCTTAAAAGTTTTCTTCTTTGTTGGTGCTTTTGCCATTTTTTTTATTTTCGACCTTAGATCTGCGGTTTGAAGAATAAAAGATACTGGGCCTTTTATTCAATCACAGGCATCGGTCGCAAATTCCTTATTTCTTGCCCGGAGCTTTCTTCTTAGCGACTGCGGCTTTACGCGGGCCTTTTCTCGTTCGTGCGTTCGTTGATGTCCGCTGGCCGCGTACCGGCAATCCGCGGCGGTGACGCAATCCGCGATAGCAGCCAATGTCCATCAAACGCTTGATGTCCATCTGTACACGCTTTCGAAGATCACCTTCGATGTCGCCCTGCTCATCTAGTATCGTACGGATCTTGGTTAATTCATCTTCGCTCAGATCTTTTATCTTCGCATCGATACTAATGTCCGCCCGACCGAGAATCGCGGTCGCCCGCGACTTACCCAAGCCGTAAATATATGTTAAACCGATCTGCGCCCTTTTATTCGGCGGTAAGTCAACTCCTGCTACACGAGCCATATTTTCTCCGTTAATCGTGAATCGTGAATCGAAAGATGTTTTTCGATTTACGATTCACTATTTACTATCCTTGTCTTTGTTTATGCTTCGGGTTCTCGCAAATGACACGAACAATGCCTTTCCGATGAATAACCTTGCACTTGTCGCACATTTTCTTTACTGACGGACGTACTTTCATAATATTCCCCGCTCTATCTATTTATAGCGATATGTGATCCTGCCGCGTTTAAGATCATATGGCGAAAGCTCAACGAGCACTTTGTCGCCCGGCAGGATACGGATAAAATTTTTCCGCATCTTTCCTGAGATATGGGCCAACACTTCATGCATATTATCGTCCACCGCAACCTTAAACATTGCGTTTGGAAGGGTTTCCAGAACTGTTGCCGTTACCTCGATCGCTTCTTCTTTAGACATAGTCTCCAGACCAACTCACTGATTAGTTGGACAAACCATAAATAATAACCTTTTTATTACCGCTTATCAAGTTATGCTGCTACGGTTTCCGTCTTTTCTTTTCTGTATTTGGCCTTCTGCTCTTTCGTCAATGTCAAGATCTCGGGGCCGTCAGGCGTTACAGCCAATGTATGCTCCGAATGAGCGGAAGGCTTCCCGTCTTTAGTTACAACTGTCCATTTATCGGCCAGCGTTTTCGTTTCCGCGGTTCCAAGGTTGAGCATCGGCTCGATCGCAAAGCAATATCCGGCCCTGATCTTTTCCTTGGTTCCCTGCCGTCCGTAATTCGGTATCTGCGGCGCCTCATGCATTGAACGGCCGATGCCGTGCCCGGTATAATCACGAACGATCCCGTAACCGAATTTTTCGGCATGCTGCTGGACCGCCGCACCTATATCACCAACCCGCTTATTTATATGACATTGCTCGATGCCAAATGCTAGACATTCATCCGTCACGCGGATCAATTGTTTCAGTTCATCGCTGATCTCACCAACCGGTATCGTTGTTGCCGTGTCGCCAACGAAACCCTGATATGTACATGCCATATCGATAGAAAGAATATCGCCTTCTTTGAGCGGTATATCGTTAGAAAAACCGTGTACGATCGCTTCATTGACCGAGGCGCATATCGCGAACGGGAACGGTACCATTCCGTGCGGGGCATAGCCGATAAAGGTCGGAATAGCTCCGGCATCGCGCATCATTTTCTCAGCGACGGCATTTAGGTCGAGAGTTGTGATGCCGGGCGTGACCATCGCCCGTAAAGCTTCACGGACCTCGGCGATCAATTCGCCGACCGCTCGCATCTTCTCCAGATCTTTATGTGATTTCGCAATGATCATTTTCTTTCCGGTCAATAAACGGGCAGCGTTGCCAAATGCCTTTGCAATATCGGAACCCCTCAACATAACGATCAGATCAGTTTTTCAATGGCAGAATAAATAGTTTCAACCTCTCCGGTGCCATCGACTTTCTTCAAACGTCCGGATCGTTGGTAATACTCAAGTAACGGCTTCGTTAGTTCGTCATAGGTCTCAAGCCTGACCTTTACTTTTTCTTCCGTATCATCTGCCCGATGCTCCAATTCCGCATCCGGATGCAGATCGCAGAAACCATCTTTCTTTGGCGGTTTTGAATAGATATTGTATATCTCTCCGCACATCGGACAGGTCCTTCGTCCGGTTAATCGTTTCATCAATTCATCTTTCGGAACATCGACCTCTATGGCTGCTATTTCGCTGTCCTTTTCCTTTGCTAATTCTTCAAGCTGCATGGCCTGGACCGATGTTCTCGGATATCCGTCAAGGATGAAACTGCCCTTTGTATCTTCCCTGGAGGTCCGTTCCCTAACCATCGCGAATGTAACTTCGTCGGTAACGAGTTTTCCGGAGGCCATGATCGCCTGCACTTCTTTTGCAAGCGGCGTGTCCGAGTTTTTCATTTCGCGGAACATGTCCCCTGTCGAGATCTGCGGTATTCCCCGCCGTTCACTCAAAAGCCTTGCCTGTGTACCTTTTCCCGCTCCGGGGGCACCGATCAGAACTATGATTTTACTCATAAAAAAGCAATTACGAATTACGGTTAAATTCGCAATTCGTAATTTGAAATTCGTATTTGTCTAGTTCCTACGCCCGCGAAGTCGCGATCCGGCGCCTAGAAATCCTTCGTAATTTCTCATTACAAGCTGTGCTTCGATCTGAGAAACTGTATCCATCGCCACGCCTACCAGGATCAAAAGCGATGTGCCGCCAAAATAAAATTGGTAGCCCAAGCCTGTCGGTATCCAACTCAGTCCCGGCGTCGCGGCCAGGAAAGTGTCCAGGTTTTCCCCAATAAATGGAAGCCTTGCGACCTTAAAACCGCTTAATAGTATTTGCGGAATGAAAGCTATCAATGCCAGATAAATAGCACCAACCGTTGTCAGCCTCGTCAAAATACCATTCAGATACTCCGCCGTCGGTGCTCCCGGTCGAATGCCGGAGATAAAGCCGCCGCCCTTTCTCAGGTTATCCGCAACCTCGTCGGTATTGAAAACGATCGTGATGTAAAAGAACGTAAAGAGAACGATCAGCGAAATAAATACGAGTTCGTAATACGGATCGCCGCCATGAAACTGCTGGAAAAAACCGTGCACTTTCGCCCATGTAGTGTTCAAATTATTTGGATCGGGCGGAAAAGCGGAAAAGAGCGTCTGGGGCATTGCCAAAACAGATGACGCAAAGATCACAGGTATGACGCCGCCCATGTTTATCTTTAACGGCAGGCTTGTTTCCTGTCCCTGAAAAGTTTGGTTGCCGACACGCCTGCTCGCATAACTGATAGCGATCTTTCGCCGGGCGGATTCGACATACACAATTACTGCGATAAGGGCAACAAGCACGGTGATCAGGAATATAACTCCCAAAGTTTGTGTCGGGTCGCCGCCGCGGACCCTTTCGGAAACCTGTAGAACACCTCTCGGAAGGCCGATGACGATACCTGCAAAGATCAAAAGGGAAATGCCGTTTCCTACACCGCGTTCGGTAATTTGCTCACCGAGCCACATGACAAAGATAGTTCCGGTGGTCAACGTAATAACGACCATCGCACTTGCCCACCAGGTGTCGGGAATTATTCCGTTACGATTGAGCCAGGTGGAAACAAAAAACGTCTGAACGGTACAAAGAACAACCGTCAGATAACGCGTCCATTGATTTAGCTTTTGCCGCCCAACTTCGCCTTCTTCCTGAATTTTCTTGACAGCTGGTGAAAGCACCGGTAAAAGCTGCATGATGATCGAGGCCGTGATGTAAGGCGTGACGCCAAGCGCAAAGACAGAGATAGTGCGGAAGTTCCCGCCAGAGAACAGGTCCAAAACGCCGAGGAGCGTACCTGCAACCTCACTCCAAACCTGTTCAAGGCGTGCCTTGTTAATGCCCGGGGCCGTAACGTGAGCGCCTAATCGATATACCGCCAGCAACCCGAGCGTAAAGAGAATACGCTTACGCAGCTCGGGGATCTTAAACATATTCTGGACGGCGGAAAAAAACTTCTCCATATATTTCCTTAAAAGATAGGTCTAGAGTTCCGCTTTCGGGGCCAGAACTATAAGCGTCGCTTCTCCGCCCGCCTTTTCTATCTTATCCTTAGCTGTCTTGGTAAAACGGTGTGCAGAAATTTTAAGAGCTTTGGTAACGTCTCCGTTGCCGAGGATCACCAGATCATGTTTGGCCTTTTTGATCAGGCCGCGCGAGTGGAGTATCTCAGGTGTGACCTCTTCGCCCACATTGAAACTCTCATCGATCTTAGCGAGGCTGATCTCGACCCATTCTTTCTTAAAGATATTGGTGAATCCGCGTTTCGGCAAACGACGCTGTAATGGCATCTGTCCACCTTCGAATCCTGGCCGGCTGCTGTAGCCCGAACGCGATTTTTGTCCTTTATGTCCGCGGCCGGCTGTTTTGCCAAGTCCCGAACCCGGTCCGCGGCCAACTCTTTTTTTCTTGTGCGTCGAGCCTTTTGCCGGACGTAAATTGTTAAGTCCTAATGCCATTTTCTTTTCCTCGTAAATTGTAAACCGTAAAATCGTGAATCGTGAATCGCAGTTTGCCGCTTTCGGCAATACAATTCACTATTTACGATTCACGATCAACGATCAATTTTATTCAACAATCCTTAAAAGATGCGGAACTTTATTCACAATTCCCCGCATCGAGGGCGTATCTCCCCTCGTTACAGTTTGGTTGAGCTTGGTTATGCCTAAGCTCCGTACGATGGTCTTCTGCTTTTTCGAATAACCGATCGAACTTCTGTAATACTGGATCTTGATCGTCCCGCCTTCTGTCGTGGTTTCTATTTTCTTTGCCATTGCTTTATTAAAGCATTCAACATTCAGCCGATCGCTGAGAGCTGAAAGCTTATACCAATTCTTCTACCTGTTTGCCGCGCAGACGGGCGACTTCCATCGGGTCCTTCATACGTGACAAGCCGTCAAACGTTGCGCGAACCACATTGTGATTGTTCCGCGACCCGAGGATCTTCGTTCTGACATTATGAATTCCAAGTGATTGAAGTACGGCACGGACCGCACCGCCGGCGATAACGCCGGTTCCTTCAGCGGCCGGTTTAAGCAAAACTCGTCCCGCACCATATTCGCCAATCAGTTCGTGCGGAAGCGTGCCTTCTATTAGCGGAACACGAATAAGGTTGTTCTTCGCCGCTTCGACTGCCTTTTTGATCGCATTCGGCACTTCTTTTGCCTTACCCGTTCCAAAACCTACGTGTCCGGCTTCGTCTCCGATCACAACCAGAGCCGCGAACGACATATTCTTACCGCCTTTTACTACCTTGGTAACGCGGTTGATCGAAATGAGCTGATCTTTAAGTATCAATCCGTTCGGAGAAATTCTCTGTTTAGCTTTCATTATTACTCTCTTCTTTTGACGGTTTTTCCGCCGTTTCATTTTTATTTAATCCGGCAGTACGGGTTGCGTCCAAAAGCGCTTTGACACGCCCGTGATAAACATAACCGCCGCGGTCGTACACAACGTTGGAAACACCGGCTTTCAATGCCCGTTCGGCTATCGCCTTACCGACCGTTTCTGCGGCCGCGATATTTCCGCCTGTCTTTCCTGCCAACGCTTTTTCAGCCGTCGATGCCGCCGCCAGTGTTTTGCCGCTGTCGTCATCGACCAGTTGAGCGTAAATGTGATTCAAGCTGCGGAACACCGCAAGACGCGGGCGCTCTGCCGAACCACGAACTTTCTTGCGAATGCGGCTATGAACTCCGCGACGAATATCTGCTCTACTTTTCTGTGCCATAATCTTAGTGATCGTGAATCGTGAATCGTGAATCGTTCAGAGAATCTTTCTTTTCTTACCGATTTACGATTGACGATTTACTATTTACCTGTTTTGCCCGGTTTCAATTTATACAATTTATCGGCATAACGAATGCCTTTGCCTTTATAAGCATCGGGCTTGCGCAGGCGGTTCAATTCCGCTGCTACCTGTCCGAGTCTTTGTTTATCGATGCCCGTCAGCGTTATTGTCAATTGATATTGGTTTATCGAGGTCTTTGTATTTACCCTTTCGGTCTTAGCTTCGACACCAGCCGGAAGCATATACTCGATCGGGTGGGAATACCCAAGGGCAAAAACGATCTTATTGCCTTGAACATCGGCTTTATATCCAACCCCAACGACATCCATTTCACGCTTAAATCCTTCAGTCACACCAACGACAGCGTTATTTGCCAAAGCCCTCGCAAGGCCGTGAAAAGCAGCAAGGTCCTCGTTTGAACGTTCCGCCGTGAGCGTGCCGTCTTCCTGTGTGAATTTCACACCATTTGGGACCGGCGTGCTCAAGGTGCCTTTCGGGCCTTTTACTTCCAATTGCGAATCGCTGATCGTTACCGTGACACCAGACGGTATCGTAATCGGTTTTTTTCCTACACGTGACATAATTCCTCAATGAATAGTGAATTGTGAATTGTGAATAGTGAATGAATCTCTAAATTTTTCACTTTTCGTTTTTCACTTCTCACTATTTAATATACTTCCGCCAAAATCTCGCCGCCGACGTTTTCGTTGCGGGCATTCTTTCCGCTCATTAATCCTCTCGAGGTGGAAACGATATTAATACCGTATCCACCTAAGACTTTCGGGATATCACCGGCGCCTACGTAAACGCGGCGGCCGGGACGGGAAACCCTGGACAAATGTGTGATCGAAGAAGATCCTCTTGCGTCATAACGCAAAAACACCCGGATCACGTATTTGACGCCTTCACCTTTGGTTGTGAAGTTGTTGATGTAACCTTCTTCCTTCAAAATTCTTGCGACTTCCAGCTTCAGTTTTGAACCCGGAACATCCACGCGCGGATGATTCGCTGCAATTGCGTTGCGAATTCGCGTGAGCATGTCGGCTATTGGATCTGTCATTCTTATTAACTCCGCTAAATGATTTATGGTTTTGGGTTTCTATAAAGCAAAACCCAACTTCTAAAATCTACAATTAAAAAACTACCAACTCGATTTAACCACTCCCGGTATCTGGCCTTGAAGGGCAAGTTCACGTAAAGCGATGCGGGAAAGGCCAAATTTCCTAAGGTAACCGCGCGAGCGGCCCGATTGCGAACATCGGTTACGGACCCGAATGGGGCTGGCGTTCCTCGGCATTTTCTGCAATTTGATCACCGCCGCATCTACTTCTTCCACGGAAGATTTCGGATTGTTGATGATCTTCTTGGCTTCGGCACGGCGTCCAGCGTACTGCACGACCGTCGCCTTTCGCATGTTGTTTTTTACTACTTTACTTATCTTTGCCATATTCTTTCTTAAATCTTTACCGCCGAGACGCAAAGTTTTATTAAATTGAGACAACAGAAATAGATCTTTTCAAGATCTGCTCGGCTCCTCGGCGTCTCTGCGGTTAAAAATCTTACTGCCTAAAGGGCATTCCCATTGATTTCAAAAGCGAGCGGGCCTCATCATCGTTCCGCGCGGTCGTGATTATCGAGATATTCATCCCACGCGTCTTTTCCACCTTGTTAAAATCGATCTCAGGAAATATCAACTGTTCACGAATACCGAGCGTATAATTTCCCCGGCCGTCAAAAGCCTTGCCCGAGATACCGCGAAAATCGCGGACTCGCGGCAGAGCAACTGAAATAAGCCTGTCAAGAAACTCATACATACGTTCACCGCGCAGCGTGACCATGGTACCGATGCTCATTCCCTGCCGCAGTTTGAAAGCAGCTATGGATTTCTTCGCTTTTGTGATTACCGGTTTTTGGCCCGTGATCGATTTTAATTCTTCCGTCGCTACATCAAGAACTTTTGCGTTGCTGCTCGCTTCGCCAAGTCCCATGTTGACCACGATCTTCTCGATCTTGGGGATCGCCATCGGATTTTTTATATCAAATTCCTTAGCGAGCGCCGGTGCGATGTCTTTCTTATATTTGTCTCTAAGTCTTGCCATTGTCTTTTTTAGCTCCGAGTCTCAGGTTTTAAGTTTCACTTGCGTCCGCCGATTACCTGAAACTTATCTTAAACCGGTTTCGGTCTTATTCTTCGGTCTTCTCTTCTTCCTTATCTTTTTTCGGCTCTTTCTTGCCGAAAACGGTTACCACCGGGACGACCTTGCCGCTTTTGGCGACGCGAACTTTCTTGCCGTCTCTAACTTCGATCTTGACGCGTGTAGGCTTTCCGGTTTCCGGGTCGATGAGAGCAACATTCGATGCGCTTACCCAAGCTTCCTGCTGGATAATTCCGCCTTCCTGATTCATTTGCGGAACCGGTTTGCGGTGGCGCTTAACGATCATTGCACCTTCGACCTTCACCTTGCCGTTGCGGGCGTCCACTTCGATGACCTTTCCACGAAACGGCTGGCGTTTTCCGGTACTGTCGTAGCGTGCAAATTCCTTGCCGGCTATAAATACCACCTGGTCGCCACGCTTGATCTTACTTTTTACTGTTCCTGTCTTAACGGGTTTCATTTGTTAAATTACCTCCGGAGCAAGCGAAACGATCTTCATGAAATTCTTTTCGCGTAGTTCTCTGGCAACTGGGCCGAAAACACGTGTTCCGACCGGCGAACCGTCATCTTTGATCAGCACTGCTGCGTTCTCATCAAACCGGATGTAGGTTCCGTCCTTGCGGCGGACCTCTTTTCGAGTCCTGACAATGACCGCACTATATACCTTACCTTTTTTGGCGGTACCGTCTGGTGCTGCTTCTTTAACGGTGACTTTGATCTTGTCGCCAAGTCTAGCGATCTTAGCGGTCGAACCGCCGATCGGGGCGATCATCTCAACCCTTTTTGCACCTGAATTATCTGCGACCGCTAACGAGGTCTGCATCTGGATCATAACTGTTCACTCCGTTCGGAATTCGTCGAGTTTGCGGGGTCCGTACTCTGCAACTCTGCGAACTATCTTTCTGCTTTCTGAATAATTTCAACTACACGCCACCGCTTACGAGCGGACAACGGCCGTGTTTCAACAATACGCACCTTGTCTCCGATCTTCGCCCCGAGTTCATCATGGGCCATGAATTTCTTTCTCTTGCGAATATACTTACGATAGACCGGGTGCTGCACGAGCCGGTCAACACGAACTGTTACCGTTTTGGTCATCTTGTCGGAGGCGACAACACCGATCTTTTCAGCACGCTTGCCTTTATGGACCGGTTTCGCTTCCGTCGAAGATCCAGGCCCGGCCACGGCATCACTACTTGGTTTGTCGGCTTTCTTTGGGGCGGCCTTCTTTGCTTTTTTCTCAGCCGGAGCTTCTTCCGCCGGTGCTGCTTCTTCAGCAACTACTTCAGCGTCATCCGCTTTTGCCTCAACAGCAGTTTCTTCCGCGACAACAACTTCCGCTGCAGCTTCAACGGTTTCTTCGACTTCTTCTGTCTTCTTTTTTACCATTTTCCTTGTCTCAAGCTACTAGGCTTGCCCCTTTTTGGCTTCAGATCCCATCTCACCGATCAAGGTGTAAACCCTGGCTAATGTTTTCTTTTCGCGACGAATATCATTTACCGTTTCGCCGCCGACGCCCAAAGTCTTTCTGAATTTCAGGCGGAAAAGCGATTCTTTTAATGCATCTGCCTGATCTTTTAATTCTTCCGCGTTCATTTCACGGAGTTGGTCCATTGTTTCCTTGCGTTTCATAATCTTAAACGACGCCCCCTTCCAGATCGGCTCGAGTCACAAACTTCGTTTTGATCGGAAGTTTCTGGGCTGCAAGGCGGAAGGCTTCGCGGGCCAAAGCTTCGTCCACGCCCTGTATCTCATAAAGCACCCGGCCCGGTTTTACAACCGCAACCCAATGATCGGGAGCACCTTTACCGCTGCCCATACGGGTTTCGGCCGGTTTCTTCGTGATCGGTTTATCGGGAAACATTCTTATCCAGATCTTGCCGCCGCGTTTGACGTGACGTGTCATTGCGATACGGGCCGCTTCGATCTGGCGGTCTGTTATCCATCCCGCTTCCAATGTTTTAAGTCCAAAGTCACCAAAGTCGAGGTTTTCGCCGCGCGTTGCCTTTCCTCGCATGCGGCCCTTCATTACTCTGCGGTGCTTGACCTTTTTTGGCTGTAACATAACTGTCTAATCCTTATTTTCGATTGCCGATTAAACCCGGAAACGAGATCGAAAATCGCAAATCTAAAATCTAAAAACTTTTACCTGTCGCCCCGGTCCCTTCTGGGCCCGCGGTCTCCGCGACCGCCGCGTCCTGCTCCGCGCTCGACCTTTACTTCATTCACCGGATCGGATGTTGTTCCGCGCGCCATAGCTGCATTCGGGTCCAAAATTTCTCCGCGATAGATCCAAACCTTTACGCCGATGATCCCAAATGTGGTCAAGGCTTCGGCAAAACCGTAATCAATATCCGCCCGCAGAGTATGCAGCGGAAGCCTTCCGACCAACGACCATTCCGTCCGGGCGATCTCCGCTCCGTTGAGGCGGCCGGCGATCATGACCTTGATTCCCGATGCTCCAAAACGCTGGGATTCTTCCATCGTCTTCTTCATCGCCCGGCGAAATGCTATTCGTTTCTCAAGCTGCTGGGCGATCTTTTCGGCCTGAAGCTGGGCGTTCAGTTCCGGGTGGCGAATTTCCTGGATCGAGATCAAAACCTCTCTCCCTGTTTTCTTCGAAAGATCTTCGCGAAGCTTTTCGATCTCGGAACCTTTCCGCCCAATGATGATACCGGGACGCGAAGTATAGATGATTATCTTCAAACGGGTGGCCGCACGCTCGATGTCGATGTGCGAAACGCCGCCGCCGTTGAAACGCTTTTTCAGGTCCCGCTTCAATTCCAGATCTTCTGCCAGGAATTTCGCAAAGTCCTGCTTGGCAAACCAATGCGAGTGCCAATCTTTGTTGTATCCGACTCTAAATCCGTAAGGATGAACTTTCTGTCCCATATTTTTAATTTAGGATTTTAGATTTTGGATTTTTAATCCGCACTCCGCAATCCGAATTCGCACTACTGTTTTTCGAGGTCCTCGTTAATCTGTTCCTGAGCCTCGTCCGCCGGCTTCGTTTCGTTCATTTCGGCGGGGGCCTGCAAAACAACCTCTTCCGCTACCTGCTCGGTTACCGGCATTTCGATCTCTTCCACCTTAGCTTCTTTAGCTTGCTTGGTTTCTTTTACCGCAGCGGTTTTCTTAGGTGCTTTCGCTTTGACATCTGCACCTTCAGCTTTCTTTGCCGCGAGTCTTTTCGCCCGGCCTTCGGCGGCCTTGACAGCTTTTTCATCCAAAGCAGGTGCGTCGCTCGTCACATGTATCGTTATGTGGCAATAGTGACGCTGCTCGCGATATGCACGGCCTTGCGGCGCTGGGCGAACGCGACGTCGATTCTTGGTTGGGCCCATGTCCACAAAACATGTATTTACCCACAATCCGTCCGGATCGATCGCGATGTTCTGCTGTTCCGCGAGATAAGTCGCGTTCGCAATTGCCGAACTAAGGCATTTTGCGATCGGCAGGGCCGCACGTTTGTTCGTAAATTTCAGGATCGACAATGCCTGTGAAACATTGCGTCCGCGGATCAGATCGATCACAAGCCTTGCTTTACGCGGCGAACCTTTTAGATATTTCGTTTTTGCTATCGCTTCCATAATCTTCTTAATGGTAAATGGTGATCGGTGAATGGTGAATTTCGGAATGCTTCTTCATTCACCATTCACCACTTACAATTCACCATTATTATTTTCTTTTCGCCATTTTCTCCGCTTTCGTTCCCGGGTGGCCTTTGAACATTCTCGTCGGTGAAAATTCACCCAACTTGTGGCCGACCATATTTTCCGTAATAAAAACCGGAATGTGGCGTTTGCCGTTGTGAACTCCGAAGGTCAAGCCAACCATATCCGGAGAGATCGTCGAACGACGCGACCATGTTTTGATCGCCGGCGGTTTCTTACCGCCATCCAGAATTCGTTGGAGTGTCTTTTGAACACTTAAATCAATAAATGGTCCTTTTTTTAATGAACGTGGCATAAATTCAATTTCCAATTAACAATTACGAATTACTAAATTCGTAATTTGAAATTCGTAATTCTTAATTACTTTCTCCTCCGGTCTTTCACGATCATATTCTGAGTGCGTTTGTTGCGACGCGTCTTATATCCGCGCGTCGGTTGTCCCCAAGGAGTGACCGGATTACGTCCGCCGGACGTTTTACCTTCACCACCACCATGCGGGTGATCGACCGGATTCATCGCAACGCCGCGAACTTTCGGGCGTCTGCCCATCCAGCGTGAGCGTCCGGCTTTACCGAGCGAAACATTTTCATGCTCAGTATTGCCGACCTGGCCGACAGTCGCCATACAAACGACCGGAACTCTACGCGTCTCACCGGACGGCATTCTCAACTGTGCATAATCGCCGTCTTTTGCAACGATCTGAGCAAATCCACCGGCGGAGCGGACCATTTGGCCGCCCTTGCCCGGACGAAGCTCAATGTTATGAACTTCCGTACCAAGCGGAATATTCTTGATCGGCAAAGCATTTCCCGGAAGAATATCGGCGTCAGCACCGCTCAAAAGCATCATATCGACTTTCAATCCGACCGGAGCGATGATGTAACGCTTCTCGCCGTCGAGATAAGAGATCAGGGCAATGTGTGCCGAGCGGTTCGGATCGTACTCGATCTGTGCAACACGTCCCGGAATACCGGCTTTATCGCGTTTGAAATCGATTATCCGGTAATGCCGCTTGTGGCCTCCGCCACGGCGTCGAATCGTTATACGTCCGTCATTGTTGCGTCCGGAAATTTTCTTCTTTGGCTCCAACAGCGATTTTTCAGGCACCGCATTCGGAGTCAGCTCATCGCGCGTCAGATACGTCTGGTATCGTCTCGCGGGTGAAGTCGGTTTTAATCTTTTAATTCCCATAACCTTAGTGAAAAGTGAATAGTTAAAAGTGAAAAATAATATGAATTTTTAACTTTTCACTTTTAGTTTTTCACTACTAAATTGCTTCTGCGTAATCAACCATCGGCTCGCCTTTCTTCAAAGTGACATAAGCCTTCTTCCAACTAGCCCGGCGTCCTTCCTGACGTCCGCGTTTCTTCATCTTGCCTTCGTATTGCACCGTGCGGACCTTCGCGACCTTTACATTAAAGATCTCTTCGATGGCCTTTTTGATATCGGGCTTTGCAGCTTTTTTATCAACACGGAACGTAAGTACCTGGCCGGAAACGCGGTCGCTGTTTTCTTCGCTCGATTCTTCCTTAAGAATAACGCTCTTTTCGGTAACGACCGGCGACTTCAAAATATCCCAAACACTTTTATTTATCATTGTCCGTCGCCTCCTCTGCTGCTTTTACCGCTGGAGCTTTTTCTTTTTTAGGAGCTTTCACCGCCGGTTTTTCGGCTTTCGGTTTAGCTTCTTTCTTTGCTTTCGGCTTTTCTTCGGCCTTTACCTCTACCGTTTCAAATTCGAGCTTTCCGCTTTCTCGTTTCGGGTCGAGCAATTCGTTTAATTCGACAATTGCCGCCTTCGATATAAGAAGTTTTTCGTGATAAAGCAGATCGTATATGTTCAAACCGAAGCTGTTGGTGACCTTCGTCTTTTCAACATTTCGCGACGACAGGATCAGATTCAAATTGTCCAGCGAATCAATGATCAAGGTTTTCGTCGGCTTCTTTTTGTTTTCAGTAAGCCCTAAACCACCGATCGCACCAAGAAATTCCCGTGTTTTCGGATTGGTAAAAGTAAACTCATCTATAACGATCAGGTTTCCTTCACGCAATCTTTCCGAAAGGGCCGAACGCAATGCACCGCGACGCATTTTCTTTGGCATTTTGTATGACCAATCGCGTGGCTGCGGGCCGTGTACGTTACCTCCGCCCTTCCATAAAGGCGAGCGGATCGATGCGATTCGGGCACGGCCGGTTCCTTTCTGCTTCCAAAGCTTTCGCCCGGAGCCGGAAACATCACCGCGGGTTTTAGTCGCGGACGTTCCCTGGCGGCCATTCGCCTGGTAATTTATGACAGCCGCATGGATCAACGCTTCGTTAAGTTCGGCACCAAAAACGGCATCCGACAATTCAACGTCCCCGACTTCTTTATTCTTCAAATTGCGAACCTTTACGGTAGGCATAATATCTCTCCATCGTAAGAGTTACGCGTTTACGCGTGAACTCAACCTAACTTATTTGACAACGCGGCTTCACACCCATAGGCGTAACTCTTGCGTTATTCTAGCTTTTCTTAACAATGACCAATCCGCCATTCGGCCCCGGTACAGCACCGCGAACCATCAGCAAATTATTTTCAACATCGACACGGGCAACCGTTAATCCCTGTATAGTGATCCGTTCGTCACCCATGTGTCCCGAAGATCTCGTTCCCTTGATGACACGTGACGGATATGCCGATTGTCCGATCGAACCCGGAGCACGCACATTCATCGAACCGTGCGATTCAGGGCCGCGTTTGAAATTATGACGCTTGATCGTACCGGCAAAACCGCGTCCTTTTGATTTACCGACAACATCGACGTTGTCACCGTCCGCGAATAGATCGACTTTGATCTGATCGCCGATAGAAACTTCAGGCTCATCAGTCAATCTGAGTTCTCTCAGGATCCGCGTCGGAGGCAGGCCGCCGCCGGTCTTTTCAAAATGTCCCTGCAAAGGCTTGGTCACATTCTTCATGCGAATCGGTTTGTCTTCGACAAATCCAAGCTGTACGGCATTGTAGCCGTCCCTGCCCGCCGCACTTTTTGTTTGGACTACGACACAGGGCCCTGCTTTGATGACGGTGACCGGTGTTACCGTTCCGTCTTCCGCAAAGAGCTGCGTCATTCCCATTTTTCTACCAATGATTCCGCTTATCATAACTTTAAGTTCCAGAGTTTCAGAGTTTCAGAGTTTCAGAGTTCGAGTCCATCTGGAACTCTGCAACTCCGCAACTATCTGAACTCTGCCAACTAATTCTTTCCGAATGCCTTGATCTCAACATCCACACCCGCCGGCAGGTCCAATTTCATCAACGCATCCACTGTTTCAGCGGTCGGGTCGAGAATATCCATTAAACGCTTGTGTGTTCTGATCTCGAACTGCTCGCGTGATTTCTTATCGACGTGCGGCGAACGCAGAACGGTCCATTTATTCTTGATGGTCGGAAGGGGTATCGGCCCTGCTATCCTCGCTCCGGTCCTTTTCGCTGTCTCAACGATCTCCTGCGTGGACTGGTCCAAAACACGGTGATCGTAAGCTTTCAACTTGATGCGAATTTTTTCGTTTAACATATTTCTTAGTAAGAGTAACGTGTTTACGCGTGAATCTTCGTTAACCAGGAATCACGCCTAAAGGCGTAACTCTTGCTTTCTTATTCCACAATATCCGAAACGGTACCGGCACCGACTGTGCGGCCGCCTTCACGGATGGCGAATCTCAATCCTTTTTCCATGGCGATCGGAGCGATCA
>JAYUCO010000050.1:0-9029 GCA_043740295.1 Pyrinomonadaceae bacterium | reverse complement strand
ATCGCCGCCAACGTCGTCTCGCCAGCAAATGATTTTGCCAACGCTTTTCCTAAACTAATTTCATTCCGCACCGGCGGGCTGATAACCGGAATTATCGGTATTCTGATGCAGCCTTGGAAGCTGCTTGCCGATCCGTCGGGGTACATTTTTGGCTGGCTGGTCGGATACTCGGGCGGTCTCGGCTCGATCGCCGGAGTTTTAATAGCGGATTACTGGCTTGTACGGAAAAAGAACTTAAATCTCGGAGACCTTTACCGTACCAGCGGCAGGTATTCCGGCTGGAACTGGCGTGCGATCACAGCAACACTTTTAGGTTGCTTTTTTGCATGGATTGGACTGATAATTCCCCTGTTTCGCCCGTTATATGATTATGCCTGGTTTGTTGGATTTGGAGTTGCATTTTTTATCCATTGGATGCTGATGAAAGCATTTCCACCGGTTTCCGACACACGGGATCTTGAAAGTTTTCAGGCCAAACTTTAACGGTTTTCACTATATTCATGGAGGAAATAAAAAAATGTATCTGAATAATTATTTCGACTCAAGGGGGATAGTTCGTGAGATTTCAATTCTTTGTTTGATCTTCGCTTTTACATCAATGACCTCTGCACAATCATTTCGCGGCCAGATTCTTGGCACGATTTCTGATCAGAACGGCGCCGTCGTTGTAGGAGCACAAGTTACCGCAAAAAATGTGGGAACTGGAATAGAGCGTGCGGCGGTCACTGACGCCGACGGTAATTATACAATTCCCGAACTTGCCATCGGCGGCTATGAAGTTAAGGTGGAACAGACAAATTTTCAGACACAAACTGTAAAAGACGTGGTTGTACAGGTGGGCGGTGAGCGGCGAGTGGATATTTCCTTATCAGCGGGCGGAGCCGATGTTGTTGTTTTGGTAGCAGCACAGGAACAGGTGGAAACGTCGAGTACGACGCTTGGCGGGACCATCCAAAGCCGCGCGGTCGCAGATCTGCCAGTCAATGGACGGGATTTTACAAAGTTTTTAGTGCTAGTGCCTGGAGCGGCGGGCGATCCATCCGGAGCGACGGATTCACCCGGCTCTTTCGGGTTGTTTAGTGCCAACGGCAACCGCGGACGTTCGAATAATTATCTGCTTGACGGCACAGATATGAACGACGGGTATCGAAATTTACCAGCAATCAATGAGGCCGGGGTTTTCGGCACGCCGGCGACGATCCTGCCGCTGGAAGCCATTCAGGAAGTGGCCATACAGTCAAATTTCGAAGCTGAGTACGGGCGAAATTCAGGTGCCGTTGTGAACATCGTCACAAAATCAGGTACAAACAATTTTCATGGTGCGGTTTTTGAATTTGTCCGCAACGACAAATTTGACGCCCGGAATTTTTTTAATCCAGAGCCTGATCCGCAAACTGCAGTACGTAACAACCAGTTCGGAGCTTCCTTCGGCGGCCCGATCATTAGAAATAAAACTTTCTTTTATGCTAATTACGAAGGCCAGCGTGAACGGGTGGGGTTAAATTCGACTGCACGTATTCCCGACCCGCGTGAGATAATTGCTTTGGGTGGGCCGACAAATCCTGTTATCGCACGTCTTCTGCAGCGTAACCCGTGGGGAACCCCAAACCGTCCGCTGCCGCTTTTTGATGATTCGGGCCAGCCTAATCTATTCGTAACCACACGAGCTTTTAACGATGTTAATAGTTTCATCGGCAAGATCGACCATTCGTTTGATAAGGACAATTTGCTGACCGGCCGCTATTATTTTGGCACTAGCGATCAATCGTTCCCGCTGGCTCTTCAGGCGAGCAACATTTTGCCCGGTTACAATACCGTGACCCCTACCGACGTCCATCTCGTTTCGATTTCGTATCTAAAAATATTTTCACCCACAAAGATCAATGAATTCCGATTTGGATATAACAACTTCAAACAGGGCTTCTTCCCTGAGGACCAGAATTTCGATCCACGATCGATTGGCTTGAACACCGGCGTGACCGATCCGAAGGATTTCGGCTTACCATTGATCCGTATCCGAAACGACTCGATCGGCTCGATCGCATCCATCGGGGCCAATTTGTCGGTACCGCGCCGTCGTACCGACGTCAATCTGCATTTTATTGATAATTTTTCATGGAAGCTTCAGAACCACGATCTAAAGGCCGGTTACGAATTTCGCCGGACGGACGTAAATGCATTTTTTGACGCTGGATACCGCGGCCGGCTGGATTTTGATTCGCTCGCCGATTTTCTCAGCGGAACACTTAGCGGCGGACGCTCGGCACGCGGCGAATCACAACGGCAAACGTTTCAAAGTTCGCATACGGGCTACGTACAGGACCTATGGCGGGTCAATCATCATTTGAATTTAAATCTCGGTGTGCGTTGGGATTATTTTGGCGTGATCGGTGAGAAAAATGACTTACTCAGTAATTTTGATCCGCAGCGTGGTTTGGTACTGGTCGGTTCGAATGGCCTCGACAAACTCTATAAATCGGATTTAAACAATTTCAGCCCACGTCTGGGCTTTGCCTGGGACGTAACGGGCAAGGGCAAAATGGTTGTTCGCGGTGGGTGGGGTTTGTTTTACGATGCATTTTCGCAGGACTTTTTTGTCGGACAACTCCCGTTCAATACATTCAATCCCGGTCCGGCTTACAATCCTGTTGGCCCATCGCCGGTTCTTTTTTCGTTCTCGACGGTGCCGCAGATCCAAAACAACGTTCCAATATTCACGGACTATCTTGATTCTGATGTTTTCGCCGTTGACCGTAACTTGAAAACGCCAACTGTCCAGAATTTTAATTTGAACTATCAGCAGGAGCTGGTCAAGAACGTCGTATGGCAGATCGGCTATGTCGGATCGGTCGGAACAAATCTGTTCCGTTACCGAGATATCAATCAACCTGTCAATCCGGCTGTTTCGACCGCGCGTCCTTTCGATAATGGGCCGTTTGCTCCGTCCGGAGGCACATTCTTTTATGTAAATCTTCTCGAGACCAGTGCCAATTCGAACTATAATGCATTGCAGACCAGTCTGAACATGCGCGGTTTTAAAGGATTTACTACGCAAATCAATTACACTTGGTCTCATTCGATCGACAATGCCTCCGACGGACAGGATTATGTGGCGAATGCGACGCAGCCCGACAACAGTTACCGAGCGGATTTCGAGCGGGGAAATTCGAATTTCGATATTCGCCACCGTTTTGTCGCGGTCGTGAGCTACGAGGTGCCGAATTTTATCAAGAGCAAGCCGCGGATTGGCGATGGCTGGCAGCTAAACGCCGTTTGGACATTGCGAACCGGCAGTCCGTTTCATGTCAACCTATTTGACGATTACAACGGCACTGGCGAATTTTTCCCGCGTCCCGACATTGTCGGTGACCCCTTTGCGGGGACGCACACGCCGGAAAACTTTCTGAACTTGTCGGCGTTCAGGGTTCCATGTACATTTATACCTGATCCGAATGGCGACGGCAGCGCCGGACAATGTGCACCGGGCTCATATCATTTTGGAAATCTTGGCCGTAACTCACTGATCGGCCCCGGATATCAAAATCTCGATTTTTCCATTTTCAAAACGACCAAAATAACGGAGAATATTAAGCTCCAGCTCCGAGCTGAAGCGTTCAACCTTCTGAACCATCCAAACTTCGCTTCGCCGTTGCTCCCTGGATTTGCCGCCGATGCAAGTTTTAATGGAATTGATCCGATAACCGGGCGTGGCGTAGGATTTCTGCCGATTACTGTCACACCCGATGTCGGCATCGGCAATCCATTTTTGGGAGGCGGCGGGCCGAGAAATTTTCAGTTTTCAGCCCGGCTGTCATTTTAATTTAGGGGTTTGATTGAGACTTATTTATGTCAAGAATAATTAAATGCGGCCTGATACAGGCACACAACGTAGCACCGACGGATGCTCCGATACCGGAGATCAGACAGGCAAATATTGACCATCAGATGAAATTGGTCGAAGATGCTGCCCGGCAAGGTGTGCAGATGCTTTGCTTTCAGGAGATATTTACCATGCCGTACTTCTGCGCTGAACAGCAGGTTCGCTGGTACGATGCGGTCGAGAAGGTGCCGGACGGCCCGACTGTTAAATTGATGCAGGAAGTTGCGAAACAGTATGGCATGGTGCTGATCGTGCCGATCTACGAAGAAGAAATTTCAGGCGTTTATTACAATACCGCCGCCGTCATTGACGCCGACGGCAAATACCTGGGCAAATACCGTAAAACGCATATTCCGCATGTAGCTCCTGGTTTTTGGGAGAAATTCTATTTTCGCCCCGGTAATATCGGCTATCCGTGTTTTGATACGGCTTATGCCCGGATCGGAGTTTACATTTGCTATGATCGCCATTTTCCCGAAGGTGCACGTTGTTTAGGATTGAATGGCGCGGAAATAATATTCAATCCTTCAGCAACCGTCGCGGGATTGAGCGAATATCTCTGGAAACTTGAGCAGCCGGCCCACGCCGTCGCAAACGGATATTTCGTCGGTGCAATTAACCGCGTCGGCATGGAAGCTCCGTGGAACATCGGCGAATTCTACGGCCAAAGTTACTTTTGCGATCCTCGCGGCCAAATGCTCGCCGTCGGCAGCCGCGACCAGGACGAACTGATCGTCGCCGATCTCAACATGGACACGATCCGCGAAGTGCGCAACACATGGCAGTTTTTTAGAGATCGTCGCCCGGACGCTTACGGGCCGATCGTGGCGGATTAAGTAAATGAAAAAACTCATCCAACTCGTTGTCATTCTGACCAGTCTTTTAGGATGGTGCATCATTGTGTCTGCCCAAACCAACGCGCAGATCGAAAAGAGGATTCTCGGCCATTTAGAAAATCTTGAAAAATTGGCATATCGTGGCGGAACGGGTGATAGTGACGGCCTTGACAAAGAGAACCGACTTTTAAAACGAGAACTTCTTAAATACGGACAAAGATCGTCTACCTTCAGATATGATTTTCCTGCCCTTGTTGAAAAAATGTCCATTACTACATCTAAAGACCAGAGACTTCGGATTTTTTCATGGGACAATCAGGAAGGAGGTACCGGACGACTTTATGAAAATGTATTCCAGTATTTGGATAAGTTTTGGAAATCCCACACATGGTCCTATTCCGCCGGCGGAGAAGGGGTTGTTTGCGCGCCGTTTTATCATCAGCTTTTCCAAACGGACCTTCCATTTGGACGCGTGTACCTAGCAAATTCGACCGCTATCTGTTCAAATGCTTTGGCAGTACAGGATCTGTCGATTTTAAGGATAGATGGAAACAAGCTAAATAATCTGAAATTAATACGCACCAGAAGCGGATTAACCAACTCGGTGAGGTTTGAATATGATTTTTTCTCTGTCGTAGATCATCCAGAAAGGCCGATCAAGCTTTTCTATTATGATGAATCCACAAAATCGTTTCGCTTTCCTGTTGTTGTCGAAGATAAGAAATTTATTAATGGCGGAAGGGTCACCGATAAGTTTATTACCTATCGTTTCAACGGAAAGTATTTTGTGAAAAAAAGATAACCGTTGGAGTTACTATGGACATGTTGGTTCAGAACAAAGAACAGATCTTTCAACGAATAACGGATAACCGTGATGTTCTCGGTAGGCTGGGAGTTTATCGATTTGGATTGTTTGGTTCTTTTGTAACAGGCAAACAGGATGTCGAAAGCGATGTCGACCTTTTGATCGAATTCAAGCCTGGCAGGAAATCGTTTGACAGTTTTATGAGCCTTGCGTTTCTGTTGGAAGATATTCTCGGGCGAAAGGTCGATTTAGTTACACCGGAATCACTTAGCCCGCATATTGGGCCTAAGATTCTCGCGGAGGTAGAATATGGCCTTGTCGATTGAAGAATATCTTCGGCATATCCTTGATGAAGCCGATTTCCTTTCGACTCAGATCAAGTCGCTCGATCACGATTCTTTTTGGAAGGACGAATCGGCAAAACGCGCATTTGTCAGGAGCATTGAGGTAATCGGTGAGGCGGTAAAACAGATTCCGGATGACCATCGGACACGATACCCGGAAATCAGGTGGCGTTCTATTGCTGGTATGCGTGACAAGCTGATTCACCAGTACTTTGGTGTTGATTACGATATTGTATGGGACGCCGCTTCAAAAAAGATTCCAGAGCTCGCAGAGACTGTTCGACGGATGCTAATCGATTCAAATGATAAATGACTATTGCACACCGCTTGATATTACGAAAATCGAGCAAAACTTTGCGGAGATAAATCCCGCACTCACGCAGGCCGAGGCGATGTACGAGGCGAACCGGTGTTTGTATTGCTTTGACGCACCTTGCATTCAGGCGTGTCCGACCGGCATAGATGTTCCTTCGTTTATTAAAAAAATAGCGAGTGGCAATCTGCACGGCTCGGCGAGGGTGATATTTGACGCGAATCCGATAGGCGCAAGCTGTGCCCGTGTTTGCCCGGTCGAGGTTTTGTGCGAAGGCGCGTGTGTTGAAAAAACGCTGCTGCAGAAACCGATCGAGATAGGCAGATTACAAAGATATGCGACCGATCACGCCATGCAGAGCGGTCGGCAAATATTTACAAAAGGCGAATCTAACGGCAGATCCGTCGGCATCGTCGGTTCCGGCCCCGCGGGGCTTTCGTGTGCGGCTTATCTCGCACGGCTTGGTTATGATGTGACGGTTTATGAACAGCGGCCGTTAGCCGGAGGCCTCGACACTTACGGAATGGCAGAATACAAAATGCCGCAAAGCGTATCGCTGGCCGAGGTCGAACATATTGCAAAAATGGGTGTGAAGTTTATTTTAAACACCGCGATAGTTGCCCACGGCGAAGGTTTGAGCCCTGATCCGCCTAAGCCTGCGGGATGGTTTGATGATGACAAACCAAAAACAAACGAGGCCTCTGCATTACAAACTGTCTCATTTACAGATCTACAAGAATGGCATGACGCGATATTTCTCGGCATCGGACTCGGCGAAACAAACAGGCTCAATATTCCCGGCGAAGAACTCGAAGGCGTTTACGATGCTCTGCATTTTATTGAAAAAATAAAAACCCGCGATTGGGGAAATGTCCCGCTTGGCAAAACGGTCGCCGTCATAGGCGCCGGAAATACGGCTATCGACGCCGTTACGCAGGCCAAACGACTGGGTGCAGAAAAGGTCATCATGGTCTATCGCCGTACCGAAAAAGATATTCCCGCCTACGATTACGAATACGAACTGGCCAAAAAAGACGGCGTAGAATTCGTCTGGCAAGCCGCGCCGATCGGCATTTTATCCGATTCGGATTACACGAATGTCACCGGTTTACAATGCGAGAAAACCGACGGCAGTTTGATGCTTTTCGACATCCCGTGCGACATGGTAATAAAAGCGGTCGGACAAACAAAGATGCGTTCGTTTTTTGAATCCGTTGCAGATGTTGCCGTTGATGAAAAGGGCCGCGTCGCCGTCAACGATCAAATGCAGACTTCAAATCCAAAAATATTCTCCGGCGGTGATTGCGCCAACGGCGGTGCCGAAGCAGTTGACGCCTCACAAATGGGCAAACTCGCCGCCCAGGGCATCCATAAATCACTCACCGGCGAAAGCGTAAAATTTGCCGGTGCTGTTTGAAATATCTTGATATATCCATACATGTCGGTATAATTCTTTATGGAGTTTGAATGGGATCCGCGAAAAGCCGCTAAAAATCAAAAGAAGCATGGCGTTGCTTTTGATGAAGCTGAAGAGGCATTTGGCGATCCAAATGCAATCGATGATTACGATGACGTTCATTCTCATGACGAAGAGCATCGCTTCGCTTTGATCGGACTTTCATCTAAACGGCTTTTGTTTGTCAATTATACCGTCCGGGATTTAGAGGTGATACGGATAATAACCGCTCGAAAGGCAAACAAAAACCAAGAACGATTTTACAACCATGCCAATGACTAAAGAAAAAGAATTTATCTATGAAATGACTCAAGAGGAGTACGACGAAGGCCTCGCCAATGGATTGGATGATGATGAGATGCTTTCTGTTGGTAAACACAAATTCCGTCGCTCACGTTGGGCAGAGAAATTGAAAAGCAGCAAGACAAAGGTCTCGATCTATCTTGATAATGAGATCGTCAAATACTTTCGAGCCCGAGCCGAACAGCCAAACGCCGCGCCGTATCAAACTCAGATCAATAGTGAACTGCGTAAGATAATGGAAAATAAATCGGGCGACGCGGCAAGTGCTGAGGATGAGATTTTGAATAATGAGAAGTTTTTGAAGAAGTTAAAGAAAAAACTCGAGACGGTTTAAAGGGAAAATATGTGGAGTGAATGGAAGCCGATGCCGAAACCCGCGAGATGTAGAAATATTGCGGGACCAGACGGCGCAGGGGTTTATCAGATTCGCAATACTAAATTGAACATTTTTGTTTTGTTTGGAATTGGTACGAATTGCCGCAAACGGATGAAGTCATTTTTCCCTGCTCCGGATGGAACGGGTACTCGAAACAACAAATGCAAGAGAGAATATGTACTTCATAATTGGCCAGTTCTCGAATACAGAACAATGGAGACTGAGAATCGAGAAATCGCTAAATCAATTGAAAATGACATGAAAAACCAACATAATCACATCTTCAATACGTAAAAAATGGCAGATCTAAATACAAATTTTGCAGGAATAAAATCTCCCAACCCTTTCTGGCTCGCTTCGGCGCCGCCTACTAATATGGGATCGATGATCGAGCGGGCGTTTGATGCCGGTTGGGGCGGAGCGGTTTGGAAGACGCTGGGCGAGCCGATCACTAATGTGTCGTCGCGTTTGGCTGGTCTCGATCAAGGGCCGGTGCGCCTCATCGGGCTTAATAATATCGAGCTCATTACGGACCGCTCGCTTGAGGTCAATCTCAAGGAAATGGCCGAGTGCAAAAAGAAATATCCGCATCACGCGGTCATCGCCAGCTTGATGGTCGAGTCTAAGAAAGAAGCGTGGCAGGAGATCACCAAGCGAACTCAGGACACTGGCTGCGACGGGTTTGAGCTGAATTTCGGCTGTCCGCACGGAATGTC
>JAYUCO010000049.1:0-9090 GCA_043740295.1 Pyrinomonadaceae bacterium | reverse complement strand
ACGACGATAAAAACTTGGTTTGCTCACCCGAACATAACGGACGCGTCCATTCCTATCAACAACACGCTGAACGTAACGTTTTTGTGCCTGAACATTTGTTGGCGTCGCCAGCGTCATCATAAACGCGAACATCGACATGACCATAAATCCTAATATATATTTTTTCATTTTCATTTGCTCCTTTAATAATTATTGCAAAATCTTTTTTCAAAGGTTCAATTTACATTCTGCAATTGTGATGCCATACGATTTGTGTAATTCTTTTTTTTGGCCATATAAATTGGTATGAGCCAGTTTCTAATTAGGTTAGGGGTTACTCCGCTGTCACATAATTATTATAAAAACCACATCGCACCACAACGATGGATTCATCACATATCTCAAAATCTACGTGTGTGTATGCTTTCGATACATTCAATGGTCAATTCGAATAAATACAAAAAAGAGCTAAATTTGCCAACTGTTATTTACTGTTTCAACCACAGTATTGACTTAGAAGCTTTATTGGAAAATACTTATGAAAAAATAGTCCTGTTTTGAGCCGTATCTACCATCTATCAAAAACTTTATGAGCGAAATGTTCCAACAGACCATCCGTCCAAATCCCGAGCTTTTTTTTTCGCGCAATGACAGAAACGATCCGCGCATGGGTGAGGTCGTTTTTAAGGAAGAGAAGGATTATCAGGCGTCGGACATTGTTATATTAGGCTGTCCGCAGGACATAGGAGTCCAGCGAAATCATGGCCGCGAAGGAGCTGCAAAAGCTCCGGATGCGATCCGAGAGCAGTTTTATAAACTAACGCCTTTTAATATCAGGAAAAAGATATTTGATCTTGGCAACGTCAAGATCTCAGATACGCTTGAAGAAACTCACGATACGCATTGCGAAGTCGTCAAACAGGTCTTGCAAGACGGTAAACGATTAATGGTGCTTGGCGGAGGTAATGACGTTTCTTATCCGGACGGACGGGCAATGGCAGAAGTTTTTGGGCCGGAATGGTGGCTGGCGATCAATGTCGATTCACATCTTGACGTCCGTGCCGACCAGCCCCGTAATAGTGGAACACCTTATCGGCAACTTCTGGAAGAAAAGCATTTACTGCCGGCGTATTTTTATGAAGTAGCGTTTCAAACCCATTTTTGTTCGCCGGTCTATTATGAATACATACGAAATCTCGGCGTTAACCGTATAAGTCTTGAAGTACTGCGTTCACGTGCGGAAGCTGACGAAGAGATAAAAGACCGGATTCGACTTAAATTCATTAACCAAAGCTCGTCGCTGAATACGTTTTTTGGTTTCGATATCGATGCGCTGCGTTCGGCTGACGCACCTGGAACATCGGCTCCTTCGCCATTGGGTTTGAGGGCGGGAGAATTTATTACACTGGTCAAATACGCCGCCAGTTTGGCGAATACAAAGATCATTGAATTCAGCGAGGTCAATCCTAATTTCGACGAGGACAGCCGAACAACAAAATTAGTAGCGATCGGTATGCATCGGTTTTGTTCGCATGTGGCTTGAAATTGGCTAGTAGAAGATAATTTCAATAATTAAGCCGGCCTCAATCATTTAAGATAAGACCGGCTTTACATGTAAAAGTTAAGTTTTTGTCTTAAATCCGTCGGCCGGTTGCCAATCTATAAATTAGTAAAACCGCAATCGCACCTATAATTGATGATATAAAGCTTGGAAGCGAACTGCCGATATTATTAAAATTGCTTATCATTGGGTATCCGACAAATGTTCCGATAACTCCGCCGACAACTGCACCGACAATTCCGAGAAGCGTTGTTAATATTAGCCCGCCACCGTCCGCTCCAGGCAAAATGAGTTTGGCAATATAGCCGGCCAAAAAACCTAAGAGCAACCAAATTAATAGTGAAACCATTATCTTTTCTCCTTTTTGTTTGAAATCAAAGGTTTTAGCCTTTGACATAGACATATCAAGAGTTGTGCCAATGCTGCATTTGCTACTAAATTGTGATGAAAAAAATAATACTGGTATTTTTATGCATCATTTTGATTCATTGAAGTCTATAACTTAGAACCTAGCCGGACTTCCACTGCAAAACAAAGCGTAACTTGACAGTTTTTTAACTGTTTGGCATTCTTTAAGTTCGCTTTTCTTTTGAAATTGGCGGACGATAGTCTCTTAGCTCAGTTGGTAGAGCATTACCTTGACAAGGTAGGGGTCAGCAGTTCGAGTCTGCTAGAGACTACCATTTTTTTGAATTGTTAATGGTGTATGACAAATGGTGAATCTTCCTGATTCATTCATTCATTATTCACCGATCGACATTCAACATTTTGATAAGATGCTTACGAAGAACTTTGCAGCTTTTATAACTACTACGACCCGCTTCTAATGGCGTGGAACGTAAGAATCACGCCTAAAGGCGTTACTCTTGCAAGGCAAAGTCGCTCTTATCGAATCAAATCTATTTTAGTAGTAGTGACACGAGTAAATCGTGAATGGTAAATAGGAAATAGTAAGAGCGGCGGAAAATTTTCCCGCATGGATTACTTTTGGATGGTCGTTAATAGAAAGATTCTGTTTGCGATTTATCATCAACTATTTACTGGCTTATGAGTGAATTAAACATAAAATACGGTGAGAATCTACGCTCTATCCCCGCGCCATCGACGGTTGCGGATGCGATCAAGGCGTTTGACCGCGATGTTTTAAAGCAATCGCTGGCGGCAAAGGTCAATGGCGAAGAAGTCGATCTGAATATGCAATTGTCGGCTACGGACGAGGTTTTATCTATTGAACCGATCATTGCAGATACACGAGATGGCCTTGAGGTGTTACGGCATTCGACGGCTCATTTACTTGCTGCGGCTGTACTCGAACTTTTTCCTGGAACAAAGCTCGGCATCGGACCGGCATTGATGGAAGACCCGCGATACGGTTATTTTTACGATGTCATTGCTCCGCGCACTTTGACCGAAGCTGACCTGCCGCTCATCGAAAAGAAAATGAGGTCGATGGCGAAGGCAAATCTTCCCTATCGCCGTGAAGATATTGCAAAGACAAAAATACTAGACATTTTCGCCGAACGTGACGAACCGCTCAAGCGTGAGCTGATCGACGAAAAAGTGACGGATTCGGCAAGCGTGTATTATATTGACGGTTCATCGTTCATTGATTTTTGTTTAGGGCCGCATGTTCCCCATACAGGTAAATTGAAAGCTTTCAAATTGCTTGCAATCGCCGGTGCTTATTGGAAAGGTGATGCCGAAAACGAGCAAATGCAGCGGATCTACGGAACCGCGTTTGCGACACAGGAAGAACTCGACGCCTGGGTAAAACAGCGTGAAGAGGCCGAGAAGCGCGACCATCGCCGTTTGGGTAAGGAACTGGATCTGTTTTCGATCTCTGACGATTTCGGTCAGGGATTGATCCTGTGGCATCCGAAAGGCGGCATAGTCCGTATGGAAATGGAACGCTTGCTTCGCGAAGAGTTGGAAAAACGCAGTTACAGTTTTGTTTTTACCCCTCACATTGCAAAACGAGAGCTATGGCGAATAAGCGGACATGAGGAAAATTATGCTGACGGAATGTATGCCCCAACCAGCATAGAGGACGAAGAATATCGCCTGAAACCGATGAATTGTCCATTTCATATCGGTATTTATAAATCTTCGCCGCGTTCATACCGTGATCTGCCGCAAAGATATTCCGAAATGGGAACCGTCTATCGTGCCGAACTTTCCGGCACGTTGCACGGTTTGATGCGAGTTCGCGGATTTTCGGTTGACGATGCACATTTATTTGTCCGGCCGGATCAGGTCAGCGTCGAAGTCGCTGACTGTCTCGATTTTGCGATCAAAGTATTCGACACCTATGGCTTTACTAAGGTGAAATTCGAGCTGTCGGTACGCGGCGGTGCGGAAAATAAAGTTTATCTGGGATCGGACGAAGATTGGGCAGTTGCTGAAGAATCGCTTGCAACTGCTTTGAAGGAAAGAAATATTTCCTACGAGCGAATCGAAGGTGAAGCAGCTTTTTACGGCCCGAAGATCGATATCAAAATTGAGGATGCAATCGGCCGGATATGGCAGCTTGGAACTATTCAGCTTGATTCTAATTTGCCGGAGCGTTTTGAATTGGAATATACAGGCGATGATAATTTGAAACATCGTCCCATTATGATCCACCGTGCATTGTTCGGTTCGATCGAGAGATTTTTCGGGGTTCTGATCGAACATTATGCAGGTGCCTTCCCTCTTTGGCTGGCTCCGGTTCAGGTAACTGTGCTGCCTATCACGGATAGGATCAACGATTATGCGGAAAAAATCGTTAAAGAATTGAGAGAGGCTGGTTTTCGGGTTGAAGCAAATACGAAAAGTGATAAAATCGGTGCGAAAATACGGGACGCTCAAATGCAGAAAATACCGTATATGCTGGTTTTAGGTGATAAGGAACTGGACGAGTCATACGTAGCAGTTCGGGAACGAAGGCAGGGAGACATCGGTGTGATGACTCTCGAAAAGTTCAAAGAGATGATCACGCAGCAAAAACTACGTCGAACACTCTAAGAGGCAATTAGCAAAAGGAGGCTAATATCGCAAGAAGATTTGGTGGAAATAGAAATCGTCCGCGTTTTCGCGAGCCGTTGCATCGCACAAATGAACGCATCCGCGTTCCGTCGGTACGTGTTGTGACAGAAGATGGTGAGGCTTTTGGCGTTATGGATACACGTGACGCCGTAGCAAAGGCACGTGAAATGGGCCTCGACCTCGTTGAGATCGCACCCAATGCCAAACCGCCCGTATGCAAGCTGATCGATTACGGAAAGTTTTTATACGAGCAAAAGAAAAAGGCCCATGAGGCCAAGAAAAAACAGGTCACCGTTCAGGTAAAAGAGATAAAATTTCGCCCTGGCACCGATGACCACGATTATGATTACCGTAAGGAAAATGCCCGTAAATGGCTAAGCGACGGAGATAAAGTGAGGGCCGCAATCGCTTTTCGCGGACGTGAAATGACGCACCGTGAGCTTGGAGCAAAAATACTAAAGAAACTAACGGCCGATCTGGCCGACCTGGCGGATGTCGAAGTATATCCAAAAATGGAAGGCTATCAGATGTTTACCATCTTCCTGCCTAAGAAAGCCAAAGTAGCCGAGAAAAAAGCAGCCCCCAAACCGGAGAAGAAAGACGATATAGATCTGAGAAAGGCTCCGACAAAGGCGGCGAAAGAAGCGGCGGAAGAAAAGATCGAGGCTGAAACTGTGGAAGTTTCTCCAATTGAGATCATAGAAACACCACCAGCAGAGGTAGAAACAAAGTCAGAGACGGCAGCACCTAAAAAGAAAGTGCCGGCGGTCAAAAAAGAGATCAAAAAAACGGTTGCAGAAGAAACTGTAGAGCCATGAGATACCCCCACAATATGCAGATCATGATCGAATATTGTGGATAAAAATTAACTGATAGGAGAGAGTAATGCCAAAATTAAAAACACACAAAGGCGCAGCGAAACGTTTTCGTTCGACAGCGTCCGGTAAATTCAAACGCGGCCATTCACACGCTCGTCATATCCTGACAAAGAAAACGAGCAAACGTAAACGCAATTTGGATATCGACGTAATGGTCTCCGAAGGCGATCAAAAACGAGTGGAGAAAATGCTGCCATACGGCCGCAAATAATTAGATTTGTGATTTTCAATTTGCGATTTCTGATTTAAGAACCATTCTTACAGATCGCAAATTGCACGACTAGAAGGAGTGAAGAAATGCCAAGAGCAAAACGTGGTAATAAACGCTTAGAAAAGCGAAAAAAAATATTAGCCTTAGCCAAAGGTTATCGTGGAACGAAATCGAAACTGTATCGCTCGGCCAAAGAGTCGGTCGAACGAGCATTGAACTTTGCCTATACCGGCAGAAAGTTGAAAAAACGCGATTTTCGTAAACTTTGGATCGTTCGCATAAACGCAGCCTGTCGTTTGAACGACATTAAATATTCACAGTTCATTCACGGTCTGAATTTGGCTGAGATCGAACTTGATCGAAAAGTATTAGCTGATTTAGCAGTAAAACAGCCCGAAGCATTCGCATCGATCGTAAGCCAGGCAAAAGATGCGATCGGTAAAAAGCCACAGGCCTCAGCTTAAAAATAACTTAACCGCAGATCGATTCGGATAAATTCAGATTCTCGAAGTTATAATCTGCTTTAGTCCGTTAGGGTCTGCGGTTCATTTTATATGGGTGCAAAAGAACAAATCGAGCAAATGAAGGCTGCGTTCGAGCAAGAATTCAAACGTTTCGATGATTTGAATTTAGATGGGATTACATTGTCCGATGCTGAAACATGGCTGCGCCAGGTCGGCGAACTGAAGATAAAACATACCGGAAAGAAGTCGGCAATTGCCGGTGCAATGAAACTGATCGGCGGTGTCGAACCTGAAGAGCGTGGAAGTTTTGGGCAGTTTGTGCAGTCTGTTGAAAGGGAAATTGTTTCAAAGATCGAAGAAACAGATGCGAAGTTAAAACAATTCATCCTGGATGCAAAAATTGAAAGCGAAAAATTGGATGTAACCCTTCCCGGCCGGCGACTTCGGACGGGGCATTTACATCCGATCACGATCCTGCGGCAAAAGATCGAGGATATATTCGTTTCAATGGGCTATTCGATCGAGGACGACCGCGAGATCGAGACGGATTATTATAACTTTGACGCTTTGAATATTCCGCCCAGTCACCCGGCCCGTGAATCGCAGGATACGTTTTACACAACCGATGGCTTTGCTCTTCGTTCGCAGACGTCGACCGTTCAGATCCGCGCTATGGAACGCCGGGGCGTGCCGATCCGCATTATCGCCCCGGGCAAGGTTTTCCGCCGCGACACGCCGGATATGACCCATGTTCCGATGTTTCATCAGATAGAAGGTTTGTGCGTCGATAAAGGCATCACGATGGCCCATTTAAAAGGCACGGTCAGTGAATGGTTGCGGCGCCTGTTCGGTGATGACACAAAAACACGTTTTCGCCCGAGCTACTTCCCTTTTACCGAGCCGAGTGCCGAATTCGATTTCTCTTGCTTCAAATGCCATGGTACCGGAAAATTTGAGGATGACAGGTGCCGTCCTTGTAAAGGCTCGGGCTGGATAGAATTAGGCGGTTCTGGAATGGTGCATCCGAATGTACTAAAGTCCGTCGGTGTCGATCCGCAGGTTTATTCCGGTTTTGCATTCGGATTCGGGCTGGAACGTATGGCTGCGTTGATGTATTCGATAGATGATATTCGTTTGATGTTCGAGAATGACGTGCGTTTTTTGGAGCAGTTTAAATAAAAATGGGCTGGGCATGAATACCTGCATCTGATAAAAGCGATTCAGGGTGAGCGATATCAGATAGGCAATAACCGAGGAAAAATTAACGGATGGATCAGACAGAACGCGATCTATGGCAGGTGTATCCGTATTGAAGACTGAAAAAAACTCCCCGCGAAAGCGAGGAGTTTTCTGATAATAAATAGTTATTTGAAACTAAGGTTGGAACGGCGTGTTCTCGGCAAAATACTCGTGGCTGTCGGCGTTGTCGATCGCTTTGGTGGGATCGCTGATAGCAAGGTTTTTTGCACCGGATTGGCCATAGACCCAATCGTCAGTTCCCGCAACGACCGTGAAATGGCTCGTTTCGTGTATTAGCGTTCCTGCTTTGGAATCGGTTCCTGTTGCCGGGGCCGTCCAATATATCCGGCAAAGATAGATGGTGTACGGTTGGTTCGGATAGACATAAGCATAATACTGTTTTTTGCATCCGCAATCGAATGTCATTGGTGCCGTGTCCATTGCATTCGATATGTTTGTAAAATTCGACCGAACGGCTGTATAACGTCCAGAATTATAAACGCCAAACCAAGTTGTGTAACGTGAGCCTTGGGTACCTGCAAGAAGATATGAGAGCGAATTCGCTGCGTAATTGGCGGCATCATTTCGGGCGGCAGCAACCTGCGTTTGCTGCGTCGTGGTACATTTCGTGTAGCTGTTCGATCCTGTTACCGCGTCAGGGGCCGAAGGTTCGGGAGTTTTTACCGCGCGTCCTTCGATCCAAATCTGAAGTCCGTCCGATTTCAGAGTCTGAATATTTTCAACGACCGAATGGCCCTTTTGATAAAGCTCAAAAGAGCCAACGTCGAAACTTACTGAATAAATACCGGTTGCCGAAAGGTCGTAGTATTGAGCCAAATCGACGGTTCGTGTAATGCTTTCGCCACTTTTCAGAATAAAAAAATCCTTGTCGGTTGGTTCGGGCCGCTTGTAATGTGCCCCTACATATTCGATCTTGACGCCGTCCCTTGTAATATTAAAAAGTGGTTCTTCGACGTCATCTACGGGAGTAAACCATTTCAAAATGCGTATAGAACCTTTGTTCGGGTTGGATATCGTTACATCGACATCGACACGATCATTCGCAGCAAATCTTTGTTTCGCAACATTTATGCGGACATCAGCGTTGCCTTTGGCTGCAAAAACTGCTGTGGCAGAAATGCTTATGACCACGATCGATACGAAGATGCAGAACAAAAAACGGACTTTTGACATTAGAAACTCCTCCTGAAATTTTTTTGATACCGAATTAAGCAACAAAATCGGACAATTTGCAATAGAACTAATAATAAAAGTTATAATAGACAATTGATTCAAGCCAGGCAAGCATTTTTTTGCTCAAACTTCTTATGAATATCAGTTACAAGTGGATCAGCGATCTGATAAACACTGACCTGACGCCGCCGGCGATGGCAGCAAAACTGACCGCTGTCGGACTTACGGTCGAAGGAATTCACGAGCAGGCCGGCGATTTTGTATTCGATATCGATCTGACGTCGAACAGGCCTGATTGCCTCTCACATCTGGGAGTTGCCCGTGAATTGGGAGTAATTACTGAATCTGACATACTAATTGATAACAATTCTGAAAGTGTCGAGGTTCCGATGCCGCTGATACTTGCACCGGACATTATTAAGGTCGATGAAAACAGCCTCTGCCGTCGATTTACTGCCCGCATTATAAAAGACGTTAAGATCGCCCCGTCTCCGCAATGGCTTATTGACCGGCTTGAAGCCATTGGCGAGCGTTCGATAA
>JAYUCO010000048.1:0-57040 GCA_043740295.1 Pyrinomonadaceae bacterium | reverse complement strand
CCGGTGTAGCTCAGTTGGTAGAGCAGTTGATTTGTAATCATCAGGTCGGCGGTTCAAATCCGTTCACCGGCTCCAGTTTTCAATAATTAAGGGCAGCTTTTCGGCTGCCCTTAATTTGTTTAAGACCATGAATTACCAGATTCGATCGGTCATTGCTAAATCAATGCATTTATCCGCAAAAGCTCGGCGACGCTCCATGCCTGTGCGGCGCAGCCGCGGGCGGCGTGCGGTGCATCGGCATCGAAGATCTCCGATATCTGACCAACCATCGTTTCCGTCAGGTGGGCCTTGAACCCATCAATAATTTTAGCGGCACGGGTGTTTGCTTTGGCGTTTTGCTTGTGAACTTTCAGATAAGCTTCGATGAACGGCCCGATCAGCCAGCCCCAGACCGTCCCCTGATGATAAGCTCCGTCCCGCTCCAGCGGTGATCCGATATAAACGGGAACGTAACGTGCATCACGAGGCGACAGTGACCGCAGACCGACCGGGGTAAGTAATTCGGCTTCGACCTTTTCAACGACTTTTCCGGCCTTTTCCGCGTCGAGCATTGTATAAGGCAAGCTGACGGCGAATATCTGATTTGGCCTAATTGACGCATCCTGGTAATCGCCGTTAACCACGTCGAAAAGGCTGTTTTCCTGTTCGTTCCAGAATTGTCCGTTAAAACTTCCCTTTGCGGTCTCAGCCATCGACTTGTAAGTTTTTTGCCGCTCAGAATCACCAAATTTTTCCGCAAAATCCGCCATGATGCAGAGGGCGTTATACCACAGGGCCTGTATCTCAACTGCTTTTCCGGTTCGCGGCGTGACGACCCAATCTCCGATCTTGGCGTCCATCCACGTCAATTGTACACCTGTTTCACCACTATAAAGCAGGCCATCGGTGTCAACATGTATCTGATATCGCGTCCCCGAAATGTGCCGGTCGATGATGCTGATCAACTTTCCGAAAAGCTCATCACGGACGAGAGCATGATCGCCGGTTTTTTCGACATAGGCCCGGATCGCTTCGAAATACCAAAGCGTTGCATCAACCGTATTGTATTCCGGCGTTTCGCCCGCGTCGGGAAAGCGGTTTGGCAGCATACCTTCGGAAATATGCTTTCCAAATTCCGTCAAAATGCTCTTCGCGATCTCCGGCCGGTTGGTGGCAAGCGTTAGGCCGTTCAAGGCGATCATGGTATCGCGGCCCCAATCGGAAAACCAGTGATAACCGGCAATGACCGTTTTTCCGGTGCCGCGTGAGACGATGAATTGATCTGCGGCAAGTACTAGCTGCGATGCAAGATCATTGGAGGCACCGGCAATTTTTACCAGTTCTTTCCGGCGTTTAATTTCGGCAGCCTCTAATTTTTCTACATCCGCGATCTGTTTCGGCCCAGTCGATGCGATAACGGCGGCATCCGCCGAAAGGTCGAATCGCATACAAAACGGCTGAAACAGGTCTTCGCGATGATCGAACCCGCGTTCTTCTTCGATAGCATATTCAAGATCGCGATACCAATATCCCTGCGGCTCAACGGTATCGGCGTTGTGAGCGAGATACAGCCGCGGCATTTCCACATACGGAGCGACAGAGACGAGATTTTCCTCAACTTTATAGCTGCTCCCGAATTCGGCATCCTCGTGCCGGAGATGATGATGATCGCGAAAAGCGAGCAGCGGCCTTAATTCGATTTCCGCTCGCTGATCGCCGACCGCCGATCGCTGCTTTATTTTCCAACGGCAAACGGTAGAATTTTCGCCGTGGACCATAAAGATCGACTTCTCAATTTCTAAGCCGTTTACTTCAAATGTCCATACCGGAAATGGATCGAGCCGAAAACCTGTCAAAAACTTGTAGCCTTTGGGATCGATACTGCCCGGATACTGATTGCAGGAAAGGTCAAAACGCGCGCCGTCTATAACCAGCGTTTCTTCGAATTTCGAGAGCAAAACCATCCGCCCAAGCGGCGGACGAGTAGCGGCCACAAGCAGTCCGTGATACCGTCTGGTATGAGCTCCGGAAATTGTCGAGGAAGCATAGCCGCCTATGCCGTTGGTTTCCTGCCATTCCCGTATGGTAGAACTGTCAAAATTGCTGCAAATATTCGAATCGAAATTAATCATTGTTTTAAAAGTTAACCTCACCTTGCAAATAACCCCACACCTAAGTAGAGCAAATTAAACCCGATGGCATAAAGTGCAAGCAATTCTTGATTCAAACTGACTGCTAACCGCTTATGGCTAACCGCCGACTCAGTCTCCGCTTTGCTGCAGCAATTTAGCAATCAAACCTGTCCAACCCGTCTGATGGCTGGCACCGACGCCGGAACCGTCATCGCCGTGAAAATATTCGTAAAATAAAATGTGGTCGCGAAAATGCTCGTCGTCCTGAAACTTCTTATTTTCACCAAATACCGGACGTTTTCTATTATCGTCCTGCAAAAATATCCGCGACATGCGGCGCGACAGTTCCTGTGATACATCCCACAGGTTCATCATGTTTCCAGAGCCGGTCGGACATTCCACCTTCAGATCATCGCCGTAATAATAATGAAATTTTTGTAAGCTCTCGATCAATAGATAATTGACCGGGAACCATATCGGCCCGCGCCAATTCGAGTTGCCGCCGAAGAGTCCGCTCGAGGATTCGCCTGGTTCGTAATCGACACGGTGTTCGTCTCCATTTACATGTAAAATATACGGATTATCCTTGTGGTAACGCGACACGGCACGTATTCCGTATGGTGATAAAAATTCACTTTCATCGAGCATTATCTTCAAAACTTTTTCAAGCCGCTCTCGAAATGCTATCGCAAGCAACCGGCGTTCGCCCATTCCGGGGGTCCGCATACATGATACATTGTCGGTCAGGTCGGGCCGGTTTTCTATGAACCAGTACAAACGCCGTTTGAAATTCGGCAATTTGTCCAATACTTCAGGCTCGATGGTGCTGACCGCAAAAAGCGGTATCAATCCGACCATCGAACGCACTTTTAGCGGCGAACTTCCTTTGCCGTGCATATGAAGGGCGTCGTAATAAAATCCGTCCACGTCATCCCAAAGCGAAATGCCTTCGTCGCCAAGATTATTCATGGCTGCGGAAATATATAGAAAATGCTCCCAGAATTTGCTGGCGACATCTTCGTAGGTATCGTCTTCGGCAGCCAATTCAAGCGCGATAGCGAGCATATTCAAACTGTACATCGCCATCCAGCTCGTCCCGTCGGATTGGGCAAGCGTCCCGCCCGTCGGTAGCGGCTGCGAACGGTCGAACACGCCAATGTTGTCGAGGCCCAAAAAGCCGCCTTCAAAAACATTCATGCCCTCGGCGTCCTTACGGTTCACCCACCAGGTAAAATTGAGCATCAGCTTCTGGAAAATACGGGCGAGAAACTTTCGGTCACCTTTACCAGTGTGTTTCTTTTCAATTTGGTAAACACGCATCGCCGCCCAGGCGTGAACCGGCGGATTGACATCACCATACGCCCATTCATATGCCGGAATTTGGCCATTGGGATGCATGTACCATTCGCGGAGCATGAGCAAAAGCTGCTCTTTGGCAAAATCAGGATCGACCAGCGCTAGCGGAATGCAGTGAAACGCCAGGTCCCACGCCGCGTACCACGGATATTCCCATTTATCGGGCATCGAAATAATATCGGCGTTATAAAGATGCGGCCAATCGCTGTTGCGGCCTTGTTTTCGTTCATCGGGCGGCGCGGACAGGTTTGAATCGCCTTCGATCCAATCTTTTACAATGTAATGATAGAACTGTTTCGACCACAGCATTCCAGCCAATGCCTGCCGCTGGACGTTTTTTGCATCATCCGAAAGATCAGCCGGCACTATGTCCGCGAAAAATTTATCGGCCTCTGTTTGTCTGTCTTTGAAAATTTTATCAAAACTCTTGAATGCATCTTGACCGTTGTGACTCTGAGATGGTGAGGTTTTTGTTTTGCTCGGCGTATCGGCGTCTCGGCGGTTAAAATCCTTGTCAGATAAACGTAAACGTACGACTACTTCTGTTCCTGCCGGAACGTTCAGTGTGTAGTTCGCCGAGGCTTTGGTGCCGGTTTTCTCGGGATTTACCTTATCCGTTTGTCCGTTTACAACGTAATTGTTAATGCCGTCTTTGACGAACGGCGAATGGTTTTCGCCATCATAAAGTTTGTTGTTGTTCGTTTCGTTTTCGGTAAACAATAATTCCGGCGAATCGTCACAATACAACCATCTTTTTCCTGTTGACGGTTCATTTAGCTCCATTGTGCTGTCCGAATCCGCTAGACGAATCCCGCATTCCGCAGGTGATCCGTCCCAAGACCAGGTGTTGCGAAACCACACTGTCGGCAAAACATTAATTTCGGCATCTTCTTCGCTGCGATTCGCAACAGTTATTTTGATCAGAATATCCTCAACATCAGCCTTGGCATATTCGACAAAAACATCGAAATATTTATTTTCCGAAAAAATTTCGGTATCCAATAATTCGAATTCGCGCTTGCTTCTGTCGCGGTCGCGGTTTTCCTGTATCAATTTAAGATATGGAAATTCGGCCTGTGGATATTTATACAGATACTTCATGTAGGAATGTGTCGGCGTCGAATCGAGGTAGTAATAAATTTCCTTTACATCCTCGCCGTGATTGCCTTCGCTGCCGGTCAAGCCAAACAACCGCTCTTTCAGGATCGGGTCCTTTCCATTCCAAAGCGCGATCGAAAAACATATTTTCTGATGACGGTCGGAGATGCCGGCAATGCCGTCTTCGTTCCACCGATAAGCACGCGAACGCGCATGATCATGCGGGAAATAATCCCAAGCCGAACCGTGTTGGCTGTAATCTTCGCGCACCGTTCCCCACGAGCGTTCGCTCAAATATGGCCCCCAGCGTTTCCAATGCTTTTTCCTCTCGTTCGATTCCTTCAGACGTTTTTCTTCAGCGTTCATAATTCAATATCCCTCTGCCCCTCTATTCCACCACAAACCACAAGTATTCCTATATTAAGAGTCTTTTTAAAAACCAATTGCGACGATCAGTGATCGGATGTTCCGTTCTTTATTGTTCATCTTTTTCGGTGGTTTCGCTAACCACCAAAGAACCGATTAAATGAAAAAAACGGCAGCCGGAGAAAAAAACTCCAAGCCGCCGCTTTCCCCCCTTGAAACTTTAACTGCTTACCCTTTATGTTCAGGCTTTTTTGTCTTAAATTCCACCCAGTGTTCTTCGCTTTTTTTTATATTCTGTTGCTGGTCCTGCTCCCACTTTTCCTTAACCTCGGGGTTGTAGTTCAGATACAGTTTACCGTCAACCACTTTCCATGCCTGCGGATCACCATCCGCCGTATATCCGTGAGCAACCGCCCACGAGCAATATCCGCCATATTGCGGAGCATAAGCTTCCGGGTTTTTCTTGAATTTCTCCATATTGTCGGCGCTTGAAAACAGCCATTTTGCACCTTTCCAGACATACGAATATGTCTGATTGCCCTGCACCGCTTTATCGACCGCAAAATACGCTACCGCGTCATAGCCTTTTACAGCGACACCGTCATGATCTGTACTGACCGCCGTGAATTCGCCGGTTTTAGAGCAAGCCCCAAGAACAGCGATCCCAATAAGGACCGTCAAAAATAAAAATTTCCGATTAAATAATTTCATAAAATAATTACCGCAACCAGGTTCTGGCCGTGACTGTGATCGTTTAACTTGTTGTTGTTTTATTGACAGGCATCTTAATTGCAATCTTAAAAAAAATTGAAGTCACTATATCAAATATGCAAAAGGAATCATTCCCAACCTTAAAAAAGAGCTACAGTTTGAAACAATATTTGCAGGCTAGGATTCGGTTTGGTTTATGGCGTTTTCGAGGGCTCTTTTCAAACGTAATTGGGCGGAGCCACTCAGTTTTACAGAAGAGTTTTCCATGTTATACGTTTCGAATTTGTCACGTAAGGTACTGCTCAGAAACACAAGGTGGTTGAGGAAATTCTCACATGGCGGACACGACAGAAGGTGTATCTTCATGCGCATAGTATCGAAAAATGACAAGTTTCCTTCCATCCGTGCGGTTATCATTTTGACGATTTCCGAGCAATGCGGGAAATTTCGCCAAACCCATAAATTAAATCTAGTTTTCTTTACTAAAGTTGGCTTCATTATTTTAATATGCCTTTCGGAACCATTTATTTTCCACACACATCCGAAGCTGCATTCTTGCCCGGTGCATGATTACCCAAAAATTGTTTGCGGACAGGGAAAATACTTCACAAATTTCCTCGCTTGTCATATCGTTCATTTCGCGTAGGGCAAATACACGGGCAACACGTTCTGGCAGCGCTGACAAACATCCGTTCAGCACTTCCCAAAATTCACTTCTTTCGAGGATCTTCTCAGGCGTTTCCGTGATCTCTACCGGCCGCAGCGGTATCGTCCAATGCCCGTCCCATTCATCGGCACGCTTAAAATAATGATCGAATTGCGACAGGTCCATATCCTCATCTGTAAATTGAACTAACTTACTGTTCTTTCGGTAGTAATCAATTATTTTGTGCTTTAGGATGCCGGTGAGCCATGTCCTTTCTGTTGATTTGCCGCCGTAATTTGCCAGTGATTGAATTGCCGAAAGCAAAGTTTCCTGCACCATATCTTCCGCCAGAGGTTCATCACGCAGACGCATCAAGGCAAAACGAAACAGGCTGTCACCGTGTTCATCGACCCACGCATTTGGATCGATACCAACAGATATATCGCCAGCTTCAGTTTGCATTGTTTTTGCTCGCTGCACGTCGCTATTAGAAATGATCAATGGTATTGATTCACTCTGCATCATATCATTTTCTTATACCGTTTTTAATAGAATCGATCAAACTTTGCGGAACTTGTGTTATTTGCACGGCACGCTTGAGCAGCCCTTTCAATTTCAAATCCTCATTTATACTATCAACCGGCCCTGTAGGCAGATGATTTCCGATGTTATAAATACGCCTAACGGCCTTATTTCCCGACATGCATCCGTCGTTTCCGTTTCGATCAGAAAGTTTTTTCATCTTTCGGTACTCCTAGGAAGTAATAAAACTAATTTATTACACCCTTTCAATCAGGTGTGCCCTACAATTTATTCCATTTATTTTCAAAATTTTAATAGGAATATTTTTCTCTGTACACGCAATTGTTCAGACAACTAAAGCAGGTTATTATTCTAAAAACAAATATTTATGAGCAAGAAAACACGGATTTTGATACTAGGAAGCGGGTTCGGCGGCCTTTACACCGCGCTCAATCTGGAAAAAACGCTGGCTAAAGACGGTGACGTCGAGGTCATACTCGTCAACCGCGAGAATTTTTTCCTTTTTACGCCGATGCTGCACGAAGTTGCTGCAAGCGATCTGGACATCACGCACATCGTCAGCCCGGTACGCAAACTCCTCAAACGGGTCAAGATCTTTAACGGCGATGTCGAAAGTATCGACGTAATAGGAAAAACGGTCGGGGTTTCACACGGAAAGCACAGCCACGGCCACAAACTTTCCTATGACCACCTGGTTCTCGGCCTCGGTTCTATAACGAATTTTTACGGCAATAAAGGATTGGAAGATAACGCCCTAACGATGAAATCACTTGGTGACGCGATCTATTTGCGAAATCATATGATCTCCAATCTAGAAGAGGCTGATTTTGAATGCTTTCCCGATGAACGTAAGCCGCTGTTGACATTTGTTGTGGCAGGCGGCGGATTTGCCGGTGTCGAAACGATTGCCGGAGTAAATGATTTTCTTCGCCAGGCGTTGAGGTTTTATCCGAATTTGACGGAAGACATGCTCCGTGTCGTGCTTGTTCATGCTGGAAATGTAATATTGCCGGAATTGAATGAAAAACTGGGTAAATATGCCCAGAAGAAATTGGCCGAACGCGGTGTTGAGATCCACCTTGACACTCGTGTCACAGACGTAACGGAAGATGAAGTTGTTTTAGGCAATGGCACACGCATCGCGACTAATACAATGGTCTGGACGGCCGGGACCGCTCCCAACCCCTTGCTCGATCTGCTTCCGTGCGTAAAGGAAAGTGGGAAAATCTGCGCTAATCAATTCATGCAGGTCGAAGGCTATGACGGCTTGTGGGCGGTTGGTGACTGCTCTTCAATCCAGGAAACTAAAACTGGTAAACCGTTTCCGCCAACCGCACAACATGCGATCAGGCAAGGGAAAATACTCGCTTACAATATAAAGACGGCTATCCGCGGCGGAAAGCCGAAGCCATTTGTGTTTGAGACGATCGGACAGCTTGCAGCCCTCGGACGCCGCACCGGCGTCGCCCAGATCATGGGTTATAATTTTTCGGGTTTTATCGCTTGGTGGCTATGGCGGACCATCTATCTAATGAAGCTGCCAAGATTTGAAAAAAAGGTCCGTGTTGCTCTCGACTGGACACTCGATCTGATCTTTACGAAAGACCCGGTGCAGTTTTTGACTCTACGTGCGCCGACAGTTTCTTCCGATGACGGATCGCAGGCCGTCAACCTAAAATAAAAATGCAGATTGCCAGCCTGCTTTTCAATAAAAAATTGTAAGGATTCCGCTCTTCGCACGACAAACGGTTGTAAGCATTTATTTTTAACTTTTATAACCAAATAGGAGCCGAAGAGATGAGCGAGATTACAACTGAAATTTTCGAAGCAGAAGCGATGCAGCACATAACCGACCTTTATAGAACGGCTGTCCGCTTAACGATGAACAATACAGAAGCTGACGACCTCGTACAAGAAACCTACATGCAGGCCTGGAAATCATTTGACCGCTATGAACCCGGAACGAATTGTCGTGCCTGGCTATACAAAATATTATTTAATAAATTCGACCATCACCGCCGCCGGAAATACACACAGGCCAAATACTTTCAGGAAGTTGACGATCTGGTGTTCGAATTTTCCGCTTATTCCGCACCGATTCCGGAGCATGTGACCGACACCGATGTGAACGCTGCATTAAACAAGCTGCCCGAACATTACCGCTCCGTTGTACTGCTTGCTGACGTGCACGAATTTGATTACAAAGAAATTGCCGGCATTCTCAATGTACCGATCGGCACTGTAATGTCCCGCCTCAGCCGTGCAAGGGGCCAGCTAAAGAAATCACTTGCCAAAACCGCACGACAATACGGGATCAAATCGGTTCAGCATATGCAGCTTGTCTGTGTGTAACTAATTTTCCCACTAATCCTCAGACCTATATAAAAATACTCAGCGTTGAGATTCGATGATCTCAACGCTTTTTTTGATCGTTTGTAGTTTAGTTCAAGTCAATGATGTAAACGGTCTTATTCCAAAAAAAATCAAAGGAATAAATCAATGCCTAAGCGGAATTTTCATTACAGTTATCGATTTTTTTTTGATAATCTAAAATAATAAATGCTGAGTAATGAGTTACATTTGCCGGTGACGGATAAGTTGGTTAAAAGCGTGATCGTTGAATTCGAACGGGCGCAGGAACTGATAAACGACCTGAACGATTTGGACTACCGGAGATCGGCCAACGGGACCGGAAGCGTTGGCGGCCATTTTCGCCACAATCTGGATTTTGTTAACAGGTTTTTGAACGGGATCGAAACCGGCAAGATCGATTACAACCAACGCGAACGTGACATTCGGGTCGAAGAAGAACGTGAATACGCAATGGAAAGAATGGCCAATTTGATCGGCCGCCTTTCGATTGTTTTGCCACGCCTATCAAATAATATTTTGGTACGTTCGGAGGTTGATGAAGATCTATGGCTGCCTTCGACCGTCGCACGCGAACTCGAATTTTTATATAGCCATACTGTACATCATCATGCGATGATCGCGGAAAAACTCGCCGGCCGCGGCATCTTAGTTATGGAAAATTTCGGCGTTGCTGTTTCAACCGTCAAATTTTGGGACGGAATGAATGCAAGAAAAGCAGCAAGCTATTAGATGTCCGACGCAAAAACTCAACGGAGAAAATTATGTCAACAACCATGATCATTATTAGCTGGGTCTGCCGCATCATCGTGGCGATCATTTTGTTTCAAACACTTTTCTTTAAATTCACCGGGGCCGAAGAATCAAAATATATATTTACGCAGCTTATGGGGCCTGAGCTTGAAGCATACGGACGTATCGGCTCCGGCGTGGTCGAGCTTTTCGCCGTGCTGTTGCTGCTTATCCCAAGTATGGCCTGGCTCGGAGCTTTGATCGCCCTTGGAACAATTTCCGGTGCAATATTCAGTCATTTGACGAAGCTAGGAATAGTTGTAAAAGATGACGGCGGATTGTTATTTGCGCTTGCGATGGTGGTATTTGTGCTTAGCGCAGTGGTTTTGCTTATTCATCGCCGCGATCTTCCCCTGATCGGTCAATCTTTATAAAATTCAATAAATGTCCGCTAAAATACCGGCAGGAAAATTCATCACCATAAAACGCCTAAAAATTATTTTGGGCGTTTATTTTTTGCTGCTGGTGTTTTCCGGTTTTGTTCGCTTTTTTGAGGCTGAGACACCTTTTCCCAATGATAAAAAGCGAGTCCAGGTCGCCGAGGTCGTAAATGGATTGTCCTCGGACCGCCAAATACAAATTGCATACCGGGAATTTGTACCCGAACAAGAGATCAGCACATATCCCGTTTTTTTGATCCACGGAAGTCCGGGTGACGGCGGGGCCATGCAGGGCCTGGCAAAAGAATTATCCCGCAACCGCCATGTTTTTGTTCCCGATCTGCCAGGATTCGGAGATTCGGAGATCAGCGTTGCCGATTATTCTTTTCGCGCACACGCCATATATGTTCTGGAACTGGCTGAGAAATTACATATCGAGCGCTTTGACGTTATTGGTTTTAGCATGGGCGGCGGCGTGGTGTTGAATATGTATGACATCGCCGCCGAAAAAGTGCGTTCGGTAGAGATGGTTTCCGGGCTCGGCGTACAGGAATATGAGCTTTTGGGTGATTATGGTTTAAATCATATTCTGCACGGCGTTCAACTTGGCATTTTTTATATGATGCGCGAAGCGATCCCCCATTTCGGCATGATCGGCAACGCACCCATATCATACGCACGGAATTTCTACGATTCCGACCAACGGAATCTCCGCACCATCCTGCAAAAGATCCAGGTTCCTTTTTTGATCGTTCATGGCACACTCGACCCGCTTGTCCCGGTCGAGGCCGCACGCGAACATGCCCGGCTCGTACCACAAAGCGAATTTTTTGAATTGCCGGAAGAAAATCACTTTACGGTCTTTATGCATCCGGCAGTGATCTCGCCAATAGTCCAAACCTTTCTTGCCGAAGTGGATGGCGGAACGGCGAAAGACAGATCAACGGCCGATCCATTCAGATCGAACAAAGCCGACAAACCCTTTCATGTCAATATTTCCGAAGCTAAAGGTGTGACGGCCTTTGTATATTTCCTGCTAATTTCGCTGGCAACTCTTGTCAGCGAAGACCTGGCAGCCATCGGTGCGGGTGTGCTGGCGGCAAACGGAAGAATAAGTTTGTCTTTTGCAATCATTGCAGCCTTCATTGGAATTTATGTTGGCGATCTGCTTTTATTTCTCGTTGGGCGTTGGTTCGGGACGAAGGCGTTGCGGCGTGTTCCGTTTCGATGGTTCCTCGATCAAAACTCGGTAAATAATGCCGCCAAATGGTTCGAAAGCCGTGGCACACTGGCAATAATTCTCAGCCGATTCACACCTAGTTTGCGTTTGCCGACCTATTTTTCGGCCGGCATGTTCGGAATGAATTTTCTGCAATTTGCGGTCGTCAGCGGTTTTGCGGTGGCGATCTGGGCCCCGATCCTCGTCGTTGCGGCTGCCTGGCTCGGAGCCGAAACGATCACGAGGATTTTCTCGGACGGCCAGAACACCGTCTGGAAAATAATTCCCGCCTTTTTCGCCATTTACTTTTTTGCCAAATTCATATTCGGACTCTCGACCTGGAAAGGCCGTCGGCTTTTTGCCGGAAAACTGAAGCGGATCGTAAATTGGGAATTTTGGCCGCTCCAGGTATTTTATATTCCGGTCGTGATCTATATAATTTTATTAGCAATAAAGCACAGGAGCCTGGCGGTTTTTACTTGTTCCAATCCGGCGATAATGGCGGGCGGCTTCGTCGGCGAATCTAAGAACGAAATATATGAAATGATGCGGCGCTCGGCCAAAGCCCTGCCTTTTCTACTTCCGCATTTACTACTCGACGGGAAAGAAATCGCGGAAGACAGGCTTGAATCAGCCCGTAGATTTATGATGCTGAACAGCTTGAGTTTTCCCGTTGTGGTCAAACCTGATGCCGGAGAACGCGGCAAAGGAATCATTATAATTCAATCTGAAGCCGAGTTAAAAAGCACCCTTGAGCAGGCGGAGACCGATCTTATCATTCAGGAATATTTCGGTGGTGTCGAGGCAAGTATTTTTTATTTCCGCTACCCGCAGAAGCAAAATGGCAGCATTTACTCGATTACCGAAAAAAGATTTCCTAAGCTCCTGGGCAACGGAATACATGATCTTGAATGGCTGATATTAAATGATCCGCGTGCCGTATGCATCGCGCAAAAATATTTCGATCAAAACTCGGGACTCCTTGATCTTGTGCCCGCCAATGGAGAAGAAATAACTCTTATCGACATCGGCACTCATTCACGCGGAGCTATATTTTTGGATGGTGAATGGTTGAGGACCGAAACGCTGGAACGGACGATCGACGAGATCTGCCTTGGTTTCCAGGGGTTTTATTTCGGAAGGTTCGACATCCGCACACGGTCTTTTGCCGATCTGCAAAAAGGCGTGAATTTCAAGCTGATCGAGCTCAATGGCGTCACGAGCGAATCGACAAATATCTACGATCCGAAATACAATTTGTCCGATGCTTACAGGATCTTGTTTCGTCAATGGCGGATCGCTTTCGAGATCGGAGCTGAAAATTATAAACTTGGTGCCGCAAAGACAAATATTCTGGATCTCGTGAAATTGACGATCAGCAAAGACGGGAATAAAGAGTCCGGCAACTGACCAACAACAAATGACCAAAGCCAAATGTGCATAATTTTATTCGCATTCGACCAGCATCCCGATCATCCGCTGATACTTCTCGCCAATCGGGACGAATTCTATGATCGGCCGACACTAGCCGCGGATCATTGGAAAGATCTTCCAACTATTTATGGCGGACGTGATCTGGTCGGCGGCGGAACGTGGCTCGGCGTCACAAAAAGCGGCCGGTTTGCAGCAGTCACGAATTATCGCGATCCATCCGCGCCCCACGGCACACGCACCCGCGGCGGCCTTGTTACGGAATTTCTCGCATCTGCCGTTCCCGCGGAAAATTATATGGATCTGGTCCGGGCATCTGCTCAAGAATATTCAGGGTTTAACCTAATCGTTGGTGAGATATCTAAGGAGGAGAGCCGGGTGTTCTATTTCTCCAATCGTAGTTCCGCGATACAAAAGCTCACACCAGGAATTTATGGCCTCAGCAACCATTTACTCGATTCCCCATGGCCGAAAGTCGTTAAGGGAAAAGCGCGGTTAACCGAACTTCTCAATAAAAACGAGATATCCGAATCCGGTTTTTTTGACATTCTAGCAGATGAGACGACAGCTGCCGAAGAACTTCTGCCCTCAACAGGCATTCCTTTCGAGGCTGAAAAAGCACTTTCTGCCACCTTCATAAAAACGCCCGGTTATGGCACAAGGTGTTCTACAGTCATGATTTTTGATCCTAATTTTGAGTGGAATTTTACAGAGCGTGTATTTGTTTGATCAGCAGGTCACGAAAACATCTTTCGATACTTTGCATTCAGATCGTTCACATCAAAAACGACAAAAAAATCAATCGTTCCAAAGTCGCGGTCGATCATTGGAGGGCCGCAGATCTTTGCCCCGATCCGCAAATACATATTGAAAAGGCTCGGAAGTTCGATGTTTGATGCGTCGTCGTCACAGGTGGTTAAACTTATTCCGTCGTGGCAAGGAGTAACAAAAAGCTGATCGTGCATCCATCCGTCACGAAAAAGCTGCCGAAAAGCTTTCCGTCCTAATTCCTCGTCACGCGAAAAAATAGAGCAGCAACCGAAAAAATATTGTTTCTTGGAATGGGCGAGATATGCTAAAAGGCCTTTCCACAAAAGAAAAAGGACTTTCGTGTTTCGATGATCGGCGGCAATACATGCACGTCCGATCTCAATTCCATTTGGAAGGATTTCCGGGGGCAGGTCGCCGATAGTGAATTCGTTCGATGAATAAAATCCGTGGGCCGAACCGGCTGATTCGATCGTGTTCATCCGATATGTCCCGACTGTCTCGCCGGTGTCACGGCAGATCACGATAAGATGGCGGCATTTATGGTCGTATGCGTCAAATTCAAGCCTAGAGCTTTCGGCTGATATGTTTTGTCTTGCAAGCTCGACATTAAAAACGTCGTGACGCAGCCTGTAAACAGACATTTTTTCAGCTTCATTTTCAGCCAGCCTCACCGCATAACGCCCTTCAACGATCCCAGGGAATCTTCCGCCCCCGCCGATCAGCGAATCTTCCCTATATAATTTATGAGCAGCTGCTGTTGAAACAGACATCATTTTATAGCTTTGCGAAAACTCAAAGATAAGCCGCTACGATGAAAACAAAGTTAACTGAAAGTTAAGTTTAAGTTAAAATTAACACTTCGTCTATTAAATTCCATTTCACATTTAAATTATTCCGTCTTAAATAAAATGCTTGTATATTCCGGCAGAATGGACGAATAGGGGTAAGATGACCGAGAACTATTAAGCCTGTTCATGGCACATAGAGAAAAAAGATTTTCCAAACTATCCTTCTGATATAATTTGTCCGTTATGCCGACCTGAAAAATGTGCAACTTGAAAAGCCCGTTTCAGCATCAGTATTGCGGCAAAATCGAATGCTCTCCCGAGATCGTTATAATTTGCTTTTTCGATATCAGGCCCAGATCGCATCGGCAAAAGTTCGCGGAGGAAATATGCTCTACAAAATCAGGATTTCGCATTTGTTATTGATTTTCGGTTTGATCGTCTCGCTATCTGCCGCAGCTTTCGCAGATACGATCCGTTTGAAGGACGGCAGCATTATCAAGGGGCGGATCGTCAGCTTCGGCGGCGGCAAATTCACCGTCTCCATCGGCGAGGGGCCACGCACCCGTCAGATGTCTTACACGGCCGGCGAGATAGAATCCATTCAGTTCGATTCGCCGCGGACGAATACGGAAAGTGTGAATACCGCAAGTCAGGCGGTCAATAATAATAAGATCTCGAGCCTTCCGAAGCCGGCTGATGATTCAACACCGCCAAAAAGCATTCCGCGTTTGATCACGACCGACACAACCGCCAAAGTGGCAACGCCGCCGGTAACGATCAAGGCAAAGCCCACGCCAACAGCGATCAAGCCAATAGAAGTCGATGTAAAGGTCCGTGCAGATAACACGTCGAACGGTTGGACCAATTCCGGCTTCGTCGTCAGAAAAGGCCAGAAAATACGCATTACCGGCGATGGCCAGATCTCCATCGGCGGCGGCAAGACCTCGACACCATCCGGCATTTCCGATCTCGAAGACAACGGGAAACTTCTGAAAGCAGTACCAACCGGGGCATTGATCGCAGTTATCGGCGATGATAATAACGAGTTTATTTACATTGGTTCTTCGCGTGAATTTACCGCTTCCCGCGACGGGGCGTTGTTCCTTGGTGTCAACGAAGGGAACCTTAATGACAATTCCGGTGCATTTGATGTAAAAATCGAGATCGACCCCGTATAGTTCACGTAGTCTTGATTAAAACCAACCAAAAGCGGACAATTTGTATCTAACACTTCAAGTCTTCGGCTTAGGAAATAAAATATGCATGCTGCTTTTTCGCGATCGGTTCTTCTACTCGCTTATCTGACCATTGCTTTTGTGGCATTGAGCACTACTGTATTGTCTCAATCGCGCCCGCAAAGGCCCGCTCCGACCAAGAGTGACGGCAAGAAAAATGATCGTCCGAAACCAAAAACAGCCGAGGAATTGAAGGCCGAAGAAGAAGAAAAGAAACGGCTTGAAGAAGAAAAAAACGCCGTCGTTGAAGAAGGAGTCGTCAAGGTCGATACCAACGTCGTAAATGTGGATGCGGTCGTTTACAACAAAAAGACCGGCCAGATAATTACCGGTTTAAAAAAGGAAAATTTCGGTATCTTCGAAGACGGCGTAAAGAAAGATATTTCAAGCTTCACCACGCCTGAATCGCCGATCACGGTCACGCTCGTGCTTGAATACAGTAAATGGTCGGAATTGTTCGGCTCAGCTTCGGGCGGCATTTTCGAACCCGGCGTTTATGAAACGGTCCGTCCCGTTGCGCAGTTTCTGACTCGATTTATAAAACCACCCAATGATTATGCTTCCGTCATTGCCTTTGACATCCGTCCGACACCGATCACAGATTTTACGAATGATCCGAACCGAATCCGGCAAACCATCGATCTACTGCTGCGTAACAGCCCGGCATTTCGTGAAAACAATTTATTCGATGCGATCAAATTCTCTTTGATCGGCGGCCGTGGTGATTCAGTAGTGCTTGAAAAGAACGAATCGGAAACTTCGGAATATAGCGGGCTGGTCAGCGTTAAATCCAAACGCCGGGCGATCATCCTTGTCGCGTCCGGGATCGACACCTTCAGCAAGATCAATTTCGGCGAAACGCGTAAGATCGTGCAGGAAGCTGGAATTCCGCTTTATATCATCAGCACCGGCAACTTGTTCTATAAAAAATACGAAGGGCAGCTTGGGGCGACCGACAGCTTGACAGGCCTTCCCGGTAGATTGACATTCCTTCAGGCCAAGAACCAAATGAACACGTTCGCTAAGGAATCGGGTGGAATGCATTTTGAAATGACTTTCGAGAGTGAGATCCCTGCTTATCTGCAAACGATCAACGCCCTGCTCCGCAGCCAATACAGCCTCGCATACGATCTTGCCGCCCCGCATGAACCCGGCAAAAAATACAAGCTCGAGGTCAAGGTCGATGTCGATGGCGACGGCACATTCGATGATAAACAATACATTGTGCAGCACCGTCCTTTCGTGCTAACACCAAAACCGGCCGAACCCAAGTCAAAAAAACATTAGCTTGTGTAATTTTATGGCTTCAGTCATAAGGTTCTGAGAAGTATCCACAAAGCTTATCAAGATCGATGTAAATTTCTGTTCAGTGATTCAACCCGATCCACTGCGATATAATTTCATAGCTTCCTGCAATAACAATAAACATGTTATTCTGTTTGTTTGTGGTTTGTATTTATAACCGATACTTGACCAGCAAAACTATTTGAATGAGCAGACGGATAATCGATAGTTACAAAAAGAAGCTTGAAAGCGAGGAAGGCTACGTGGTCAAACATGGCTGCGGGCTTCGTATTGCGTTGTGCTATCCAAACACCCACGGCATTGGCATGGCAAATCTCGGCCTGCATACGATGTACGATCTGTTCAACAGCATCCCCGATGTTTCGTGCGAACGAGTGTTTTTGCCGGACACGGCAGAAATGACCGAGTACGAAAAATCGCGGACACCGCTGCTATCACTGGAAACACAAACCCCGGTCCGAAATTTTGACGTTGTTGCATTTTCCATCTCGTTCGAAACGGATTATCTGAATATGGCACGGATGCTCCAGCTTTCGGGCATCCCTGTTTGGTCCAAGGACCGCAATCATTTTCACCCGCTGGTCGTTATGGGCGGCGCGGCTTCGTTCCTTAATCCAGAACCGATCGCCGACTTTACGGATATTATCGCCGTTGGCGAAGGCGAAATTTTGGCCTTTCAATTGGTCGATGCGATCGTCGAGAATGAGACCAAGGACGAGATATTATCCGCCCTTGCAGGCATCGGACGCGGCTTTTATGTGCCATCGCTCTACGACGTTATTTATAATGATGATGGGACGATCTTTGACTACATTCCAAATGAAAAAGGCGTTCCCCGCCGCGTCGGGCGTGCACTTGCATCAGTAAATCCCAAGGAAGGAACGCTCCGGCGGGCGATGAAGCGCGGCGAGACGGAACTTGCAGATTTTTTGGTGAATCAGGATATTTTCTGCCCGGCGACCTCTGTTTGGTCACCCGAAGCGGAAATGGGTGAAAGGCTGCTGGTCGAGATCTCCCGTGGATGTTCGCAGGGCTGCCGGTTCTGTTGGGCCGGATACAATTATTATCCGCCGCGTGTCGTTCCGGCCAAAGATATTTTGGCAAAAGCTCGTGAATGGCGTGACAAGACAGACAAGATCGGCCTGGTTTCGACCGCTGTTTGTGATCATCCTGAAATTTCAGAGATATTGCGCGAGCTGCGGGCGATGGATTATCGTATCTCCGTTTCGTCGCTGAGATTGGACCAAATATCGGATGAATTGCTTGATGCCCTTGTCGAATCAAAAGATCAGCAAATTGCGGTCGCGCCGGAAACCGGCTCCGACCGTCTTCGCCGTGTCATCAATAAAAACCTCACCAATGACGAGATCGTCGATATTTGCGGTGCCGTATTCGATCGGGGAATGCTCACCGTCAAGCTTTACATGATGGTCGGGCTGCCAACCGAGACGCAGGAAGACCTCGACGAAATGTTTGTGCTGGTCGAGCGGATAAAAGACCGGATGCTCGAAGCCGGCAAAAAATTCGGACGCGCGGGCAAGATAATTCCGTCGCTCAATGGATTTGTCCCAAAGCCAAATACACCGCTTCAATGGGATGCGATATGCGGCGAAAAGGAACTCAAACGCCGTATAAAATATGTCAGCAAAGGACTTTCGCGGATCCCTAACGTCGAGGTCCGGTTTATGTCCGCCCGGATCGCCCACGAACAGGCACTTTTTTCGTCAGGCGACCGGACAATTGCAAAGGTGATCGAAGCGGCGGCACGGTACAGCGGTGATCTTGACCGTGCATTGCGTGAAACCGGGACCGACCCGCTTTTTCATACATCGCGTGACCGAAGCTACGAAGAATTTCTTCCCTGGTCGATCGTCGATTCCGGCCTTTCGTTTGAATTTCTCAAAACCGAACATGAAAAAGCACAGGAAGCTCTTTCGAGTCTCCCGTGCCCGGCGGTTGAAAAATGCACTACTTGCGGAGTTTGTCCTTCGACCTGGCTGGCAGATGCCTCACCAAGTTTAATCCAGATACAGCCTGTTAAAATTCGTGAAGCTCTCGCCCTTGTATGATCTCGTATTCCGGATTCTAACCCTTCAACAAAAACCCGACCGGCCGAGCCAAATAATCGAAATTATAACTGTATTTATAAATGCCGAAAGGCAGTATATTCACCTTTTTTGTATAAGCCACATGAGCCTGAATAACTCCGCCAACGGGCTTAATTTCTATTATTGCGTCATCAGGCACATTATTATCCGTTGCTGCCCGGCGAATCGAACCTGTTACGACATCCATCGGCTTTATTTGGCCAGATGCCGCAAGCCCTTTTACAACGGCCGCATCCATGTCCTGCCGAAGAGAGGCACCGTCATAAGCGACCGGAATATAATTAATTCCGGCATGCCCGATCATTACTAAGATCAGGCCGACAAGCAGTAATTTTGCCCCCGCCCCGCCACGTTCGGATCGATGATAGTTTTCTAAATTCTTCATTTGTTCAATTCCTTGCAGAAGAAGTTTTTGAGCAATTTTCAGCTGCCATTGATGTTTTTATATGCGGCCAGTATTTCTGTTTGCGGGATCTCAGTGTCAGGCACGATAAGCGGTTTGCCTATTCCCCTCAAGAGTACCCATTGAAGCGAATCACCAACTATCTTTTTATCGTATTTAAGGCTCTCAAAAACCAGATTGGTATCAAGATGACGGATCGGCGGAAGCTTGCCCGCTCGATGCACAACATCGTTCAACAAGTTTACCTCTTTATTTTCCAAAAGTCCAATATTTTTTGAAAGTGCGGCGGCGAACATTATCCCGTAACCAACGGCTTCTCCATGCTTCAAGTAACGGTAATTCGTAGCTTTCTCCAGGGCATGTGCCAAAGTATGGCCAAAATTAAGAATCTTTCTCGAGCCCGCATCTGATTTGTCTGGCGATTCTTTTTCGTCGCCGCGGACGATCTTAGCTTTAAAAGAAACCTGAGCCGAGACTAGCTTTACAAGCTCTGTCACAAAATCTTTGCCCGGATCAATTTTTCGTATATTTCTTAAGGCATGTTTTTCCAGAAATGATCCAGTCTCACCTAAAAGAAGGTCACCCGATATCGCTCCTTGTTTAATAGCTTCGCAAAACCCGGCGGTAAGTTCGCGGGTTGGAAGTGTCCGCAGAGAATCAACATCGATCAAAACACCGGATGGTTGATAAAATGTCCCGATAAGATTTTTACCAAAAGACGAATTTACTGCCGTTTTGCCGCCAACAGACGAATCGATCATTGCCAGCAATGTCGTTGGAATCTGCAGAAAAGGAATGCCGCGAAGGTAAACGGAAGCCGCAAATCCGGCAAGATCCCCAACAACACCTCCGCCTAATGCCACTAGAGCATCAGTCCGCGATATGCGGTTCTCAGCTAGAAAATTCAATGTCGTTTGGAGCGTGCGGAAACTTTTGTACTTTTCGCCGTCGCCGATCAGAAAAACTTGAGAAGAAAAACCCGCATCTGAAAAGGATCTTTGGACATTTTCGCCATAAATACCAAATACTTTTCTATTAGAAATAATTACAAGTTTGCGAGAGGCACTGCCTAAACAAGTTTTTGCCCACTTTCCACAATCATCAAGGATCCCACCGCCAATATTGATATCATATTCGGTCTGCTCCCGCTTGAGAGATATGGAAACTGTTTGTATCTTCATCAGTAATTTAAAGCTCAAAGAAGAGGTGGACAATCCGGCCTGGTCAAGCGCAACGATTACTTGCCATTTGCGCTCAATTCAATTCGAATTATCTTTGCCAGCCGATCGGCCTGTACCTCGATCTTTTTCTGATCTTCGCCTTCTATCATCACGCGGGCTAGATTTTCCGTGCCGGAATAACGGAGCAACAACCGGCCTTTTCCTGCCAATTCGGTTTCGACCTGTTTTACCGCATCAGCTATTTCCTTCACCTCAGCAAACGGCAGCTTTTCATCAACCTTAACATTTACAAGCACCTGCGGAAAACGAACAAATCCGTCAATCATCCGGGAAAATGGAACCGCTCTTTCCTTGATAGCATTCAGCAACGATAACGTTGTCATCATTCCGTCACCGACCAGGCTCTTCTCTGGGATCATTATGTGGCCCGATTGTTCGCCGCCGATCTCCGAGTTACTTTTAAGCAGTTCCTCCAACACATATTTGTCGCCGACAGCTGCTCTTTCCAGTTTTAGCCCTCTCGATCCTAATGCGATCTCCAGGCCGATATTGCTCATGACGGTTGCGACGACAGTTTTATTTTTGAGCTTGTTATGAGCCAGAAAATACTGAGCCATGATCCACAGCGTTGCATCACCGTCGATCACGTTTCCCTTTTCATCGACGAACAATGCACGGTCGGCATCTCCATCAAGAGCGACGCCAAAATCAGCATTTTTCTTAATGACCATCGCCTGAAGATGTTCCAGGTGAAGCGAGCCGCAGTCCCGGTTAATATTTCGCCCATCAGGCTTATTATTTATGACGGTCAGGTCTGCCCCAAATCTATCAAACAGCTTTGGGACAATATGCGAAGCTGCTCCATTTGCGCAGTCAACGATGATCTTGAAGCCGCTCAACGAAAGGCCGCTAAATTCATCGGCGAGAAAATTTAGATATGAATTCTCAAACTCAGCCGCCCTTTCCGAATGCAATTCGTTCGAAACCAGATCAGTTGCGACAATGTTTTTGTCAAAAATATCTTTTTCGATCGTCCTTTCGATCTCTTCACCGATCTTCTTTCCGGATGGTGAAAATATCTTTATGCCATTGTCCTGAAATGGATTATGCGACGCACTGATGACTATTCCGGCATCGAAGCCAAATTGTTTTGTCAGAAAAGCAACGCCTGGGGTCGTGATCACTCCGGCAGATTCGCATTTGGCATTTGCGGCTGATGCACCCTTATGAAATGCTTGTTCAATCAAGCTGCCCGACTCGCGTGTGTCCCGTCCGGTTATAAAACGCGGCGGCCGACCGAGCTGTCCGTTAAACTGTCGTGCAAGCGATGTTCCTATTTTTTCAACAGTGTCGATGTCGAGCGGAAATGATCCGGCCAGGCCGCGGATACCGTCGGTACCAAAAAGCTTTTTCATAATAAATCAAGAAAAATCCAGTTATACAGTAAATCCCGCGATAAGCAAAACACAATCTTGCCATAATATTTTCTTGTGAATACCATAAATTTTTCGATTTTATTTGACAACCCTTTTATAAATGAGTGAATCTTTATAAAAGGCCGGCATTTGATGCACGGCCATGTTCACCGTAAATACACTCGCCGGAAAATCGCAGTATGAATAGAATTTTTTGCTTGGCACTCGTCGTGTTGGTTTTTGGCATAATTTTGTCATCGGCCCAAACAACGCTTATCGAACCTACCCCGACCCCCGTTCGATTGGTCGTTACGGACCCGATGCCGCGAATAAACTCGTCCATAACATCCGTAAAACCTCAGATCGTCGTCGGCAGCCAAACAGATCCTATAAAACTGCCAACTACTGCAGAAATTACCAATCTGCCGGCAACAGAGAATTTGCGTTTCCGCTCATTAAATTTTGCGCAGTTAAAAAGCAGGATCGCCGAGGCAAAACGTCAGATGTTGAGCCGCCCGATAGCAACAGTTTCAAGCGAAAGCGTGGTGAATTCTGAATTTGTGCGGATAGCTTTTCTTGATTGGAAAACTAATCAAATAGATTATGTTGTAATGACAAAGGACGGCTATCTATCGACAGCGTGCGACAAACAAGCAGTTTCGCAAAATGGCAAGTCCTTGATTGCCAGAACTATACGGGCGAATGGTGTAAATACTCCGATCGCCCTGATCAGCGAGGATGGTGAAACATACCTTCCGCTAATGGTCCAATATCCGGTCGTGCGCGAGGGAAAGTATATTGAGACAGCTTATTATATGTCCACACATCCCGGATTGGTGACGCCGGAAGTTGTGAATGCCGGCAAATACTACATCAGAAATGTTATCGAACTCGCCCGCGAAAAACTCCGGGAAAGAGGTGTAACAATACAGCCAAAGGTTGCTGATATCGCCGAACGCCTTTCGGCTGTCGAGCATGTCGATCATCTTCGGTTCAAGACCGAGTATCAGCCCAACGTTTTTAGCGATATTTACACCTTATACGCCTTAAACGAAGGCCAGACATATCGCTATTCGGTCAGTTCGGCTGGTGCAGGCGGAATGGTGCAGATGATTCCGTCGACCTACAGATTGATAAGAAATCTATATCCGAATGTACCTCTGATGCCTGATTTTGTTGAAGGAATGCGAAACCATGTCAACGCCTCCCAGGCAATGCTTTTGTACATGCAATCGACGTGGAACGATCTGATCTCGAGGCCGACCGTTGCCGATGCTCTTCTGTCAGGTATCGCAACTCAGGAACAACTTATGGCCGCTGGATATAATTCAAATCCTGCAAAGCTCTCCGGCTACATTAGTCGCGGCGGCGAAGGCTGGACAAACCTGATCCCGCGCGAAACGAAAATATATTTGCAGATATATGATTCTATGGAACGCTTTGTGCCGATCGTTCCCAGGACAAGATAAACAATTGTCGCCCGGAACTCTCGGCAGACCAGAATAGCTTTACATAAACGGACGTATCATCCCGCCTTCTTCATCGTCAGGCCCTGAATTATAAGTTACTCCCAGTCGTAAAACTTCTGCTTCTACTTCAGCGAAAATTTTCGAAACCAATGATTCTCCTGCAAAAAAAGGTTCGTTGGTAACCTCAGCAATAAGGAATGGATGCGGTTCAAATTCGCGCATTTCATCAACATCGTCAAATTCGATCCTCGCTATATTCAACCCCCAAAGCCCACCCAAATAAACATCAAAACCAAAAATTTTACCGTTAACATCGTGGAAATATCTATTCTTTCGGATCTCCGTTCCTTCAAAGATCTTAAATCTGACATATTCTTCATCATTTAAGAAAATCTCGGCAATTTTTAGTATCGCCAATTCGTTTTCCATCGCCGGAGATCTTTGCTGCAATATTCGTGTCCAAGAACGCGTATCGGGATTTCGAATGGAACGAAGCCGAATTCTGGTGTCCATCAAATAATTATCAAAAAGTTGGATATGACCGCTCGCCCGCGTCAGCGGCAGTGGCAGCCCCTGGATCAGGAACGAACGGTGCATTTCGGTTTTGCTGGTTTTGTCCATTGTTGCGTAATTCATTATACTTTGAACTTTAGTTCAGGATGAAACTTGCGTTCAGAGCTAACAATGAATAGCGTCGCTCTGATCAGATAAATATATGCACATTAAAATAATTTTAATTACATCTGTAATTTCAGTCTCTATGTTTCTTGCTGCTTGCGGCGGACCGGCGGTGAGCACAAATTCGGCCAATACAACAAATTCGAACGCAATAAAATCCAACACAAATGTTGATCCGTTGGCCGTTTCGACGCCGACACCGGAGACCGTTACAAACAATGCCCCGACCTTAACGCCTGTTTACAAAGCCTACTGCGCGGCGATGGTAAAAAAGGATGAAGCTGCTCTGCGAAAGATCTATTCAAGTGATACGATCAAATATTTCGAATCCGAGATGAAAGCCGATGGGGAAAAAACGCTGATCGAACATCTTTCGACCGATCAGGTTTCGAACGAGCTATGTGAGGTCGTGAACGAGAAGATAAACGGCGACAGTGCCGTCGCCAAAATTAAAAGCAAAAGCTACCCAAATGGCATTGATATTATTTTTGTTAAGGAAGGCAGCGAATGGAAACTAACAAACAAGAGTCCGACCATTCCTTCCAATAATCCAAAGTAAAAGTTTTTCGACTGGCACAACTGCTGGGCAATGGACAATGGAGTTATTATTTTCCATTGTCCTGCGAATACATTTTGTGATTAGTATGACCACGTTTCCTACTATGCAGCAGCGTCCTTGGATTCCATACTTTGATAGGACGGCAATGTTACCCGGGCCGCTTTTTCTTTTTTGAGTCCTAATGCCCAATCAGCCTGCATCAATGTGTGAATGTCGCGGGTTCCTTCATAAATAATAGCTGCCTTACAGTTTCTCAAATATCGCTCGACCGGATAATCATTTGTGTAGCCATTTGCTCCGTGGATCTCGATCGCCATTGATGCAGCGGTTTCCGATCGAACGGTCGCCTGCCATTTTGCAAGACTTGCTGCCTTAGCGCTTGGCTTTCCAAGGTTTTTTAGATGTCCCGTTTTAAGCCAAAGCAAATGCGTCATTTGGTAATCGGCTTCCATATTTGCGATCTTTTGTTTGACGAGTTGAAAATTACCGATCTTTTGCCCTTGTACTTCCCTTGTATTTGCGTAAGCAACAGATGCGTCACGCGCAGCACGTATGACACCCGTTGCACCCGAAGCAACGGTGTAACGTCCGTTTTCAAGCGAAAACATAGAGATCTTGAACCCTTCGCCCTCCTGGCCAAGCATATTCTCTTTTGGAACACGTACATCCTGGAGTGAAAAATATCCCGTATTTCCTGCACGGATCCCAAGCTTGCCATGCAGCGTTCCGCTCGAAAATCCGGCCATTGTTCGTTCAACAATGAAGCAGCTCATTCCCGAATGATCGCGGTTCTTCTGTTTTTCGAGGTCTGTCCAGCAAAAGAAAAGAAAATGATCGGCCACGTCGCCCAGGCTGATCCACATTTTTTCGCCATTTAGGATCCAGTCATCTCCGTCCCGGCGTGCGTTAGACCGCATACCGATCACATCCGATCCGGCATTAGGTTCGGTCAGTCCAAACGTCGCAAGTTTGTCACCCTTAGCCTGCGGAACTAGATATTTCTGCTTTTGCTCTTCCGTTCCCCAACTGAAAACACTTAAACTATTTAGTCCGACATGCACAGACATCGCCACCCTTAAAAAAGTGTCGCATGCTTCAAGCTCTTCGCACACGATACCGAGAGAAATATAATCAAAACCTGCTCCGCCGTATTGCTCCGGTATGCAAACACCCATCAGGCCAAGATCGGCCATTTTATCAAAGACCGAACGTTCAAAGTGGGCCTTTTCGTCCCATTCTTTTATATAAGGAGCAACTTCGCCCGCAACAAATTCCCTTACAGTTTGCTGTAGAGCAACGTGTTCTTCAGTTAATTCAAAATCGATCACAATAGTTAAATTCCTCTCTAAAAAGTTGTATATGGTAAAATTTGCAACGTAAATTCAAAATAGCAGTTTATCATTTAGTATATATTTCTGCGAAATGCCAGATAATCTCCCGGCCTAAAGATAAATATGATCCCGATCTCCAAAGCCATTAAAATTATTAGGAGCGAAACCCAACCGCTCAGTATAGAAAGCATTGATCTGGCTCAGGCGGTCGGACGTATTCTGGCAGAAGATATTATCGCGGAAACCGATCTGCCGCCATTCGACCGTTCGCAAATGGACGGGTTTGCTGTTATTGCAAAAGATACGGCGGATGTCCCTGCTGATCTGAACATTGCCGGCGAATCCGCTGCGGGAAAAGGATGGCATGGCCGACTTAAAGACGGTGAAGCGATTCGGATCATGACCGGTGCCCCTGTACCCAAAGGCGCGGATGCCATCCAGAAGGTGGAGCTGACATGTGAAATGACTGTTCCAGGTGTTCATAGTGAAACCGTCAAGATAATAGAATCAGTAAAAAAAGGGCAATTTATTGTGCCTAAAGGGTTTGAAGTAAGAAAAGGCGAGATCGTAATAATGAAAGGCGAGGTAATAACCCCAAATATGATCGCGTCTCTGGCCGCATTTAGTTATTCGAAAATAAATGTTTCTAAACAACCTCGAATCACTATTTTACCGACCGGAAGTGAGATTGTCGGGATCGCCGAGACGCCGGGAACGGATCAGATCCGCGATTCTAATTCAATGATGTTAAAGGCTTTATGCGAACATATCGGATGCACTGTCGAGCTTCTTCCAATTGCCGATGATGATCTGCGATCTCTGAAATCCGCTATATTAAATTCGCTAGGCAAAAATTCTTCAACACCAAAAAACAAACCTGACAATCTAAATACGGGCCCTGAAATTCTTATAATTACTGGCGGCGTTTCGGTCGGGAAATACGATTTCACCAAAACGGCCCTGCTTGAACTCGGAGCTGAAATATTTTTTGATAGAGTTCAGCTTAAACCTGGAAAGCCGACGGTTTTTGCAAAACTTGGCAACACCTTGATCTTTGGCTTACCGGGCAATCCGGTTTCGGCCGCGGTTACTTTTTATCTTTTCGTTAGGACGGCTGCCATGCAAATGCAAAATGCCGCGAATACATTATTATTAAAAGGTTTTGCCATACTTGGTGCGGCCGTAAAAGCACCGAAAGAGCGTGATTCGTATATCCCTGCTGAATTAAAGACCGATAAGGAAGCGAAATTGACCGCGAAGCCTTTGAAATGGCATGGATCGTCGGACTTTATCGGTTTTGCAAAGGCCAACGCATTGATCCTGGCCCCAAAAACTCGCAGTTTTGATCGCGGCGACATAGTAGAGATAGTGTATCTTTGACTCGCATTATATAACGTAACTGCTCCGCTTCATTTTAGAATAATTTTTTTCTATGAACGAACTTTCACATTTTGATAAGGCTGGAAAGGCGAAGATGGTCGATGTCTCAGATAAAGCCTTTACACCGCGCATCGCAACCGCTTCGGGAAAGGTCTTGCTTTCAAGGCAAACTATAGGGATATTGCAGGATCAGACCAATCCCAAAGGCGATCCGCTGGAAATAGCCAGAATTGCCGGGATTATGGCGGCAAAACAGACATCGAATCTGATACCGTTGTGTCATCAGATAAACCTTTCAAAAGTAGATATTATTGCCGAGATCAAGGAATACGGCGTCTATCTGGAAGCAACCGCCAAAACGACATCACAAACAGGCGTCGAAATGGAAGCTTTAACGGCTGTTTCGGTTGCGGCATTGACGGTTTACGATATGTGTAAGGCAGTACAAAAAGATATCGAGATCACTGAAATTCGCCTGGAAACAAAATCCGGCGGGAAAACCGATTTCAACCGCTAACGCCCTAAAAAAGCTTCGCGGACTGCGAACTTTACGATAGAATAAAACGTAAAGCTTGTGAGAATTAAAGGAGTTTTATAACAGATGAGATATTCAATTGCTGAAGAAGCCAGGCCTCAGGTCAAACTTTTGATGTTTGCAACCATTGTCAGTTTTGCCTTGTGGGTTATTTCGTGGTACATACCATTCACAAATTATCTCGTCTATCCGCTACAGCTGTTCGCGACTTTCATTCACGAAGGAAGCCACGTTTTGGCAACGCTATTGACCGGAAATACAGTGCAAAGCTTAACCGTTTCGCCTGACACCAGTGGTGAGGTATATTCGCTAAATTCCGGCTGGTTTTCGCAGCTCCTTATATCAAGCGCTGGATATATTGGCACAACGGCTTTCGGTGCAGCTTTGCTTGCCTGGATCAGATTTGGGTATTCATCGCGAACCGCCCTCTATGTATCAGCCGGATTTGTAGCGATAATGACCTTGTTTTTTGGCATTATCGCACCGTTTTGGAATTTTCTCGCTAATGTCACATTCGGAAGCATTGTGTTTACAGTTCTTGCTGGATCGGTACTGACCGCCGGATTGGCTGCTATTGCCCGCTTTGCGAACGCAAAATGGCTGAATTTTGCCGTTGCATTTCTTGCTGTGCAATGTCTTCTCAACGCCATCTTCAGCCTACTCGACCTATTTGTCATTTCAGCTACGACCCACGCCCATTCGGATGCCGCAAATATGGCTGCCGCCACCGGGATTCCGTCGCTTTTTTGGGTACTTATCTGGATGGGCATATCGGTCCTAATGATCTCCGTCGGCCTCAGGGTCTATGCCGTAAGCAAGAAAACAAATGCTGCTGATTCGGTTTTTGAAGATTAAACTCGACCGGAGAGCAAACATTCCACTTGCTCTCCGATCATATTAAAATGAAAATACTCTTCTTGGCTTTTTTAATTCTCACAAGCCCGGCCTTCGTCACAGCGCAACTCAAGACCATAGCTCCGCCCACAGTCAAAACACCTTACAACGAATCGCTTCAATCCATTGTCGTGACGACCAAAAACGTGGAGTCGATCAAAGGTTCTGCTCAAATCTTCGAACGAAAGAGCAATAATGCAAAATGGAAATCCGCAGGAAAGAGTTTCTCTGTTGTGGTTGGGCGAAATGGTTTAGCCTGGAGCGAGGACCTGATCATTATTGACAATCCTTTGCAATATAAACGCGAAGGCGACGGCAGATCGCCCTCCGGCCTTTTTCCGCTTACATTCGCTTTTGGATCAAAAGCTAAAAATGCTGACGCAAAGTTGCCTTTCACGTTATTAGATGAAAATACCGAGTGCGTCGATGATGTGAATTCGTTTCACTACAATAAGGTCGTCGGAAGGCTGCAAGTCGGTATTTTCGATTGGAAAAGTTCTGAAAAAATGCTGGAGATCGGCGAACAGTATGAACTTGGTGTTTTCGTTGCTTATAATTCTTACCCGGTTGTAAAAGGAAACGGCTCCTGCATCTTTCTGCATATCTGGAAAAACGCCGAAACAGGAACCGCAGGATGCACAGCGATGGAAAAAGGCGATCTCGAAAGAATTATAAATTGGCTCGATCCGAAAAAAAATCCGTATCTTATCCAAATGCCTGAAACTATTTACAGTTCTTATCAAAAAAAGTGGAATCTGCCGAAACTTAGATAATTTTTCTTACGATCGATCACAGGCTTGTTCATGAATTTGTCGCGATCATTGATCGCAGCTCATATCGGGGAAAGAGAATTCGCACTCAAAATGATCTCATTTAACGAAGTCAACATATGCTGCGTTTGCTGAAATGCTGTATTATGATATTGCTTCTGAAATTCTACGTTTTGTTAAATTGCCGCGATAATTCCGGGTTTATGATCTCTGCAGGTATTAGCTGAGTTCACGTATATTAATGAAAAAGAAAGAAAAAGACGACCATTTTGCGACGCGTATTCCTGTTGTTTTACAAATTCATGAAACAATGCTCGCCGACGGGTTACGCAATAAATTGCTATATGAAGCAATACAAAAGTCTGTTAATGAAAACACGTCGTTTTTGGATATTGGTGCAGGTACGGGTGTTTGGGCAATTTTAGCTGCAAAGCTCGGTGCAAAGCGTGTCGTTGCTGTTGAGGTTGAAGAAAGCCTGATCCCGGTCATCTTCAAACTCGCACAGGAAAACGGCGTGGCTGATAAAATTCAGATCATTCACGGCAATTCAAATCACGTAAAGATTCGCGGCAAATTCGACGTAATAGTTAGCGAGCTATTTAGCACTGACACTTTTGGAAAGGAAACTGTAGCGTCATTTGTTGATTTGAAAAAGAGATTTCTGGCCCCGAACGGCATATTGATCCCACATAAATTAGCTCTCTATGCAGTTCCAGCTTATGTGGAAAAACCTATTCAGGAATTTCCGGCTGATTTACCTATCAAATGTGAATTCCTTAGATCTTTGAAATTAAATTATTCTCAGCAGATTTTGATGCCGGAAAGAAGCGGCACCCGATTTTTGGCCGAACCTAAAAAGCTGCTTGAAATTGATTTCCAAACTCTCGAAACAGCACCATCGTTGAGTAATTTAAATTCATCATGGGACATGGAGGATCTTTCAGAAGCAAATGCGATCGTAATTTTCAATCGCTCCACTTTTACCGAGGATATTGAAATGGATTCATTCGGATCACAAAGTTGGCGGGTCGGAACATACGCATTCGTTCCATTTGAGAAAAATTCGGGCGTACTGAAATTCGTATTGACACTGGATCAAAAAAAGGAAAATTGGACAGTAAGCCTGTCATCAGACGGAAGCGTCATATCGCAAAGTTATTCGCCGATCTTTGCGTTTACCCGAATGCGGATGGCCCAGCAAATGACACCGCATAAAAAATTTAGCGAACCAAAAACCAAGGCAAAAAAGAAGCTGCTGAGATAAACTTATATACCGTATTAAACACGTGGAAGCTGCAGAAACGCAAATAAGACTTGCTGAAATTCCTTTGGGTGGAAGGCTTCTTGTCCGTTCAAAAAAAGACTGGAGAACAGCCGTTGTGTCACGAATAACTGACGAACGGATCACTCTGTCAATAGCTTCCCCGACAGGTTATAATTACCGCCTCCGCCGCTCGGCTGACACAATAGTAAGCTTTGACGGGATCATTCCATTTCTTATTTATGAAGACACCGAGCCATGGCGTGACAATTTCTCACACTATGACACTCGATGGTAGCTTGGAATTATTTGGGGCCCTGAAAATTCGACATCAGGCAAACCTTGATGGATATGGTCTGGAAAATAGGTTTTTCAAAGAGATCTATTCTGCTGTTTGCCATGTCTAGGCACAGCCGCCATTTCCGTTACTGCAAATACCTGCCCGGCAGCAACCGATTCCCTGGTTATTTGGACTGCATTGAGAGCTGGTAGTTCAAATGGAACCGAGTGGCAAAAGAGATGTTTGGACAAATACGCTCTGCGGGGAGACTACTGAAGCAATTACGGGAAGAGCAATAAGCGACGCCAATCCTACACGCCGAATAACATCACGACGTGATATTTCAGGTAATATATCCGTCGGTACGGATTTCTTTTCAAGTAAGTTTTCCCGACTCAACTGATCGAGCGCCAGCCAAACTATCTCTTCGCTTCCTATCGAAGCTGCAATATCATCGACTGTTCGAATGCCGTTACACAAACGCCAAACTCGTGCGGATGTCTCATTCAAACAAAACGCTTTGTTATTGCTAAGGTCATAAATAACCGTTTCTGATGCCAGATCCTGCATCACAAGATCATTTGTTCGGCCTTCAGGTCGAAAGCTTCCATTCATGTTCGATAACCCCTTTTAAATAATTTTGACGTTGCAGAAATGTAAAAGTCATATACTGACCGGCTGTGAGACGATCTTCTAATTCGATATATGTATAAATAGGCAAGACAATTTTCAGGCTTACTTCCCTGCCTTTCCGACGGCTATTACCTTTCGGCTTTCGTCCTCCTGAACAAAAACGATATATTTTAAATTCTCACGTTTCCAGGATGTTAGAGTTTCGACGTTAAACTCAATATTTTTTGTATTTGCAGCCGAACCTAATGTAGCGATCTCCTTCAACTCACGCACGACCGAAATATGCGGCAGCCTGCTTCCCGCATTTTCACCGCGACGCACGTCGGTAACGATCCCATCTTCGGCGATCGCTAGAAAAACGCCTGCGTTTCCGTGCCTTGGCATTGCAGAAACAGCAACCTTGAGAATATTGCCTTCGATAGAAGCCTCTACCTTTCCTTTCTGGGCCTTAGCGGCATTTGCAATTGCATTAGCCGCCTTACCGGCGTTGCTCCCGACAAATTCCGCGTCCCCGTCAACAACCATCTGCGGGGTATAAACCGATTCGGAATTAAACTTAGGGGCGTATTCCCGCTGTCTATTGCTGTATGCAGCCGATGAATACTCGTCCTTCCATCCCAATTGATTCCAGTAATCTACGTGAAATGAAAGTGTAATTATCTCAGCTTGCGCGACGGGCTGATTTTTTTCGAGAAACGTGAGCTGCCGGTCAGCTGGTGGACAGCTTGAGCAACCTTCTGATGTAAAAAGTTCCACCAGCACAGGTTGGCGCGAATCGGAACTTAAGGGCTCCAATTCCACGCTCACCTTTTCGTCAATTGCAGGTTCGCGGCTTTCGGCATTTGAAACGGCACACCCTGAGAAGCTCAGAAGCGAAATTAACAACATCAATAAAAATGTGATTCTCATGTTGGTAAGATGTCCGCCAATATACCGGTTTATTCCCGCTTTGTTTCACTTTGTTGATTTTGTTAAAATATTAGTTTGCTTGCGCGGCCGGATTTTACACCTATGAAAGCAATAATGAGAAAGGATGAAGCCATTGAAGTTCGCGGTGCCCGGACTCATAATCTAAAAAATATTTCAGTTTCGCTCCCGCATAATAAGCTGACGGTGATTACGGGTGTTTCGGGTTCGGGCAAATCCAGTCTTGCTTTTGACACAATTTATGCCGAAGGCCAGCGGCGTTATGTCGAATCGCTTTCCGCATATGCACGACAATTCCTGGAAAGAATGGACAAGCCTGATGTCGATGAGATCATCGGCATTGCACCTGCCATAGCGATCAGGCAAAAAAATACGACCAAGAATCCGCGATCGACTGTCGCCACACAGACAGAGATATACGATTATCTGCGCCTATTATTCGCTCGTGCAGGACAGACAATTTGCCATGTCTGCGGCCGCGAAGTAAGAAAAGATTCTCCCGAATCGGCCGCCTCTGAGATATTGGAAAACCTCGCCGAAGGAACCCGATTCTACGTCCTTTTCCCGATACAACAGGAAACACAGGAACCGGAAACAAAAGCAAAAAAAGGAAAAGCCATAGACAAATCAAAAGACCTGAGCGTTTCGGCGTTTTTAATATTGCTGTTACAACAGGGCTTTTCCCGTCTTTATCGCGACGGCGAAATGCTTGAACTGCAAAAGCCTGAGGACTATAAATTCACGGACTTTAAAGACACTTTCGTCCTGATCGACCGCCTAAAAGCGGATAATGATATTCGTCAGCGTTTGGTCGATTCACTGGAAATATGCTTTCGTGAAGGGCATTCGGCGCTTATTGAAACGACGGATGGAGCACAGCTTAAGTATTCCGACAAATTCATCTGCAAATACGACAGTACTTTTTACGAAGAACCCGAACCGCACCTTTTCAGCTTTAATTCGCCATTCGGGGCCTGTCCGACATGTCAGGGATTCGGCAACACTATCGGCGTCGATTACGGACTTGTCATCCCAAATCCACTGCTGTCGATCAAAGAAGGTGCGGTTGAACCGTTTACCCGTCCAACCCATGCCTGGGCACAAAAGGAACTGCTGAAATATGCGGCCAGTGCCTCGATCGACAGAGACATTCCATTTGCCGACCTGCCCGACTTTCAGCAAAATTGCATAATTTACGGCGATGAAGGCTGGCGTGGCATAAAAGGTTTTTTTGCATGGCTCGAAACAAAAAAATATAAACTCCACGTCCGTGTTTTTCTTGCGAAATATCGCGGCTACACAACCTGTCCAGATTGCGGCGGATCAAGACTTCGTCAGGCGGCTAGGGATGTAAAGATCGGCGGGCGTTCATTACCGGAGATCGTCGCGTTATCGATCGTCGATGCCCATCAATTCTTCGAAAACCTGAAACTTACCGAAGAGCGCGAACAGATCGCCGAAAAACTATTGCTCGAAATTCGTCGGCGGCTGAAATTTCTCATAGATGTCGGTTTGGACTATTTGACACTGAGCCGATTGGCGGCAACACTCTCGGGTGGTGAGGCCCAACGCATACAGCTCGCAACAAATCTCGGCTCCTTGCTTGTCGGAACGCTTTATGTTCTGGATGAACCGAGCATCGGCCTTCATCCACGCGATAACGCACGGCTGATAAAGATCCTTGAAAATCTGCGGGACATCGGCAATACGCTCCTCGTTGTAGAACATGACGAAGAAACGATGCGTGCTGCCGATCATATTATCGACATCGGACTTTATGCTGGCGAGCATGGCGGCAATTTGGTCTTCGAGGGCGATTTCGCCAAGTTGCTGAAGGACGAGGTTTCTCTCACTGCCAGGTATCTTCGTGGCGATTCCGAGATCAAAATCCCGCAAAAACGAAAACCTGCCGGCAAGGAATGGTTGAAGATCACAGGTGCCCGAGAACACAACCTTAAAAATGTGTCGGTCGATATTCCGCTCGAAATGCTGGTTTGCATCACCGGAGTTTCCGGTTCGGGAAAATCGACGCTGGTTCACGATGTTCTATACGCCGGGATCAAGAAAAAACGCGGTGAATGGGCCGCTCAGGTCGGACTCTTCAAAGAGATTGCGGGCGAAGAATTTATCGATGACATCGTACTCGTCGATCAATCGCCGATCGGCCGCACACCGCGCTCGAATCCGGTCACATATATCAAATCATACGACGCGATCCGCGAGGTTTTTGCCGCAACGGCCCAGGCCAAATCGAAAGGTTACAATCCATCGCATTTCTCCTTCAATGTTCCCGGCGGCCGCTGCGAAACATGTCAGGGCAGCGGCACCGTGACGATCGAAATGCAGTTCCTGGCCGATGTCGAATTGACCTGCGAAGACTGTCGCGGCACCCGTTTTAAGGAAGAGGTCTTGAACATCAGATACAAAGGTAAAAACATCAACGAAGTGCTGCAAATGACGGTGCGAGAAGCGATCTTTTTCTTCAAGGAAGTTAAAAAACTAACCACGAAATTAAAGACGCTGGATGATGTCGGTCTCGGCTACTTGCGTCTCGGACAATCTGCGACCACTCTCTCGGGCGGCGAAGCCCAGCGCGTCAAGCTCGCGGCCCATCTCGCCCAGAAAACGAACTCAAAAACGCTATTCATTTTCGACGAACCAACGACCGGCTTGCATTTCGAAGACATCAACAAGCTCCTCGCCGCATTCCGTGCCTTGATCGAAGCCGGTGCAAGCCTCATCGTCATCGAACACAATCTGGATGTAATAAAAACGGCCGATTACGTCATTGACCTCGGCCCCGAAGGCGGCACCGGCGGCGGCGAGATCGTTGCCGTCGGAACGCCGGATCAGATCGCGAAAAACAAGAAATCTCACACGGGCGCCTACCTTCGCCCGTACCTTAAAGCCTGATCAATGTTGGCATTAGTTTTTTTGCTATCCTAACTGTGAAATGACGGCTTCCCCAGCGCAACTAAACCTAAAAGCTCAGTCAATAACTTTGCGGTGCGCAAAGATAAGAATGCGAAAAAAAATCAGATATTTGATCTGCTATTTGTAGTATGCTTTCTAGATGCAAAAAACCTTAATTGTCGTTGGAATAAATCTATTTTTGGGTATCTCTTTATTCGCAACCAGACTTCCTCCATTTCGAATTGTTGGTTGCTATTCGGACTTGAAACTGATTGTGGCCGAGGGTCTTGTCGTAGGGAACGGGTCGCTCAACATTAAGAAGCTAAAAGGAAAATATGTTGCCACTTTTACCGAGCTTACAGGTGATGGCGGAGAATATGCGCCGACAGTAAGAGTGCGAAATCTTTCAGTGAATGAGTCTAAACGCACAGTTAAATTTGACCTTCCCTTATTGGGAAATGGCAAATCAGTTGTTTTTGTTCGCGGAGTGACTGGTCGAATAACGTCTTCCGGCATTCGCATGAATTGGCGCGGTCGAGCGGGTGAATTCGGCGGACCTAACCCATTTCTTCGAAGACGCTCGCGAGAATGTACTTGAGATTTTCGTGAACGTCTAAATTCACAGTCGATTTGCGAAACTACTCATTTGCTTTGAGTTTCAGCAATTCGATTAAGTCCTGATCAAGCCAGAGCCCACTTTTTTGAACCTTATCCAACGCCTCGGATACTGAAAAGATAAGAGACTTTCTCTTCGCAAGTACTAATAAACCACCCGTTCCGATGAATGGAATTCCTAACTCTCTAGCGCATGAGCGTGCCGCAAAATCATCTGCCAAAAGCTGAGTATTAGCTTGCTCCAAAGCAACAGTAATCGCCTCAACCTCTCCGAACCCGAGCCCTAGACCGTAATCTCTGAGTGTAGTGGTTATATCTACACTGGTTCGTTTTACCCATTGGAGCGAAGGAAGTAATAATCTGGCGGCATCGTCTTCTTTTCCTGCAAGAATTTCATTCCAAACTGCATCCGGCACGAGAATTTCTTTGTAAAGCTGAGGTAAAATGTTGGCAAGACGACTCTTGATCAGTATAATCAGCGGTGAAGAATCGACTACGATACGATCAATCAAGACCTAACTCCTTGTCAATTTCTCTCTCGGTATATTGCCACGCTGAAACTCGGTAATCGGCCAATAGATCGAGAAATTCTGAACGGGAAAGCCCAAGAATTTCAGCCGCTTTGCCTTGTGATATTTTTCCTATCTCGAACCATTTAACAGTGGCTGCAAGCAGGATCTCACGTCCAAGATTGTCGTCCGGCGATCCAGGAAGAGGAAATGCCTTATCTGGTACATCTATAGAAACAGTATTCATAAAATTATTATTCCTAAACAAAGATAAAGTTGCAATATTTAAATCTTCCTGATCAATCGTCGCCGAACTTTTTCCGCCAAGTTGGTGCGATCTGCTCCATCACTTTGCAATCACAATAACCGCCATTGTCTGTCAGCCAGCCGGTCAGTTTTGGGAAGTTCAAATTTTTCTCCATCATGTACTGCATCGAATACCGTAGGGAATGGTTGCATTCCTTGTCATAAAGCTCGTCTTCCAGATAATTGAGCAGTTCGCTGATCGTTTCCTGCGCGTCGGGCAGTGAATCAATGAACGCCTGTAATTCCTCGCCGCTCAACTGTTCGAGGTTGTCGATCTGCCGTTTGCGTAATATTGCCATATATTTTTTTCGTCGGTAATTGTCCAACTACGAACCCGGCCGCTATCGCTCCCGGTTCTGCCGTGTCTTAAAATTCTCCCTGTGACACCCGCAAAAGCCCGACCCTTTCTGCTTCTTCGCGTTCTCTTTGTTTGACGCCTTCACGTCCGTCGTAGGTAGCAAACTGCGGTAAAAACAAGGCGGCACCCGCCACCGAAACAACACAAAGAATACCGCCTGAGACCAGTGCGGTCTTTACGCCAAATCTTTCCGCGACAATTCCCATCTTAGCACTGCCAAGCATTGGGCCGGTCAGATAGCTCATCATTTCGATACTGGCCAGGCGGCCGCGAAGGTAATTCGGTATTGTCTGGTTCCAAATCGCACCGCGAAATATGCCTGAGACCATATCGAAAAACCCGGCCGCCACGAGAAACAGCAATGCGATCACGATGCTGTCCGACATCCCAAAAAAGATTATCGCCACGCCCCAAAGCACCGCCGCGACCGTCACCATCAGACCGTGCCGGTGAACATTTGTTGTCCAACCGGAAGTCAAACTTGCCGTCAAAGCTCCGATGGCAATTGCCGCCGGGAAAAACCCGACGTACTTGTCACCGTAGATTACTGCCAACGCCGGATATAAAGCCTGCGGGAACGCAAAAAACATCGCCGCGATGTCGATAAAATAAGTCCCGACCAGTTCCTGTCGGCCAAAAGCATATTTCCATGCTTTCTTTATCCCTTGCCAACTAGGTTTTTCGGCGTTTTCAGGCGATGGCACGAACCGCAAAAGAAACACTGCAACCAGCGATGCCGCAAACGTCAAAAGATCGATCCAATACGCTACTGACGGACTAAGCTGCGTCGCGATTATTCCCGCGACAGCCGGCCCGACGATCATCCCGATACTAAAGCGGATTGAATTCAGCGCCATTACCGCCGACATCATTTCGGTTGGGATCACCTTTTGGATAAACGATTCGAAAGCCGGCCGCTGGATCGCCGCAAACCCCGCGTGCAGTGCGACCGCGAGAAACAAAACCCAAATATGCGGCTGCGGCAGGAGCGAATTTGCCAGCAGGATCGCCGTTACGAACGTCTGCCCGATCTCAGTAAACCGCAGCATTTTGCGTTTATCGAGAAAATCCGCTAACGCTCCGCCCACGAACGCCAAACAAACCATCGGCACAAATTCCGCTAGATAAATATACCCGACCATCGCCGACGACTGCGTCAACTTATACATTTGCCAGGGCACGACGATAAAGGTCATCATCGATCCGAAAAACGAGACAAGCTGTCCGAAAAACAGAAGCCGGTAATCGCGTGAGACTCTTAATGGAGAAATGTCGAGCAGCATAATTGACCAACTCGTAATAGGCGGTACCCGCCGCTATCCGCTTATTACTTTTCTCTTGTAGATATGTAAAGAATGTAATCGCCGCTTCGGTCGATCATCTGACAGCCGGAGCAATCGCGCTCGGTACTTATCACGACGCCACCCGCAGGTGCTGGCTTTCCATACGGCAGGTGAATAAATTCATCTGTGCTTCTGCCTTCAACCGTCGCGTACCAAAAGGAATGTATATAGGCCGGGCCCCAATAATTGTCAATAAGATAGATCGGCCGGTTCGGCTGTGCGGTCGCCTCATCATATAGCTGCTTGTAGGCAGCATCGAAAACATAGCCGCGTTTTCCGCCCTCGTGATAATACTTCCAATGAAAATATGAAGCTTCAAATGTCACAAATATCAAAACGAAACCGAGTATTAACTTCCGCGTGTGCAAAGTCAAAAAATTCTTATTTACCGGTTTCGAACTGTTATCCTCATCCGCTGCATCGTCAGCTAACTCTCCGTCATTGAGCAGCCATTCCAATGCGGGAACAGTCAACATCAATGCAAATATCGGAAAAGCGATCATCCGCAATGTATGGAATTTATCAACCGTCAACGCTCCGGGAACGACCGAAGCAGCAAGTCCAAATGCGATCAAACGCCACCATGCATCATAGCGTTTGTGGAGAACTATTATTATCGACCCGAGCAACGCAAGCAAAAAAACACCAATATATATACTCCCCAACGCATCAGGTATATGATGTCTCGGATTCGTATCTCCTGTAAAAAGCATCCGGACAGGATTCAGGTCCTCAAAAAACCGAATAATAAATTGATAAATTATTTCAAAGTACGAACTTTCAGGTTTGATATAGGATAGCAAGTAAAACCTTGTCGTCAGCCCCGGATTATTCCTGCCAAAACTTATCAGCGGTATAAGTGTTATGGCATAAAGCACCCATGTTTTTACTACTGCAAATATATTTTTTCTTTCAAAGGCAAAACTAATTAGCCCAAAAGCGAGAAGCGGGCCGAGCAACCTGCCGATCGTATAGCTGTATGTCAGGAGCGTCAACGCAAATGCAATCGCCGTAATGTTGAGCCAGGACCATCGCTCCTTCCGGTTTGCCATATGAACCGACCAAAGAAAGAGAACGACCGCCATCGGGTAAAAAAAAGTTTCGAGTGCCAACCGGCTTACCTCAAAAAGCCACGGCGTGACCAATGCAAGCGCACCTAGGATAAATCCGATCTCACGCTTGCCGGAAACGCGGCCGGCTAAAAGCCCAAGTAGTAAAGAAGCTCCGAAAACAGACGCCGCAGCCGCAAGCCGGGCCGCCAGAATGCTCGGGCCGAACAACCAAAAAACAGCAGCAAGCAAATATATTTGTGTCGGGTTTGAATATTGAGTGAAGCCGCCCGTGAAAATCTGAAAAAAAAGCGGCCATCGCGCGCCAAATTCACCTGCTCCTGTTTTTGAGATCAGATACGCGTTATAAGAAAGCCCGGATTCGTCCACGTAAAACCCGGGCGGATTACCTGTAAGACCCCAAACATAGACGCCAAAAAGCATGGCAATTCCTATTGTCCAGATCAAAGCTCGTCTAGATAAAAAAGTGGACATAGTATCTTTATCCAATATGCGGCTCGAGAAGATAAAATAAGCGCTGTTTTACCTGTACGCTATCGTTTTGCGAACAAGAGTGGCCACATTCCTTAGGCTCCGTATATCTTCAGTCTAAATTCGTCGTTTGAGGTGGTGAGCTCAGCTCGTTTCCCCGAGAAATTGGCGGATTGTTTCAAAACCATCGGCAACCCGCCGCGGGGAATATTGGCCCCATATTCCCGTCGATTGAAAACTGCGGCTATCTGCGGATTCAAACGCTGCGTAATGCCATAACGTATCGCCCTTGACGCGGGCGGCACAAAGCCGTTCGTCCGGCGTGCGTTGATGAATTCGATGGCGTTGTCGTAAATATTTATCCGCGTCGGGATGTCGCGAAAAGCCAAGTCCCGGTGTACAAGAGCATTTGCGACAGCCTCGCGGACAGCATACAGATGATAAGCCGAACGCGGCCGGACATACATACTGTCGGTCGGCGCCAACTTTTTTGGCTTATCTTTCAGCAGATCGACGTAACGCAAAATAAACCTTTGAATAGATTCGAATTGAGACAATAAATTCCCCTGCAACTCGATACTTTCAATAAGCTGGGTAGAACCGTTTTCACCGGAATAACGTGTTACGGTCACACCCGAACGTGGAAATATCTCCGCGATCCGCTGATTCTTGCCAAATAGAACGACCGCTGCAACCGTCGGGAAAAATTCGTCGCCATCACCAGCCGCAAGCAGCAGGTCTTTTTTTAAAAACTCCGCAGTTTGGTAAAGATTTATATTTTGATTGATCTCTTCAAAACCGCTTGCGAACGTCCAAAGCAGTCCGTCGTCAAAATCCTTCTCATCCCCGTTAAACAGTGGAATATTCTCGTATCCGAGTGGCCTAATCTCATCTAGCCACATCGATAATTGCTCGCGTGCGACTTCCCTTTTCTCAGCCCCAAACCGCATGTAAAACCTACCGTCGCGAGTGCGATACGGCCGTTTTCGTGATTCAATATCCAAAACGACGATCCGTTTCCCGCTGTCGAACGCCATCATGTCGATCATCGGTACGATCGGCGGCAAGATCTCCTGACGGCAGATACGATGAAGTTCATCCCGCACCGATTCCGGGTCGGTCAAGCCTTCGATTCGCAGCGTGTCCGAGACGCCAAAGATGATCGTCCCGCCGCTCGTATTGGCTAACGCTACGATGCCCTGTGCGATCTTTTCAGGATTAGAAAGCTTTACTTTTAATTCGAGATACGTGTCCTCGCCGCCGCGGATGAGGCGCAAAAGCTCCGTTCGCGTCGTCAACTGCGCTGGCTGATTTAAAATGTATTCCTGATGTGAGCGGTCGCCCGCGGGATCAAAACGTTGGGTTTGTCGGAACTTTCTGCGTGGCATAAGTTTCGGCGTGAAAATTTTGTCAAGACGGACCGCACCGTGTTTCCGCCCGAATGTCTTCTAAAGAAAACATTACTGGATTTAGTCTTTCAACCTAGTCTTATTGAAACATTGTGCGTGGTAAAAGTAAATCATGGGTTATTTGTAGTTTATAATGTAAACGTTATTGTTAAATCGATTTCACATAATATGCAGATTCTGTGTATTTTCACGATTCTTTCAATCGAGTATAAGCTAGGCTCCTCTTGGCAAACTAACTGTAATTCTTATCGGGTAAAAGATTGCTTGGAGTGAACCGGTACACCGCACGTCAACTCTGCCGTTCAGAGACTAGGTCAGGAACCGAAAATTCCGTTAGCAAATTCGCTCTTTCCCCCGAAATCTTCTAAAATCCATCATTATGCTGACTGCGATTGAAACAACCGGAACAATTCAACAAAACGGGCGGATTGTAATTGATGAGACATTTGTCGTTGACGAACCAACATCAGTGCGTGTAATCGTCTTGTTTCCCGACAGCGAAGATTTGAGTGAAACAGATTGGATTCAGGCAGCTTCAAAGAATGAAGCGTTCGAGTTTCTGAACGATCCAGTCGAAGACATCTATACTCTAGAAGACGGAAAGCCAATTGACTGATGAAATATAAAATCGTTCTTGTACCGTTTCCATTTGATGATTTAACGGCGAACAAGGTACGTCCAGCTGTTTGTTTGACAGATGAAATCACACCTCATAACCATGTTATCTTGGCGTTCATTACAAGTCAGGTCTCCTCAAATTCAACACCAACAGACTATGTTATTGATAAAACCGACATCGATTTTGTCACAACCGGCTTAAAAGTTTCTTCGACAGTTCGGCTCCATCGTTTGATGACGGTTACAAAATCAATTATCCTGCGTGAGTTAGGGAAGTTGTCTTCACTACAGCAGACAGAAATTGACCAGCGGTTACGGGCACTTTTCAACCTTTGATTGTGCAAATAGACCTAATCACAACCTACGTCGGAATCGGCTCAAATCTGGGTGACAGGGCCGGGAATTTGTTGCTTGCCGTTCGCGGGCTGATGGAAGCGAGCTTTGTCGTCAGCAAGCTTTCGGGTGTCTATGAAACCGAGCCCGTCGATATCGAAGATTCAGATAACTTCCTCAACATGGTCGCTGAGATCAAGGTGGGCAGCATTACGCCGTCTCAAATGCTGGCCCGGATGATGCGTATCGAATACCTCCTCGGTCGTAAGGAAAAATCACTGAAGAAACCTCGAACCATCGACCTTGACCTCCTTTTCTACGGTCAGGAACAGTCCGAATCAGAGTTTCTAATCGTTCCCCACCCGCGCGTCCATGTACGGAATTTCGTACTCGTCCCGATGAACGAGATCGCACCCGGCTTTGTTCACCCGGCCTTGCAAAAAGATATTCGAACGCTGCTCGGCGAATGTTCGGATAATTCGCAGGTTGTCCGCTGGGACCCCAATCAAAAGGGCGAGGCTTTTTCTTCGGCCGCCGAAACCACCCACACCATAAACTAGACTTAAATTTCACAAACAGCTAGACTTAGTAAAAATTTATGGCCTATCTAAAACCCGATCAGCCAGAAAAGGTCTACGTTCCAAATCTCCGCACCGCTAAAGAGAAAGGCGAGAAGCTTGTCTGCTTAACGGCGTACGATTATCCGACCGCCCGCATTGTGGACGAAGCTGGTGTTGATATTATTCTTGTCGGGGATAGTATGGGCAATGTCATTCACGGTTACGGCAATACTATACCTGTGACATTGGACGAGATACTTTCCGCGACAAAAGCCGTAAAACGTGGTTCGAGCAGCGCTCTCATCGTTTCGGATATGCCTTATGGAAGTTATCATACAGGCGACAATAAAGCGGTCCGCAATGCGATGAAGCTATTGAAAAACGGAGGAGCCGAGGCTGTAAAGCTCGAAGGCGGCCGCAACCGCGTCGATCTCGTAAAACGTCTCGTCGATGAGGAAATACCTGTGATGGCCCACATCGGTTTGACGCCGCAATCGGTACATAAGCTCGGCGGTTATCGCGTACAGGGCAAAACGGCGGTCGATGCCAACAAGTTGATCGAGGACGCCAGGATCATGGAAGAGGCCGGTGCTTTCGCCATTGTTCTCGAACTTATTCCGCGCGAGATCGCCGAGATAATTACAAAAGAACTGACGATCTCAACCATAGGTATCGGCGCCGGATCACACTGTGACATACAGGTCCTCGTCCTGCACGATCTAATAGGTTTCACTTTCGGCCGCCAACCGCGTTTTGTCCGCCAATACGCAAATGTTAGCGAAGTTATTTCAGGTGCCATTAAAAATTGGATGGAAGATGTTAAAAATGGCAATTATCCTAACGAAGAGGAATCCTACGGCATGCCCGAAGCCGCGAAAAAGGAGATGAACGCATGACACCGCAAATATCGGCAGAAGCAAAACAGAAGATCGCCGAATTATGCCAGAAGTATAAAATTCGCGAGTTGAGCTTGTTCGGATCGCGGGTTCGGGGTGATTTTTCAAAGAATAGCGATTTCGATTTTTTGGTAGAATTCGATCCTGATACACACATCGACCTTTTCGAATTTTCGCAAATCCAAATAGAGCTTGAAGAAGTCGTAAATTTTGATGTTGATTTAGTTTCTAAAAATGGTCTAAAGGCTCGGATACGTGATCGAGTTCTTTCAGAAGCCGAAATTATATATGCGGGATGAAGGACTTTACTTAGAGGACATTCTTGATTCAATAGATGCGATTTTGCGCTTTCTCGATAATGTAGAAAAAGAAAATTTTCTAGCCAGTGAACTATTACAGAGCGCAGTGTCTCAGAAATTTATGGTTATCGGTGAGGCAGCATCAAAAGTCTCTAAGGAATTACGCGGCCGTTATCCGGAAATTGATTGGAAAGGGCTGATAAGTTTCAGAAATGTCCTGATACATTTTTATTTCGGTCTAGACTTAGAAATCGTCTGGGACACTACACAAAACCGTTTAAGCAAATTAAAAACTGAAATCGCCAAGATTCTTTTAGAAGATTTTCCTTTACCCTAAACAATGGAAATCATCAACCGCCGGCAAAGAATGTCCTCCATTTCACGTAAACTAAGACGTGAGAGTAAGACCGTTGGTTTTGTGGCAACGATGGGTGCCTTGCACGAAGGCCATCTCACGCTCGTCAGGGAAGCCAGGCTGAGGTGCGATATCGTTATTGTTTCTATTTTTGTGAATCCTGTGCAATTTGGCCCGGGCGAAGATTTCGCCAAATATCCACGTGACCTGGCTGCGGACGCCGCTGTTTTAAGCGAATATGGGGTCGATTATGTTTTCGCTCCGGAAACTTCGGAAATTTACCCCGCTGGTTTTTCAAGCTATGTTTACGTCGAAGGATTGACCGAAACCCTTGAAGGGGCGTCACGTCCGGGACATTTTCGTGGCGTCGCTACCGTCGTCACCATTCTTTTCAACACAATTCGTCCGGATTTTGCATTTTTTGGCAGCAAGGATGCCCAACAGGTTGGTGTCATTAAAAGGCTTACACGCGACCTCGGATTCGAAACCGAGATCGTCGTTGTGGCGACCGTCCGTGAAGAATCCGGCCTTGCAATGTCTTCGAGAAATGTTTTTTTAAGCCCCGAACTACGCCAAAAGGCCTCAATAATCTATCAATCTCTGCTTGAAGCAAAAACAGCATTCAAAAATGGCGAACGAAATGGGTCGAAGATCGCTCAAATTGTACAGGAAAAGATAGAATCAGAACCGGCGGCCCGCATTGATTACATAGCCGTGGTCGATAACGATGCCCTGGAACCCATTGAAAAGATAGATAATACTGAGGTTTTAGTGGCCGTCGCCGTCCGATTCGATAACGTCCGTCTGATCGATAACATCCTCCTGAACAGAAGACAGTAACTGGCATCAAACTTGCATCTGAACATAGTGAAACGCTTTAGTTATTGCGTTTTATAAATATATGAGAACCATAAAAAGTTTCATTGCAATTTTCGTAATTTCAATTGCCTTTGTTTTTGCCATCACTGCCCAGACATCATTGGCCTCGCTGGATGGCGGCCAGGTCGATGTGCAAAATCAGAAAGGCAAGGTCGTGATCTTAGCGGTCGGCGCAAGCTGGCTGCCGCTGTCGGCTAAACAGGCCGAGTACACAAATAAGCTTGCAAAGAAATATGCCGGTAAGAATGTACTGATCTATTTCGTCGCAACTGATTCGACCAATCCTAAATCGAAGAATTACGCAAGCGACGAATCTTTACGTAAATTCATAGCCGCGAATCAATTGACCGTTCCAGTTCTGCGAGATTCTGATGGTGCCGCTACCTTGAAGAAGTTTGGCATTGACCAGCTGCCGTCGTTTGTCATTCTGGATAAAAACGGCAGCCAAGCCGGAGAGCCTTTCGGCGGCATCGATCCGAAATTCGACATAACGATGCCGATATCTCGTGCTATCGATAAACTATTGTAAACAAATTTGCTATCGGCTGAAGCGTAAGCGTCCCGCTACGCTTCAGCTTTGTTGACCAGTTCATAAACCAAACTTACCGGCAATCCGACTACGTTCCAGTAATCACCTTCGATCCCTTCGATAAATAAAGCCGCCTGGGCTTGAACGGCATATGCTCCGGCTTTATCCAACGGATCGCCATTCGCAACCAGAAAATCGATCTCAGATTCACTCATCGCAGCAAATTTCACACGTGTGCTTTGCAAACCGACTTGCGTCTTGTCACCACGCACAACCGCAACTCCCGTCAAAACCTCATGCCAATTTCCCGACAACATTTTCAACATCCGCCCGGCATCTTCTAGATCGATCGGTTTCCCAATAATTTGTTTGTCGATAACTACCGTCGTGTCCGCTCCGAGGACGATGTTGCCGGTGTGTCTTGCGGCGATCGTTTGAGCCTTTGTTTTTGCAAGTCTTTGCACGTAAATTTCCGGCGATTCCCCGGCATGTTCGCTTTCATCGATATCGGGAACATCTTTTATGAATTCCCAACCGACCGATTTCAATATCTCCGACCTCCGCGGACTTCCTGACGCAAGAATCAATTTCGGCAAGTTAATCATAAAATTAGCATTCAGCCGCAACGCCGAAGATTGACGGCTTTTCCGGGCTTTTCCATTTAGCATTTAATAATGTTCTCGTTTAAGATGATAGTTGATTAACAAAGAATGACAAATGCAGCATATCTTTCGATCATTACCTGAGGTATTAAAGGATCTTGACGGCAGCGGATCAGCCAGAGAAGCGATTGTTTTTGCGGCCTGGCGAAAAATATCTGGCGAATCTTTGGGTGAACATGCCGTACCGTTTAAATTGATCAAAAAAAAGCTCTTTATCGCTGTTTCGGACAATAATTGGCGGCGTCAGATCGAAGACTTAAGCGGGCAAATGATCTTCAAGCTTAATTCCGTTTTGGGTTCGTCGCTTGTAACGTTTATAGAATTTCGCATTGACTCAAAAGCCGTGGAAAATGCACGACAGCAGGATGACAATGCCAAAACATCGGATGCCGAAGCTCATAAAATTGCAAAGAAAGAGGTCACCTCCGGTCTTCGTCAGGCGGCCCAGGCAATAGCGGACGAGAAACTCCGTGAAAGCTTTTTATTCGCTGCCGGAAGCGGCCTGGCAAGAAAGAAACAAAACGAGAAACCGTGACGTTAGATCATGCTTTCAATTTTACTTTTTATGGATGTAAGAAAAATCGCAAAACTTGCGCACCTGGAAATTACCGACGAAGAAGTCGCATTATACACCCCGCAAATGGCGGAGATCGTCGCATACATTGAGCAATTGAATGAGCTTGATACTGTGAATATCGAACCTATGCTCGGCGGTTTAACCTTTGAAGGCCAGGCGACAAAGTCAGATCGCGAAGATGTCGAGATCACGTCGCTCGGCCAGGAAACGGCTCTAAGCCAGGCCCCGGCGGGTGTTGCGGGCCATTTTCAGGTTCCGAAGGTCTTGTAAAAGATATGAGACGCAGATACGCGGAGTTTTCAAATAAAAAGTAGCAGCTTAAAAAATTTTCCATGTTTTCTCGGCGTCTCCATGACTCTGCGGTTACTTTTTTTGGTATTTGCTTTTACGTCATGCAGCATTCCGAATCTGGAGCCACCGGAATGCACCGAATCACGCGGTGTTGTAAAGGAATTCTATTCGTTTCATTTCGGCAACGACATGAAGTTCTCGCAGGAAAATCTAAAGCTGCGGGAAAAGTTTCTGACAGCTGAATTTACGCGATCTTTGCAGAATATTCAAAATGAAAATGATGTGTTCACGATAAATTCCAAGGATTATCCAAAAGCTTTCCGTACCGGTGCCTGCGAGGTTATTTCAACGGAAAAAACTATTTTTACCGTTGTACTTTTTTGGCGCAGCGACGCACGAAGCGAACAAAAAGAAATAAAGGTCGAAACGGTCAAACAAAATGACAAATGGCTGATCAGCAAGGTCATTAATTAACCGAAGTGCGGCTTGTCCACTTTCCTGAAAAAAGTTCACCGATCTGGTAATTACGAAATTATGTCATTCAGGACAAACATCGAAAACACTTTAGCCAACGCAGAGCGGCTAAACGGTACGCTCAATGCATTTCTTTCCATTGAGCATGAACATGCAATTGGTCGGGCTGACGAGCTCGATGCCAATGGAACGGACTCCATCTTAAAAGGCGTCGCAATCGCCGTCAAAGACAATATCTGCACAAAAGGTTTACAGACCACTTGTGGATCGAAAATTCTTTATAATTATAAAGCTCAATACAATGCCACCGCTATCGAAAGGCTGAATGCCGCCGGTGCCATAGTTGTCGGCAAAACCAATATGGACGAGTTCGCGATGGGTTCTTCGACCGAAAGCTCGGCATTTGGGCCAGCCAGGAATCCGTGGGACATACAGCGTGTACCGGGTGGCAGTTCCGGCGGATCAGCCGTTGCGGTTGCTTCGGGTGTTGTCCGGTCGGCACTAGGTTCTGAAACCGGTGGTTCGGTCCGTCAGCCTGCCTCGTTGTGTGGAATTGTTGGGTTAAAGCCGACTTATGGACGTATTTCCCGTTACGGCCTGGTCGCATTTGCTTCGTCACTCGACAATATTGGCATTTTCGGACAGACCGTGAAAGATACGGCCGGAGTTTTGGGTGTAATTGCGGGCCGCGACGAACACGACGCGACCTCAGCTGATGTAGTTGTTCCTGATTATTTAACCGAAATTGATAACGATATTCGCGGCAAACAAATCGGCGTTCCCCGCGCTTTGTTTGGAGAAGGTTTAGACCCTGAAGTGAAGGAATCGGTCGAAAGCTCGATCGAGAATTTCAAAAAACTTGGGGCCGAAATAGTTGACGTTGAGCTTCCCCATGCTAAATACGGCATAGCGGTTTATTACATCATTGCCACGGCGGAAGCTTCGGCAAATCTCGCCCGGTATGACGGGGTGCGTTACGGCTTTCGCGCAGAAGGTGCGAATGCATTACGCGATATGTACTTCAAAACGCGGGAGCAAGGGCTTGGCGAGGAAGTAAAGCGCCGCATCATGCTTGGAACATACGTGCTTTCAAGCGGTTATTACGATGCTTATTATTCAAAAGCCCAAAAAGTCCGCGCACTTGTAAAACAGGATTATGAAAAAGCTTTTGCACAGTGCGATGCAATAATTACACCAACTTCCCCGTCTGTTGCGTTCAAACTTGGTGAAAAATCCAGCGATCCGCTCGCCATGTATCTCAACGATGTTTACACAGTGTCGGCAAATCTAGCCGGTGTGCCGGCGATCAGCGTTCCGTGCGGTTTGTCGGGTGACGGGCTGCCCATCGGTTTGCAGCTGGTCGGAAATTTCTGGTCGGAAAGCACGCTGTTAAATCTTGGATCTCGTTATGAGACCGAGTTTCCACTAAATGCCCGGCCTAAGGTTTTCGCCGAATAAAAGCTAGGTTCAGACATCAAAACTAATGCACCGCTGTCAGTTCTTTAAATTCGTAATCTTGCTCTCTCGCTCCGAATTGCTGTAACGGAATAATATTTTCCCACTGAGATTTACTTTCAAGCATTTTCTCGATCTCACGTACAGGCAGCGGACGCGAAAAAAGATAGCCTTGGCCATATTCACAACCTAAAACACGTAATTGATGAAATTGGCTGATGCTTTCGATCCCTTCGGCAATAACGTGCAGCTTTAATATCTTTGCCAGGGCGATCACCGTCTGGACGATCTCACCGTTTTCACTTCCGTCTTCCATCGCGGTCACAAAACTACGGTCTATTTTGAGCGTATCAACAGGAAATCTCTGAAGATAGCTAAGACTGGAATGTCCGGTCCCGAAATCGTCTATCGAAAGCTGCACACCTGTTTCACGTATTTGTTTTAACATCGAAATGGCGTTTTCCGCATTTTCCATCATCGCGCTTTCGGTTATCTCGAGTTTCAGGCACCCGGGTGCAATACCGGTCTCATCCAAAATATCTTTTACCTGTTGGACCAGATCGGGGTGGGCAAAATGCTTGCCCGACAAATTTACGCTTACTGTCAACGGATCGTCCGAAACAAACCGCTGCTGCCAGTCCACCATCTGCAAACATGCGGCTTTTAGTATTTGCAGCGTCATCGGAACAATAAGGCCGGTATCTTCACTGACCGAAATAAATTCGTTAGGGGAAATTAGTCCGCGGGTCGGGTGGTTCCATCTGACAAGTGATTCGAATCCGACAAGTTTTGCATCATTAAGACAAACGATCGGCTGATAAAAAAGCTCTAATTCGCCGCGTTCGACGGCAAAACGCAGGTCCGTTTCAAGTTGGAGCAATGTTACGGCCCGGGCATGCATTTTTTGATCAAAAATAACAAAATCTTTTTGATTGTCCTTGGCGTAATACATTGCAATGTCAGCGTCACGTAAAATTTCTCTCGGCTCGGAGTAGTCTGGATTAGAAAATGCGATCCCAACACCAACACTCGTAAATACGCGCCTATCTCCCAATTTGAAAGGTTCCGCGAGGCGGTTTGCGACCTTGCCGGCTAATTCCGTCACTTCACTTGCGTCTGAATATCGCGGTATCAGAATTGCGAATTCGTCGCCGCTGAGCCGGCTGACCATTTCTCCGGATTTCAACAGTTTCTTCAATCGTTTTGCGACGTGTTTTATCAATACGTCTCCGGTCGAGTGGCCGAGGCTGTCGTTGATCGTCTTGAACCGGTTAAGGTCAAGAAACAGAACGGCAAAATTATATGATTGGTCTGTTTTTCTTGCCTCCATTTGTTCACGGATAGTGTCAATGATCTGATTGCGGTTTGGAAGGCCGGTCAATTCATCGTGATATGCGGCGTGAAACATGAGTTCACGGCTTTCACGAAGCGCCGAGCTGGTCTTTTCCATTTCTTCGACGTAATGCTCAAGTTCCAAAATATGATTTTCAGCCTGTTCGGCACGGTTGCGTTCGGATTTCTCAGCCTTTGCCGCCGTGACCCTGATATCGTCGACGTATCGGCGATATGTAAAATAAACCAGCGTAAAAACCGCGATTACCGCCGCAAATAACAAGATATTGATCTGCTGAAGGGCTATGACCCCAAGCCCGGCCATCGCCGCGCCGCCGACGAAAATCACCAGGGCATTTAAACAATATTCGTTCCAGACATTCCTCAACTGAGTTTCGGTTTTGATCGCGATGATCGCCGAGACGCAAAAGGAATTTATAAAGAACTGTGACAGTCCCGCCACCGCCAAAAGCCAGAAAAAAGTTATATTTCCGGCATCCTTGACTACGCTTTCCGCCGGGCCGAATATTAGGGTGATGGCGGATGAAGTAATAAATGTCGAACAAGCGGCAACCAGAATGTTTATCAGGATAGTCTTAGCCTTCATCGGCGATCCGTTCCGCCGTAAACTCCATGACGAAAACGCTGCTTCGAGCGTAGCCAGCACGATCGCGACCGCCCCCCCGAACAAAAGCATCGAGAGGAAAATCATCCCGTCCGAGATGGTCAGATATATTTTTGTCCTGGGAAGCTGGATCCTAAGATAAGAACTTAAAAATATTGTCACAAACGCCAGAGCCGCCATACCGATACTGACCTTTTCAAACGGGAAATATATGAGCGCCCAACCGGCCGCTATCAGCCCGAAAGGCAGCAATACCCCGACATATATATTTGTAAGTTTTTCCTTTCGTTGCATTAAATGTAACGGTTAGTAAGAAGGCGGAAATTAGAAACTCAGCAAGGTTAGAAGATATAAGGACTGACGTGGCAATATGGACGGATTGCCAACCTCAAATAGTATACATATAATCGCGATATTTTTCCAGCAAATTAATTCGGGCGTGGTGTCTTAAATCTGCGTTGCTACATACCTCTCCGTGCACTTTGTGTCTTCGCTTTGTGTTCTCTTTGTTAAAAGGATGTTCTAAACAAAAACACAAAGCGAAGACACGGATGACACAAAAAGACGAAACAGAATATTTCTGCAAGCAACAAAAATTACAGCATCACCAATTTTGGCCTTCGGGATACCACCTCCGACGGCCAATGTCCGGATCATCACCGAAAAAAAATGCCAAAGCAATCGAATGCTTTGGCAAAAAAATCCATCTGCTGATTCGAGGTTATTCACCCCGAAGCAGCGTCGGAAGCCCCAATGTCAGGCCGCCTGAAAGCAGCGTACCGTCCGCGAGAAGAAAACTGTCGCTTATCAGCAGCCCGTCGCTTATCAGCAGCCCGTCGCTGATCAGCAGGCCATTAGCGAACGTATCCGTGTAATCATATATTAGAACACCATCGCTAATTAACAATCCGTCGCTTATCAGCAGACCGTCGCTGATCAACAGGCCGTCGCTGATCAACAGGCCGTCGCTGATTAACAGACCGTCACTGATCAGGAGGCCGTCGCTTATCAAAAGCCCAAGCCCGTAAACCTTCTGATAATTGGTGATAAGCTTACTGCCTTTCATCCAGCCTTTATCGACGACCATTCCCTGCGACCAGCGAACCGTCTGTCCGGCAATCGTGGACTGCTGAGCCGGAAGGTTGGAGGTCGTGAGCATCGGTGCATTAAGGGCCGTAGCGGAGGTTAGGTCGGTCCGAACAAGCTTCGCTATTTTGACTGCTCCTTCGATATTTATCTGACCGGCACCCTGTTCAAGATGATTGAATCCAGATAGCGGCTGCGCCGTATACATCAGGATCATCTTGACCATATTCGGTGTCAGCTTAGGATTTGCCTGAAGCATGAGCGCCGCTGCACCAGCCACTATCGGCGTCGCCATAGATGTTCCCGACATATACACCAATTGGGTATTCGGGCTCAGGCCGTCATTCCATACTTCCAGCAGCGGATTAAGCGTGGTCAATACATTGACCCGTGATCTAGCCGAAATCAACTTATTTCCCGGTGCCGCAAGGTCGGGCTTTACCAGGTGGTCGTACTGCTTTATGCCGGACGCATCCGTATAATACGATCGGGTCGGGCCGCGCGAGCTGTATGTAGCAATCCCGTCATCGCCGCGTGCATCGGTGGCAAATGTATTGGTGGCTCCGACTGTGATTACTGTCGGGTCGTTGCCCGGCGAATGGATGGTGCCGTACGTTTTCTGACCCCAAAGATTTTTCCCGTCGTTACCGGCGGCCGCGACCACGACAACTCCGGCGGCGGTCAATTTACGTACTGCCCTGCACAACGGATCATTACGCCATGTTTCAACCGCCGCTGTGCCGAGACTCATATTAACTACGCGGATATTATTCGCCGCGCGGTTCGTATAAACCCAATCTAAGGCATTGATAAGCTTGGCGCTCGATCCCGTACCTGTGTCCGTGAGGACGCGGACTGCAATAATGTTCGCCCCAGGTGCAATTCCTTGGTAATTTCCAAGATAGCTGGTGGATAAAACGTCGCCCGGCTTTCCGCCCCGTCCAGCCGCAAGAGCCGCAACGTGGGTGCCGTGGCCGTATAAATCTTCGGCTCCGCCCAATTCGAACTGGGTCTGTTGCACAACACGGCTGACGCCGGTCGGCCCGGTAAATTCGTGATGTGCCCCGTATATCCCCGAATCAAGTATCGCGATCCCGATTCCGCGTCCGTCGATAGTATTGTTTCCTTTAATGGAACGCATCGCGGCTGCTCCGGTGACCGTTTCGACATGCCCAAGCGATTTGATTTTGAGATTGAGTGAGAGATGTTTTGTGTGAGGGTTGTCGGCAACTATTTGAACCGAACTCAGCGGCATTTCCACTTCAAGCATATTCATGCTTGCCGCCTCACTAACGATTTCGGAGCCGGCCCCTTTAAGAAAATGCCTGAATTTCGGATCACTAATATCGTCAACCTGCAAAATCGTGCTTACCTTAATAATCAGGTCACGGCCCGACAGGAGTTCCCGCAGATCGGGCGATAACTTGTCGCCGACGAATGGATCATCTTTTTCCAGGCCGAAAAGCACTGAGTTTACCGGTTGTGCTGGAGCATTCGACAATGCACCGGGCGACGTATTTTCACCTCCGCGTCCTGTGGCAAATGCTGTAGTTAGCAGCGACAGGGAGACGATGCTTGATAAGAATATGTTGAATAACTGATTTTTCATTTATTTACGGCTGTTAAAAATAAGCTGTGCCCGCTGAGCACCTCGCGACATCATTTGCAAGGGGCGTGCCATCGTTTGAATAACCGTAAAACTTAGTATTTACCAGGACTTGAAGTGCATAAGTTGAATCTGTGATAACGCGTTCCAGTCAAATTGACTTGCATCGACGGTCAATTTGAATGAAAAAAAGAGCAGGACCAATTATGATCCTGCTCTTTTTATAATCACCGCCTAGCCAGCTTTTATTTTGTGATGCCGACCTGCGTCAGGGCGTAAGCATAGTCGAACGCGACTTCCTTCAACCGGTCGTATCTGCCGGATGAACCGCCGTGTCCGGCGCCCATGTTCGTTTTGAGAAGAATAATATTATCGCCGGTTTTCATGTCGCGTATCTTTGCTGCGAACTTGGCTCCTTCCCAATACGGGACCTGACTGTCGTTAAGCGAGACCTCGATCAGCATATTCGGATAATTTTGCGGCTTTACATTGTCATACGGCGAATACTTTACCATATAATCCCAATCTTTCTTTAAATTCGGATTTCCCCATTCGATCCATTCTTCGGTCGTCAGCGGAAGATCGGCATCGAGCATAGTATTCATAACATCGACGAACGGTACTTGGGCGATCGCCGCGTGAAACGTTTCCGGTGCCATATTTACAACTGCCCCCATTAATAGCCCGCCGGCGCTTCCGCCCTGAATTACCATGCGGTCCGCCGACGTATAATTATTTGTCTCCAGCCATTTTGCAACATCGACAAAATCGTTGAAGGTGTTCAATTTCTTATACATGCGGCCATCCTGCCGCCACTTTTCGCCTAGTTCAGAACCGCCGCGAATATGTGCGATGGCGTAAATCATCCCGCGATCAATCAAGCTCAACCGCGATGTGGAAAATCCAGGTGTCGTCGAAAAACCATACGAACCGTATGCGTAAAGCAGCATAGGTGATTTTCCGTCAAGTTTTGTTCCCTTTTTCATCACCAGCGAAACCGGGACCTTCACACCGTCGCGGGCCGCCACCCACACGCGGGTCGTTTCATATTTCGTTTTGTCATAGCCGCTCGGGATCTCCTGTTGTTTGATAAGCTCACTGTTTCTCGTTTTGAAATTGTATTCAAATGTCGAATTCGGCGTTATCATCGATGCATAGCTATAACGTATAACAGGCGTGTCATATTCCGGATTAGTGGACATTGCCATTGTATAAACGCTTTCGGGAGTTTCGATCCGGGCAGACGCACGGCGCGTTTTCAGATCCATTACCCGCAGATATTCAAGGCCGTTCTCTACTTCCGAAACCACGGCATAATCCTTAAAGAAATTTATGTCGTCTATCTTTATCGCCGGATTGTGCTGAACGAAATCCGTCCAGTTCTTCTCGCCCGGGTCGTTGGCAGGGGCACGGACGATCTTGAAATTTTCCGCATCTTTGTTGGTCACTATATAAAATTCGCCGTTGTTAAAATCAGCGGAATATTCGTGGCCCTCGCGCCTGGGGCTGACTATCTTCCATGCGCCGAGCGGATCAGCGGCGGGCAGATAACGACTTTCACGCATCGTTTTTGCGGCTGACGACAGAAACAGCATTTTGCTGTCACGCGAACGTCCCACATTCATGTTAAACAGGACATCTTTTTCCTCATAAAGCAGATCGTTCTTATCGGTACCGACTGTGTGCCGCCAAAATTTATCCGAACGTTTCGAAACCGCATCTTCCTGAACGACAAATAAATACTTGCCGTCACTCGACCATTCCACCGCATCAACCCGTTCGATAGTGTCAGGTAATATCTTTCCTGTCCGCAGGTCTTTTATCTGGAGCGTATATTGCCGATAGCCCGTTTTATCGGTCGAAAAAGCCAGCAGATTGCCATCATCGCTCGGTTCAAAGGCCTGGATGGCAAAATACTTAAAGCCCTTTGCCATTTCGTTTTGATCGAGAAGAACCACGGCATCGCTTCCATCTTTTGCTTTGCCGCGTAAATAAACCGGATACTGTTTGCCTTCTTCGGTTTTGTTGAAGTACCAGTAATCGCCTTTTTTATACGGCACAGAAGTGTCATTCTGCTTTATGCGGCCAAGCATCTCGTTATAAAGATTGTCGGCAAATTCCTTATGCGGCTTTGTAAAAGACTCGGTATAGGCATTTTCGGCCGTCAGATAATCAATGATCGCCGGGTCTTTTTTATCGTTCCGGTCACGCAGCCATGCGTAATTATCGGTAATTTCATAGCCGTGTATCTTTAATATCTTAGGCTCTTTTTTTGCAACTGGTGGTTTCATATCTGTTTGGGCAACGATCACGGCGTTACCGATAATTGTTACAATAAATAATATCGCGACGGACATCAATGGTTTCATTTTCATGGACTCCTGAAATAAATCAAAGGAATGGATATCAACTTAGTTTACGAGATCTTTTGCCGTTTAGTTTCGGATCCTGCAAAAGACAACTCCAAAGCTCGTTTCGAAGCTATTCAGGCTTCGCGGTTGCTGCAGGTTTTGCTTCGGTTTG
>JAYUCO010000047.1:0-23070 GCA_043740295.1 Pyrinomonadaceae bacterium | reverse complement strand
GGCGTGCGCCCGCGAATTGAACGGCGGATCGATGTAACAAAGATCAGACCGCCCAAGTCGCGGATAAACTTCTGCATCACATCAAGATTGTCACCGTAGTAGAGTTTGTTCATTGGGATTTGCTCACGGAAAATGTAGCATTAACCGTTTGGCTTGGCAAGATTGAAGGACGTGCAGTATTTGCATCTTTTTATTCGCGATTCGCTATTCAGAAATGAGGTTCGGTTGGTCGTCCTTCTTTGTCTTTTGGACTTTCTTGGTTACCTCCTCCATCAGCGGCAGGTTCGTTCCATTCGCCGTCGAGGATTTGCTGGATGGTTACGATCTGCAATTTATCGAACGGCTGGAACATATCGGGCTTGAACTTGCCTTGTTGTTTGGCAAAGGTCGTCATTGGAGCGGTTGTCGGGATTGGAATGACGACTAACGCTTGAGATGACGTGGGGCGAAACCGCCACCACGCAACTCCGAGTTCAAAAGAAACGCGATAACAAAGTCGCTGTTTCGCCCTCATGTTCATTGAATTGTTGGGCGTGTCGTTATCTTTAGGACGCTTTCTCATTAACAGGCTTTGTCGCGCTTCATAAATGAGTTCGCCGTTCCATACGCGCCTCTGTTTTTGCCCCAATTCATTTGAATTCCAGACTTTGTTATTTTTCCTTTTACTTTTCCTCTGCCTCCAAAGGTAAACTCGATTGTCGATTTATACTTATTAACGATGAGATTCTCCAAAGGCATTTCGTCACTGGCAAGTCCGAGTTCGTTTTGCAGTTCGGCAAATGTTCCAAGATATTTGCCGTTTCGTTTTGAAATTCTTATTATTCCGTTGCCGATGATGCCTTCAGATATTTCGCGCAAGTCAGAGTAACAGCCGACAACCGAAATGGTTGGCGAAGATTTTTGAGCGAAAACAACAGATGTTGTGACAAGAATAATCACCAAATAGCAAAGAACTCGTAAAGTTTTGAGAATCATAATTTATTCAGAGCTTTGTTGCCAGCAAAAAGAAAACGCTCAACTATTGATTAACACCAACGCGATTGATAATACAGCAAACCTCGGTATTATCAACGACACTTAGGCGAACAGCGAGCCTTTGCCGAGGACTTTTTCCAGACCGTTGATGAGAGCGATTGACTGTTGCGTTTGCACGCCGTTTTTGTTTGAGAGAATCTCTTCGTAACATTGATTGGCGTGGTCTTTTCCCACTCCAGATCATACCAATCTTTGATGACCCATTTGCCATCCTTATAAGTTAAACGATGGACGCATTCAATAACATAGCCGTCATAAACATTGCTGCGGACGTCAACCTCAGTGTCACTAATCCAAGTGATTGGACTAATACTTATGATTTCCGCAACTTCACCTGTCTTGGCATCAACTACCCTTCCATATATATCTCGCCGCGTGAGGCTACTTTTTTGAATTCGCGGTTCTGTTTGTCCCACAAACCGACTAATAAATTTCTCACTTGGCTCACGCCCATTGAGCAATAAAAGACAGACTTTTTGCTGTTTATTCCAAAGAAGCTGCCAGCGAAAAACAACTTCTGCAATATTCTCCACCTCCTCAGCAGGATGGGAACTCTCCGCTTTTAATTGTATCGGCTGAGCTCGATTCGTAGACTGAGGACTAGCCCCGATAAAGACAACTAGAATTATGAAAGACACGATGGCGAAACTTAAAAGAATTCGATTCATATTACTTACCTATCTTATTCTTGAGAATCTCTTCGTAACATTGGTTGGCGTGGTCGTCCCACGTCCATGTGTCGGTGAACGCCTGTGCCTGCGCACGGTCTTCGGTGCCGATGTTGTTGTATATCTGGTTGTAGTTGCGTTTGGAGTTGAACGGCAGATCAATATAACAAAGATCAACCGTCTCATCACGGATAAACTTCCGCATCACATCAAGATTGTCGCCGTAATACAGTTTGTTCAATATGGGAACCTCTCAGAATGTTGGTGAAATCACGAAAACATTAGCACACAACCGAAGAAAGTGGGAAACGTTCAGTGCATAACGCGCCAGTTGCGGCTATTCATATCTGAGGCATTCTATCGGATCGAGGCGTGAAGCCTTTCTTGCGGGGAGTACGCCGAATATGAGGCCGACGCCGACCGATACCGTGAGGCCGGAAATTACCGCCCACATCGGGATCGACGCCGGAAGCGACGGCACGAAAAGCAATATAAGATTGCTGACGCCGACGGCCAGCGTGACGCCAAGAATGCCGCCGAAGAATGTCAACGTCATTGCTTCGAGCAGAAATTGCAGAACGATAGCGCCTTTGGTTGCACCGATCGCCTTGCGGATGCCGATCTCTTTTGTCCGTTCGGTGACGGAAACGAGCATGATGTTCATCACGCCGATACCGCCGACGAGCAGGCCGAGGCTCGAAATGGCTATCGCGACAAGCCCGACCATTGCGGTGATCGAATCGAACTGTTGAATGAATTCACCGGCGGTTTTTATATCGAAGTTGTTCGGGTCGCCGTATTTTACTTCGCGACGCTGACGAAGAATGCCTTCCGCATCTTGAAGCGCTTCGTTCAAACGTCCGCCTTTTGCCTGGATCACCTGCAGCAGATATTCGCGCTGCGGGGCGACCTTGCGGGCGGTGCGATATGGCAGGAGCACTTTGCTGTCTTCTTCGTTCTCGCCGAAAAGAGCGGCTTTGCGTTTGGCGATAACGCCGATGATCTCCCATGTCGAACCGTTCATGCGGACAACTTTTCCGACGTTGCCGGTTGGTTCGTTGGGAAAAAGAGCTTCGGCGCAGTTGACGCCGATAACGATGACGTTCCTTCGCTGCTGATTATCGGCTTCGCTGATAAACCTGCCTTCAAGCAGGGCGAGATTGGAGATCTGTGCATAATTTGGCGAAACGCCGTCGGTATTCGCCCGGCGGTAATTGCGGCCTTCATAAGTCAGGTTGTCGTCAAAACTGGCCGCGCCGAAATTTCCGATGCCGGGAGCAACGAGCGCAATGTCTTCGACCGCATCGGTCTGGTCCATGATCGCATTTGCATCATCGACCGTCAGAGGTTTACGCGTCCTCTCATCGCGGTCGTCACCGTGAATTCCGGTCGTCAGGTGAAATGCATAAATATTGTTGGTGCCGTAATCTTCGACAATGGCGACGATGCTTTGCCGCATGCCGGTCAAAATAGATGCGACCACGATCGCGGTCATCACGCCCACCACGATGCCCAAAATAGTCAGAAAGCTGCGGAATTTATTGGCCCGGATGCTGTCGAGAGCCATTTTCATGACTTCTAACGGTAATGAAGTTGAAACTTTCATATCTCGTAAATTGTAAATCGTGAGTGGAATTTCGATTTACGATTGACTAATTCTGCGTTAAGGCGACTATCGGGTCGAGCCGTGCCGCTTTCCAAGCCGGATAAAGACCGGCGACGATGCCGATAATGCTTGACACACCGACCGACAAGAACACATACGTTAATGTTATGGTCATCGTAATGCCTGCAAGTATTGTAATTAGCTGCGTAACACCAGTGGCAAGCAACAGCCCGATCAGCCCGCCGACCAGACAAAGCAATGCCGATTCGATCAAAAACTGCATCAATATTTGTTTGCGTGTTGCACCGAGAGCTTTGCGAAGTCCGACCTCAAAGGTCCGTTCGGTTACGGAAACAAGCATAATGTTCATTACGACGATGCCACCCACAATTAATGTTATCAGCGTGATCGGCACTACAACGCCGGCAATGGCGGCAGTGAATTGATCGATCTGATTACCGAGGTCCTTGGTATTTACCAGCCCGAATGTATCATCCTGGCTGCCGAGCAGTTTGCGTCTGTTGCGTAATGACAGACGGGCGTCCTCGATGGCGTCAGTGAAATTTTCCGGGCTGAGCGATTTTCCGTGAACCTGAAGCCCATCGCCGCGATTAAAGATAAGCTGGTGCAGCGACAGCGGTATATAAATCTGCCGGTCAAGCGATTCGCCAAACATCGAGCCCTTTTTTGCTTCCAGACCGATCACTTCGAGCGGAACACCGCGAACCCTTATGATCTCCCCGATCGGGCTTTGATTGGGAAAGAATTTGTCCTTGATGTCATAACCGATAACACAGACCTTGGCCGAACGCGTTACTTCGTCCGGTGAAATAAAGCGGCCCGATTCAAGCTCCTTTTCTTCGATCTCGATCATGTTCGCAGTAACGCCATTGATCCGTGCCGCCGGCATTTCCACGCCTTTTTCCTTCAGATCGGCAGAGGCATTCATCTGGGCACCGACTTCCGAACAGGCGGCGCAATTAGCTTTGATATATTCGTATTCCTCGAATGTTACCTTTTTGTTGTTCCGGTTCCTCCGCTCGAATTCGTCGTCGTCCATTTGGCCGGAAAAAGCCATTCGGGCGATCATAAAATGATTGACGCCGAGAACCTTGGAGACTTTGTCAGTGACATACGAGTTCAGACCGCTGATCGAAGCCCCGACGACAACGACCGACGCGACGCCAATGATTATGCCGATCAGCGTGAGAAACGCGCGAAGCTTATGTTCCAGGATCGATGTCACGGCGATCCAGAATGCGTCAAAGTAAAATGAGTAAAACTCTCTCATAAAAAAATTGCTGTGAGTTCAAGCTTGAACGTGCTCAATTTAACGAAAAGTTAAAATAAAAGTTGAACTCGGAACGTGGACAAAGATGCAAACGTAATCAGTATTGAAAATGTTCGGAAAAAACTTGATTTTATGGAATTGCAATGTAAATCATGCCTCGTGCTATACTTACGTTTCGCATTTTTTGAGCATTTTTTCTTGAGGAGAAATACATTTGAGCGTCTTGGTCGATAAAAACACACGCCTGGTCGTACAGGGCATCACGGGCAAAGAAGGCACGTTTCACACACTTCAGATGGTAGATTACGGCACCAATATCGTTGGCGGCGTGACACCGGGCAAAGGCGGCACGACACATGAAAACATTCCGGTTTTTAATACTGTCGCCGACGCCGTGAAGGAAACCGGGGCGAATGCTTCCGTAATTTATGTGCCGCCGCCATTTGCCGCCGACGCAATAATGGAAGCGGCGGACGCGGGAATTCCGCTGGTTGTCTGTATTACGGAAGGAATCCCGGTCGCGGATATGATAAAGGTCCGCGAATACTTGTACGGGCGCAATACGCGGGTGATCGGCCCAAATTGCCCGGGAATAATCTCGCCCGGTAAATGCAAGATCGGCATTATGCCCGGACACATTCATAAAGAGGGACGCATCGGCGTAGTTTCGCGTTCGGGAACACTGACTTATGAAGCGGTCGGTCAATTGACCGCACTCGGACTTGGGCAATCGACCGCCATCGGCATCGGCGGCGATCCGATCATAGGGACAAATCATACTGATGCATTGCGTTTGTTTCAGGAAGACGACGAAACCGACGCTATCGTCATGATCGGCGAGATCGGCGGAACAGCCGAGGAAGATGCGGCTGCTTACGCAAAAGATAACGTGACCAAGCCGATAGTTGCGTTCATCGCTGGTCAAACCGCACCCCCGGGACGCCGCATGGGCCATGCCGGTGCGATCATTTCAGGCGGCAAGGGAACGGCGGCGGAGAAGATGAAGGCGTTGACCGAAGCGGGCATTCGCGTTGTAGAATCACCGGCGGATATCGGACAGGCGATCGTTGATTCGCTGGGATCTAAAGCGGCAGTTTAAGAGAATTGCCAGTGAATTAAAGCGAAAAATAATTCTTCTCTATTCGCGGACTGCAAAAGATGACGTTTTCGCATTCATTTAGCGTTTCGGCGGACGAGATCGACGAACAGGGACATGTCAACAATGTTGCCTATCTTCGTTGGGTGCAAGACGTTGCGGTCGCACATTGGCGGCATACGGCCAATGAAGAAATATTGGCCAAATATTCATGGATCGTCGTCCGGCATGAAATAGATTACAAAAAACCGGCATTTGAAAATGAAGAGATAACTGTCACTACGTGGGTCGGCGAATGGACACACGTAACTTGCGAACGTTTCACCGAAATTCACCGTGGCGAAGAATTATTGGTCAAAGGAAGAACAATGTGGTGCATGATCGACCGCGAAACGACGAAACCGGCGAAGATCGCGAAGGACTTGATCGAGTTGTTTGTGTAAAATGTTAGAATATTGATATGGATAATATCTATAAGTTGCCTTTGGTATTAGATCCTCAACCTGAAGGTGGATGGACCATTACATGTCCGATTCTGCCGGGTCTGGTGACCGAGGCGGACACGCTTGACGAAGTGTCCATTAACGTTACTGATGCTTTGGAAGCGCTTATCGAAGGTTACGAAGAGTTAAACCAGCCATTGCCCGACGTTTTGCGTCCCATCGGTAACAATGCTCCCTTTTTGACTGAAACCCTCGTACACCTCGAAGCCGCATGAGATATCGTGAGGTTACGAAGAAATTGCGAAATCTCGGATGTGTGGAACTTGTACGAAAAAGTGGCAGCTCGCATCGCAAATGGTACAACCCTATTAATACTCCGATCGTTGTCGTCGCTGTTCCCGATTGGGGCAGCAAGGATTTGAAAACAGGTACGTTGAGAAGCATCGTAAAAGACCTTGGGTTCGATTGGGACGAATTTATGGCCGCTTAATATGAAGTTGAGATACACAATAGTCCTTTTGTTGCTTTTCCTTGGATTGCCTGATCCGACGAGTGCCCAGGTGAAATCGCGGTATTGCATGACTGTTCGCGATGAGATGGGAGCTACGATTCCGAAGGCTGCCATTAAGTTTAATCCGACGAAGCAATCGCGGTCTCAAATCAAATACAAATTTATTGGGGATCCGGATGGAGAAATAGAAGTTGTGGTTATAGATGGCATTTACGATATTGAGATAAAAGCCGAAACATTCCATAAAGTGGTTTTGAAAAAACAACTTCTTCCATTTGATCCACGAAGTTGCATAACCATTTCGCTAAAAACAAAAATACCCCCACATCAAATCACGTAAAAATATAATATGAGCAATTTAACATTTGGAATCATAAAGCCCGACGCGGTTCGGGCGGGGAATCAGGGGAAGATCGTTGACCGCATCTTGGGTGCGGGTTTTGGCATTCGCGGGATGAAATTGATCCACCAAACGCGGAAAGAAGCTGAGGGCTTTTATGCGGTTCATGCGGAACGGCCTTTTTTTGGCGAATTGACGGAATTTATGTCGAGCGGCCCTTGCGTTGTTTTGGCTTTGGAAAAGGAAAATGCAGTTCCGGCTTGGCGTGAGCTGATGGGAGCGACGAATCCGGCGGAAGCTGCGGAAGGGACTTTGCGTAAGGAATTTGCATCATCGATCGGCGAAAATGCCGTTCACGGTTCGGATTCCGACGAAAACGCCGCGATCGAGATAAGTTATTTCTTCAGTAAACTTGAATTAGTTTAGGCGGCAAGGTATAAAAGTTTCAGAAAGTTGGAGAGAGTTACAGGAAGTTTTCAAAGTTACGGAAAGTTGCAGAGTTGCAGAAAGCTGCATTTGGTTGTAAATCGTAAATGCTTAAACTACCTGCAGCTTTCAAACTTTTGCAATTTATAGAACTTCGTTCCAAGGATTACTACAAATGAAAAGATGCCCGACCTGCGAGAAAACGTTTGACGATGCAATGCGTTTCTGTCAATCGGACGGAACGCCACTGATCGAGGACGAACTGCCGATCGATCCTTTCAAAACTATGATCGCTAGTCCTGCGGACATTGCTGCGGCAATGCCGCCGGCTGCCGCACCATCCGATCCCGTCCCGGTACCGGCCGAGGAAGAAGTGTTGGAGCTTCCGGTTGAATCTGATCCTTTGAAAACGATGATCGCATCAGAGGCTGAAATACGCGAGGAAATGAAAAAATATTCGCCGCAGGAAGAGAATGTGATGGATATTCCACCCCTCGTTCCGCAGCCTCCGAAATTTATTGAGCCTAGCCTCAGTCCTCCTCCATCACCATTTTCGCCTGTGCAAAGTTCGACAAGCGGCGATCTGCCGGCAGATGAAGCAACGTCCGATTCGCCCTTTGGGAAGACGACACCGCCGATACCATCGCCGTTCAGCGAGCCGAAACCTGTTTCCTATGATCCGCCAGCTCCAAATTTTACGGCATTTGCCGAACCGGTGAATACTCCGTCGGTAAATCCGTTCGATCAGCCGTCTGCACCAGCACCGTGGACGCCTCCGGCGGCACCTGAAGCAAGCTGGCAGAATCAGGAAGTTGGACAAAACACTCCGTTTCAACCGCCTATGGCCGGAACCGGAGCACTAAATCAAACTCTACCGATAGTTTCGTTGGTGCTTGGTATTATTTCTCTCTGCTGTTATGTCTCGCCTGTCACTGGTTTGGCGGCCCTCATTACTGGTTATCTGGGCATGAAAAATGTCAAGAATGACCCGAATTCCTATGGCGGAAAAACGCTGGCCCTGGTTGGGATGATACTCGGCGGCATCTTCTTCCTGATTGGAGTTGCTTATTATATCATCCAGATTTTGTTTTACGCAGGATTTATAGGAGCATCGATGCTTCAGGGGTACTAAACAGCAAATGTCACTTATTACTGAAGTAATTCAATCAACTGTTGCGGTTTTGAAGGGTATGAAGCGCACACTCTCCGAAATACCGCGTGAGAAATGGACGGTGCAGTATCCTGACGTGCCGATCACGGTGCAGCCGCGTTATCGCGGCCAGCATCTGCTTCACGTTGACGAACTTGGCAAGGAAAAATGCGTGGCATGTTATTTATGTGCGGCGGCTTGCCCGTCGGACTGCATTTATATCGAAGCAGAAACCGATCCGCGTCCTTATGAGGAACGCATTGGCCGTGATGAACGCTATGCAAAGGTCTATAATATTGATTACGGACGATGCATATTTTGCGGATACTGCGTCGAAGCCTGTCCGAAGGATGCGATCACACACGGTTACAATTTTGAGCTTTCGGTTTATAACCGGGCCGATCTATTAAAGACGAAGGAAGATCTTCTGATAACCAGCCAAAAACAGTCAAAAAATTATCGCGTCGCTCTTTCCAGTGAAGATGTTGATTCTGAGTATAAAGAGGTCTAATGCTGAAGCCTGACCGTTATGGAGGGCTTTCTTTTACGTTACCGTTAAAAAGCCCTTTCTAATGGTCAGGCTTCAGCCAATATCTGTGGACACATCTGACTTGCCGCCAACTCAAAAAGGAAGACATCATGAATTGCGGGCGCAGGGGTTGAGGGAATTTGCCGGGCTGCGCCGGGATGATCAACGGCTTGATCCTTTTAAGCTTGCTCAATACGCCAAACTTCTTGTTGCCTCATTCGACCAGATAGAACCATTATTAAGCGAAGAGACACGAGCGGAACTTATCGGTACCGGAAAAGACAAATGGTCGGGTGGAGCTGCTTCGCAGACGCTGCCGGATGGCAGGAAGTTGATAATCCTTAACCCGACCCATGGTAAAAACCGACAGAATGCTACACTGATGGAAGAAGTGTGCCATGTCTTTCTTGGCCATAAGCCAAGCCGTTTGATGGTTGAGAATCGTGATAAAACCGGAAAAACAATGGCACGCGATTATCATGCGGAGATCGAAGAAGAAGCTTATTCGACCGGTGCGGCGGCTTTGGTACCGTACCGGGGCCTGAAAAATTTTGTCGAACACGGCAAAACCGCCGCCGAGATCGCGAGGCATTTTAACGTCAGCCGGGCATTGATCGAATATCGAATTAAAGTGTCGAGATTGTGGGAAACTTATAAAGAGAGCATTTTTCAGAAAAGCTAGATGATCGGCAAAAGCCTGATCGTTGGGGATGGATAATGGCATTGAGAGTCCCTCGCTAACGGTCAGGCTTCTACAATAGAATTCATTTAAATGTTAGAGCCGCAAATACATAATTCCGTTCCTGACCCGGAGCTTACAACCGAAGATAAGCTGCGGATGCTGCTCGACATTACAAAAAAGATCAGCAGGTCACTTGACCAGGAAGAAGTTCTTAATCTGGTTATGGATACCCTCGGTTCGCTGCTTCCATACGATGCCGCCGGGATATATTTGATCGAGGCGAGCTCGGACGACGGCGATCCGTATATTTTTAAATCAAAAGTGATTCGCGGTTACGAAATAAGTTTTGAGTTGATAGAACCGCGTCTGAAATTGGGCGAGGGATTTCTGGGACGCGTTGCCGAAAGTGGTAAAGCCATTATTTCACCGGATGTAAGCCTCGACCCGCGCTATTTTGCCGCTCGAAAACGGACAAGGTCCGAAATGATCGCACCAATTGTTTCAAATGACAAGGTGATCGGTGTTTTCGATCTTGAAAGCGATGCCTTGAATGCTTATGACGAAGATGATCTGGCCGTCCTGCAGCTGCTGACATCACAGGTAGCAATCATTATCGAAAAAGTCGAGCTTCACGATCAACTGGTCGAAAAGAAACGTATTCAGGCCCAGCTTGAGATAGCCCGTCAGGTGCAGCTTGAACTTTTGCCGGACCATGATCCGGGACTTGAGAATTTCGACATCAGTGCATATATTTTCCCGGCGGAAGAGGTTTCCGGTGATTATTACGATTGGGTGAAGATATTTGACGACCAGATTGGAATAGTTGTAGCTGATGCTGTCGGAAAGGGGATTCCCGCCGCTCTTTTGATGTCGTTTTTGCGAGCGTCACTGCGTGCCGGTGTGCAGGTCGGATATGCCCCGCACATTGCATTGTCGAAAGTGAGCAATTTGCTCTGGGATTCTGTTGAGGACCATCAATTTATAACAGCGATCTATGGTATTTTGGACGCGACGAACCGGACGTTCGTTTATTCAAATGCCGGACATAATCCGCCCCTTTTGATAAAGCCGGACGGTGAATACCGTTTCGTGGAGTACGGCGACACACCGCTCGGTATGTTTCTTGATGCCCGTTATCATCAGCATTTTATACGGTTTGAAATAGGACAGGTAATGGTCGTGTACACAGACGGCATTACCGAGGCTGCCAACGACGCGGGCGAAGAATATGGTAATGACCGCTTCGCAAAAAGCGTCCTTGAATGTATAGACCTCCCGGCAAAGGAAATGGTCGATCACATTCGAAAAGATGTGGCGGACTTTACGGAAAGAAAATTCCTGGACGATGACGGAACGCTTTTTATCGTGAAGGCCATTTAAGGACAGGGAAGTGAATTATAAATAGTGAGGAGTTAGAAGACTATCAATCTCACTACTTACCTCATTTAAAGCTGAAGAACGCGGCTGCGTTCAATTGCTTGAATCACCTTCCGCGTTCCTTCAGTTTATTGTAAATCGTGCTGTTATTTTTAGGAGTAAAGATTATTCCGTTCGGTTTTTAAGGAGTTTCAAAAGTTGTCAATGCACTTTTGACAAAGTGTGCATCATATCACCGCCCGGTACGACCGGAGATGAGTAGTCACCGTAATTTATCTTTTCGTTTTTTGTCGAAAACGCATAAATATCAAATCCGTAAGCATCCAGAAAATCCATTAACTCCTGTGACCTATTGAGATAGAGAGTTTCAGTAAAGCCAAGTTCCGCCCTGATTTCAAGCAAACGCTCAACAACCTCAAGCGGTGCAAAACATTGTGCTGGATCTTTGAATGTGGCCATAAAGGTTTACTGAGCTGGTAACTTAGAGGCGTTTTCTGCCGACTCGATCAATTTGATTACGCAATGTCTTGAAAGGTTGTTCACTATTTTTTATCAAAAGATAAAAACAAACACTACGGCTAATTGATGAAAAAAAGTTGTAATTTTTGCTTATAAAATCTAAAATAATTTAAAGTTTCTGAAGGAGATAATATGAAATACAGCTTTTCTCGTGTTTTGACGGCCTTGTTTACTGCTTCTTTGTTTGCATGTTCGGCTTTTGCACAGAACAATTCCATCGCTTCGGCGGCGGGTGATAAATATGTTATCTCCGCTAATGCCGGCGGTGTTAATTTTGTTGAGGGAACGGTCGGCGTTACTAAGAAAGAAGGAAAGAGCGGACTGTTGTTAAAGGGTGATCAGCTGCAGATCGGTGATCGCGTTTCAACAGGGACCACTGGGAAAGTTGAGATATTGCTAAATCCAGGCTCGTTTCTGCGTTTGGGCATCGGTTCGTCTTTTGAATTTAAGACGACATCGCTCGATGATCTACAGATCGATCTGGAATCAGGAAGCGCGATTCTGGAAGTTTTCGCCGGTGAAGATTTTACTGTCACCGTAAACGCTCCGAAGACAAAATTTCATCTGATCCAATCGGGAATATATCGTGTTGATGTAGCCAAAGATGGCAGCGGGACCATTGCCGTGTGGAAAGGCAAAGCAGAGCTTTCCGATGCTAACGGTTCGATAGTTAAAGGCGGACGCGAAGCCAGCGTGACCAACGGAAACGCCGCGATCACAAAATTTGACAGAAGCGACAAGGATGCACTCGAAACATGGAGCAAGGCCCGTTCAAAGGAACTCGCCAAAACGTCGGCTTCGCTTGACAGGTCGCAAATGCGGACCTCATTGATAAGTTCCTTCTTTGGCCGCCGTTGGAACACTTACGATTCCTTTGGTTTGTGGGTCTTTGATCCGTTCGGTAGAAATTATTGCTTCCTGCCCTTTGGATATGGCTGGCAGTCGCCTTATGGCTATGGGTTCGGAAATTATCTGGGTTGGTACAATCTGCCGTCTATCGTTTATTATCCGCCGACAAATAACAGCAGACCGGGAACAGTTCCTGCTACGCAAACTACGACCGATAGAAGGACCGGAAGCAGGACAATAGATTCAGGTTCGAACCGTAATTCAGAAAGATATCCGCGTGAAGAAGGTGTTCCGCCGTTCGTAAGAATGCAGGGCGATTCGTCAAGCAGGGTTGGGGTAAGCGAACGGTCTCCGACATTTGACAACGAACGCGGGCCGGTTTATTCCCAGCCTGGCAGTTCGCAGCCTATAGTTTCAGCACCGCCGGTCACCGTTACCTCTGCCCCGCGGGAAATCAAACATTCACGGCCGTAGATATTGTTTTAATGTAAAGGTAAGTTAAAGAGGGCAGGATTTTATCCGGGCCCTCTTTTTATTTGAAGAAATGAAGTATTGATACCGCTGATTCGGATTGTGAAGTCGCAGGCGTAATATAGGGCTCCAGAATAAGGCCCACTGATTGTATTGCGTTAAAGATCGTATGGAGAATAATACAGGGAAGCAGGTTGCTTGTCCGGGCACGGATCAAAGTCAGAATAAGGCTCAGCAGGGCAAGAAGCAAGATCGTGGAAATGCTTCCCAAATACTGCGGAACATGTACCAGTGTAAACATAGCAGTAACGGCAACTACCGCAGCGGCAACGCCAAAACTTCGTTGAAACGCGGAGTATAAAACACCTCTGTAAATGACTTCTTCAACCAGCGGCGCCGTGAATGTTGCCATAAACGCCACTATAAAAACGGCCGTTCGCGAACTTTTCAAAATTCGCGTCAGGTCGTTTTCCTGTTCCGGAAAATAACTTCCGACAACGTTAGCAAAAACAATAAATGCGACCGCGATAAGAATGTAATGCCACCAAACCATTCCGCCTGACCTCCAGCCTAATGTTTGTCTAAAGGAGAACTTCCGCATTTTGGTGACGATGAGCCAGGATGCCATAAGCGTGAATATATGAGCTGGGATCACCGCAATTATCTGAAGAATGATAGATGTCGGGTCAGCTTGAGCGAACTCCAGCAATAATTGCTGATTTTCAAAGCGGCCTGATAATGCGATTAGATAAGGCAGCAAAAATATAGCGGGAAATATAATAATCGCCAGGACACTGATAATCCATAGCCCGATCGCTACCCAGCTATTCCATGGCGGATCGTTTGGTGTCGGAGTTTTTTCTTCAGTTACTGGCACTTCCTGCCATGATTCAAAGTTTTCGATAGGTTCGGTGTTTATATTTTCCACGGGTGTGAGTTTAGCGAAAACGCGGGCAAGTTCCAAGTTTCTACTTTCAAGTCTTGAAAATTGTGCAAAGTCGATATAACCTAGAATCCCGTGGAACAACACGGTAACAATCCCTTACAAAATGTGATCGCAATAATCCCGGCACGGCTCGCTTCGACCCGTTTGAAGGGCAAGCTAATGCTGAATCTGGCCGGTAAGCCATTGATCCTGCACACTTTAGACCAGGCAATGAAAGCGCGTAACGTTTCCCGGGTGATTGTTGCAACCGATGACGAACAAATTTTTCTGGTCGTGCGAGAAAGCGGTGGTGAAGCCGTTATGACATCCGCAAAGCATCAATCCGGCAGCGACCGGATCGCGGAAGTTGCATTGGGAATGCCGGAAAATTCCATAATCGTAAATGTTCAGGGCGATGAGCCTCTGATATCGCCGCTAACAATAGAAAAAACGGTCGATGCTATTTTGTTTGACGAAACGGTAGATATTTCGACTGCATCCGAGAAATTTGAAAATTACGAAGACCTGCTCAGTCCGAATGTTGTCAAGGTCGTGACGGAAGCGAACGGCGTTGCGTTATATTTTTCGCGTGCTCCGATCCCATTTCCGCGTGAAGCTGTTCTGAAATACGGGAGTCTGGAAAATATCTGGCAGGAAGGGCCGACGCTGCTCTCGAATTACAAAAAACATGTCGGCATTTATGCGTATCGCCGCGAATATCTTTTGAAATATACTCAGATGGAGCAAACTGTCCTTGAGAGAACAGAAATGCTCGAACAGCTGCGGGCATTGGAAAATGGCTCGAAGATCAAGGTCGTCGAAGTCGATGAAAGCTCAGTTGGTGTCGACACAAAATCGGATTTCGACAGAGTTTATGCGATCTTAGAAAATCGCAAATCTACAATCTAAAATCGCAAAGTTCAATATGTCGGATTGGATAGGATTTTTATTTTTTGTTTTGCTTATTGTCGGAGCTGTTGCGGGCTTGAAAATGCTTGCGAAACCGCAAACCCGAACATCGGATGAATTTGAGCGAAACGCCGCCGAAGGGACCACTGGATTAGGTGCAAGCATGAACGCCTTGCAGGAATTGATGAACCCGGAGGCAGCAAAAGCTAAAGAAGTGATCGTACAGATGAAGGAAGGGCGATATCTGAAAAAGAAACGCGAAGGAAAGGCGGACGGTGAAGATTTGAGCAATAAAGAGGAAAATTAGAACAGGATAGACAGGACTTTAATATTTATCATGTCGATCCTGTTTTTAGATAATTTATATCAAACTTGATCTTCGAGGAAAAAATAGATGACTAAATATATATTTGTAACTGGCGGCGTGGTGTCGAGTTTGGGAAAGGGCTTGGCGGCGGCGAGTTTGGGCTGTTTGCTTGAGGCCCGCGGAATGAAGGTCCAGATGATGAAGCTTGATCCTTATATAAATGTTGATCCGGGCACGATGTCGCCGTTTCAGCATGGCGAAGTATATGTGACGGACGACGGTGCCGAGACCGACCTCGACCTTGGCCATTACGAACGCTTTACTCACGCCAAACTCTCGCAGGCCAACAATTGGACGAGCGGCCGCATTTATCTCTCCGTGATCGAGAAAGAACGTCGCGGAGATTATTTAGGTAAAACTATACAGGTCATTCCGCATATTACAGACGAGATCAAAAAAGCTGTGCGGACGGTTACCGAAACCCATGAACCTGATGTTTTGATCGTCGAGATCGGCGGAACGGTCGGTGATATCGAATCACTGCCGTTTATGGAAGCTATCAGGCAAATGGGCAATGAAGAAGGCCGTGGCAATGCAATATTCGTCCATGTGACGCTTGTACCGTTTATTGCCGCTGCCGGTGAACTGAAAACGAAACCAACACAGCACAGCGTCCGCGAACTTCGAGAGATCGGTATTGCACCAGACGTTTTACTGTGCCGGTCTGAACGCCCGCTGCCGATGGACCTACGGAAAAAGATCGCGCTTTTCTGTAACGTACAGGAAAATGCCGTTATATCGGCGCTGGATGTTCCGACAATTTATGAAGTGCCGCTTGCGTTTCACGAACAGGGACTCGACCAACTGATCATTAGTGACCTGAATCTTAATGAACAGTTTCCAAGTGCCGATCTGAAAAGCTGGAGAGAGCTTGTTTCGACCATCAAAGATCCATCGGAAGGCACTGTGAAAATCGCGATCGTCGGCAAGTATGTCGAGTTGGAAGATTCGTATAAATCACTTCGTGAGGCGCTCACTCATGCCGGTGTGGCAAATAACCTGCGGGTAAATGTGAACTGGATCGAATCTGAAAACCTTGTAAAAGAAGGTTATGAAGCCGATCTTCAGGACTATGACGCTATTCTTGTGCCCGGTGGTTTTGGCAAACGCGGCATCGCGGGAATGCTCAAGGCGATAAAATACGCACGTAAATCCGGTACGCCGTATTTTGGCATTTGCCTTGGCATGCAGACAGCTTGTATCGAGTTTGCGAGAAGCGTCTGCGGTCTTCGCGATGCGGATTCGACCGAATTTAATGAGGAAACGCCGTTTCCGGTTATTTTCAAGCTTCGCGATCTGGTCAATGTTGAGGAACTTGGCGGAACGATGCGTCTCGGTGAATGGTTTTGTGATCTAAAAGAAAATTCTCTTGCCCGTAATATCTATCACGGAGCGGAACAGATAGGTGAACGGCATCGCCATCGCTATGAGTTCAATCCGGAATTTCGCTCTTTGCTGGAAAAGGAAGGCCTTATATTCAGCGGTGTTTCGCCCGACGGGAAATTTGTTGAAATGATCGAATTGCCACGCGAACAGCATCCGTTCTTCATCGCCTGTCAATTTCATCCGGAATACAAATCGAAACCGCTTGCCGCCCATCCGTTATTTACATCTTTTGTGAAAGCAGCGTGGCAAAATCGTCTGAACAGCGAAAATTTGAAACATGATGTAACGAGCAACAGGCAGATGGAAATACCTGAACGAAGCGAAGTTGTCAGCGAAGAGTAAGCCTAAACATGTTACAATTTCACCAAGATTGAGGTAAGAAGATGATCGCTCTAAAAAATTTTAAGGCTTCTGAGGAAGTAGCAAATTTTATAGCCACAACCGATCCCGCAAAGGTTCTGGCGTTTCGGCCCTCAATGGAAACGAAAACGAGAGTGTCGGAATTGATAGAACTTGAAAAAGCCGACGGTATTTCGGACGAAGAAAAATATGAGCTTGATTACTATATGCAACTCGAACATTTAATGAGAATGGCAAAAATTTTCGCCCGAAAAAACACTTTGGTTAAATGAACCGGTATATCAGTGACAGCTTAAGCAAGCAAGTATTGGTTCGTTCTAATGGTATTTGCGATTATTGCCGAATCTCAATCGAAGACACCTTTTTCGGCGGCGAAATCGACCACATCCGCAGCCTCAAACACGGCGGCGAAACCGAACTGAACAATCTAGCTTTATCCTGTCAGCCATGCAATCGGGCAAAAGAAGCGATCTCGGCTCCATTTCGGTAAGGTCGGAAACTCTTGTACGTTTTTTCAATCCGCGAACGGATATATGGCAGCAACATTTTCGCGTGAATTCCACTGGGGAAGTTGAGCCGATAAGTGAGATTGGCGAAGTAACGATTATTATCTTCAGATTTAACCATCTCGAACGTGTGACGGAACGAAAGGGATTGCTTGAAATCGGTTCGTTTATGGCTGTTCGGGAGAATCTGGACTAGGATAAAAGCTATGAATATGTGTGTACCGTTTTTAATGTCGATCATTCTAACTGTGTTAATGCAAACTATTTCGGTTTACGCCCAATTAAGTAATCGAGATGAGGGTGTAATCAACTATGCTCGAAATCTTAATGTCTCTAAATTAGATACAAAATTGCAGAAACAGCCTTTTGAAAAATGGTTTCGGTCTTTGGTTGGATCAAGAGCAAGGATTGTTTGGGAAGTAAACGATTGCGGAGAGCAGACAGGCAATCCCTCTTACGAAAACAGTATCAATCCGCCAATCTGTGCTGAAGCTCAAGCAAGCGGGGGAGGCGGTAGAGAAATTTATGTTTCAATTATTGTAGGCACTCATAAAGCCGGTATTAAAGGCATGCCCGGAATTTGGAACATCACAATGATTGATAATAGCAAAGCCCTTTACCCAAAGTCGCTGAGAGAGATGAAAATATTGTCGCAAAGGAAATGAGTAAAATAGAGACTTTTCAGATCAACGATGTTACGTTCGGCGATGGCGGATTATCTTTTATTCTCGGCCCGTGTGTTGTTGAGTCTTCGCAACATGCGCTTTTTATGGCGCAGGAAATCAAGGACATTTGTAAACATGTCGGCGTTGATTTTGTTTATAAATCTTCATTTGATAAGGCCAATCGCAGTTCGATCGAGAGTTTTCGCGGGCAGGGAATGGAGTTCGGGCTTGATATTTTGGCACAGGTCAAAGCCGAGATCGGTGTTCCGATAATTACAGACGTTCACGAACCGTGGCAGGTCGAGAAGACGGCCGAGGTCGTGGATATTTTGCAGATCCCTGCGTTCCTCTGCCGGCAGACCGATCTTTTGGTCGAATCGGCAAGATCGGGCAAAGCGGTAAATGTCAAAAAAGGACAATTTCTCGCTCCGTGGGATGCGAAGAATATAGTCGATAAACTGCGCGATTCGGGCTGTGAGAAGATACTATTGACCGAACGCGGTGCGAGCTTCGGATACAATAACCTGGTGGTCGATCTTCGCTCGTTTCCGATAATGCGGTCGTTTGGTGTGCCGGTCGTTTTCGACGTGACGCATTCGCTCCAACTTCCGGGCGGATTAGGAAAAGCAACCGGCGGGCAAGCCGAATACATCGAAGACTTTGCCAGAGCCGGTGTTGCATGCGGTGTGGACGCCGTTTTTATGGAGGTTCACGACAACCCGGCAAAAGCCCCAAGCGACGGGCCGAACCAGTTGCCGCTTGGAAGGCTGGAGAAATTGCTCGTCAAATTAAAACAGATCCACGAACTTGTAAATGAGAATTGAACAGCGGAGACGCCGAGACGCCGAGATGAAATTATCCAGACCTTTGGTCATTGCTTTCGTGCTTTTTACTTTTGGCCTGACAGTCGCCGCGCAGACAACCGCGACGTGGCAGGTACAGAAGTATGATCTGAATGTGACGCTTCCGACGGCTGAGTCTGAAAGGAACGTAACGGTGAAGGCGAAGGTCGACGTAAAGAACGTTTCTGCCCGTGAGGCATCGACGCTTACACTGCGGATCAGTCCGGCTGCCGAGATCACCTCGATCTCGATCAACGGCGGTACGGTCGAATTTACAAAAGGCGAGGAAAAGATAAATTCCGGCGGCAGCCTTCAACGTGTCGCGATCAGAATGCCTAGTGTGCAGCCCGACGCAACAGCTTCTGCGGTCGTCGATTACAAATTGAACGTAAAAGACAACTCGGGACTTAACGCAGTCTCGCCCGCCGGGGCTCAATTTTTGCCGCTGTCATATTGGTACCCGACGCCGAACAGTTGGTATTTCTCGCGTGGAGCTGACTACGCACCGTTTCGCATTCAGGTAAATTCAAACGGGGAAAAGTTCGTCTCCTCCGGAGCCGAAACATCCGGTGTGTTCGACCAGAAATTTAGCGGTCAGCCATTTTTTACAGCCGGAGCCTGGGATGTCGTAAATTCAAGTGGTGTTGCGGTCTATCTGCCAAAAGGCTCCGGTGCTGATGAGCAAAAACGTGCCGCTGAATTGGCATCGCTTGCATTGGAAGCTAAAGCCTTCGTAACTAAATTGATGGGGAACGTGCCGGATTCCCCTATGCGTATTGTCTCGGTAAAACGCGGCGGCGGATTTACCGGTGGCGGCACTATCTTTGTTGATGACACGGTATTCGGAAGAAGTAAGATAGATTCTCAAACTGCGTTGAACATAGCCGACGGAGTTGCGAAAATATGGCTTGGGAATTTTATAACAGTGAATGGTGATGGTTATGGCGTTATCCGTGAAGGCCTGACGAAATACATCGCAACTCTTTTTCTAGAGAGTAAGTACGGAAAAGATGTCGCAGATATTGAGCGTCTGCGTCAACGGACGGCATACGCCGCGGTCGTCAAACGTGACTCTCCCTTGAATATCGTTTCGCCGCTGGACGATTATTATTATCCCGAGGTCGCTAACAAAGGGGCAATGATATGGCGGCTGTTAGCGAAAAAGGTAGGACAAGACAAGTTTTTCAATACGATAAGCAGTAACGCCCAAGATGGAGGCCTTTCGCTCGGTGAGCTTCGTACGGCTTTTTCCGCAGAGAAAGAATTTCTCGATTATATGTTCGATCAGGTCACCGAAACGAATTTGCAGGCCGGACTGCCGCAGATCAGTGGAGGTGAAACAAAGATCGCTTTGAGAAATGCAGGCGGAATAGATGCGACCGTTGCGGTTACGGCAACTTTAGTTAATGGAGAAAAAATATCCGCTCCGACTACCATAAAGGCAAAAAACTTCGGCGAGGTTATCTTTAAGACAACGGCTAAGATCGCCCGAGTGGAGATCGATCCCGACAAATTTTATCCGCAAACTGATTATTCCGACGATGTGGCTCCCAGGGAAGTGACCGACAACGATCTGCTGCTTGCGGTAAAACGATCTTTTGACAAGCAGGAATACGCAACGGCCGAAACGGCCGCTCGGGGCGTCCTCCGTGAATTGCCGCGATTCGATGACGTCAGGGTTTTGCTCGCCCGCTCACTTTTGGGCCAGGGAAAGAATGCTGACGCCGAAAAAGAGTTTCAGGCTGTTCTCGATGAAAAACTTCCCTCGTCGCGAAGTTTGGCATGGGCGAACGTCGGCCTGGGCGAGATCGCGGCAAAGAATGGACAAGGAGCGCAAGCCGTAAAATTTGCCGGAGAAGCGATTCAGGCGGATGCGGAATACGGGGCGAGCCTGGCTGCCCGTGCTTTACGCAAAAAATACAACACAGGAGCGGCCGTGGACGAAAGCGTCAAAGCTTTCTTTCTGCAATTCGACAGGTCCGCCATTTCCAACCGTAAAGCAGAGCTGGACGCAATGGCGGTTTCCGGCGAATCGGCAAAATTTGTCAGCGGTATCTCCGGCCAAACTGTAGAATGGAAGACCGACGTTTTGTTCGTCGATAAAATTGATGCAAATACGGTTCTGGTCGAAACTGCTTTGGCCATAAAACTCCTGAATCGTGAACCGGAAACCGGTACCGCTGTTTTCCGTCTGACAAAGATTGGGAATAACTGGAGACTAAGCTCGGTGGATATCTTTGAAGTGAGATAAAAACATGAAAACGAAAGTGAGCATTCCTCTTGCGATCGTATTTGTTAGCCTTGCATTTTCATGCTCGGCTGTTGCTCAAAAGAAGGCCAGAGTCGGAAAAGTTTGCGGAGATCCGCACCTTCCATGCAAAAGCCGCGATAACTTTCAGCCTTTTGAGTTGCCGTTCGAAACCGGTAAGAATTTTGTGATCGCCGAATCCGAGTCGTTCTATGCGATCGTTCTCCTGAGTGCAAAACTCCAGGAAGGCGTAGATTGCGAAAAGATCTTCTCTGAAGAAAAACGTCTTGCTGTCCAGAAACTCTTTCCAAACAATAAAGTATTTGCCTTAAAATGCAGCGAACCGGGCCAAAACTATTATACTAATCTTATAGACAACACTGCGTTTATTGCGGCATACGCCGGAAGAACACTTGCCGAAGCGAAGAAGTTTTTGAAAACGGTTATATCATCCAAACAATTTCCCGGCATAAGAGTGCGGAAAATGCATGCCGGTATCAATGGCACCTAAAATACACCTCGAAAAACTGACGAGAAACATAAAGCTCTTGCTGATGGATTGCGACGGGGTCTTGACCGATGGGCGGCTCTACTTTTCTGCCCGCGGCGAAGAGCTTAAGGTCTTTCATGTCCGCGACGGACAAGGCCTTGCAACGTGGCATCGGGCAGGTTTTCGTTCCGGCATCATATCGGGCAGGGACGCCGGAAAGATAATTAATAAAAGAGCTGCGGAACTCGGGATACACTACGTAAAGGTTAGATCGTCAGACAAGATCAGGGATTTCGAAGAAATTATTGCCGACGCCGGCGTGTCACCTGATGAGACTGCCTTTGTTGGGGATGATATTGGTGATATCGGCTTATTAAATACAGTTGGGTTAGCGGTGGCTGTCGCCGATGCCGTTGCAGAGGTCAAGGCCGCCGCACAGTTCGTAACAAAGGCAAATGGTGGTGCAGGGGCGATCCGTGAGGTTATAGACCTTATAATAAGATCAAAGATTTGAAATAGTGAATTTCTGGCATTTACCACTGTTTTATATTTCATTGATTTTGTCTCTTGATTTAACCTGGAAAATGGATTCCCAATGTCGCAATGCCTTCCTGATATGCGTCTAAACCATATATACGCAATGGTTTGGGCCTCCAAAAAAAATATTTTCTTAATAGCTCCGACATGGCTTGACAAAGGTGCATGAAACATAGAGAATCATAAATTGCTTCTCAAGCAAGTTTTTGGCACGGAACGGCAAGTTTTTGACAAAGAATTTAGAATGTTAAAAAATTGTTAAGTGTGCTTGACAACGAAAATTGCTTCTGTATAATCAGTAGTTTCGCCCCAAGGTGGAGCGATAACGAAAGAAGTTGATATTTGAAAACTAGATATGCGTGTCCATGTGTTAATTCATATAGAACAACAAAAAAAGTCCAATGAGCTTCGGCTTATTGGCAAGACGAACTAGGAAAAATTAACGAGAGTTTGATCCTGGCTCAGAATCAACGCTGGCGGCGTGCCTCAGACATGCAAGTCGAACGATTAAAGCTCTCTTCGGAGAGTGTATAGAGTGGCGCACGGGTGAGTAACACGTAAGTAATCTACCTCGGGGTGGGGAATAACAGTCGGAAACGACTGCTAATACCGCATAATGCAGCGGCTTCTTATGAAGACAGTTGTTAAAGCATTTATGTGCCTGGAGAGGAGCTTGCGGCAGATTAGCTAGTTGGTAAGGTAATGGCTTACCAAGGCAACGATCTGTAGCCGACCTGAGAGGGTGGTCGGTCACACTGACACTGAATAACGGGTCAGACTCCTACGGGAGGCAGCAGTCGGGAATTTTGGGCAATGGGCGAAAGCCTGACCCAGCAACGCCG
>JAYUCO010000046.1:0-23462 GCA_043740295.1 Pyrinomonadaceae bacterium | reverse complement strand
ACATTTTTAATACTTGGCCTAATGGCCGTCTTGGGATCGGGAAATGCTGCTTTCGGTCAAGGCAAAGGAAATAAAGGCGGCGGAGGCGGCAAGCCGGAAAATCATGGAAACGGAAATGGCGGCAGAGATCAAGGCGGGGATAACGGCCGTGGCAACGGAGGAAAACATGGCGGGTTTGAGCGCCAGCAGCAGCAGCCACCACAACGTGTCCAGGTTTATCAAGATCCGAATGCCGGGCGGCAGCAGGCCAGGCCTGAATGGAAACAGGAACGCAGGGCCGAACGACAGAACGATCGCGGACAGGAGCAACGACGGATCGAAGTTCCGCAGTATCAGCCGCGTCCGCAGATAACTGTGCCGCAATACGAAGATCGCCGGTCACAGAGCGGCAACAGACGCCCATGGGAAGGCCTTCCTCCGGGACAGTACAGAAAACAGGAAAACCTCGAACGGCGCGACGAGCGCAAAGCCGATAAGGAATACGCCAAGGAATTAAAGCGTCAGTATAAAGAAGACCGGAAAGATGATCGCAGGGACTATCAGCGGCGGGTCCAGTATATCCAGAGCGCACCGGCATTTCTGCAATATTACACCTACGATCGGAGCCGTCAGTACGACCGTGACCGGTATGTTTATAATGATGACAACAACTATAACGGCCAGTATGACGACAGATATGACATTAACCGGTATAACAGCGGCGTGAGCTGGAAACAACGCCTCTTGAGTACCGTGCTAAGCCAGTTTCTTGGCGGCGGACAGAATAATTTATTTGGCCAAAACGACGGCTACGGCTATAACGACCCCAATTACAACAACACGCAATACGGTGGTAATTATGGCCAGCAGCAATATTATCCGGCTTATAACGGTGGATATTACGACAATGGTTACGGTTCATACGATCCGGGCAGTTTTATAAACGCCTTACCGTATGAGAACTTTATCGATCAATATTCAGACGATTTTGCTGCCGACAGCATCAGGCAAGCCCTGGGAATGGGATACGACGACGGATACACCGCCGGCCGGTATGCGAGGGTCAACGGCACATCCGGTGACAATTATTACGATCCGTACTCTTATCCGAATGGCGGCTATAACGGCACCTCGATCAGTCTCGCCGAAAGACGGCAGATACTGAGCGAAGGCTACGAACTTGGTTACCAGGACGCCCTTTACGGACGGAATGGCAACAATTACGATCCGCGATCGCAAGGCAATACGGACCTGATCAGTCTATTGCTCAATAACGTTTTGAGAGTAATTTAACGACTGATGTTTAAAATTATTCAGGGCCCTTTTGAAAAAAACCGGTCAAGCAATTGCTTGACCGGTTTTCAAGGACCCATTTGTTCAAATCATTGTCCTAAAAGACTAACTGTGACGTTCCGTCGCCCGAATCGTCGTGCTTCGGAACAGCTCGGCATCCATATGTCGAGCCTGCGTCCTTTAATACCGCCGCCGGTATCGGAAACCAGATAAGTGCCGCCGTAGCTCCCTGTCAGATTAACGCGCGAACCGAGCCTTAAAACCCTCGGGTCGGCTGCTATCAGCCCGGACCGGACACCATGTCCCATTGCCGTCTTTCCTCTCAAACAATACGCCGTGGCTACAAATGAACCTTTGCTGATCCCGGCCGCTTTTGACGAGACCGTTTTTTCAACCAGCTTTTTATCAGTATCTACTTTAACTACCTTTTTTTTATTATCCTGTTGTTTAATTATTGAGTTATTATTATCTTCTGTATTATTTAATTGTAATTGCGAATCGGTCGCTATATTGAGATCGGTCCCTGTTCCGGTTTGTGCATAGATAAAAACTACGAACACGCCGATTATTGACAGGATAACGCCTCCTCTAACGAGATTTTTCATTATTCAGGCTCCTAAATTTCGTCTTCTCTTGAACACAAAAATAGTGGTTGAGATCTTTATCATCAGCCTCTATTTGCTTTTTTTAAGCATAAAATTGAAGACTTGTGCGGAGGAGGATTCCACCTGTTTTCGGCCGGCCGCGACCAAAACATTTTAAGAGAATAGCACTTTCGCCCGCTTATGTCCATCGGACAAAAAACCGCAAGCCATTATACTATATGCCATTGGCGTTTTCACGGCGTCTGGGCGTGAGAATTTGCAAGGCTTTTGCTAGACTTATCAGGCTCAATTCGCGTATATTTCAAACGACGGAAATTTGAGTTCCAGGTTACAAATCCAGAGGAAAAAATCTATGCAGCAGGATCGCCGCCACGGCCAAAGATATGTCGTTTCATTTCCGATCCGCGTGAGATGGAAGGACGAAAATGGAAACGAGGTTTTCGAGGAAGGCCTGACCGAAAATGTCGGCCCGGCCGGCTCGCTGGTTTATCTGCCGCGAAAACTACCGACGGTCGGAGCTAAGGTCGATCTGACCGTGTCTGAAGATCTGGACGATGTGGTGACCGTCATTGCCCAGGTCATCCGCCTTGAGCGAAACGCCGCCCATCCGCAGGTCGCTCTGGATATTATCGACGGCATACGGACGTGGAAGAAAAAGGTCTGGCAGCTCGCGGGTCAAACTGTTGCCGGAATTAAACCGGAAGAATTTGATGATTGGTAAATCGACCGGCGGAAGCCAGCGATCAATTTCTCATTGCCACTTACATTCCGTCAATTGCATACAATAAATTAACAAATGAGAATTTTAGTATTAGGTGCCGGCCGCATGGGACATGGCGCGGCGTATGATCTCGTCCACAACTCGCCCGATGTTGATGCCGTCACGGTCGCTGATTTTGATCTGGGCAAAGCTCAACATGTAGCGAATGCCGTAGGCACATCGCGAATTGAGGCGAGACAGATCGATGCCGCCGATTACGCCGCTGTCGTCGAATTGATGCGCGGGCACGATTCGGTGATCTCGTGCATCAATTACTGGTACAACGAATCGCTTTCAAAAGCCGCCATCGAATCGGGTGCGAATTTCTGTGACCTCGGCGGAAACAATTACGTCGTCGATGAGCAGCTCGCGCTTGATTCGCAGGCAAAAGCCGCCGGGATCAATATTATTCCCGATTGCGGCCTCGCGCCCGGCATGGTTTCGATACTTGCGATGCACGGGGCAAAACGCTTTGATGTGATCGAGGAAATTCACATCCGCGTTGGCGGCCTGCCGCAACATCCGCAGCCGCCGCTCAATTATCAGCTCGTTTTTTCGGTCGAAGGTTTGATCAACGAATATATTGAAACCGCCCGTGTTATCCGCAATGGTGAAATAAAAGAAGTCGATTCGATGACCGAGATAGAAAGCCTCGCGTTCGATAATTTCCCGCCGCTCGAAGCGTTTCAAACCTCCGGCGGCACATCGACGCTGCCCGATACATTCCTTGGCAAGATACGCGAGCTTGATTACAAAACCATCCGCTACGCCGGGCACTGCGAAAAATTCAAGACGATGATCGACCTCGGTCTATGTTCAAGCGATGAGGTCGTCGCAGATTACGTAAAGGTAAAACCGCGAAAGCTGTTCGGCGAACTGCTGCAAAAACATCTTCCGGCGGACGGGCCGGATTATGTACTGGTGCGACTCGAATTTGTTGGGCAAATGGCGGGAAAGGCGGAAACACGACCGGTAGGCAGTGTGCCTCCGACTGGCCCCGACCGTCTTCGCTACGACATTGTTGATAAACAAGACGAGCAAACCGGCCTGTCGGCAATGATGCGGACAACTGCTTTTCCAGCATCGATCATCGCCCAAATGATGGCCCGCGGTGATGTTTTGGAGCGCGGTGCAACGCCTCAGGAAAAGGCCATCGACCCTGAGAAATTTGTCGCCGAACTTGCGAGACGAAATATCGATATTAAAACTTTCCATATCGGATAGCTGTAAAATTTGAGCTATACGATACAGGAACCCATTTTTTCTATGTTGTCTGCGTCAATCATATAACGGAGCTTAGGCCAACTTGCTGACCAAATATGAAATATAAAGCCATCCGAGAAGAGGAGCTAAAAAACAAAGTCGGCGGAGACTGGTTCAGCGCATTCGACACGACTGAGATTGTTGGGAATATAGACTTTTGTGTTCTGCCGAAACAAGACTCCTTATTTGGCAGAACACCGCTACTTTGGGCGGAAGCAAAAACCGGTGACTTTGACGTGGCGACGATGTTCGTTCAGTTGATCCTAACGATCGGCAAAGCACGCACGTTCGACAAAACGCTGCCGCCTGCGTTTCTCGGTGCTTTTGATTTCAAAAAGATCGCCTTTGTTCCCTATGTAAGCGTTCAGGATATTTTCTATCTAAATGACTTCGACTGGACCGTCACGTCGAGCAACCACTCCACCAAGGAATTCGGTCTCATTAAGAATCGGATCGAGACCATCCTAAAGTCAGATACCCACGTCTATGATTTTGAGAAAGATGAAAAAGAACTCAACTTTTTCATCAAGAACAACATCGCGAAAGCGACCGAATCCGGGAAGATAAAGATCGACAAGAATAATTTCATCCCGATATATCTTCGGTGGCTAGACGTTGTGAAGCCCGCCATCGACGTAGACTGGGACGGCCTTAAAAAAGCCAGTATTTTAGACAGCGACTTTTATTTGGCCGATCTCTTTGTGGACGATAAAGACACGCAGCGGATCGAGGACGATACGACCATTCGGGATAATCTTTTCGTCATCTACGAAAATCAGGGCTACAAAATTGCAAAAGAAGATATCAAGCAGATGTTTGATGCCACCATCGGCATACGGGACAAAGAAACCTATCAGCAATTTTGGAAACGATACAAACGCCCGCCTTTAACAGAATTTCAGGATTACATTATTGAGCGTCGCGACCTGCTCGTCCCGCAGGACATTCGCGAAAGAAAAGGTGCGTTCTTCACGCCGAGGAAATGGGTCGAGTTATCGCAAAAATATCTTGCCGACGTGCTGGGCGAGGACTGGCAGGATGATTACTACGTCTGGGATTGTGCCGCAGGCACGGGGAATCTCCTCACAGGTTTGACCAATAAGTATAATATCTGGGCAAGTACGCTCGATCAGGCCGACGTCAACGCCATGCATGACCGCATTGGCCACGGCGCAAATCTTCTGGATAGCCATGTCTTCCAGTTTGACTTCTTGAACGACGAGTTTACCGAACTACCGCAAGGCTTGCAGGACATCATAAACGACGAGAACAAGCGCAAAAAACTAGTCATCTACATCAATCCGCCGTATGCGGAGGCTGATAACAGACGAGGCGATGGAAGAGAAGGCGTAGCAGTCTCGAGAATCCACAGGAAATATTCCGATTTTATGGGATATTCCAAGAGGGAGCTTTACATTCAGTTCTTAACACGAATTCATTTTGAGATCCCTAACGTAGTGATTGCAAATTTTTCAAAACTGAAAAATCTGCAAGCGCCAAAATTTTTAGACTTCCGATTGTATTTTAGAGCAAAGCTTGAAGTAATGTTTTTGGCACCCGCTGATACTTTCGACAATGTAACCGGACAATTTCCGATTGGCTTTTTTATCTGGGATACGAGTAAGAATGAGCAGTTTGAATCCGCTGAAGCTAATTTATATGGAAAGGACGGGGAATTTTTTGGCGTAAAGAGCATTTGGGCTTACGATAATCTTAAGTTCATAAATGACTGGGCAGAAACATTTATTGATAAAACTTCCGAATCAATAGGGACAATAATTGGCGTCGGAAATGATTTCCAAAACCAGAGAAGCGTTAGAATTGAATACCCAAACAGACCTTGGAATCATCAATTTCAATGGCAAATCACAAAAAATAACTTGATCGAATCTTCAATTTATTTGACGGTTAGAACAATCATACAAGCTGACTGGCTGAACGACCGAGACCAGTTTTTATACCCAAATGATGGATTGAAAACTGACCGAGAATTTCACAACGATTGTCTAGCATATGCGCTTTTCAACAACAACATACAATCGAAATACGGCGTAAATCCTTGGATTCCGTTTACGGAAAGCGAGGTAAACGCGGGCGATAAATTCGAGAGTTCGTTCATGACTTACTTCATCAACGGCAAGATCGCACATGACAAGCCAGCCAACGGTTCTCTGTTTGAAACGGACGCTGAAACCAGCATTTACGACAACAAGCCTCGACAATTTTCAGCCGAGGCTAAAGCTGTTTTCGACGCCGGACGCGAGTTGTGGACATACTATCACTCGCAAAAAGACATCAACGTTAACGCAAGTCTCTACGACATCCGCGAACATTTTCAGGGCCGCAATGACAAAGGGCGAATGAATGCAAGAAGTCAGGACGAAAAATATACAGGATTGATCGGCGGCCTGCGACAGAAATTAAACTTACTGGCAAACAAGATCACACCCAAAGTTTACGAATATGAATTTCTGAAGAAATAATCCGTCGATGACAAGAGAAAATGGAGTCAAGCGTGCGATGTTGCGGTTTTTTCTATCTGAAAAAATGGGTCAGGCCATAGTTGAAAGGATAAGAGATATAAAAGAAAAAGGCCTCCCATTTCTGAGAGGCCTTTGAATTTATAAATCCAAATTTAATTTTATACGCTTACACCGATCATTCGCGGGTTCGCTTTTTTCTTCAAAAGCTTACGCAGTTTAAGGCGTGCCTTGTGAAGCTGTGATTTTGAGGTGCCGACCGAACAGCCGAGAATTCGTGCTACTTCTTCGTGCTCGAAGCCCTCGACGTCGTGCAGAACGAAAACGTTCTTGTAGCCCTGGGGCAACTGCTCGATCGCGTTTTCGAGCGAAAGCTTATCGACGATCTGCATTTTGTACGGATTACTCGTTCCCGCCACGATCTGTTCCGGCGTTTCGCCTTCTTCCGTTGTTTTTTCGAACTTAACGGTACGTTTGCGGAAGTGCATTAGCACCTGATTGACCGTCAAACGGTGAAGCCAGGTTGTGAAAGCCGAATCACCGCGGAAACTGCCGATCTTGCGGTAAAGCTGGATAAATACATCCTGTGTCAGGTCCTCGGCTTCAAATGCATTCTGCAGCATCCTCAGACAGATCGAGTAAACCCGGCGGTGGTGCCGCTGATAGATCTCCTCGAAAGCGACCATATCGCCTTTCGATGCCGCTTGTGTAAGGTCAAAGTCCTTAGCGGAACTCAGGTTCTCGATCCGAGCTGTATGGATCAAATCCTCACTGCCGACTTTGATGTCCGTGCCGCTGTGAAACGCGGGATAATTTAATGTTTCTGTTGTCATCTGCTTGTTCCCCCCTCGATGATTATCTAATCAATTGGTGTGCCAAACCTTATGTTAAAGAACTATGCGATCAGATAATCACAAAATTGCACCATTTTTGTTACTTTTTACGGGCATACTTTCATATTCGTCGAACATCCAACGTAAGATTCAATTTGATGTCGTTTACCACTGCGTTAAATAATGCACGATATGGTATGTGTATGATTGTGTTGCACAATTGCCCATAAATTTCTAATAGTGCTAAGATTAATATTCCAATGTTCGAAGTTAATATTCCTTAGCGGCCGGCTCGTATCCATGTCTTACAAACGTTTATTTAGTTCAGCGATTATATTATGCGGTCTGCTGACTGTGTGCACAGGCGTGTTCGGACAGGTGGTAAAGAGCCAGGAAGTTTCCGAAACTGACGGGATCCCGGTTTTGATCAAGCATCTGCCTGATTGGGAAAATGTCCGAAATAATACGGTTTTGACGCAGAACGTCGGCGATCTGAAAAAGGCATTGGGTGAAAAACCGGTACTTGGCCTGATAACTTTTCCCGCTGGTACTGAGGCCGTGACAGCTCCGTATCCGGAAGGGAAACTGCTGATCATCGAATACACAAATCCGCAGGCATCCATTGAAGCAGACGGTAAGTTTATTCAAAGCCTCGCAGAAAATCCGCAAACAGTCTATCGCCGGATCGGCAATTACAACGCATTCGTTTTTGATGCGGCTGACGAAACTTCCGCTAATGCTCTGCTCGACAAGATCGAATATCAAAAAACGGTGCAATGGCTCGGCGAAGACCCGTATCTGTTAAAAAAGCTTGAAAAATATTTTGTCACTACGACGCGTGATATCTTTATCGCCACTGTTTTGTGGATCGTATCGGGAATCGGGCTGTCAATTGTGACCGGGCTTATCGCGGGCTTTATTTTCTTCAGGATCCGTGAGCAAAAACGTGCAACGCGAACTGCCTACTCGGACGCGGGCGGATTGACCCGTCTGAACCTCGATGGATTGAGCGAATAAGGCTTTTACAATCAGACAAAAATATAATACAACTGTTTGTTCGACGTGCTATCATATTGCAAGCATCGCCGGTTTTAATGAGTCAGGGTCTTAGATCATTTCGTTACTCATAACTCATTAATCCAAAGCGGCCATGTACCCAAATTTTTTGCCGGAGATCTGTTATGCCTAATGTGCTGGTCCGCGATGTGGAAACCGCCGTTTTAGAAAAGTTGAAGACGAGGGCCGCCCGTAAAGGAAGATCACTTCAATCAGAGGTACAGATCATTCTCATTGATGCGGCTTTTCAGCCGGAACCGCAGTCCGAACTCGAGATCGTAAGACAGATCAGACGGTCATTGAAGAATCAAGATCATACGGACAGTGCCGAACTTATCCGCGAGGACCGGAATCGATGATAATTGTGGTGGACGTGAGTATCGTTGTTAAATGGTTCGTTAATGAAATTTTGACCCAAAATGCCGAAAAATTGCTTGACGGTTCATATGTTTTGTACGCACCCGAATTGATTTTACCGGAGTTTGGCAGCGTGATCTGGAAAAAAGTCCGTCGGGGCGAGATCGATTCCAAAGAAGGATCGGTGATAATCGATGCTTTTGGGAAACAAAAAATAAAGATCATGCCGCAGCATGGATTACTTAAGGCGTCATATGTAGGCGCTCAAATGTCCGGCCAATCAGTTTATGATTGGACTTACCTAGCTTTGGCGATCTCACTGTCATGCAAATTTGTAACAGCTGACGCGAAATTTTTCAGCGCCCTTGAAACAACACCAGTTCGTAAACATCTGTTATGGGCCGGTGACTTATAAATTACGGCAACGCCTCTATCAGCCTGTCAATATCTTCCCGGTTATTATAAAAATGCGGAGCGATACGCAGGCGGTCGCCGCGCGGGCTGATGATGATCTTTTGCTTTTCCAGATGTTCGGCGATCATGCTGGAATGTTTGCCTTCGCGGTGTTTTATACAGACTATCGCTGATTTTTCATCAGGTGAGCGCGAGCTTATGATGTCGTAATTCTTCCCGGCGAGCAGTTCGCACATATAATCGGACAATTCTTCCAGATAATCACTAATTCTGCCAAGGCCGTTTTCATTCAGCAATTTAAGGCTTTGTTCAAGGCCGTAAAAAAGTGCCGCGCTTCCGGTGCCGCTTTCCCAGGCAAGAGCGGTCGATTTGAAAGGTTGTTCGCGGTCCTCAAAATCCCACGGTGTTTCGACGCTTACCCAACCGACATTTACCGGTTCGATCCTTTCCCTTGCCCGGTCCGAAATATAAAGTATGCCGCAGCCCTCCGGTGCGCACAGCCATTTATGGCTCGCGCCCGATGCAATATCCACTAATTGAGCGGGAAGATCGAAACTCCGGGCGCCTAATGCCTGAATAATATCGACGGCAAAAAGTGCGTCAACCTTTCTGGCAGCTTCGCCGATACGCATCAGATCGGCCGCGAAACCCGAAGCATACTGAACGGCGCTGATAGATACCAGCTTTGTGCCTTCATCGATCAAGCCGATAAATTCGTCAAGGTCAATGCGGCCTTCCCGTTCCGGACAAAGCCTTAATTCGACGCCGAATTTATCGCGAATTCTGCGCCAGGCGTAATAGTTCGCTGGAAACTCGTGTTCGAAGCTGACGATATTATCACCAGTTTCCCACGTCAGGCCGGCTGCGGTTGAGGCAAAGCCGTCGGATGTATTTCGCATAAAGGCGATATGATCAGCCTTTACGCCGAGCATTTTGGCGACGAGATCACGGGCACGGTTCTTGGTTGCGACCCAATCAAAAAAATTGACCGAGCCATTTTCTGAGGCATCAAGCAGCTGTGAATTAACGGCCTTAACAGCAGATAGCGGAATTGGTGAAACGGCCGCGCTATTTAAATAGGTGTATTTTTGGGCCGCCGGAAAAAGTGAACGGATCTCGTTATTCATATTCTGAATCTTACCGCAAAGAGACGGAAGAATTGAACCGCAGAGACGCCGAGTAAGGGATGGCCGAATGCAAAATAATTTTTTTCAGGCAGACCTTATTTCTCATTCCTTCGCGTCTCGGCGTCTCGGCGGTTAAAATTCCTTTGACAAAGCGCGCGATGAAAGCTAAATTTTTAACTTGGTGCACGATGTGCCAACCGCAACCATTACAAGCTGCATCTGATTACCGATAATTATGTTCGATTTATTTAAAAAAAACCATTCGGAATTCGGTTTGATCTCGGCGCGTGATGACAGCGATATTGATGTTGTGCAGATGCGGCGGGAATCAAGGCAGGGTATTTGGATCGAGGGTTTACGGCTGGGACGCGATATATTTCTGATCATTGTCGTATTTATCCTATTCGGGGTTTTTGCGGTCCAGCCTGTCGTGGTCGAAGGTACATCAATGGTTCCGCAGCTACAGGACGGTGAGCGGCTGCTTGTCAACAAGCTCGTTTATTATAAATTTCAAAGCTTTAGCTGGGGACATTTGGAACGCGGTGACGTTGTTGTTTTTTGGTATCCCGGCGATCCGGATAAAAGCTATGTAAAACGCGTGATCGGCCTTCCCGGTGAAACGGTCGAGATACGCGGCCGCATGATCCTGATCGACGGACGGCAGTTAAATGAGCCGTATCTTGATACGATCCATAACCAAAGCCTGCGCGACAATATGTCCGAACAGGTCAAGGAACATTATTATTTTGTCATGGGCGATAACCGCGATAATTCGTCCGATTCGCGCATTTGGGGCCTAGTGCCGGAAAAATACATTTACGGCAAGGCTTTTTTTAGATATTGGCGCCCTTCCGATGCCGGCTTTATCGAACACGGCAAATACGACCTTGAGAATGAGCCGAAGATCGACGATATTCGAGCAGAGCAGAAGTAACGATTTTCACCGCCGGATGCGGAGCAGAAAAAAAGAGCCAAGAAGCGAGGTTGGCTTTTTATTTACCTTCTTATTATCGGCGACTCTGGGGTCAAACATTTCATAATGTCAAAAAAAGCTATTTTGGTTCTTGAAGACGGACGCACTTTTCATGGTGCGTCTTTTGGTGCCGGCGGTGAAACATTCGGCGAGATGGTCTTTAATACCTCGATGACCGGTTATCAGGAGATATTGACCGATCCCAGTTATGCCGGGCAACTGGTCTGCATGACATATCCGCTGATCGGAAATTACGGCTTCAATGAGACCGATGTCGAATCGCGCCGGCCATGGGTCGAAGGCTTTGTCGTCCGCGAGGCAAGCAAGACAGCGTCAAACTGGCGGTCGGCCGGAACGCTTGATGCGTACCTCAAACAAAACAATATCGTCGGCATTGAACATATAGATACGCGGGCGCTTGTCCGCCACATCCGTGATAAAGGTGCGATGCGAGCCGCGATCTCAACAGTGGACCTCGATAAAAAAAGTCTGCTTAATAAGGTCCTGGCTTCGCCGGATATGAAGAACCGCGAACTCGCGAGTGCGGTCACGGCCGATCATGGATTCGATCATCCGCCGGACGGCGAACAGAAGTATCATGTCGTTGCATTTGATTTTGGGGTGAAGACGAACAGTTTGCGTGAGTTTGCAAAATTTGGCTGCCGGACAACCGTCGTTCCCGCATCCACATCAGCCGCAGATGTGCTTGCGTTGAACCCCGACGGCATTTTCCTTTCAAACGGCCCCGGCGATCCGGCCTCGATGCAAACAGTCGTTGAAGAGATCAAAAAGCTGACGGAAAGCGAGGTCCCGATGTTCGGCATCTGCCTTGGCCATCAGCTGCTTGGCCAGGTATTCGGCGGTGAAACCTACAAATTAAAATTCGGCCATCGCGGCGGCAACCAGCCGATCATGGACCTGACGACCGGCAAGGTCGAGATCACAGCCCACAATCACGGCTTTGCTGTCGATGCCGAAAGCTTACCCGCCGACGTCGAAGTGACGCATATCAACCTCAACGACAAAACCGTCGCCGGCCTGAGGCACAAAACGCTGCCTGTATTTTCAGTTCAGTACCACCCGGAATCTGCCCCCGGGCCGCATGACAGCGAGTATTTGTTCGAGCGGTTTATCGCGTTAATGGGTGAAGCAGTTATCGTCAGTGATGAAGTATCGTATTGATGGAAATGGAAGATCTCAAAAGGCTCATTGAAGAGCTTGACGAGAGTGTTTCAAAAGAAAACGCTAAAGTACGACTGTCTCAGTACGGCGACGAAGCGTGCGTTGTCGCTACACAGAATGGATATTTACGATTTGGAATCGAGTTGCTTAAGGGAGGAATTACTCCGACATCTACCGGAACCCCAGAGATGATAGATGTGGACCTCCATTATTTGCTTGATGACGGCTCTACTATCTATTTCGACACGTTCGAGCGTGTCCAGAAACTCTCGGATGAGAATTTCAAAGAAAGCTGGACCGATAAGCTTGTCGTTTACACGATCATTGCCTTCCTTATGGCTTTGCTGATCTTCGCGATTATTGGTCTTGTAGCCGTTATCAAAGCGTTGCTGTGATAGTTTCCGCGCGTGTCAGTAGCCCGCACGTAAGTAAGGGCTCAATTCGAGTAAGATTCAACTCAAATGATACGAGACTTCATCGAGTTCCAAGACAGAGCCGTTGCTAAAGCGTTTCTCATTACATTCCGATGCTACGGGACCTGGCTTCATGGAGACGAACGTGGCTCTGTTGACCGCCGATACTACAACCGGTTAGGAACACCTAAAATCACGCCGAATGCCGAGAACTCGAGACGAAAAGCCAAACTGATGAAACACAATCCGTTCATCGGTGGTGCGGGCGGAAGAAAGATCGTTGAAACGTTAAGCCTTTTTCAAATGTGTCCAGCCACCGTTTAATTCATCCTGCCTTCTCCCTACTTACCGGCCGGGCAGCCTGCGAACGAGCGGCTAATGTAGTACCCGTAGCTTGCACCGTAGGTTCCTCCGCCGGCGTAGTCCTGCTTTAGATTGACCAACAAAATTCGGCAGAATCCGTCGTCTGCTTTTGCATACTTTGTCCAGATGACGCCATGCTTATAGCGGGCCGTCGGGAAATTGTAGTCGTCTTTAGCTATAAGCCAATTTGCCTCGTTTAGTCCGACTTTTAATATGGTTACTCCAACAATATCCCCGATCGCGCTGAGCAGCACTTTCTTTTCCGCGGGGGTTCCGAATGTATAACCAGACGGGCCTGTGTATGTTGGCAGCGTTTTGCGCGCGACGGATGCGAGATCATCGAGCATTGTATTCATGCATCCGATCTTAGCAGCATCCAGCTTTGCATCTGTGAACCATTCCTCTCGCTTCGACGGTGAAAGGGCGCTTTCTAAATGGATATTTTTCCGGTCGTTGAGCTCTGACACGTAATAACCACGAAGGCCAGGCCGGAATTCTTCGGCCTCCTTGCGGGTCTTAGCTATATCCTCCGACATCGCTTTTACCCACCAGTCGTCCGAACAATTAGAGCCGGTTTTTTTTGGCGCCGACCCGCTGTTTTCCGACACGCTTGTCGTCTCTGAAGATTCGCCGGATACCGTCGGCTGCGGTGTTGATTTGGGTTCTTGCTTGGTTATTTTGGGGATTTTCGGGATTTTCGGAATAGTTATCGTAAACTGTCCCGATGCAACCGTCACCGCCAATCCGCATAGGACCAGTATTCCGAACGCTTTTATTAAATTCGTCAACATAATTTCCTCCATTCAGCATTATTTTTTTATCACTCTTATGGGCGACGCGTTAACGCCTTCAAGCATGTCGATCAGGTTTTCCAGATCTTTGCCCGCGACCGAACCTTTCATTTCGACAACTACCTCTCTTTCCCGGATCGACGATTTTTCACGGTCCTTAAAAACAGTCGTCATCCTTTCGCTCAGAATCGTAGTATCATCGATAGATCCGGTTTCTATCCTGTTCAGACTAAGTTTTCCTTCGCCACTGATCTCGACCAAGAGTATTAGCGGATTCGCTCGCTGTTCGGGCCCCTGGTCTGGAAACACATTGCTTTGGTCAACAAACATCACTGCCGACCCTTTTGCAGAATCCCGGCAGCTCGCAATGAGTAGCGATAAGCCAAGAACTAACGCAAGTATTGTTTTATTTTCCGGCTTCATTCTTATTGCTTAGCAAGTGTCATCGGCAGAAAAAACTTTTACGTGATTAATACTCGTGCTAAAATCGCCCGACACAACTTCTGCCTAACGATAAATTCTTTTGCTAGGATTGTCTTGAGATTGCTGTGAGATTTTCGGTGAGAAAGATGTGAGAGAGCTTATGTCGCTGAAAACAAAGCACGTTTACGAATTCGAAAACTTTCGGTTTGATGTCTTGAAAAAGGTATTAGATCGAGATGGGGTGCAGGTTTCAGTAACGCCGAAGGTTTTCGAGACGCTTCAGGTACTGATTGAGAAAGCCGGACAACTTATCGAAAAGGACGAACTAATGCAAAAGGTCTGGCTGGACCGCTTTGTCGACGAATCCAATCTCACCTTCAATATCAAGATGCTTCGTAAGGCCTTGGGTGATGATGCCGCTCATCCGCGGTTCATCGAAACAGTTCCTCGCCGCGGATATCGCTTTATCGCCGAAACTACCGAAATTCTTAGTGATAACGGCAATGATCCGGTCGCTTTAGATGGCCGAATATTGCCTGAAACGCGGGAGGAAAAGCCCATTCTGCCCGGATTTTCGTTTCTTAAACGAAATTTTTCGGCCGCGGTTCTGCTGGTTGCTTTGCTGGTTTGCTCAATTGTCGCGAGTTCGTGGTACCTGATTGTGGCGAATACAAGGCGTCGAAGCCTGGCTCCGATCTTTTCAGCTCCAAGCAAGTCCGAGTCATTATCCTATTCTGGCAGTATTTTTCAGCCGCGAATTTCACCGGATGGAAAATACATCGCATACATAACCAAGGAGCGCGATAGTGAGAATATATGGCTGCGGGAGTTGAAGACCAGAACCAATTTTCCTCTTCTGTCTTCCTCGGCCGACGATTATTTGGGATTGATGTTTTCCAGCAATAGCGACTTTGTATACTTTGTTCGAAAACCGATGGGCGGTTCACAGGACCAATCGGGTATTTATCGAATCTCGATATTCGGCGGGATACCCACGAGGGTCGTAACGAATAATCAAGGCTGGTTTAGTCTTTCACCGGTGGACGACCGGATCGCCTTTGTCCGCTATGACGCAAACGATAGAAGCCTTCTGACCGTAACCGATGCCGATGGTAAAGATGAGCGGATCCTGGCAACGCGTGAACGGCCATATTATTTTCAAGCGACTCGGTGGTCCACTGACGGCGCAACAATCGCGGCGGCGGTCGGTCAATCCGACAGCGGGGCAAATGATTTCGGCTTGATTGAGATCAATGTTGACTCACACAAGGAACGCTTGTTAACGCAGCACAAGTTTCTGAACATCGCCGATTTGGAATGGCTTCCGGAAAGGTCCGGCCTCCTCTTTACTGCACGTGAGAATACTTCGTATAACAATCAGATCTGGCGAATTTTGTTTGATAATAGCGACGCTGAAAAGGTCATCGACGATGGAGCGAGTTACATAAGTCTCAGCTTGGACAAAGATGCGGCCCAAATGGCAGTTTCTCAAACCATTCCGGATTTCCGCCTGACCATTGCGGATTTAGCCGATCCGAGCGATTCATTTAGCACTGCGGCTGCGGCGTCGATCGCGTCCTTCACTCCCAGTGGGAAAATAATTTACGCGGCCGCATTAGGCCAAATTGACATTTGGATGATGAACCCCGATGGCACTGAAAAAAGGCAGCTGACCAATGATCCAATGGATGATAGTTATGCGCTGGTTTCGCGTGATGAGAAATATGTTTTTTTTACATCGACCCGTTCGGGCGACCATCAGATCTGGAGAATGAAGGCGGATGGCAGCGATCAAATGCAAATAACAACGACCGAAGGAGGATTTCCACTTTTCATCTCGCCCGAAGGCTCAACGCTGTATTACTTGTCGGCGTCGAATCGAGACATCTGGAAAGTGTCTGTCGATGGTGGAGAGCAGAGTTTGTTTTTCAATAAGCGCGTTCTTTCTCCTGCATTTTCTCCGGACGGTAAATATTTAGCGTATTTCTATAATAAGACGGAGGTTGATAATTCTTTACGGCTCGCGGTCGCCACTGCCGATGACCTTACCGAGATCTCCTCGTTCCAACTGCAAAATGAGGCGGCCCGTCCCGTTCAGATCGCATGGGCGTCCGACAGCCTTTCATTTTACTATGCATTGGCCGACCGGCCTGCAACAACGGTTTGGCGCCAGTCTTTGGCGAACAAAACACCTGAAAGGATCGCCAAGATCGGTGAAGGCGAAATCGTGCTGGATTTCTCTCTTTCGCCGACTGGCAATAAATTCGCGTATGTTAGCGGTACTTGGAGACGAGAGGCTAAGCTTATGAAAGGTCTTCAATAATGCCTCAACTCGAGAAGCCGTACAGGACTCGCGATCTCCATCGGAATGATCTAATCAATCTATTTGTCTGACCCCGACTACATCGAGGGGCCTGAAGTATCTTTGAAAAAATCGCCTAAGTTATTACTTGTAAAAGAAACTTTGTAAACCATTTCGCCGTTGATCGTTAAGCCTTTTTCAAATGGAGCCTCGTCGAATTTCGACTGGTCAGCGAGCTTTTGTTTTCTTGAAGTTGGTTACGGTGGCGTCGGTGTTGTGCGCAAAGCGGAAGCCGTAGATGCCGTCGGTAGATTTGAGCTTGCCTGCCGTAACTAAAGCCGACCGGTCATAGCTGGCGACAACTTTTTTGTTGATCGAGCATGAGACCTGGTCACCCTTTACCGTGATCGCGATCTCCTGAGTGACAGGTTGGCCGACGCCGGCCGCCTTGTTTACTGCATCGTTCGCGGTGGGCCGCCGGCCACTCATTTGAAACGGCTCAGGGCCAAAACCGCGGACAATAAAATTGCCGTTACCGTAAGCCGCGCAGTAAAGATAGCTCTGCTTGTCGGTGCCCAGATCATTACCGGCGATCATTATCCCGTACGGGTGCGGGTGGTCGTTAATGCCCTGATACTTCGATTCAAGAAACGTCGCACTTACCGTGTAGTCGCCCTTAGCAGTGTTTGCCGGATTCCAATACGTCACGGCCGGGCCGGAGGTAACGTGGAGAGCTTTACCCTCTTTGACCAGCTTTGCGCTTTTTAGGGTAAGGCCCGCCGCCTTCTCTTTGGCGTCGATCTGCCCCGTCCAGCCTTTGACCAAAACTCCGCCGTCCTTAACGCCGACCGATTCGCCCTCCTGCGCCGCGACCGACGCGAGACCAATAAAAAAGACGGCAAATGAAAGGAACACTGAAAGAAGAATACGATTTTTCATAATATCGCCACACTACCACCAAACGACCGACAACTCAACCGACCGACCGCGGCCGGCCAAGTGCCACGTGTCCTTACCCGCCGATTCCGGAAATGTAAGGTGCGATGACCAGGGAAACGATGGACATCAGCTTGATAAGGATGTTCATTGACGGGCCTGAGGTGTCCTTGAACGGGTCGCCGACGGTATCGCCGGTGACAGACGCTTTGTGCGGTTCCGAACCTTTGTAAACCATTTCGCCGTTTATCATTACGCCTTTTTCAAAGGATTTTTTAGCATTGTCCCACGCGCCGCCGGCGTTTGACTGGAAAATGCCCATCAGCACGCCCGATACGGTGACACCTGCCAGCAAACCGCCCAAGACTTCGGGGCCGAATGTGAAACCGACGAGCACCGGCGTAACCAAAGCAATAGCTCCCGGCATCATCATTTCCCTGAGGGAAGCTTTGGTTGATATTGCCACGCATTTCTCGTATTCCGGTTTGGCTGTGTAGTCCATAATGCCTGGAATTTCGCGAAACTGGCGGCGAACTTCCTGCACCATATCCATCGCGGCACGGCCCACTGCCTGAATGCACAACGCGGAGAAAATGAACGGGATCATTCCACCGACAAAAAGCCCGGCCAAAACAGGAGCTTTGTAAATATCAATTCTGTCGATACCGGCAATTCCGACAAACGCCGCAAACAATGCGAGCGATGTTAGCGCAGCAGATGCGATCGCAAAACCTTTTCCGGTCGCGGCGGTCGTGTTGCCGACCGCATCGAGGTTATCCGTGCGTTCACGAACTTCGGGAGGCAGCTGGCTCATCTCGGCAATTCCGCCTGCGTTGTCCGCGATCGGCCCGAACGCATCTATCGCAAGCTGCATTGCGGTTGTCGCCATCATGCCTGCGGCTGCTATCGCCACGCCATATAATCCGGCAAAATAGTAGGACGCAATGATGCCGCCGGCCAAAGTTAAAATTGGGATAACGGTCGATTTCATACCGACCGCTAATCCGCCAATGATGTTGGTGGCGTGTCCGGTCGATGATTGCTGAATGATCGACATCACCGGTTTTTTACCCATTGCCGTGTAATATTCGGTGACGATGCTCATTATCGCTCCGACGATAGTTCCGACAACGATCGCCGCGAAAACGCCGTTTTTATTGAATGACGTCGTACGAAGTGTGATCTGACCAGCGGGAAGCATCCACATTACAACAAAGTAAGACGCCACGACCGTCAATAACATCGAGGCCCAGTTTCCTATGTTCAATGCCTTCTGCACACTCGATTTGTCATCTTTAATTGTTACGAAAAGGAATCCAACGATCGAGAAAACAATCCCCAAACCGCAGATCACCATCGGTAAAAGAATAGGTGACATGCCGCCGAAAGCATCCGTCAACCTGATCTCCTGGCCCAATACCATTGTTGCCAAAATGGTCGCCACATATGAACCGAAAAGATCGGCACCCATACCAGCCACATCACCTACATTGTCACCGACATTATCAGCAATAGTGGCCGGATTGCGGACGTCATCTTCCGGAATTCCTGCTTCGACCTTCCCGACCAGATCGGCGCCGACGTCAGCCGCCTTGGTGTAGATACCGCCGCCGACACGCGCAAACAGAGCGATCGACTCGGCCCCAAGCGAGAAACCCGTCAATACTTCGACCGCTGTTTTTATCTGATTAGCTCCCAGCCCGGCAAACAAGTAAAGAAATATAATGAACAGGCCTCCCAGGCCCAAAACCGCTAAACCGGCAACTCCAAGCCCCATCACGGTGCCGCCGGTGAAGGATACTTTCAATGCCTGTTTTAAGCTTGTGCGTGCAGCTTGTGTGGTACGAACATTTGCCTTGGTCGCTACTTTCATACCGATATATCCGGCAGTAGCTGAAAACACGGCCCCGATAATAAACGCTATGGCGATCACCCAACTGGAATGTATCTCTTTGCCGTTTATCGTATGGATCGTTCCTGAGTAGGCCAATAAAACCGCCGTGAATAAAACGAATATGCTAAGCACTTTCCATTCGGCTTTCAAAAACGCCATTGCCCCGTCGGCGATATAGCCGGCAAGCTCCTGCATTTTCTCGTCTCCGGCATCCTGCTTACTGACCCACGCCGATCTGACCGCCATTACCAGCAATCCTAAAATCCCTAAAGCGGGCGCTAAATAAATTACGTAACTGTTCATATTGTTCTCAATTCTTGTTTCCGCCATTCATGAGACGCAAACTTAAAATATTATCTCTATTAAATTGTGGGCAATCTTAGATAAGGCCTAGTAAATATTCAAAACTACCGATTATAAAATACTTGCCGCTATTTAACCAATAACGCAGGGCAAAATGTCACGTTGTGTGATCTTGCCCAGAAGATCTGTATTGGGCAGCATTAAAAATAAGTTTTTGAAACGAATTATACGATCTGGAAATAGAATAATTAAGGTGCTAATCACTCTACTTGCGACGATTATGATGCTATTTTTTCATCATTTTTTTTGAATTAGAAAACCATATTTTAGTAGGTATTTTGACCCGATAAAAAATTATCGATCCCATAAGAAAAAGTTATTGACATTATTATGGATAAGAGTACAATCATCTGAAATTACTCGAAGTGTGCTGGGTATATTCAACTTGAAAACTATATTTCTCCTCACTGGCGGGATCATTCTCGCCGCCTTTCTCTGCTTCCATTATCTAATTGATAAGCCGCGCGTATTAACTCCTGAGGAGGTTCCGATAGCCTTTTGGGCTTGGCGAAACAAAACCCCCAAAACCGACGAGGTGCAAAAAACCTTTTCCGCAACCAATGCAAAAACCCTCTTTTTGCACAACGGGCAATTCGACATTGTCAACGGGGCAATACAGCGCATTCGTCCGGTTCTAGGAATTTTTCCGCATTCGGTCGAAACACACGTTGTTTATAATGGCACTCGTCGATTTTTTGGAGATTGGGACCGTCTTTCTTCAGACAGTATAGCTGAAACAATAGCCAATACTTATCAAGATGATCTTTCGCGGGCATATTACGACAAGACAACCCTGATTGGCCTACAGCTTGACTTCGATGTTCCTACACGCCTATTGCCGATGTACGCTGAGACATTGCAAAAGCTGCGGGTATTGTTGCCGTCTGGCACAAAACTTTCGATAACCGGTTTAGCCACCTGGATCGCAGCCAGGGAACTTGAGGCAGTTCTAACAAATGTGGATTTTTGGATCCCACAATGTTACGGAACGGCCGTTCCCATGAATATAAATGAATTGATCCCGATATCTTCGCCATTAAAGGTCGGGCGAATCGTCGCGGCGGCTCGCAAACTCAATAAACCGTTTTATGCCGGATTGTCAGCATACGGCTATGCGATCTTATATAAAAAAGATGGCAGTTTACTGGAAATGCGAGGTGATATTGAACCAGCTTCTGCAATACAAAACTCAAGCTTAGAGCTTATCGATACCCGCTCTTTTCAGAACGAAGGGGATGCAGGTGAGATCCAATACGTCTATCGGGCAAAAAGTGATCTGGTGCTCGATGGTTTAATAATTCAAACAGGAGAAATGATCGTTTTCGACGTGCCGAGTGCGGCATCGTTGATGGCTAGCGCCAATGCAGTGCGGGAAAATGCCGGGGATATGCTGCTCGGTATTTGTCTTTTTAGATTGCCAACGAGCGAAGATTCAACCAGCTTGACCGCAGCCGATGCAGCTTCCGCTCTTTTGGGTGTCAAGACCAAAGTGGTTACAAAGGTAAATCTTGAGTACACCCATGATGGGCTATTGAAATTGCGGATGGAAAATCAAGGTTCTGCCTCTACATTGCTAAGCGCAGATGCTCTGGTATTTGATTTAAGCGTTCCGCCCGGGAGCGTTCGCGGAGTTAGTGAAATGGCTGGCTTTGATAATTACGAGATGTTGTGTGGTCGCGATGGGATAGAACCACTTCGAGAGTGTAGTGTGTTCCGTGCAAATGTAATTCGGCTAAAAGCGCGTTCATGGAAGCCTAATTCTATAGCTTCGATTTTTCTGAGTCTAAAGTCACCTTTGCCGGCTTCGTTACCAGCAAAGGTAATTACTCGAGTTAATGATGGCCGTGTGGAACGGGAATCGTTGGAAATACAAATTCAAACCGATGAGAAATAAAATCTTGGTAACTTATAATCTCCTTTTGACGGCAGCAGCAAGAGTTCAAAAGGCAATCGGAATTCGCGGACTGGTCATCGTTTTTGCAAGTGTTGCGACAGCGATGGCTTGTTCGTGGAGTTACATTACGGATCGTTCAGTTAGGTTCAACAGCTATAGAACCGGTCGCGGATTTTATCGTCTTCCCCCGCTGCCTATTATGTATGACAGCGACACTGGCAAGGAACTTAGCGTTCAAGACCTAATTTCCAATAACGAAGACACAGAAATCGATGCTGATTCAACAAAAATATCCTTTGAAGAGCTTTGGAATCAAGCCAGAGAAGCTGTTGAAAACAAAGATCTTCATAAAGCAAAAACGTTATTCGAGCAGTATTTAAGATCAACCGAACAAACCACTATCGACGAAGAGCCCGGGCGGCAAGAGCACCGAAATTCTGCATATGACATGATCGATGCATTGACCGCTTTACAGGAAGGGGCAAACCCGACGGCCGTAAAAAATTACCTTGATGCGCGATATGCATTCGACAGTAATTTAGAACAAAACGCGGAGGAATTGGTCGAGCAAAATCACCCTGAAAAAAATTTACATGATAACTGGGATTATTTGCGGGCGGCAATTTTATATTCAAAAAATTTAAAAGACGATGCTTTGAGGGCATTTCTGGCACATGCTGCCAAGTATCCGAGGAGCGAAAAGAATGAGGCCGCGCTCTTTATGGCAGCTAGGATCATGATGGAAACAAGCTATGTTTATGATCATAGCGACTGTGGCATTATGGGCAGAGATCGTAGCGGCGAACCTCTTGATTCGAGCGATATTGAGCCTCTGGACAAATGTCAGGACGAAAATTGGCGTTCGGCCGTAAAAGTCTTTCAAAAGTTAATTCAAAAATACCCAAATGGAAGATATTCCAATGATTCAAGAGGTTGGTTGGCTTTCTTATACAAACGCGGCAGTGAGCGTGAACTTGCATTGGCCGAATATTACAAACTACTTGGAAATCTGACCGATCGAAATGCGCGGCTCGCGGCGAAAGAATCATTGCACATAATCGGCTATGAGTACGATGACGAAACACTCGATCGCTTAGAAAAATTGATTGCTGGTGACGTAAATACTGCAATGGCTTATGCTTACCACCGCATTTATGATTATTCAATCGACCTGACTTATCAAGAAAGTTACTTTTCGTACTACGATGGCAGCAACGAAGAGTGGCAGCGGAGATTGTCGGAAAAACAGCGCGTGGCCGATGCCCACAAGGCAGGTAAACACGAACTCAGTCGTATTGTCCGGTTTGCCACAGCAATGATGAAACGTTATCCGCAGGCGCGGATTAGCGGTGGTTTTGTGCTGCGTTTTGCGGAAAGCCAGATGGAACTGCAAAATTTTTCCGAGGCTAAAAAACTTGCTTCCAAGGCGCTTTTGATGGGACTGTCAGGCGAATTGCGGGCACAGGCTTTATGGATAAAGGGCAGCGGCGAGCATCAAGGCAAAGATCTTAGGGCCGCTCGTGCAACGTTCAATCAACTAATTGCCGAATTTCCCGACATGAAGCTGACGGAAGGTGCCCGTCGCTTATTGGCGCTGACCGCCGAAGATCAAGGCGATCTTGAGACCGCCCTGGAGCAGTATTTGGCTTTGCATTACGATTATGACGTCGCTTATTTTATCGATGTATTGCTGCCGACTGACAGATTGGCGAAATTTGTTTCCAATCACGCGAATCTTTCACAATATAACGAACTGCTTTA
>JAYUCO010000045.1:0-58745 GCA_043740295.1 Pyrinomonadaceae bacterium | reverse complement strand
CAAGGCTGTTCGATGGCAAGCTGTTTGCCCATTTTATGCCGCGATTCGTTGACCGATCTGCCATAGATGGTCGAATCGGGCCGCGAAAAATAGACGTGCTCGAACGTGCAGACCGATTTCGGCTTCTCGTTAAAAGGCTTTGACGAATGCAGGCCGTGCTTGTCGATGATGAGCATCTCGCCCGGTTCGATCTCGCGGATGTATTCGGCATCGATCAGATCGAACGCACAGGTTTCCGAAGCGACGCACCACGCACCACGCAGTTTGCCCAAAACCAGCGGACGAAAACCGCGCGGATCGCGGACGGCAACCAACGATCCAGGCGTCAGGAACAGCAATGAGAATGCACCTTCGGTTTCTGTGAGGACCTTTTGAATTGCTTCGTAAATGTCTTTGGCAGGTGTGCGGGCGATGCCGTGCAGCAATGTTTCGGTATCGGATGTCGAGGAAAAGATCGCTCCGGCCTGTTCAAGTTCAATGCGTTTGTCGGCGGCGAACGGCAGGTTTCCATTATGACAAACGGCAATGTCCCCATGCTGGCACGTCACCGAAAACGGCTGCACCTCCTTGATCGTATTCTTTCCGGCCGTCGAATAACGCGTGTGCCCAATGGCGCTGGAACCGGTCAGCGTTCGCAAAACGTCCTCGGAAAGAACATCCGCCACCAGTCCCTGCGAACGGAATTGGTGCAGATCGGCCCCGTCGCTCGAGACAATGCCGCACGCTTCCTGGCCGCGATGCTGCAAAGCAAACAGCCCAAGCTGCGTAATAGTCGAAGCTTCGGTATGCCCAAAGATGCCGAAAACACCGCACTCTTCGTGAAATTTATCGAGAACTACATCCATTACTTCTATTCTGCCACAAAGACAAGTTTGCCACGAATTACACGGATGACACCAATTTGAGAGAAAATTATATGTGCTATTTGTGTAATTTGTGGCTGATTTTCCTAATCTGCTGGAAGTATTCGCCCGCGGCATTCGCCGAAGCCGATGCGGCGGAAACCTTCGCGTTCGCAATAGCCTTTCATTATGATCTCGTCGCCGTCTTCGAGGAAGCGTCTCTGTTCGCCATTTGGCAGGTCGATAGGTTCGGTCCCGCGCCAGCTTAGTTCTAGCATTGAACCGCGTTCGGATTTTTCCTTGCCGGAAATGGTGCCGGTGGCGATGAGGTCGCCGGTTTGCAGGTTACAGCCATTGGACGCGTGGTGCGTCAGCATCTGGCCGATCGTCCAATACAGGTCTTTCATGTTGGACTTGCTCAGGAGATGAGGCTCGATATTTTCATCACGCATTTTCTGCGTCTGGATAAAAACTTCGAGATTGATGTCGATGCCGCCGAACTTCTGATTTTGCGGGTCGTTCAAATAATCGAGCGGCTGCGGATCATCCTTGTCACGTTCAAAGGCCTGTGTTCGAAAAGGCGCGAGAGCTTCCATCGTCACCACGAACGGCGAGATCGTGGTTGCGAAATTTTTCGCCAGAAACGGCCCGAGCGGCTGATACTCCCAAGCCTGAATGTCGCGTGCGGACCAGTCGTTGACGAGGCACAGCCCGAAGATATGTTTTTCAGCTTCGCTAATTGGGATCGACGTGCCGAGCTCATTGCCCTGTCCGACAAAAAACCCGACCTCCATCTCGTAATCGAGACTCTTGCACGGAATAAACACCGGCGGAGCTTCCTGGTCCGTCCGATTCTGCCCCTTAGGCCGCTTGATGTCCGTCCCCGATACCACGATCGACGAAGCCCGCCCGTGATACCCGATCGGCACATATTTATAATTCGGCAGCAAAGGATTGTCCGGGCGGAACATCGACCCCACATTCGTCGCATGATAGATCGAGCAGTAGAAATCGGTATAGTCGCCGATTTTGTCGACCGGCATTTCGAAAGAGTGAATCGAGGATATCGGGACAAGGCATTCGCGAACTAAGTCTTTCGTCTCCGCATCGGCATCCTCGCGAAGAATTTCAATAAGCCGCCGCCTAATAAGGTCGGAGCCATAGTAAAGAAGGTCTTCGAGATCGTTTGTATCGAACGAATTCTCAACCTGTTCTTCGGCTGACGTTCCGTTGAAAAGATTCCGATTCCGTAAAGCGTTTATGCTTAGAATCTGATCACCGATTGCCACCCCCGCATTGAAAAGCTCGCCCGTGTCGAATCCCTCGAACTGACAAAACGGCAAATTCTGTATCGGAAAATCCGTATTCGGATCATTGGCGGATTCGACCCAGCTTTTGAGGTTCGGGTCGTGGGTTTCGTTGATTTCGTATGTCATAAAGGCGGAAACACGACCGGTAGGAAGTGTGTTCTTCGGTCTTTGATATTACTCAATTCTACCTCACCAAAGTCGGAAACACGACCGGTAGGGAGTGTGTTCTTTCGGTTTAGCTCGGAACACCCTCGCTACCGCTTGGGTTTCTGCCTTAGAAACACCCTTGCTACAGCTTGGGTTTCCGCCTTCGAGAAGTAAAAACACCCGCGCCACCGCTTGGGTTTCTGCCTTAGAAATTCGGCAGATCATCTCCTTGCCCGTTCACTACATAGTTTACTGCTGCTTCAACATGGTGCGGCTTCCATAGATAGCGTCTGCTTCCGCCACGCGACCAAACTTTCGTTTCATTTTTGACCAGACCTTCCGTCCTTAACTCTCTTGTCGCATTCGATTTAAATGCATTGATTATTAATTCCGGTTTAATGGCTGCTGACACGACAATATGGACGTGATTTGTTCGGACGTTTATCGCTATCAATATATAACCCCCGAAATTCACATACGCATCTGATAGCCTTCTCCACGGTCGCTCGCTGTTTTCCATTGAGAAGAAACTCCGGTCATCTAAATTCTCGCGCATTCGCGACTTGAATTCTGTGTTTGGGGCGATGCGTTCGGTTCCGTAAATATTCTTTCCGTGCCTATCCATCGATCCACGCTCATCGCCGTGAAGCCAGGTTCCGAAGGTTCGAATTGTGATTAGATACGCCAGCGGAAATTCGTTATCGTCCCATTCGGATTTGGTCATAGAGTTAAGGAACACACTCCCTACCGGTCGTGTTTCCGCCTATAATGAGGTCCAATGCAAGAGGAAAGTCGTTATCGTCCCATTCAGAGTCTAATGTCATAAGAAAAACACACTCCCTACCGATCGTGTTTCCGCTTCCGTTCTCAAAGTATCCCCAACTTTTGTAGATCGGACACCGGTTCGTCGAACGAGCATGAGCCGAAGGAGATCATCCCGCGTTTTCGCAAAAGCTCAAGCAGCTTGATGGTCAAAAAGTGTTCGTTTCGCCAGCCAACGCCGTTTTCACGGAACAGGAACACCTCTTCAAACTCTTCCTCCATCAGATCCTCCAAAAGGCTGATGCGATAACTTTCGCGGGCAAAACCAGTCATTAAAAGCGTGTTCAGAAATCCGTGCATTGTGCCTTGCGGAGCGTCCTCGGCGTAAGTCAGAGGCTTAAAACAACGGATCGGATGATGCAGCCCGGCGGTCGCTTTGAACGGCACATTAGCGGCCATGCATGTCCGCACAAAACGAATAATTGTCCGTGATGACGGAAAATCTTCATTTGTTGTACCGCCGGTACGGATCTTGGCCCGCTGCCCCTTGATCGCCAAAGTCGACACCAGCTCCGCCAGGTTATTATCCGTCGCAATTTCGAAATAGGCGGTGATCCCACCGGGCAGGGCATTTACGGTATTCTCAATCTTGGACACGGTGTTGGCCTTTACCTCCAACGCATCGCAGACAACGCCCGGGCCGTTTTTTGCGTTAAATTCCTTTACGGTTCTGATCGAAGCATTTATATCTTCGCCCGCCAAAACGCTGAGACGCCATGCCTTTTTTGCATCACGCGAGATAAAATCACGCGAGCTCTCATAAAATTCGTCCAGCCGTGCCGCTGGAACAACAAATCTCCCAAGCATCCAGCCATAATTGCTGTTTTTATATGTAGCGTAATTTATGACCGCTTCCGGCATTGAGATCTGCGATGGCGGAAACAATCCGGCGTAATCTATTATCTCGGAGAGCAAAAGTTTGACTGATTCTAGTGGCGGCGTCTCCACAATTTGGGGATTCATTTTGTGCTGTTTCGATCTTTGTATAAAGTAAAATGATAATGTTTATTTACCCTTTTTACAAATTACACAGCTAAGGCGAAAACCCAAGTGGACACATGCCTTACCGGTCGTGTTTCTGCCTCTGACGCGACGGCTTGATTTTAATCCGTAACATCGGTTATCTTTTCAGCGATTCATAGTAAGATTTTCAAATGCGTGTTTTAGGTATCGATCCGGGCAGTGAAACGCTCGGCTGGGGCTTGGTCGAGGGAAGCGGGTTGAAATACTCGCTCGGCGATTTCGGAACAGTAAGGTCCAAGCCTCGTGAAGCTTTTTCAAAACGGCTTTTGAAAGCATATGACGGTGTTGCGGAGATCATCGAAAAATTCCAGCCCGATGTACTCTCGATCGAAGAAGCTTTTTATTCGGTAAACGTGAATGTCGCAATGAAACTGGGACAAGTTCGCGGCGTCATCTTACTCCTGGCGGAACAAAAAGGATTGAAGATCGCCGAATATGCTCCGCGTTTGATCAAGCAGACGGTCGTCGGTTACGGAAACGCTGAAAAGCATCAAGTCGGCGAAATGGTCCGGATCTTGCTGAAATTAAAAACGATGCCAACGCCGCACGACGCGGCAGATGCATTGGCAATAGCGATCTGCCATTTTCACCATGCGGGAATGCAGGACAGGATTGCCAAATCTACTATAAAATTAAGATAATTTTGAATTAAAGCTATGAAAACCTCACGACTATTAGCTGTTTTATTCTGCCTTTGTGTCTTTTTCTCCAGCATTGAGGCTCAAAAACGCCGCCCGCTTTCTATCACAAAAACAAAACCTCCGGCAGTGCAAAGATCAAAAGAGATCGGCAGCATAGCGATCGTGATCGATGAAACACTTTCCATTTTGCGAATGAAACCAAGCCTTTTCGCCGATTCCGTCCAGCGGATGCGGCGCGGCCGTAAGCTGCTGATCCTCGGTTCGGCGGAAGCGGACGGCGTCAAATTCTACCGTGTTTCAGCTCCGCCAAATAACAGCGGCTGGGTGCAGGCGGACGCGGTTTTTGGGAAATTCCGCAGCGGTGACGAAGAAAGATTGGCGAGGCTGGTACAGGCCACGGACGGCTTTGACCAGATCGAACTTGCGGACGAATTTTTTAAGCTCTATCCCGAATCGCAATTTCGTCCCGCAATATTGCTTTTGTTTGGCGACCTTTTGGAGGATGCTGCCGTCAAGCTGTCAAAAGATGCGAATTCAAGGCTTAAACGGCGTGAAATGGCAGCTACCGCGGCACCGCTGCATAGCTATTATCTCAATTTTGTCAGCATTGACCGGTATCGAAAGTTGGGCGTCGTGTTTTTATTTAATCCGGAAGCGAAAGCCTTTCATTATGATGGGTCAAGCTGGAGAGAGATAGTTAAAAAATATCCAACCGGACCGGAAGCCGTCGAAGCACAAAAAAGGCTTGATTCTCTAAAGGTAAAAATGGGACAGACGCCAAATAGATCTGTAGATCAATAAATACTCCGGGAAATTTCAGCCGCGATTCGAGCATTATTTTCGAGCAGGGCAATATTTGCCGCCAGAGTTTTTCCACCGCTTTGGTTCGACATTTGAGCGAGTAAAAAAGGTGTGATCTCTTTGCCGTGTATATTTTTCTCGTCAGCCGATCTCAAAGCCCCGGCAAGAATATTCTCAAGCTCCGATCTATCGATCTCAAATTCAGCGGGAACCGGAACTGTTACAAGGATCGCGTTTTTCAAATCCAGATCATCGCGGGCAACGGCGATTTTTACGATCTCTTCTGCCATATCAATTCTTTGATCGACATCCAAGCCGCTGGTTTGCGAGTAAAATGCCGGCATTTCATCGCATTGCCAGCCAAGAACCGTTACACCATGAGTCTCAAGCCATTCGCGGGTCGCCGGCAGATCAAGCACGATCTTCGCACCCGAACAAACAACGATAATTGGCGTTTGGGCAAGCTCAGGCAGATCGGCTGAAATATCATGCTCGTAACCGCGATGGACACCGCCGATCCCGCCTGTGGCAAAAACTTTAATGCCGGCTGCATGCGCAAAAAAAGATGTGCTCGCAACAGTCGTCGCGCAAGTCAATCTATTGGCAACCGCAATTGAAAGGTCGCGGCGTGAAATTTTTCTGACGTTTTTATCGGTAGCAAGCTTTTCGATCTGCTGTTCATTCAAGCCGATGCAAATTTCGCCGTCAAAAACAGCGATGGTTGCCGGAACCGCGCCGTTTTCCCGTATGATCTGCTCGAGTTTCAAAGCTGTTTCTATATTTTGCGGATAAGGCAGCCCGTGAGCAATGACCGTCGATTCAAGCGCGACGAGCGGTTTGTGGTTTTCAAGGGCATATTTGACCGCATCATTAAAGGTAAATTTCATATACAAAAATGGCGGCCAAAGACCGCCGGTTGTCAGAATCGTATAATTCTGGCGCTTATTTCACAAATTTACCGATGCGGCTCAATCGTGGATTCGTGATGCAGCCGAAAATATCACCATTCGAGGCACCGCGGTCGCATGACCAATAAACGAACATCGCCCGTCCAATTATCAGGTCACGCGGCACAAATCCCCAAAAACGGCTGTCTTCGCTATTGTCGCGGCTGTCGCCCATTACGAAAAAGCTATTCTCAGGAACCTGCATTCTTTTGCCTTCGACTCCGAATTCGTATCCGGGCTGCTTGGGAAGGCGACCCGCCTGCGCGGCTTTCAATGTCCGTTCGTCGTAATAAACACTATATTTTTCTTCAGGCTTTTGTTCTTCGACTTCCCTTGTATCAAGAGCGGAAATATTATCATCCGCTTCACCGACGACCCTATGTTCCGGCAAAAGTTCTCCATTGATAAATACCTGGTCGTTTTTAAATTCGACCGTTTCACCCGGCAGGCCGATAACACGCTTTACATAATTTACCTGATAAGGCGTGGCGGAGGCACCATGAGCTCTATCACTCTCCGGATGAAGCTTATTGCCTGGATATTTGAATACGATTATGTCTCCACGCTCAATTTCGCGCATCGGCAAAAAAGGGAGCGGATTGCCGCCGGGCGAAAAGATAAACTTATTTACGAGCAAGTAGTCGCCGATCAGTATCGTATTTTGCATTGAGCCGGTCGGAACTGTCACGGCCTGCAAAATAAAGGTCATTCCGAAAATCGCCATGACAAGGGTCACCGTAAATGATTCGAAATATTCGCGGAAGATAGATTTCGGCGGCCCGGCCGGTTTTTTTTCTGCTTCGGCAATTTCATTTATATCTGTCTCGTCTTTACTCATAAATTGTTAGATTAGCATACGTTAGCATCGATCATTTCGTTTCGTCGGTTTTTTCGTTTTGCAGCATTTTCAGCGCCTCGCTTGCGGCCATCATTTCCGCTGCTTTTATGGACCTTCCGGTTCCTTCGGATTTACCTGTATCCCATAGCGCCTCAACAAAAAAAGTCCTGGCATGCGGCAAACCGTCAGCCTTTATTAGTGAATAAACGGGGGCCGATAATTTTTGTGCCTGAAGCGTTTCCTGCAAGAGCGTTTTGTAATCAAGCGAACCCTTTGGCGTCACACTGTCTAATTCATTTGCGAAGATCCTATAAATAAAAGCTTTCGCTTCATCGTAACCGCCGTCAAAAAAAACAGCAGCTATCACTGCTTCGAGTGTATCGGCCAGGATCGCCTGCTTTTTTCTGCCGCCGGTTTTTTCTTCGCCGCGGCCAACGCGGACAAAATCACCGAGATTCAGGTCCTGTGCCAGCTTTGCCAGCGTGGACATGCTGACAAGGTGGTGTTTCATCAATGTCAGGTCGCCTTCGCTAAGCGTTGGATGCGAGGTATAAAGCTGCTCGGCTATCGACAGCCCCAGAACGGAATCACCGACAAATTCGAGCGATTCATTCTCGCTTTCGCGCAATTTTTCTTCGGATGCACCGGGAAGATTCTCGTGGGCCCAGGAACTATGTGTCACCGCACGTTCAAGCAGTGCTGAAAGCCGAAACTTGTAACCAAGTAAATTTTCAAGTTTCGAAAGGTTCATCTGCTTTAGAAATAATTTTATGAGGATTGACGGGAAAAAGAAAGCCGGACGTTCAACAATTGAACGTCCGGACGATTTTTAGATTTGAGAATAAGGAAAAATTATCAAATTCTCTTCTTTCTCACCACCGGCTTTTTAACCGGGACTTTAACTTTCGCGGTGACTGTTTCAGAAGGTACTTTCACTACAGGTTTTGGGATCACTGTCGTGTCGGCGATAGTGGCCGAAACTGGCTTAGTGGGGACAACCACAGGCTTTGCCACAACTGGGTCAGTTGTCGAAGTTGTCGTTTTTTCCGGCTCAGGATCGGAAACAGGTGTAACCTCAGACGTCGGATTCGGCAGCGGTTTAGCTACTGCTGAAGAAATAAAAGTATCCAGCCCGTCTTTCTTGTCAAACCTCTGCTCATATAGGCCCTGGACGATTTTATAAAGATCGTCCTTGTAAGCCTTATTTGCAGGATTTTCTGATGCAACAGTATAAGCCCGGCCAAATGCATCCAACGCTCGTTCTGAATAACCATTAAACAAAGCGATTTTGGTTTTGATCTCAGCTTCCCTTGCCAATTTTACTTCGTCCGTATCCGACTTATTGTTTGTTTGCAGTGCAATAAGCTTTGAGATCTCATCACCAATGGGTTTTCTTTGCTCAATGTAATATGAACCGATCGATCCATAAACACGAGGTTCTTTCTGATTTCTGCCTGCATTTTTAGCAACTTCGTAGTAGTAAGGTAAAGCTCCTTTTTGGTCCTTTTTAACATTGTATGTGATGAAGGCGATAGCATAGTTCATATCGCTAAGGACGTCTTCTTTAGTTCCTTCAAATTGAAAAGCACCGCATACTGGTACGATCTTTCCATCTTTATTCTTGACACACTTTGCCCCGCCATTAAGCTTACTGATAACAAGTTTAGCGTATTTGAGGGAATCATCATTATATTTGTAATTCTTATTGTAAGATTCGATAAGGCCAGCTAAGCCCAAAGGAATAATGATGTTTATTTGCGCATCGTCGTTCGGAAATTTGCTGATAAATTCATTTCCAGCGGCATAAGCTTCATCCCAATTCTTTGCAGGAATTGCAGCATCGAATCGACTTAGGATAGCAGACCGCTCCGCAGCAATTTCCGCATCTTTAAGTCTTTTTTCCATTGCTGGAATATTTTCTTTTATATATTTCGCCTGTTCTGCTACGCTTTCGCAGCTTCCATATTTTTCCAGAAACTGTTTCCCCGCCTCAATCGCAGCCTTTCGATCGGGAATCGATCTCTTCGGATAAAGATCAGTGAATTTTGTATAGACCGCCGCCTGGCCGTCCGCATCGGCACATGCATCCTGGGCAAATCCGGCGGTTGTGCCTGCCGCCATAAACCCGGTCAATAAAAGACCTAAACTCAAAAATCTAAAAATCGTTTTCATTAAATCTACCTCCGCCTGAATTGTAAATACCACATTTCTCAACCACTAAAACACGAAACCCGACATAGTGGTTTCGCGTGAGTTCAGATGATACGCTCAAAAAAAAAGTTGCAAAATATTCGGACTATTATTTATTCAAATCCGTCATAAGAATTCCGCCATTTAAATATTCTGAAAAATAAATAATCACGTAAGTTTTGCGGTTGTGTCAAGCTAAAAACGTTCGGCTTAAAAATAAAAAACACCGAAATATCCCGTAAGCGGAAATTGTTCCGGTGTTTTTATCTGAATGATACTTTAATGCCTGGTTTCGCCTATTTGTTCTTGACGACACGCGGCCTTTGTTTCTCGTTTCCGCTCTTATCAAAAGTAATAATAACTTGCGGAAAGGTCGGCTTTGACTGCACTGTTTTCTGCACTATCTTTTTCGGTTGGACCGGAACCTGAACATTATGGTTCCCGATAACGACAGGAACTTCCATTTCGCTGGAGGATACAGCTTCGTCGGCATCTTCCTCATCCACATTTGCTGCCGTATTAACATCTATGGCCGGAAGCGGTTTCATCAGCCTTCGCGCCAGTGCCATATCGACATTTCGAGATATACGCGGACGCAGTGCCTGATATATCTTGCCTGCAATTGCCGCCGCATACTTTCCGCGTTCGCCCTCGCCGCGGGTAATGACGACAACCGAATATTTTGGGTCTTCGACCGGCGCAACCGAAGCAAAAAGACCTATCCACGAACCTTTGGTGATACACGAACCGGTTTTGCCGGCCACGCCCATTGATGCATCGACGCCGCGACGAGCTGTGCCGTATTCAGCCGTGCCGACCATTCCGGGCAATACTCTTTCAACCTGTGTTTGCGGCAGATTCACATGTTCCGTAAGTTGCGGCCGGAAATTGGCCCGTTCAACCTTTGGGCGGGGAATTTGCGGAACGACCTTGTTGCCGCCGTTCGATATCGCGGAAACCATAACTGCAAGCTGCAATGGCGAAACCTCAAAATCGTCACCGTGCGAATAGATGCGTGCGTTGTTATTTCCGTACGGCAATCTGCCTGCCGTTTCGCCCGGGGCATTGATCCCCGTTGGCTCGCCCAAACCAAGGGTTTTGGCATATTCGATCATTTTCGAACTGCCCAGATTTGCTCCCACATGCTGAAAATAAGCGTTGTTCGAGAATGCGATAGCATCGTTCAATTTCATCCCCGAGGTCGAATTTCCGATGCCGCCTTCTTCATTGATGACATTTTCGTTGAGTCCGCCGACCGCCGTCACGAGTTTTATCGTCGAACACGGTTTAAAGCCGTCGCGGATCGCCCAATCCTGATTTACTATCGTCACTATCTTGCCTGTTTTGGCTTCCATAACGACGATCGTCCCGGCCCGCGAGCCAAGAGCGTCAACCGCCGCACGCCTGACCGTGAGGTCTTCGCCGTCAGTTTGATCGTTCAGGACATTGCTTGCTGTTTCGTTCCTAAGGCCGCGTTCAAATGCGAGCTTTCGTGCCCGTGCTTCACGTGCAGCTTGTTCACGGCGGTGCTGTTCGGCCAAAGCTGCCTGCCGTCTTTCTTCCTCAATTCGTTTGCGTGCAGCCTCAGCTTTTCGCTCGGCCGCAATTTTCTTTGGATCGGCCTTTTGTTTACGGCCTTTCGGGTCATCTTTCTCTTTTGCGGTTAACTTATCTTTCTGTTTAGCCTGTTTAGCCTTTTCTTTTGCTGTCAGCTTCTCTTCGCGAGGATTTTTTTTCGCATCCTTGGCCTTCGCAGAAGTTTTGTTGTTCCGGAGTTCTTTTTTTGTGTCTTTAGCAGTGGTTTTTGACTTTCTCGGATCCTTACGCGAATCTTTCCTGGCATCTTTTGCCTGGGTTTGCGTCTTCTTAACGGTGGCTTTTTTGTTTGCTGCCGCCTTCCTGGTTTGGGCCGTAAGACCGGCCGAAAATAAAAAGCTTATCAGAAGAAACGAAAATAGGAGCTTCGCCAAACGCTTTTCGGGACACATTAACTTCATGTTTTACCTCGGCTAAATCTAATTTCTGATTGAATTTATGGGTGGCGGAAAGATCGTAACAGATAGAATTCTTGATCTTTCAGGGCTTTGCGTAAAAGCTAAATCAGACTATAACATTCAAAGCGGAAATGATGCAAGTAATATTTAAGCGTTTGTTTAAGAAAACTCTTTTATGAATTTTTTCAATACATTCCGGGGCAGACTTTTGCTGATTCTCACGTTTATGCTGGTCGCTACGCTCGGCGTCCAATATTACCTGAATCTGCTCACACAACGCGAAAACGAGGAACTTCGGCAATTGCAAAGTCAGGCCCTGGTGGCTGGGATAGCGGTCGGCTCTAACAGCTTGACCTCGAACGAAGACCGCGTAGAGGACCTAATAAAACAAACTGAACAGAGCTTTCTTGACGTCTCCTCGAAGGAACGTATCAAAGACATAATTATTATCGACAACAACTGGCAGGTGGTTGACAGCCTGAATGTCGATTACCAACCGACAGAAGGCGAGCATGGTGAAGCAGTTTATCGAAAACTGGCGGAATTGAAAGATTTGCCTCCGCTAATGGAAGGCTCGCGGCTCGGGGCGGACCTGGTAAATTTTCCAAACGGCAAAACATCCGACAATAAGAACGAAGATGACGAGGCCCATGCCGTGCCGATCGAAACCAGCAGAGGGCGATGGTACATCATGGTCCTCCTAAAAAACGACAAAAGCGAAGCAGCCCAGCGGGCGGCACTGCCACTTATCGCAACACTTCTCGTTCTATCCGTTTCCACGCTTATCACCTTTTTGCTGGTCTGGAGGTTCACCAGGCCGATCGCAAACCTCTCGAACGCGGCGCGTGAGGTGGCCGAGGGAAATTTATCGGTCCGCGTACCGGACGGTCTGCGACAGGATGAAATGGGCCAGCTATCTCAAAGATTTAATGAGATGACGGCACAGCTCGAAAAGACGCGCGAATTGGAAACGCAGCTCCAACAGGCCGAAAAGAGCGCGGTCATCGGGCGGCTCGGCTCGGCCATTGCACACGAAATACGCAATCCGCTCAATTATATAAATTTAACGCTTGACCATCTACGAACAAAATTCGCTCCGGCAGATGTGGAAAAACGTGAGACATTTGAAAAATTGACCCTGCAACTGAAAACAGAAGTAGCGCGTATCAATCAGCAAATATCAGATTTTTTGAATTACTCGCGTCCGGCAAATGTTGATCTGTCGCCGATCGATGCGCGGCAGGTGATCGAAGATTCGATGCGGATCGTCGAAGCTCAGGCGGCTGAGAACAATATAAAGATCAGTATTATCGAACACGAAAATGTCCCAAAGATAATGGGCGACCCCGAATTTCTCCGTTCGGTCTTCAATAACCTTTTTATAAACGCTGTCCAGGCGATGGGAACGGACGGCGGTAAATTAAATGTGAAAATATTACCGGATGAGCCTGAAAAATTTGTAATGATCGAAATTTCCGATACAGGCAACGGCATCCCGGACGAGAATTTGGCAAAGATATTCGAACCTTATTTTTCGACCAAGGAAACAGGCACCGGGCTCGGGCTCGCGATCGTCCATAAGATCGTTGAGATACATAATGGTAGTATCGAAGTTACATCTATTATGGGTGAAGGGACAAAATTTATAGTTAAACTTCCCAAATCGGAAAGTTAGCCACGAATTGCACAAATATCACAAATTAAAATTTCTCATTCGTGACATTTGTGTAATTCGTGGCAAATCCGTTTTGTGTCAAAATGAAATTATGGCTAGAAAATCGATCTTAGTCGTTGACGATGAAAAAAGTCAGCGTGAAATTCTGGAAATGATCCTGTCGGGCGAGGGCTACGACGTGACGACCGCGAGTTCGGGCGAGGCAGCGATGAAATTCGTCGCTGATCGCCGATTCGATCTTGTGCTTACCGATCTGAAGATGACCGGAATGAGCGGTCTTGATCTATTAAAAGAGCTCACAAATTTCGATAAATCCATTATCGTCATACTTTTAACGGCACATGGCTCGGTCGATTCAGCGGTCGATGCATTACGTTTGGGAGCGTTCGATTATCTGCAAAAGCCATATGATAAAGAGAAGCTGCTCGAAACAGTTTCGCGTGCGCTCAAGAAACTATCGACACTTGATTCCGAAATAGTTTCCGTTTCGCCGGAAATGGATAAGGTTAAAAAGTTGATCCTAAAGATCGCAAAATCCAATTCGACGGTGCTTATACGTGGTGAAAGCGGTACCGGCAAAGAGCTCATCGCCCGTTCGATGCACAAGAACAGTCTGCGGACAAACGAGACCTTTCAGGCGGTCAACTGCGCGGCGATCAACGAAAACCTTTTGGAATCTGAGCTTTTCGGGCATGAAAAAGGTTCTTTTACCGGTGCGGTCGCGGAGAAGAAGGGATTGTTTGAGATAGCCGACAACGGAACTTTGTTTTTGGACGAGATCGGCGAACTCGATATCGCTTTACAAGCCAAACTACTGCGGGCATTGCAGGAAAAACAGATCAGACGCGTCGGCGGTATCAAGGAGATCGACGTCGATGTCCGGGTTTTGGCTGCGACAAACCGCGACCTGCTCAAAATGGTCGAAGAAAAGCGGTTTCGCGAGGACCTCTATTATCGTCTGAACGTGCTGTCGATCGAGATACCGCCGCTTCGCGAACGCCGGACGGACATTCCCGTTTTGATCGAATATTTCGTCAAAAAACATACTCGCGGGACCGAACGCAAGATCACGATCGCGCCTGATGCCAAACGGCTTTTGACCGATTACAGCTATCCGGGGAACGTCCGCCAGCTTGAATCGGCTTTGGAAAGGTCGATTCTACTGTGCGAAAACGACACCGTCACAATGGACGATCTGCCGCCGGAAATGACGCAGGGATCAAGTCCCGCAAGTTCGGGCGATCTTTTCAAATTGCCGCCGGACGGCGTAAATTTCGAAGATGTCGAACGCAGCCTGATAATGCAGGCTATGGATAGAACCGAAAACAACATCACAAAATCGGCAAAACTGCTTGGGCTGACGTTTAGAACACTTCAATACCGATTGGAAAAATTTGGGGTTAAAAAAGAAACAGACGGAACTGACGAGGCCGAGGAAGGTTAATTATTTGACGCTATCGAGCTAACATGGCACTTCTTCCAAAAATTTTACTTATAATTGGCCTGTTACTTTTCTGTCTAGGTCTACTTGTTCCCGATAACTACGCGCGTTGCCATAGCGATTTGGGCATCGGCGGGGAAAATTTGATCTGTCCGCCAGATTGGGTGTTTCAGCTTGATGATGTATCGTTCTATGTCTCGATGGGTTGTATCGTGGTGTCTATTATTTTGGCTACAAAATCAAAAGAACAAGTTCGTATATTTGAGAATAAGTAGGGTTTCTATTGGCAGTATATGAATCTTTTTCCGAAACTTTTACTTACAATCGGCTTCGTATTTTTTCTTGTGAGCTTTCTAATTCCAAACAATCGTGGTAATTGCTACACAGACGTATTCATTCATGGACAAGAGTCACCTATTTGTTACCCATCATGGTTAGTTCAGATTGACGAAGTCTCATTTTATGCCGCGATTGGGTGCATATTTGTATCTTTCTTCCTGACAAAAGATAAAGAACCATTCCCTGACATTTTTGACGAGAATGCAAATGAATAATATAGGTTACAAAACAGCGTGGTTTGTTTTACTGATTGTTGTTGTCGCAACGGTGGCGATGGTTTTCACTCCTGTCTGGCTGATACAGCCATTCGCTGCTCAGACGGGAATGGCCGTTGAAATATCGTTTCTATTAAAGAGTTGGTCGCCGCTTCTGACTATTCTCGCAACTATTGTTTCCTTAGGTTTAGCCTTCTATATCTGGACAAATGCAAAACGTTGGTTCTCTAAAGCATTTCTATTATTTCCGCTTTTCGTCGTTTTGATTTTTACATGGTTTGCCCGCCAAAATCATTTCGAGTGGATGTTCAATCCGCTGGCGAATCCGGCTTACGCAAAGGTTTCAGAGACGGATTTCGTCGCCGATGACGATGTGGTGATGGCCGTCAAGATCAACAGCGAAGCGGTCGCATATCCGGTTCGTCAATTGGCCTATCATCATCTGGTACATGATGTTGTCGGAGGAACGCCGATAACGGCGACCTACTGAACGCTCTGTCACACCGGTATGGTGTGGGAATCCGTCGTGAACGGACAAAAATTAAATTTCAGGCTGGCGGGGATCAATAACCAAAATTTCATCATGAGCGATGAAGAAACCGGTTCATGGTGGCAGCAGGTTTCGGGCGAAGCGATCCAAGGTACATTCAAAGGACAAAAACTCCGGGATGTGCCAATGGATGAGCTGACTTTTGGAATTTGGAAACGTGAAAATCCAGACGGCCGTGTGCTGCGGCCTGAAAAAACAATCCTTGAAAAGCAGAAATATGTATCGGCGGATTGGGAAGACCAAGTCGGTAAAATGCCGGTAAGGGTCGCAGGCAGTCAAGATAAATCTCTTGAACCTCGAACATTGATCATCGGAATCAAGATCAACGATCAAGCAAAGGCATATCCGTTTTCATCACTGCAAAAACAAAGCCCGATCATTGATTCGGTCGGCGGAAAGGCCATCGTAATTTTGCTTGGTGAAGACAGGAAGTCCGTCAGGGCATTTGAAAGATCGATAGACGGGAGAACGCTGGAATTCCTTGTTACATCGGATTTTTCGGAGATGATTGATGCTGAAACCGGCAGCAGTTGGGATTTTTCGGGCAAAGCGGTCAGAGGCGAGTTGTTGGGAAAAGAGCTTAGAAAGATCACCATTCTCAAGGATTACTGGTTTGACTGGAAAATATATAATACAGAATCACGAATATATGATCTAGGCTCTCGCTAATTTTTACTGTAATTTTATTTATAGTAAGGAGAAAAATGCGATGGAATGGCTTTCAACACTTAGTTTAGCTCTCGGCACGGCGTGGACTTCCGGCATAAATCTTTATGCGACGGTTTCGGTTCTTGGTCTTTTGCAGAAGTTTGGGGCGACGAAGCTCCCCGGCGGCCTCGATGTACTTGATAATTGGTGGATCATCGGTATTGCCGGCGGCCTTTATCTGATCGAATTCTTTGCCGATAAGATCCCGTATGTTGATAGTGTTTGGGACGTTGTCCATACATTTATCCGCGTTCCGGCGGGTGCGGCAATGGCTTACGCCGCGACCAGCCACATGGATTCGGGTGTCGAGGTGATCGCAACCTTGATCGGCGGCGGACTGGCATTTTCCTCTCATGCAACAAAAGCCGCGGCACGGGCGGGCGCAAATCTATCGCCCGAACCGGTATCGAATTGGATACTTTCGATCGTCGAAGATATTATCGCTTTCATCGGCACTTTTCTTGCAGTTTTTGCACCGTTCTTGATCCTCATCGTTTTGATCATTTTCATAATTTTCTTTTTTTGGTTCTTCCCGAAGGTCGTTCGTGCAGTTCGCCGCATCTATAACGCTATAAAAGCGCTTTTTCGCGGCGAAAGTTTTAAGGAAGTTGCACGCAAGGCACCTTAATAATAAGTTAGATGTAATGATTGAAAGAATTTTTCAAATATTGGCGGTGATTCTAGCGGGAGTCGCCGCTTTTTTCTTGTGGATCGGCAACGCGGATTGGGCTTTTCTTTCGGCGGTTTTAGGTTCGTTATCTTTCTTTTTGGTTATCCGCTTGCAGGTCAGGGAACGAAACCGGATCCGTGAAGCGGAGGGCCGGGAAAAGCAGGAACGTAGTTGAAATTATTTTGAAGAAGTCAGCAACGCTCGTAAACTATTTATTTAGTAAGAATATCGGGAAATGAAAATTACGCATTACAGATCACTCATTACACATTACTTTATCGGTTTTTTGCTGCTTACGGCTTACTGCTTGCCGCTCACTGCTCCGGCACAGATGTCGCGCAAACCATCGCCAAGCCGCGAACCGAAAGGTGCGATGGCAAAAACGCCCGATTCAAAGAAAAATGCGTTGTTAAAAGTTGATACCGAGGCAGATTTTGATTCGATCGCCCGCACATATCATCAGGGCACGCCATATGCATTGCCGCATGCGATGTTCGTCATCGACCGCCGGGCGAAAAATAAGATCTATTTCGTAAACTCACAGAAATTTCGTTTTCATAAGGATTTTATGCTCGCGACCTATCTCGTTCCGCGCGGCGCCGATGTATTTAAGCCTATTTATGTAGATGCAGACAGAAGGTTTATAGTCGGGACCATTGCCTGGCAAAAACCGGTCGAGAAATATACATGGGAATTGTGGGAAGGCGATCTCGCAACCGCCGAACATATCAAGCTGGCGAACGAGGTCATCAATAACAATTTCTTTGCTCCGGTCTCGTATAAGCCGAATTCGCTGCGGCAGGAAGATGTTTCGGAAAATTTGGCAATTGACCGCGTGACGCAGAACGACATAAACAAAAACCAAAGCTATCTGGCACTAAATACCGGAACTGCGGTAGGACGCATTCATATAATCGACAAACTTGACGACACGGTTGAGATAGGCGACAACGAGATATTGGTATTAAAGGAATTGCCCATCAGCCTGCCGCCGGTCCGCGGCGTAATTGTCGCACAGGCCTCAAGCCCGCTTTCGCATATCAATATTCTGGCGAAAGGCTGGAACATCCCGAATGTTTATATCAAAGATGCCGATAAATTGTTCAGGGAATACAACACCTTTGTTTATAAACTTGACGCTTCGCTTACCAGTTACGATCTGACACGGGCTTCGACAGACGATGTTAGATCTGTTTTTAGATCACCGGACGAACAGGTTCCGCCGGTCGATCTGGGCGTAGTTAAACTTACTGGACTGCGGGAAATGCGCAAAAAGGACAGCATTGCTTTTGGCTCAAAATCTGCAAATCTTGGAGAAATGCTTCACGCAAAGGTCCCGAATATAATCGTCCCGGATGGTTTTTCGGTTCCTTTTTTTTGGTACAAAGCGTTTATGAAAGAAAACGGTTTGGACAAAAAACTCGATGAATTATTGGACAACAATGATTTTGTTCATAATCCCCGTTATCGTCGGCAAAAGCTGGAGGAATTTCGAACTTCGATCCAGGCCGGGAAATTCGATGACGAACTGCGGCGGCAAATAATAAAAAAATGGAAAGTGCAATTAGGCAGCCGTCCCGTTTTTATTCGTAGTTCGTCGAATTCCGAGGACCTGCCGAATTTCAGCGGTGCTGGACTTTACTCAAGCAAGGCAAATGTCCGCGACGAAGAAAAGCTGATCGAAGCGGTAAAATACGTCTGGTCATCACTGTGGAATTTCGCCGGTTATGAGGCCCGCGTCAGAAACTATGTGAGCCAAACGGACGTTTATATGTCCGCCCTGGTCCAGATCGGCATTGATATGAATAAAGGCGGGGTAATGATAACGAAAGATCCGTTTGACGACCAAAATCTGAACTCTGTCTATATCAGCGCCGTATGCGGACATAATTCGAAAGTTGTCGATAATAGCGGAATTCCCGAACAAATACTGTTCAATCCAAAATCGAATTCAGTGGTCGTTTTGACCCTCTCGGATCAGACAAATTCACTTGCATTCGACGAAAACGGCGACCTGAAGGAAACTGCCGACAAATGCGCCAATGCTCAAAAACGGGTTTTAACTAATCTGCAGGCGAGAACTTTGGCAAAAACCGCAATAACCATCCGTGGCGTTTTCGGCAAAAAAGAACAGGATATCGAATGGGGAATAATGAATGGCCGCGTTTATGTCGTCCAGGCCAGGCCGTATATCGATAAAAAATAGTAGATTTTGGGGTTTATGATCACTCTCAACTTATGATAATTTCTTCCAACATCGTCTTGAGCGTTGACTTGCTTCTTGCCGTCTGCGAATAGGTTGCCTGTCGGCAAGCAAACATTTATCATCATTCCATGAATTATCACGACATCATTACAATTGAGCCCGGCAAACGCGGCGGCAAACCTTGTATTCGCGGGATGAGGATGACGGTTTATGACGTGCTTGAATATTTAGCTTCGGGCATGACGACGCAGGAAATTTTGGACGATTTTCCATATTTGACACACGACGACATTATGGCTTGTCTAGCGTTTGCCGCTGATCGCGAGAAAAATTTGTTGGCGGTGCAGGCGTGAGCGTGAAGTTGCTATTCGACCAAAACTTGTCGCCCAAACTGATCAGACGTCTCGCGAGTTTATATCCGAATTCTGACCATCTTGATTTCTTAGGTTTAGGAACAGCTGAGGATGCGTTGGTTTGGGAACACGCCCGAAGCAACGGTTTCATTGTTGTTACTAGAGATGCAGATTTTGCCGATTTGAGCGTGTTGCGTGGTTTCCCACCGAAAGTTGTGTGGCTCCGGCGCGGCAATTGTTCGACAAATAAAATTGAGGAAATTCTGCGCGAACACAATTCTGATATTGAAGATTTGGCCGCTGACATGACTTCAGGCATCTTGACTCTATTTTAAGAAAGCTCGTTTTAATGCAAAGATACGCTAAAAAGCTATCGGAAGGCGAAGTTGTTAGTTCTTGAATTTGTTGTAGGAAGAAAGATATGAAATTTGGAATAATTTTCTTAGCTGCCCTTTTGATCGGCTGCACTGGAAACGCAACAACTGTGCAAAACACATCGAATTCGACATCAGGGCCGCAGAGGTCTGAAAAGCTGGAGTCGATGGTTTCACACACGACCGAAAATCAATCCGGTCCGGTGCCTGCCCCAAATTCGGGTCCCAACACAAAATGGACACAAAGCGGGAATCCGATCGACACCGCAAAATTTGACGGAGTTATTATTGCCGCCGAAAAAATGCTGAGATCTAACCCTGCCAACGGTGCCGCTAAAACGACGGCAGCCCAGGCTTATTTCGACCGTGGTTTTGCTCTAACGGAAGCACACCAGTATGCCGCGGCACTCGGCGATTTTAGGAAGGCTTTAAAACTTGACCCAGATCAGGAAGATGCTAAAAAATGGATCGACAAGATCATTAATATTTACGCCAGCATAAAAAGAGACTTTCCGAAAGAGGGCGAAGAGCCGCCGCCGCTTCCTTTCAAAAAAGGCTGAACCTAAGTGTGACCTATTCTTCGGCAAAATCACTGATAAGCCCGGATTCTTTTGGTTTTTCTTTATTAGGTAGTAGTTTCGATTGATCAACGGTAAGAGCATCAAAAAGAAAGACAACTGGACAACCACCTCTACAACCCATAATATAGCTATTTTGCGTTATCGACATTTTCAAATACTGAGTTTAATCTATAAGTTTTATGGCACTTTCAGCAAACGAAATCAGAAAAGGAATGGTGATCCTGCACGATGGAACGCCGGTCCGGGTGATGGAATTTCATCACCATACGCCAGGCAACCTTCGTGCAATGGTCCAAACCAGACTGCGGAATTTATTGACCGGTAATTCTTTCGAGCATCGTTTTCGTTCGAACGACACCTTGAATCGTATTACCCTTGAACAGGTGAAAATGGAGTATCTTTATTCCGACGGCTCGCATCACCATTTCATGAATCAGGAAAATTACGAACAGGTCGCTCTGACAGAGAACGAACTTGGTGATGCCGCCCAATGGCTGATGGCAGGGCTGACTATCGAAGTCGAATTTTACGACGGGACGCCGATCGGTGTTCAACTTCCTGCTTCAATGGAACTTGTTGTGGAATCCTGCGAACCGGTATTAAAAGGAGCGACGGCTTCGAATTCGAATAAACCGGCAACGCTGGAAAATGGCGTGACCTTGCAGGTTCCGCCATTCATCGTCGTCGGTGAAAAGATCAAGGTCAATCCGAGTGAATCAAAATACATGGAACGGGTAAAATAGTTAAAGAGTTTTGATGAGTTCGCAGAGTCGCGATATGCGATTAACTGCACACCACCTAAACTCTATGAACAATGTTTCTACTATACAGCCTTCTTTTAAGTATCGCTTTTGTCCTGATGTCACCGCTTTTCCTTTGGCGGCGCGAAAAATATGCACAGGGCTTCAAACAGCGTCTAGGAAATTATCCAACATTCCTTCATGACGGACGTAAAATAATTTGGCTGCACTGTGTTTCGGTCGGCGAAACGAACGCCGCACGTCCGCTCGTTGACCAATTAAACATAAACTTTCCCGATCATCGCCTGATCGTTTCAACGACCACAAAAACCGGCCAGGAACTCGCACAAAAAATTTTCGCGGACAAGGCCGATGCGGTTTTCTACTTCCCTTTCGATTGGAAGTTCAGCGTCCGCAAAGCCCTGAAACATTTTGACCCGCAGATTGTTTTACTGGTGGAAACCGAGATCTGGTTTAATTTTTTCAATGAGTCCAAAAAAAATGGTGTAAAACTCGCTATCGTCAACGGACGTCTTTCGGAAAGGTCCGCTAACCGTTATTCCTATCTAAAAGGCTTTATAAGTGGCGTTCTAAATTGCCTCGATCTTGCACTGATGCAAAGCGATACGGACGCGAAGCGGATATTGTCGCTCGGCATCAATGCCAATAAGGTGTCCATAACGGGCAATTTCAAATTTGACCACAGTATTGAAAGGTCAGAGAACGAATTAACCGAAGAGTTTCGCACGCGTTTTGGTATTTCATCCGAACGGCCCTTCATGATCGCCGCAAGTACACATGAGCCGGAAGAAGAATGGCTTTTGAAAGCGTTCGAAGGTTTGAATGATTTCCGTGTCCGTCTCTTAATAGCACCGCGCCATCCTGAGAGATTTGATGCCGTCGCCCAACTAGTGGAAAGTTCGCAATATTCTTTTGTTCGTCGTTCTGAAAAATATTCTACCAATGACAAAACCGCCGATATTATTTTACTCGACAGCATAGGCGAACTTCGTTCAATCTATCCGATTGCTGAGATCGTTTTTGTCGGCGGAAGCATGATACCGCACGGCGGCCAAAGCATTCTTGAGCCTGCCGCTGCTGGAAAAGCAATAGTAACCGGGCATTTTACAGCTAATTTCAAAGCCGTGGTCGATGAGTTTTTGGCAAATAAAGCATTGTTGCGGTTACCGCGATCTTCATCAGATCACCAAAACATTCTGCATTTACATGAAACATTTAAAGTTTTGCTGGAAGCCGAAGAGAAACGCAGACATCTAGGGGAAAATGCTTTGTTGGTAATGCGGTCAAATCGGGGTGCGACCGCAAAGACCATTGAGGCCCTAAAAAACATTTTGTAAATGATCTATGTTTTTTACATTTTAGCCGCTGTTTTGATCTATTTTAGTTATAGATCATTCCGTGGCGGTATTGCCTATCTTAATTTCTTCAAGAGCGAATTTGCTAAACCAAAGTCGAATTTTAATCCCTTCGTGTCGATCATTGTCCCTTGCCGCGGTTTGGATGACGGTTTAGAAATGAATCTTTCCGGCCTTTTCCGCCAGGATCATACCGATTACGAGGTGATCTTTGTCGTTGATGATACGAACGATCCGGGTGTCGAAGTGATACGGGAAATTTCAAGCCGAGCCGCGAAAAAGACAAAGCTTGTGATCGCGCAAAAGGCGACGAAATCGAGCCAGAAGGTCGAGAATCTCCGGGAAGCGGTTCTGCACGTTTCAAATGAGTCAAAAGTCTTTGTTTTCGTAGATTCGGATGCCCGCCCGAATGAGAGTTGGCTGAGAAATCTCGTCGCACCGCTCGAAGATAAAAACGCAGGCTCATCGACCGGATATCGCTGGTATGTTTCCAATAACCCATCTTTTTTCTCTGAATTCCGGTCGGTTTGGAATGCCTCGATCGCATCTGCTTTGGGGCCGAACACTAAAAGTAATTTTTGCTGGGGCGGGTCGATGGCCATTAGGCGGGATGTGTTCGAAAAGCTCGATATGAGCGCAAAATGGGACGGGACCTTGTCGGATGATTTTACAGTCACACAAGCGATGAAAGAGGCGGGTCTGCCGATCTATTTTGTACCGCAAGCCCTGACCGCATCGATCGAAAACTGCTCGTTTCACGGACTTTTCGAATTCACGACTCGCCAAATGAAGATCACCCGAGTTTATGCCCCGAAGCTTTGGTTAATGTCATTTTTTGGTTCTGGTCTTTTCAACTTGGTACTGATCTGGGCATTTTTTATTGTGCTTTTTAGCCGTGCAAATGGTTTGCCGGTCTATGCTGCGCTTACAGTTATCGTTCTAGTCTCATTCTTCAGTATTGGCAAAGCCTGGCTTCGTTTAATGGCGGCCAAGCTTGCATTGCCTGAACACGACAAATATTTGAAGCGGCAATTTCTGCCACAGGTCACGCTATGGACATTGGCTCCGGCCTTGTTTTTTTATAATTCGGCGGCAGCCTTGATTTCGCGGAAAATGACCTGGCGGGGCATTCAATACGAAATGATCTCACCAAATGAAATAAAGGTGATCGATAGCGAAAGAACCGTCCAAATTGATTAAAGTGGTTACTAATGAAAAGTGCTATTATTATCAACAAATAGCTTATTACTGGCAACAGCACGGGCTTGCGTATTATCAAACCATAATGAAATTTGTACCGACATTAAAATTCGTCCGACTTTTTGTTTGTTTTGCCATTTTCACAGCGGCGGTCGCGGCCCAGGACACGGCACCTGTCACACCGGTAACAAAAGGCAAAACCCCTATAATTATTATCCCCGGACTAACTGGTTCGAACCTTATAAACAAGCGGACAGGTGAAGAAGTATGGTTCAAAACCGGAAGGTCAAAGGACGATGATATTCGGCTTCCCATTTCTACAAACCTGGCGCGAAACACAGATAATCTCGTAAGCAAAGACATCATTCGCGGCCTTAAGATAGTTAAATTTCTTCCAGAGATCGAAATATACGAACGGCTGATAAACGCTCTTGAGACCCGCGGCGGCTACACCGAGGGAAAATGGAATGCTCCGGACAAAGGCGGAGACAAGGATACCTTTTATGTCTTTCCATACGATTGGCGACGCGATAACGTGGAAAATGCACGGCTCCTTATCAGACAGATCGAGGCATTGAAGCGTAAGCTCGGAAGGCCTAATCTCAAATTCAATGTCATTTCCCATTCCATGGGCGGGCTTATTTCCCGGTATGCGGCAATGTACGGCAATAGTGATATTCCAGCCGGAACGCCAAAACCGACATGGGCGGGAGCGAAGCATCTGGATAAGATATTTTTACTCGGAACGCCGAACGAAGGGTCAATCTCGGCCATCAATGCTCTGCTCGACGGTTTTTCTTACGTCGGCGGCGGATTAAATCTGCCATTTATTCAGAACATAAGCCGGTTTGACGTTTTTACTATCCCCTCGATGTATCAATTATTGCCGCATGACGGCACACTTTTGGTTTATGATGAAAATCTAAAACCGATTCCCATAGATATTTACGATCCGGCAGTGTGGGATAAATATGGTTGGAGTATTTGGAACGACAAAGCATTTCGCAAGAAATTCAGCGTTATAGAACAGCGAAATGCCCGTGGATTTTTCCAAACGGCATTGTTGCGGGCAAAGCGTTTTCAAGCCGCTATTGATGCAAACTCTACCGAAAAGGTCCCAGTATCTTTTTACCTGATGGGCTCTGACTGCAAAGAAACACCAAACGCATTCTTACTATTGCAAAACCAAAAAAATGGCCGATGGATGGCTCAGTTCAAACCCGATTCGTTTACCCGAACCAACGGCGAAAAAGTCTCTGCCGAATTATTAAAACCGCTCCTGATTTCAATGGGTGACGGAGTGGTCACAAAACGTTCACTTGCAGCGGAGACCGAAATTGGCCTTGGCAAAACAGCCGTTCTGCCTATCGTTTCCGAGATATACCAATGTGAAGGACACAGCAAACTTGTAACAAATCCTCAGATCCAGGACAAATTATTTCTTCTTTTGAATAGTGTAACGAATAAATAAATACTTTAGTGCGGTATCGTGTTAAATAGAGGTCGCGATCATGATCAAAAATTTGCTTGATGCCGATGAAGAGGCGAAGAAAAAACCTGATCGGCCGTCAAGCTATGACAAGCCCTCGGTCATAAATGCTTTGAATCTTTTTGATTCCCGCTCTGACAGTTCATCTGAAAGTGACCAGGATACGCCATTCGTGCTTTCCACCGCAGAACCGGAATCCTATGGTGACACTATCCGAAACAGCGGGTTGGCTTGGTCGGCCGGTATCGCGTTTTTTGCATCCGTTGCTTTCATGCTTGTGCTTGGCTGGGGTGCTGACCTTCTGCTGGGAACTTCCCCGTGGGGAATAGTCGGCGGAATTATCATTGGATCGGTCATTGGATTTATTCAATTTTTCCGCCTGACTTCGCAAATCTTTAAAAAATAGAAGGTTATATTATTTCCGACTGATAAACCGCTTTTATTTGAAATTTAACAAAACCAATTGCGGTCTTTGAAATTTCTGTATTTCCTTTGTAAAATCTATTTTTCGCAATGAGCGATGATCTCGAACCCGCAGCAGTTGACCAAAAACCAATAATGCCGATCTCGCATGAGCGGATTTTGGTGATAATGGCTTGTTTGGGACTAATTGGGACAATTGCGGGTTTTGCGTTCGTTACGAGGAGTTTTGGTTTCGGGGTTTTGATCGGCAGCGTTTTGGCTTTTGTAAACTATTACTGGCTAAAAATTTCGCTCAGGAAAATCTTCGATACCGCGGCAGCCGAGGGTGAAAAGCCCCGATTGCTTGCCTTGAGATATTTTACACGCTACTTGGTGTTGGGGTGTGTCATCGCGATCTTTTACGTGACCGAAGCAGTTTCGATCGTCGGGCTGATCCTGGGAATGGCGGCATTTGGTTTTGCGGTCGTCATCGAAGGTTTTATCAGAATTTTTGCGGGCATAATGTCAGAACCACCCGCTAACGCAGATGGTTCTAACTAAGGATTAAAGAATGTTTTTATTTGCAGAAGGCGGAGAGCATACGCCGCTCATAGTCGAATTTATCAACCATTATCTGGGTGAGCCTGTCCATCAGATTCAGATGCACACCACTCATATTTGGTGGACGAAGTTTTTTGCTAATTTCAATACAACGCCGGAGCAGGTTTTTGGCGGAGAATATACGGCAGAAAATGCAATTCCGTGGTACACGATCATGTTTTTCATCGCGTGTATGTTGTCAATATTTGTTATTTGGATCTTCAAAGGGAAACTTTCAGAAGACGATCCGAAACATGGACAATTGACCCTGGAAGCCGGTTTTCTCGCCATCAAAGATCTGGTCGTCAGCGTCATAGGCGAACATGGATTTAAGTATTTTCCGGTCGTTGCAACATTTGCCGTGCTTGTGTTGGTTTCGAACCTGATGGGGCTTTTTCCGATGTTCATCTCGCCCACGGCTTCGGTAAATGTAACATTTGCACTCGCGATCACTTCGTTTATTTATTACAACTACGTCGGCATCAGTGAGAACGGCATCGTCGCCCATCTTTCTCATTTGACCGGTCCGAAACTGCCGTTCCTGATGACCTTGATAATTACGCCTTTGATCTTTTCAGTCGAATTAATAAGTAATATGATCAGGCCGTTCACGCTCGGCGTCCGGCTTTTTGCGAATATGTTCTCTGACGAACAGGTTTTCGGGCAGATCACAAATCTTTATCCGCCCTTCACACAATTTTTGATACCGCTGCCCTTGACCGCTCTTGCGGTATTCGTGGCGTTCGTGCAAACGCTTGTGTTCACATTGCTTTCGATGATCTACCTGGGCGAAGTTACACATGCCCCGCACGATCATCACGAGGAAGAGCATCAAGCGGACGGACACGTTGACGCAGCAGCCGCGACAGCTTAAATGCGGAAGCCTGCACAAAGTAAGGGCGTCGACTTAAAAGTTCGTCAGCTTTAGAGCGCAAAATGCTTTTACTTCATGGGGGCTTCTTAAAAAAGATTTGAACGTAATGCGTTCATTGCAGGCTGACAGCCTGAACTCCGACGGTGGATCGATTTGAAAACTTGCGATTTATAGCAGCTATGCCCGCACGCGACAGGAGCCTTGACTCCACGGAGTAGAAATCAAGTGCATACCGGAAGTGAGGCGAAATTATACCAGCCAAAGCAAGTTCGATGAACGGTTCTCCTGAGGATTATGTAAATAAAAATAGAACAGGAGATAGAATATGAATAAGTATAAATATGTTTTTTTTGCAACGTTGGCATTGGCTTTAATGGCAATTCCGGCAATGGCTCAAGGCGCTGCCGACAATGAATCATCCGTAAGTGCAGCGAAAGCCATCGGTGGCGGCATCGGCTTCGGATTGGCGGCAGGTTTGGCCGGTATCGGACAGGGACTCGTTGGTTCGCGTGCCGCTGAAGGTGCCGCACGTAATCCGGGAGCAGCCGGCACGGTCCAGACACTTATGATCATTGCTCTTGCTTTGATCGAGTCGCTCGTACTGTTTGCTTTGCTCATCGTCTTCGTTAAACTTTAATCTTTAACGAAAGCCCAATTCTTGCGGATGAGATTTGTGAAAATCTCGTCCGCATTTTATTTGGGCCCTGTGTTGTGATAAAAGTATGCTGTACAGAACGTCCGTTTTCTGCGATTTTTGCGGCTTCGCGTATAAAAGCATATAAGCTAAGGACTGAGCCTGATCCGCAAATATAATGTTTTTTTGCAACCCGAACATATACGAGGCGTTCTAAGAACAAATGGCTGATGAATTTACAGGAAAAGTTATAGCGGAAAAGTACCGTGTCGATACACTTCTTGGCACCGGAGATCTGGGTAATATGTATCGCGGCTGGCATCTTTTTATGGACAAGCCTGTGACACTGAAGATACTTTCTTCTTCATTGTCGGTGGATGAAACGATCCGTAAACAATTTTCCGCCGTGGCACGCAATGCGATACATATTTCGCACCCTAATATTCTCGCGGTAAACGATTTCGCCGCCAATGCCGACGGCTCAGTTTACATCGTCTTCGAAGGATTCGAAGGCGAATTGCTACCGGAGCTCATTGCCCGCAGTGGTCAGATAGACCCTGAGCGGGCGATCAATATTTCCCGGCAAATAGCTTTGGCGTTGGACGCCGCCAATGCAAAAAATATTATTCACGGGAAATTGTGCCCGGAAAAGATCCTGATCGTTTCGGCACCAGATGCCGGAGATATGGTAAAAGTTTTGGACTTTAGCTCCAATGAGAACAACGCATCGGATAGTAACATAGCTTATATGGCCCCCGAGCAATTTTCCGGCTTGACCAGGCCTGATAGCCGAACTGACATTTACAGCCTCGGCATTATTCTCTATCAATTACTTACCGGCCACCTGCCGTTCACTGGCGAGACGCCGACCGATGTAATGCTCAAGCATACGGAAGAGCCGCCCCCGCCGCTTTCAACATTTAAACAGGGCCTGCCAGAATCGATTGAACCGGTAGTGTTCAAAGCTCTGGCGAAAGATCCTGGCCTTCGTTATCAATCGGCAAAAGAATTTGCAGACGGACTTAATGTTCTTGCTGATAACCTGGCAAATCGGGCCGCTGCTACCGGCGGCAATAATATATGGAAAACGGCCTTCATTGTTTTGGCGGGAATATCCGTGCTGGCGGTTGCTCTCATTTACGGCACATCGGTCAAACAAACCAATCCGGCCACTCAGCTTCAACCGGACATAAACGGTCAGCCGGTGCAGCCTATCAATCCGGCAACCGGAGTAGAGGAACAGAATCTTGCTGCAATGTCCGACTTTATGTCAGCCGCGAGTGGTAATTCCAACATTGCCCAGCCTCCCGGAACCTTGCCCGGGGGTGACAATTATAATCCATGGGGAAACGGCGGCGCACCACCGCCCGGGGCCCCAACTTACGTTGCACCCGGCGGACAGGTTTATACTATTGATCCGAACAACCCGAGCCAGTTCATGCCGCCCGATGGTGTGATATTGGTCCCGGTGCCTGCTAACACGAATACCGCCGTAAAACCGACGCCGACGCCGAAGGTTTCAGCAGCGAATGCAAATATTTTAGTAACACCGGCACCAAATAACACTCCAAAACCGGTCGCCCCCAAGGCTACGCCTACACCGGCAAAGCCATCAGCCCAGCCGCCTACTAACAAACCTTGATCAGGCGAATCTGAAAAACTGTAGTTTTCGGACACGTTACTAGTTCGCGTTTTAGCGTGTCTATTTTTTGATAAGAAATACGCTAAAGCGTGAACTCAAAACGATACTATCGCGGAACTTCAACCGTCTTCAAAATATCCGAGATAACGGCATCGGTCGTGGCACCCTCCAATTCTGCTTCCGCACGAAGGGCGAGACGGTGACGCAGGACAGGCATTGCAATATCGCGTATATCGTCCGGCGTCGGGAAATCGCGGCCGCGGACCGCAGCGAGAGCTTTTGAACCGAGCAGAAGTGCCACCGAAGCCCGTGGGCTGGCCCCGTAAAGAATTGTCGGATGATTGCGCGTTTTGCGAACTATCTCGACAATATATTTCTGCACACCCGGCTCCATCCGCATTTGCTTTATTTCCATCCGGCATTTCTGAATTGCCGCTGCATCGGGTAGCGTCTGAATGTTCACCTGCTCCAAATGACGCGAATTAAATCCAGCATCCCACCGCGCGACTATCTCTTCCTCCGCTTGCTGTGAGGGATAACCGATAATAATTTTCAGCAGAAAGCGGTCTAATTGAGCTTCGGGCAGCGGATATGTCCCCTCGTATTCGATCGGGTTTTCGGTCGCCAGAACGGTGAATATCGGTGACAGCGGATAGCGTTCACCATCGATCGTCGTTTGCCGTTCTTCCATCGCTTCAAGCAGGGCGGCCTGGGTTTTCGGCGGCGTGCGGTTTATCTCATCAGCAAGCAAAATATCGGTAAAGACCGGTCCTTGCCGCAATGCGAATTGCGATGTCTGCATGTTAAAAACGTTAGTTCCCGTAATATCCGAAGGCATCAGATCGGGCGTAAATTGTATCCGCGAAAAGCCAGCACCGAGGATCTCGGACAATGTCTTGACCATTAGCGTCTTGGCCGTCCCGGGAACGCCTTCGAGCAGGGCGTGGCCTTCCGCCAGGACCGCGACCAGGACCTGTTCGATAACTTCGTCCTGCCCGACGATCGTCTTACGAAGCTCGTTCAAGATGTGTGCAACTGTTGAGGGTGTGTAATTAAGCATTATTGGTACTTCCATCTTCTCCGAGGTTAATTCATATAAAATCGACAAGGGTCTTAATTGCCAATAGAAAAACGGTAAACAGAAATATTCTTTTTATCCATATATCGTTTAATTTTGTAACGTAGTGAGCCCCGGCGTATGCTCCGATGAACATCGTTACACCCAAAATTATTCCTAACTTATAATCTACTAAACGTTGCCACATAAATATAATAGAGGCAATTGATGATGAAAAGACGTTGATAAATTTGGTTGAGGCAACAGCTTCAGAAAATGTCATGCCGAAAAATGCGACAAGCATCGCCGTCAGGATCGTCACATAACCGCCGCTGTACAAACCGCCGTAGATCCCGAGCAAAAATGTCGAAACAAAGGTCAGCAAAACCATTCTGGCCGATACCTTACAGGTCTTGATTACGCCCGAATCCCGCTTGAACAAGGTAAAAACCACCACAACGATCATCGCTATCGAAACGATCAGCTTAATGCTTTGATTCGTTATCAACCCGACCAAAACTGCTCCGATAGCCGATCCCAGAATAGTGAAAAAAACTAATGGAGAAAGCCTTTTGAATTCGATCCTGCCCTGACGTAAGAACGGTATCGTCCCGCCAACTGCCATAAAGGTAAGGCCGAACATATTGGTCGCGACCGCTACCTTTTCATCGATCCCGAATTGAAACATGACGGGCACGGTGATCAGCGAATTGCTGCCGGTAACAACGCCGATTACGCTGGTTACAAAGAACAAAATGATCAGTAAAATTAGATTTGAAACGGGCATCGGCTAAATTTTCGCTGTCCGGGACCTCTTTAGTCCGAGCATTTCTTCGATCTCCCTAAGTCGGGTTGTGAGGCCCAGGGTTTCCTTCTGATCCGTCGGTTCGCCGCGAATGATGTCCTCGCATTTGAACATAAGACCATCGATATCGTTTGGATCTGCCTTTATTCTTTCGGCTATAACATATGCCAGATCTTTCCGGGCGACCGTTGTATTGTCAATACCCAAGAGCTTGGCTGTCCGGCGGCGAAAATCATGGTAAATACTTTCGATAGCTAGGTCGTATGATCGGGTCCGCCGCTGTAGTTCGGCTATTGCCGCAACATATTCGAGCTTTGACAGGCGGTCCGGTTCCTTATCAATCAACGCACGGGCAAAACGGCGGCTTTGTGAAAAAAATATGAGTGCGGCAAGCCCGGCACACTGAAGAAATATCGCGAATACAGGCGTTCCTTCAAAAAACTGTACAAACTGATTATTCGAACCATACCCCTGATGATACTCGTCAAAGGCGATCAATCCGTCATTCCGGGCAATCACATTAATGGCCAGCTGAGCGTTGTCGACAAGACTTATTCCAATATTCGAGATAATAAACGGATCAGCAAGAAAGACTATTTCCCCATCACCATAAGGCACTTCCACCAGCAGATTCTGTTCGCCATTACTGATATGCGCCACCGGAGCATTGAAAAATGTCTTATTGGGTTCAACTTTACCGGAATTTTTTAATTTCGGATCAGTCACTGAGGATTTTGGAGCATTGATCGGCTTTGCTTTTGGCGGCGGCGGGTCTTTAAGAAAATCATAAGGCTGGTCGTCGGTTTGATCTGGCTCGCCGGAACCTGAGGTCGTTCTGTTGTTTTCACTTCTCACATACTCTGAATGCTTCTTAAAAGATACTGAAGCCGCAAATCGCGAAGCTTGCACAGCATTGACGCTTTTTGTGTAAAGGGTCGGCTGTGCAGGTTTTGACGCTGGGGTACGGTCCGTCATTTCTTTCTGATCGGCTGGATCGACACTATATAAGGCCTGATCGTTTTGCTGTTTAATTGAAATATCCCATGCATTAGAGCTCTTTAAAAACCCTGACGGCGGTTCACGATCGATCAATATAAGACGGCCTCCATCAGACACCCAATTGAGCAGCCTGGAGATCTCAGCGTCGCTAAATTCGCGACGGACGGTGCCTATAACAACAAAAGTTTCGGGTGCATTCTTTTTTCCATTTATCAGGCCGTCCACCGGTTCCTGCCACCGAATGATCTTTCTGCCTGTTTCGGATAAAAGCGTATAAAAACCAAGCGTTCCGGTAGCTCCGGCATTAAATGTCGAGCGGTTCGGTGCTGCCTCTTTGTCTGGTATTTTTTCTTTTTGCACGTACGACGCCGCGTTCAATCCGATCAAAATCAGGATCAAACCAGCGAATACCAGAAATATGGCTAATTTTTGACGCATCTATTGTTTTACTATCGTCAGCCTGGAACGTTCGAGAAACTCATCCCAATCCGCCTTTTCCGCTGTTTGATATCCGTACCAATGCCGCTCAAAGCTATTGGTCAGCCCATTCATATTTTCGAATAATTCCCTGCGCGGCCGGACATCACGAAGATAGTCGCGATTTGTTTTATAGTTTGCAAGGCCGATGAGCTTTCTGTCGCTCAAATCACACAAAACGGCAATATACCCCTTTCGGATCGCACCCCGCAGATTGCCTTCCCGGGCAAGTCGTTCGGCCTCTCCAAATAGATCTTCCACGGATTCGCCGGAGCCTATCGATTCGCCCAGTATCACACGGTCCTTCTTTGTTTTTTTGCTCTTCGAGCCGGACCTGGAAGAAAAAAAGGGAGCGAACTTATAAATAGCAAAACCGATGAGCCCAACTGCCAACACGCACAATATGACCAGCAAAGCAGACGCGAGCGACGGCATGCCTGTAAAAGTTGGTGCAGAAACTTCGGATTTAGGCAGTAAGTTTAATATCCACTCCAAAAAGTCATTTAACCATTTTTGCAGAGCGCTTTGCTTTGCTTCCACGGGTTTTTGAAATTGTTCCCGCCTTAATATTTCAGCTAGTTTTTGTTTGTCCTCGTCTTTGCTGCGGTCTGAGGCGATCGACGTCTCCAACTCGGCGATCTTTACCGATAAAGCTGACAGACGTTCGTCTATTTCAGTTACTATTACCGCACGCTTTGTTGTGTCGGATTCATTTTCGAATTCGTCTAATTTCGTATTCAGCGATTGATTGGATGTGTCGAGCGTACTTCCGTCCGGCAACTCGATCTTTTCGGTCGGCGGGATATTATTGCGAATTTGTTTTAGCATTCTCCCTTCAAATTCGGGATTTGATTGTCCGATCTCAGTTTCGGCAATATATTCAAGAAGCTGGCTGGTAACAGCCCTGGCCGACTCCAGCCGTTCACGATATTCCTTTGGCGTCGCGGCATAAATTGGCATAGTCATGATGCAAACGGCCATCACTGCTAATAATTGGCAACTTCGTTGTTGATGAATTTTGTTGCGGAGTTTCATCTTACTTTAATCCAAGTGTCGTAAATTGTGATTTGGATGCAGCCACCGCAGCGGCTTTCGGGGTTTGGTATGCTAAAGCGGGCTGCAATGGATTAATGTAAGTCTGTGGCACAGCCGGAATTTCGCCGAGTTGGCGGGCGGCCATTAATTCGATATCGTAGCCTTCGTGCCGGACACGTTCGTCCACATACAAAAGGCACAATCCGACCATCCAGACCGGCGACAAAAGTATCATCGACGTCTGCCAGATCAATTGAGAAGTTATCTGATACCATGCAGGAAGCACATCCGGGTCTAATGTAAACAATTCCACTCCGCTTGCGGAGGCGTACCAAACAAGTGGTATATAAAGGATCGCCAACGCTGAATAGATAACAATAAAAGTAAAAATGAATAAAAAAGCGAAGCGTTTGACGTTGCCGCTGGCAAGTCCTGCACTTCTGCTGAGAGCGGAGAATACACCCTGTCCTTCGACCATCATCACCTGCGGCACATACGCAAACCGTGATGCCACCAAAAAAAATAACCACACTGATCCAAGAACTGTGAGTAGGCCAAGAATAACACCGACGAGAAAGGCAAGCGGGGGGACACTCTGAAGGGCTGCCGCGGCGAATATTATCACAACTGCACCTATTGTGAGCCCAAGATAAAAAACAAAGAATCCAAGCACACCCAGCAAAAATGTAATGATCGAAGATGCAAAGATCAAACCCGTGATCCGGTTCCACGCATTGAGATACGTTTCTTTAAATGTGAGCGGCTCCCCAAATAGGAGGTGGCGGACAAAATTACGCGACGCCCCGCCCATTACCGACAATGTCGCAACCGTCTGGGTAAACCAAATGACAGCACTTCCGAGCCAAACAAAAAGATAATAAAAAACTTTCGCAGCTGGATCGCCCGTTGCACCGGCCGAAAACAATTCCCTCGAAAGAAATGTCCATCCCACAGAAATGACCGTCCCCACAACGACCGGAGGTGCCGCGATCATTATGAACGTCCAAAAATTCCGCCTGTAAAATCGCACCGCCCGATCAACCAAGTCCCCAGCCCCAAGCGGAACAATTGATAAATAGGTTCGTTTATTCAAAAGAACTTTCATCGGAGAGTATAACCCAATAAATAGGAAGAATTCCGTGCATCCAAAAATAGAACCTTTTAATTGTCATTCAGAAAATAAATCTTACTATGCAAACAAAATATTTATCGCACTCGTTTGAAAATAATTTTTAAGCCGCGAACCAAGAAAATATGCAAAAAACAGATTGAATAATACGATGTGTAAAACTGATTTTTTCGACTTAGCCGAATCCCTTAGTCAAGCTTACTATTAGACTGTTAACGGAAAATTAGATGTCAGTTTTATCGGAGATGGCGAAGGTGCTGGAATCGGGGTAACCAAGCCTTTAATCTCTATAATTACACGGCGAAGCTGTTCAGCATCTGGAGTTGTCGGTACAAGCCGAAGATAAGTTTCCAATTCAACCAAAGCGTGTTCATTGTCGCCTTTGACACGATAAATAATTGCCAGTATTCGGTGTGCCTCTTTCATGTCGTCACCTCCTAAACTTACTGAAGATACAAGTTCCTTTTCAGCTTCGTCAAAGCGACCCAAATTTGCCAGCGTTTGCCCTAGAAAGAAATGTCCGACAGCCGATTGCTCCTTAATTTTCAAGGCGCTTCGTAATAGTTGTTCGGCTTCTTCATAGCGTTTCAAACGTATGAGTACAATGCCATCATTGACAAGTGGAGCAAAAGCTTCAGGCTTGATTTTCAAGGCTAATCTTAATGACTCATCAGCTTTTTCGAACTCATTAAGCCTAAGGTATTGGACACCTATTTCATTGAATGCAAGCATGAATTTCGGATATTCTGCGATCGAAAGTTGTAATTGAGCAATTGCTCCTTTCCGATCTCCTGCATCGGCTAATTCGATAGCTTTTTTGAAAAACGCCATAGCACGCTTAGGCACATCAGCAAATTCCGTGTTTAGCACACCTGGCTTGAATCCGGCATTTCCTTTTAACGCCAGTCGAATATTTAATGGATACACTTGTGGCGGCGAGCCTCGGAACTGGAAGATCTCGACTTGCTCCGTAACAGGTTCAAATTCTTTCTCGCTATCTATAACAATGGTGTATCTTCCCGATACGAGTCCGCGAAACGAAAAATTACCGCTATCATCTGTCATTGAGGTCACGTCGCCTCTGGTCGCGGTCAATAAGCGGACTCTTATTCGTCTATCCACTCTTTGTTCTGACGGGCTAATTACGCTTCCGACAATTGCATTGCCTCCTCCTAGCCCTGAGTCCGCTGAGTCGGGAAGAATACTCCGGATTTGAGACAAAACTGATCCTGCTATACACAATGAGGAGATGATCAAAAAAACCATTTTTCCTGAATTAAAGCTGGACTGAGAAACCATGAGAAGTGCTCCTTCAATTTTTTTTCTGCGGTTCTGATCGTGGCTGTGGGGTTTTTTAATATCAATTACTATAATTAGTTCGCTCTTAAAAGGCAATATTTCAAAACCCTAGAGCCAATTTATTCAATATAGATTCTAGTTCTTTTTGGTAACGGAAGATAAAAAAGAAGGCTAATATTCCTTGAATTAAAGACCTCAATTTGCTTTTACAAAAAAGGCGTTGCCAATTGCTTGGCAACGCCGCTAGGTAACAAATCATTTCTAGTATGAAGTAATTTGCAATACTAAAACATTTCTATACTAGAAATTCATAGTTCCGGTAAAGGTAATAACACGAGGGACTCCACTCTGGGTAGTGATTTGCCCAAAATTGGTCGCGTCGAAGTTTTGTGTGTTATAGACGAAGTTCGCATTGTTGAGTACGTTAAGGAAAGTCGTTTTTAACGCAAGCTTAACGTGTTCTCCAACTTTGACCCGTTTAGTCAGACTTATGTCGGTATTGAAATATACTGGGCCATTCAACGAATTCAAAGGAAAGTCGCCGAATGTTCCGGCAGCCGGAGCACCTAGTAAGCCAGGTTTTATAGTAGAACTTACAAACCTGCCTGCAGAATTAGTTGTGATATTAAGAAGGTCAGGATTTATAAAGAATACACCTGCAGGCGTTCTGAATACGCCAAGGTTCTTCTTGAAATCCTCAAAAGATATACCTACTAATTGAGCTGGGTTATTGCCAGGGTTAAAGCTGTTGAAAGTCGTACGTCCAGCAGCAACGTAGAATGGGGGTCGCGACTGCCAGTTAACCACCGATCCAATACTCCAACCACCAATCACTTGATTAACCGCTCCGTTTACACCACTAAGAAAAGACTGGCCTTTACCAAAAGGAAGATCGTAAGTAGCATTTGCAACAAATCTGTGCGTTTGGTCCTGGTTTGATCGACGATAGTCAAGTCGTTTATTCCTCAATGTTCGGAAAGACACAATATCACTTTGACTTCCGGCAGCGTCTGTAGCATCGGTTAAAGCCTTGCTAAATGTGTAATTTGCCTGAAACTGCAATCCTTGTGAAAAGCGTCTGCGCAACTCGACCTGCAGCGAGTTATAGTTCGACGTCGAATCATTACCCAACTGCCTTACAAATGCAGCGTTCGGGTTTGCTACAAAGAAATTAGCAGGAATACCTACCGCTGGATTCTCACGGTTAGCCCTATAGGTGTTGCTAAAAGCCAAAGTCGAAGCAAATGTTCCTACATTGTTATTGTTAATGTTACTGATGAACGCCGAACTGGAATAACCGCTGGCAGAAGAAACCGGTGTTCCACCAGTGAGTCCAAAAAACCTATCGAGAATGGGCAATGGCACGCAACCGGTGCAGCCGGGTGCAAAACTTGTGCCGTTTCGTGCTGCAAGATTGGCTCTTGCGTTATTGAACTCCCTCAGGAATCCGTTTTCAAATATATTAACTTCATTGAAGTCATTTGTACGAAAAACTCTAGATGCCCGATTCCCGACATAACGAACCTCAATTGCCGTATTCTTGAAAATCTCGCGCTCATAGCCGCCCGACCACTGCTGGACAAACGGTATACGCAGGTTAGGGTCGATCCCGTACACGCCGTTGTTCGGGTTGACGAGATTGTTCTGCCGGTCAGTGATAGGAAGTACGAACGTAGGAGTCACCAATGGAACCCCTGCCGCTGTCAAAGCTCCAGTCGGTGTTGTGTTGGCGGCAGTCTGGATTAATCCGGGATTGGTTGTTCCTACACCTAATGCATTACTAATAACGGTGAATCCGTCATGCAAATAGCTGATCGAGTAGCCGGCACGGAATGAGCTGGTTCCTTCTTCCCCAAACAAAGTGCGTAGAAAGCCACTCTTAAAGTTAGGCGAATACGCAATTCCAGCGAATGGAGCAAAGTTATTATAATCGTCATTGTAAAGCTTTCTTCCCGTGGTACCGCTAACTAGATTCTGGGTAGCTATACCCGGAGCCGCTCCGGCAGGTGCATTTGGGTTAAAAAGATTTCCTCTTCCGGATATTCCGAAGATGGTATCAGCAATGGGTAAGATGCTCACGCCGTCCGGTACGGTTGGAACGCCGAGATATTCCCAACGAACACCAAGGTTTAAAGTAATGTTACTCTTCGCACGAAACTGGTCCTCAACATAGAGAGCAAGATCTTTTTCTTGAAGTAATCTTCTTCGTGTCGCCCCCGGAACAAAACCGGAAGTGGGGGTGAGAACATTAAAAGTAGCGCTAGCTGAACCAAGATTCCCGACTATATCGGCGTATATCGCTCGTGCCCTGTTTTGATCGGCAACAACAGAGAACGGGAAACTTGCCGCTAAAATACCGTCCTGATTAGCTGGATTGGTCCCCAAGATAACGGTGGGGTTGATACCGGCATCGTTGAAGGTGTCGGCCAATATTTTCTGATAATCCGCTCCGAACCGGATTATATGATTACCCTTGGGCAACACAAAGTTATCAGAAAATTGATTAACTGTTGTATTTCGACCCTGAGACTGAAAGGTATTATCGGTGTTGGTGACCGAACCAAAAGAGAGGTACGGGGCCGTTGCAGTGGACTCACGCAAAAACGCTACAGGTGCGAATTGTTTGCCATACCTGAATACATTGGTGGCACTGCCGAAATTAGAAACAATAGCTCCCGTAAACAAAGTTCGGACGGAAGACTGCCCTGCGGCGGTACCGCCTGGAAATGGTGCTTCAATACCATTAAAAGTATCTGGAAAAGCCGAAAATGCGGCTCTGTTATAAACAAACTCAAATTTGTGCGAACCGACCCTCGATCTTTTTACCAACTGGTGATCGTAACGAAAAACATATTTGTCATTTGGATCAGAGCCAGTGACGTTAAACTGAAATCCTGCGGTGTTGAAGCTATCTCCAACAAGGGTGTTATTCGGGAGGGGTTGAGCGTTGAGTACAGCCGATGATATTGGATTTAATGTGTTTCGATTTCCGATAGCAAGCAGGTTAACTGTCTGAAGAGCACCATTGGTTCCAGTATAGCGGAAGATGCCGGTTCGAGCTTCGGGAGTAAGAACGGTACGGTTTCTGGTAACGCCAAAATTCTCGCGAAAGCCTTCATAAGAAAAGAAAAAGAAAGCGGTGTCATGGCCGTCAAAAATGCGAGGGCCGCCGTCGCCGAAGTTCAGGAAGTAAACCGGCCCACCAAAAGTCCCCCCAAAGTAACCTTGATGCTCGGCCGGTCTCGGTATTACCGGTGAACCGTCCGCTCTTGAGCCGGCCAGGTTGTTGAAAAAATTGTTGGCCTCGAATGCGTCATTGCGAATCAAATAAAACAAAGATCCGTGATATTGATTGCTTCCACCTTTGGTGACCAAATTGACCTGAGCCACGCCGCGTCCTGCGTCCGAACCTGTGGTACCAGTCGTAATGCTGAATTCCTGGGTCGAATTGAGCGACGGAGAATTTAGTGCAAATAATGCATCGGTCTTTACAAAATTGTCTTGAGCGTTGATGCCATCCTGAGTGACGTAAGTCGCACTACCACGCAACCCGCCAATCGAGGAGGTCCGCGTTCCATTACCAGTCACAGCAATCCCCGCCTGCAGCCCTGCCAAATCCAGAGGGTTTCGCGCTCCAATTGGTAAATCCTCAACCTGTTTAGTGTTAATAACATTAGTAAGGGTTGGGCTGGATGTGTTTACAACCTCTTGAGTAGATGTGACTGTGACAACTTCGCCGGCAAGGCCGACCTCAAGTGTGACGCTCACTTGAGCCTCTTTAGAAACTTCAACAGCTACATTAGAAGCTAAAGCCTTTTTAAATCCGGCGTTTTCCACAGTAACTGAGTAAGTGCCTGGCTGCAGCGAATTAAAACTAAAGATGCCATTGTCAGTAGTTGTACCGCTACGTTCTGCACCAGTTGCATCATTTTTGACAATTACGCTGGCACCAATGACAACAGCGCCCGTTGGATCGACGACTGTGCCGGAAAGCGCTCCCGTTGTTTGTCCAAAGACAAGAACGGAACTAAATACAATCAGCACTAAAGCGATTGAAAATCTCTTCATAAAACTCCTCCTGAATCTTTTTGTCTGTCTATTTACTTTTACTTTTAAAATTTGGATAGGGAACAAGAACCACAAGTCAATTTCCGTGCCACAAATATTTATTTGTTAAATATATACAAATAAATGTATTAGCTTCTAGAAAAGTTTCATTTTATTTAGCAAGTTGGATAATGTACAAAAAAATGAATTTTTTATGTCTTGTATTTCAGGAACGCGTATGGATGTTGTAGGTTTTGATCTTGGAGTTTAGGGTGGTGGCGTTTAGGCCTAAAAGGCGGGCGGCGCGGGATTGGTGGCCGCCGGTTTGGTCCAGAGCACGGCGGATCAGGTCGATCTCGAATCTTTTGACCTCATCGTAAAAATTCACGCCTCGCGCGAGGTCGATGTCGCCTGATGAACCCTCGGTCTGTTTTATCATCTCAAACGCAAGTTCCGGATCACGGACCTCTGGTCGCAGGCATTCGACGGTTATCTCGTCGGTTGCGGCGATCACAACGGCCCGTTCGATGATATTTTCTAGCTCACGGACATTTCCCGGATAATAGTAGTTTTCAAGCAGCGACAGGACTTCAGGCGAGAGGTTTTCAGAAATTGTACGAGCGTTTTCCTCGTTATATTTACGAATAAAATGCTTGGTAAGCGGCAGAACGTCCTCAGGCCGATGGCGCAGCGACGGCAGTTCGATCGGCACAACCGAAAGGCGATAATAAAGGTCTTCGCGAAATGTGCCGGTCTTTACCGCGTCTTTTAGATCGACATTTGTAGCCGCGATTATCCGAACGTCAACCTTAACGACCGTTGTATCGCCAAGCGGGGTGAATTCTCGTTCCTGAATAACGCGAAGCAGCCGCACTTGCGTCTCAGGCCGAAGGTCGCCGATCTCATCGAGAAAGATCGACCCTGAATCGGCTACTTCGAAAAGACCTTTTTTGGCGGCGACCGCACCCGTAAATGCACCTTTCGTATGTCCAAAAAGCTCGGATTCGAGCAGTTCGGACGGGATGTTAGAACAATTTACGACGACAAACGGATTATCTGTTCGCGGACTTGCTTCGTGGATCGCTCTTGCAAGGAGTTCCTTTCCAGTACCGCTTTCACCCGTGATCAAAACCGTCGAACGAGCCGGAGCAACTCTATCGACAAGCCGAAAAATGTCCTCCATTTTTTCCGAACGTCCGATTATCGCATCGCGTTTTACGGAACGCGTCATCACTTGCCGAAGTGTTTGGCGTTCTTCTTCCTTTCGGCGTTTCTTTATTCCCTTTGCTACAAAGGAAAGTATCTGTTCATTCTGAAACGGCTTTCTAATGACCCCGTTCGCTCCTTTTTCCCAAGCGGAGATAGCGGTATCGAAGGTTGCATAAGCGGTTATCATTAAAACGGCTGCCTCGGGGTCAAGTTTTATAAGCTCTTCGAGCGCCGTCAATCCGCCCATCCCGGGCATCGAAACGTCCATTAAAACGACGTCATATGGTTTTTGCGAATATGCTTCGAGGGCTTCCTCGCCCGTTTTAGACAGATCGACCTTATATCCCGCGCCCGACAATATCGTCTCAAGCACGTCACGCATGATCTCTTCGTCATCACAAATTAAAATTGAACCTTTTTTAGCCATTAGTATTTTCAACCGTAGAGACGCCGGAACGCGGAGTTTTGATAAAGCAGAATTATAAGGCTTAAATTCCTTAAAACGAAATGACTGATCAAAATCAGCTGTTAGATTTCTCTGGTCTCGGTGTCTCTGCAGCTCTGCGGTAATATAAAAGAGATGCCGCCAATTTACGACAAATTCGCCCGTTGGATACGATAAAGCTTTCGCACCGTTTGAAAAGCGTTTTCTTTCGCGGTGGCGGGCGGAAACGCTGGCCCTGTTGCCGCAAAATTCCGTTATTCTTGAACTCGGTGCGGGAACTGGTGCGAACTTCCAGTTTTACCCAAACTGCAAACGGTCCATTTCAAGCGAGCTCTCGATCAAAATGCTTGAGATCGCAAAATCAAAAGCAACGTCAAATATTTTGATACAGGCGGATGCCCAGACTTTGCCATTCGGCGAAAACGTATTCGATGCGGCATTTGCCACTTTGGTTTTCTGCTCGGTTCCGCAGCCCGCCATTGCATTTCGTGAGTTGCAGCGTGTTGTAAAACCCGGCGGACGGATAATACTTCTCGAACATGTTCGTCCAACGGGACCGCTCGGATATGCCTTCGATATCCTGAATCTTTTCACAGTTGCATTGATCGACGATCATTTTAAACGAAAAACGGCTGAAATAGCCAAGGAAGCTGGCCTGAAAGTAATTGAAGTTCGTCAAAAAGCCCGCGGAGCAGTTAATATAATTGTTTGTGAGGTTTTAGGCTCAGAGGTCGGCAAGTAACGCTGGATTTTAGAAGCATTAAACCTTTTTTGATTTACGACGTAAGATTATGTTGGAAAACTATAAGGAATCGGCAAGTTCATATTGAACCGGTTCCGGCAAGAAATTTTAATAATGGCAATTTCAAAAACAACAAAAGTAGTGCTTGCGATCGGTGTGGCTGTTTTCGCTCTTTTATTAGTTGCAGTTATCGGAATTGCACTAATGGCAGAGTCGCTTGGCCGTCCGAGCGTGCCGGAAAATAGCGTACTGGTCCTCAGCGTTTCCGGTTCCTTGCCGGATTACACACCGGAAGAGCCGCTGGCAAAAGCCGTTGGCATCAATCAGGCACAATCCTTCACCGGACTTCTCACGCAGCTGCGCAAAGCAAAAGTGGATAGCCGTGTGAGCGCTGTGCTTCTAGAAATAAATTTTCCGGGTATCGGCTGGGGCAAGGCTGACGAATTGCGGGATGCGATACAGGATTTTCGCACCTCCGGAAAACCTGCATATGCCTTCATGGAGATCGGCACCAACAAGGAATACTACATTGCCACGGCAGCTGAAAAGATATTTCTGCCGCCGCCGGGCGATATTTACATCAACGGTTTCGCCGCCGAAGTGATGTTTTACAAAGGCTCGCTCGACAAGCTCGGCGTCGAGGCCGATGTAATTCAAATTGGGCCAAAATACAAAAATGCACCCGACCAATACACCAAAACTGAGATGGGCGAAGGCCAAAAGGAAGTGATCAATGCCGTTTTGGATGAATATTTTGGACGGTTTACGAACGCAATTGCCGAATCCCGGAAGAAATCTGTTGATGATGTAAAAGCGATGATCGACAACGCCCCGTACAATGCGGTGCAGGCCAAGGAAAATGGTTTGATCGACGGAGCTCTTTATCGCGAACAGGTTTACGAAGAGCTGCAAACGCGGCTTGGTTATAAAGAAGGTGATAAACTCCGCACGATCCGCGGAGGTGCCTATCGTGAAATTCCGTCCGATTCGCTTGGACTTAACAAAGGCGAAAAAGTTGCGGTAATTTATGCGTCGGGAACAATAAACGTTGGCCATTCGAATGACGGCACATTTGGCGGGCAGATGATCGGATCGGACACGATCGTCGATGCGGTTAATGATGCGGCCGCCGACAATTCTATCAAAGCGATCGTGCTACGGGTCGATTCACCGGGCGGTTCGGCCCTCGCGTCGGATATTATGTGGTACGCGCTGGAAAATGCAAAAGCAAAGAAACCGGTCGTTGTCTCTATGGGCGACGTTGCTGCGTCCGGCGGTTATTACATTGCCTGCAACGCAAATAAGATAGTCGCTCAGCCATCAAGCATTACCGGTTCGATAGGTATGTTTATGGGCAAGCCGGTGGTCAAAGGGCTCTATGATTGGCTGGGGATTACGAACCAATATACAATGCGTGGCAAAAATGCCGGTATTTTTCGAGAAACGGAACACTGGACACCTGAAGAACGCTCTAAAATGGAAGAGCAGGCGAACAGCGTCTATTTCAACAACTTTGTTCCAAAAGTCGCTAAAGGGCGCAACAAAACAGACGAAGAAGTAAATACACTTGGCCAGGGCCGGGTCTGGACCGGAACACAAGCAAAAGCAAACGGCTTGATCGATGAATTCGGCGGGCTTGAAAAAGCTATCGATATTGCAAAACAACTGGCAAATCTGCCGGCGGACAAAGATGTAAAACGTATCATCTTCCCCGCACCGAGGCCGTTCTTCGAAACGCTGTTCAGCGGCGGAGAATCTGCCCAAACTAAGGAACAGCAAACGCAAAAAGCTTTTGCCGATTCCCTTCCAGCCGACGTCCGCAAAGCATTCCGTTTTGCAGAACTGTTTGACCAAATGAAACGCGGCGATGCCATGATGCTGCTTCCTTTTGAACTCGAAATTAAATAGAATCTTTGCTTCGGTTTCTAATCGCCGAATAAAAGGAACAAACCAAAAAAGGAGCAAACTATTTTCGACTCGATAAATTCTTATAGGAGAGAGTATGGCCAGAATTATTTTGGGTGTGAGCGTCGGCTTCATCGCGTGGTCGATCATTTGGGTTGGCAGCAAACAGGTTTTATCATTGGTCTCGCCGGCGTGGTACGGAGCTAACCAGATTGCTTTTGAAAAGGCGACTTTTAACAATATTTCTTTTACGCCTGATTCAACGATACTCGTCATGAATATCATCCGCGGCAGCATTGTTTCTATAATGTCCGGATTTTTGGCCGCGATGATAGCTGGAGAACGTAAGCGTTCGACAATAATTCTCGGCATTCTACTTTTAGCCTTCGGAATTTATGTTGCGGTGTTGACGTGGGCACTCATTCCTTTTTGGTATCACATTATTTTTACGGCATTGCTTTTTCCGATGACGATTCTCGGCGGAAAATTAAGGAAGTCTGCATAGTAAAATTCAATCTCGTTTTTTTTTGATCGCGAGAGGTAATGAAAGCCATTCGGTTTTGCGGCCATAGGTTTTTATATTCAAATTGTGAATTAAAAGCTCCTGGTCCATAAATAATTGATCCGGCGGCAGATCTTCCATGTTTTCGTAACAAGCGTGTTGAATACAGGGCAGCGGTTTTCCTTCGGCGTGAACCAGGCATCCGGTTCCCTTTTCGAAAAGCGGACATGCAAAGGTCTGTGAAAAAGTGTCGCCGGAGTCTGTCAGATCATATTTTTCGATCGTTTCGTCAACTCTTTGGTAGATCTCTGCTTGCTTTGCCCCGGGCAATTTTGCCACCGTTTTATGAATCGCCGCCGCCTCAAGCTTTGTAATATGAATATTTACAAAATGAGCGTCTAGACAACATGCTCCCTGTGTTTCGCATGTCAGACAGCTTTTAGCGTTCGTTTCGTAGGTTTGGGAGATCGTTTTCTGATGACCGGATTTTAACTTGTGCAGTTTTTCCAGAGCTTTTTTTTCGCTGAGAAATTTCATTTGCTTTATTTCCGACCGGTCAAGCGTGACTGACAGCCCGTGTGCCCGCGTGATACGATTAAAAAATTAGATTTTACACAAATTGGGGGAATTATGCTGAAAGAAGGCGACAAAGCACCAGATTTTACATCAAAGAATCAGGATGGGAAGGAAATTAAACTTTCCGACTATGCGGGTAAAAAAGTAGTTATCTACTTTTATCCAAAGGACGACACGCCCGGATGTACCAAAGAAGCGTGTTCGTTCCGCGATGCGGACGACATTTTTAATTCAAAAGGTATAAAGGTTTTCGGAGTTTCCACCGATGATGAAAAATCGCACCAGAAATTCATCTCAAAATTCCAATTGCCGTTCGACCTGCTTGCCGATACGGATAAATCTATTGTAGAAAGCTATGGCGTTTGGGGCGAGAAAAGTATGTATGGCAAAAAATACATGGGCACCAATCGTAAGACATTTCTGGTCGGCGAAGATGGTAAAATCGTCAAGGTATTCGACAAGGTCAACGTTTCGGAACATGCGGATGAGGTGTTGGGAGCGTTCGGTGAAAAATAATTTCCATGGCGCGCTTTTGTTTCGCCGCGCTATAATTTTCTAGAGGTAAGTTATGAGAAATATTTGGTGTTTATTAATTCTCGGGTGTCTGGTGTTCGTTCTGGCGTGCGCAAAACCGGCCGGTCCGGCAGAACCTGTCTCGGCAGCTGCACCCGTGCAGGCCGAACAAACCGAAGATGCTCCGCGAATAACGCTGGCTGATGCAAAAAAAGATTACGATGACGCAACGGCTATTTTTATCGATACGAGACCGGCTGATTCCTACAATCAGGAACATATAAAAGGCTCGATAAATATTACGTCCGCCGACCTTAAATCAAAACTCAAGGACCTGCCGAAAGACAAAAAAATAATTGCCTACTGTTCCTGACCAAGCGAACACACCAGTGCCAGTTTGGTATCTGAACTACAGAAAAAAGGAATCAAAAATTCGTACGCCCTGCTCGGAGGCACCCAGGGCTGGAAAACCGCCGGCTATCCGATGGAATCGAGCAAGTAGAATGAATCCGTGTTGAATTGTCTATTCGCGGAAGACACTCATTCGTTAATAGGAATTATAAAGTTATCAATATTACGTTTATGCAATTCGTCGAAGAACTGGCCGTGAACTTCTCCTGCCTCAGAGAGGCTGTCTGTTTGTAAAAAACCATGCAACCCGATTTATTGAGCCTCATAGAGGCGGCCTGTTTCTAATTACGGCCTTCCTAACCTTCAAATGGCGAACACCTATTCCCAAATATACATTCAAATCGTTTTCGCGGTCGAAGGCAGACAAAATCTGATCCTGCAACATCATCGTGAGGAACTGCACAGATACATAACCGGAATCGTTCAAAAACGAAACCAGAAAATGCTTTCAATTTTTTGCATGCCCGATCACACGCATATTTTGATTGGACTAACACCACCGATGGCAATTTCGGATCTAGTCAGAGATATCAAAGCAGGATCGTCAAAGTTTATCAACGACAATGGTTGGGTGCGCGGCAGATTTAATTGGCAGGAAGGATTCGGAGCATTTTCGTATTCCCGGAGCCAAATCGATGCAGTGATTAAATATATTCTCAACCAGGAAAATCATCACGTGAAAAAGACATTCCGTAAGGAATATATAGAATTTCTTGAAAAGTTCGACGTCAATTACGATGAAAAATATTTATTTACTTGGAATGAATAAACAGGCCGCTCCTAAAGAGCTTAATCGTTCTATCTGACCTTTTCTACAAACAGATTGCTCCGATGGAGCAAATATTTTGCTCAAATTGAACTAACGACCTAAAGCATTTTGCTCGTACGAAAAAAGTTCTTTTTTGCCTCGGAGAGGCGATCTGTTTGTAGAAAAACAATCACACATCTATTCAGCTTCATAGAGGCGGCCTGTTTTAATGAAAATTTTTGGGCGAAGAAACAGGTCGCTCACACGGAGCTTAATCGTTTCTGTTTAATCTTTTCTAGAAACAGTGTGCTCCGATGGAGCAAGTAATCCCAGGCATTTTGCCTACAGAGATCATTTGTCAATTAGATCATTTTTAGCTATTCAAAATATTTTAAAGTCTTACGATCTTCGCGTTACTCCCATTTCGGATTTCCTCCGAAAGGGCATTTCGCGTATCCACGATCAGCGGTGCAAGCTCACAAACGCGTTTGTAATCAATGCCCGTGTGTTCGGTGCAAATAATAACGCAGTCCGCATTTTTCATCAGTTCATCGGTCAGTTCCTGATTAAACAAGGCGTCGCCGGCACCGATCGTATAGGAATGATCGAACGTTACTTCCGGCACAAACGGATCGTGGTAAACGAGATTAGCACCGCGTGCCCGCAGCAGGTCAATGATCGAAAGGGCAGGCGATTCGCGCATATCGTCGATGTCTTTTTTATACGCCACCCCAAGGATCAATATCTTCGAGCCGTTGACAGCTTTCTTCACATCATTAAGAGCGGTCGAAACCAATTTGACGACATAAGCCGGCATTCCGGAATTCACCTGTTCGGCAAGGCTGATAAACTGCGAATCAAAACCGTGCTGCCTCGCCTTCCATGACAAGTAATGCGGATCTAGCGGAATACAATGCCCGCCGATGCCCGGCCCGGGATAAAACGCCATAAAGCCGAATGGTTTGGTCGCCGCCGCCCGCACAACTTCCCAGGTATCAATCCCAAGCGTATTGCACAATCGCGCCATTTCATTCGCCATTCCGATGTTTATTGCTCGAAATGTGTTTTCCCAAAGCTTGCAGGCCTCTGCCACACGGGCGGATGAAACCGGGTGCACCTCACCTACGATCTGCCGGTAAAGCAGGGCAGCGACATCGGTTGAATCCTTGGAAACACCACCGACAACCTTCGGAATATTGTGCGTTTGATACTGCGGATTACCCGGATCGACACGTTCGGGTGAAAAGGCGAGCAGGAAATCTTCGTCGAGTTTAAAACCTTTTTCCTCAAACATCGGCTGCAGAACTTCGTCGGTCGTTCCCGGATAAGTGGTCGATTCCAAAATAATAAGCTGTCCGCGCCGCAAATGTTTTTGGATCTGCTCGCCTGCCGCGATGATGTAGGACATATCAGGGTCTTTCGTCTTTCGAAGCGGTGTCGGGACGCAGATCACGATAACATCGCACTCGGCAAGCTGCCCAAAATCGACGGTCGCGGATAGTTTCCCGCTCCCAACGCATTTCTGCAAATTCTCGCTTGAAACATCAACAATATAAGAATTGGCATTATTGATCTGGTTTACTTTATTGCTGTCGACCTCAAACCCGATCCCTCGAAACCCTTTCAAACAAAACTCGACTATCAAAGGCAGCCCGACATAGCCAAGCCCGATCACTCCGATCGTGGCGTCCGTATCCGTAACAAGTTTTTCAATTTCGTTCTTTATCATTATTCCCGCTTAATAAAATTATAAATATCAGTATAAATTACAGTTAACCACCCGGCTTTTAACCACTCTTTTAAAGGTAGGTTACGCATTATCTTTAGTCAAGAGCCTTAACATTTATGTTAAAATCAGCTTGAGAAAGCTTTTCGCTGATATCTATCGATGTAAGACACATCTATTTCCCTTCTTCATTTGGTTATGGACTCACAAATCGAATCAACAAATCCGGTAGTTCGCTCCGTCATTGAAGGAACGGTTCCAAGGCCGGCACAGCTCGCGGCGGCGAAAGGTATCCTGCCGTTGCCGCAGAATGATCTTCTGGAGATATTGGTTGCTTTTGCAGAAAGTCCGGATGTAGAAATTTCTGATCATGCCCGGCAAACTCTCGCCTCTCAAGATCAGCTCGTGCTTGAAAGCGCGGTTCGATCGTCTGAAATCGCAGCTTCGGTCTTAAATTATTTTGCCGGGCAGCAGGATATTTCAAAAAAGATATCCGAATCGATCATTTCCAATGTAAAAACTCCTTCCTTTACGGTCGTAAAAATTGCCAAATTGACCAATGACAGCGATCTTTTGGAGATCATCGCTTCTAACCAACAGCTTCTTATACAAGCACCGGCGATAATCGACGCTATAATCGCCAATCCGGCACGCAGCTCTGAAGCTGAACGCAGGGCGACGGAAACCAGGCGCGAATTCTTTGAAAAAGAACGCGGGGTCCAGCAGATCGCCGGCGAACTTCGCGCCCAGGGTAAAGAAGCAGCGGCCGAATTTTTTGAACGGTCAGATATCGGGGATTCTGACATAAGCGTGGAAGATGCCCTTCTATTAGCTGCCATGATCGAGGTCTCGGACAATGAGACCGACGATTCGTGGCTCGGCCTCGACTTCATCGAAGAAATATACGAAGAAACGCCCGAGCAGCGGCAGGCTATCGTAAATAAGATCATCGGCGAATTTAAAATGGAAGACATGGAACTTGGCGGCGAACGGGTTTCGGTCATCAATCGTATTTTGAAGATGGGAATGAAGGACCGTGTCCGCTACGCGCAGAAAGGCGACCGCGAATCGCGCAATATCCTCATCCGCGACCCTAACCGCATCGTCGCCCAAGCTGTTATAAATAATCCGCGGATCACCGAGCAGGAAATTGAGAAGATCGCCGGTATGCGGACAATTACCGAAGACATTCTCCGCCAGATCGCATCCAGCAGGCAATGGTCGCGAAACTACGCGGTAATTCATAATCTGGCCCGCAATCCGCGCACGCCTATCGCCAATGTATTAAATATTTTGTCACGGATGCAGCTCCGGGACCTGGCCGCACTTGCCAAAAACCGAAATGTTTCGGACGCTGTCCGGCGCCAAGCCCTGCGGCTCTCGCAGGCACGGACCGGAAAATAAAAAAAGTTAAGGCAGAAACCTTACCGAGTGGCAGAAGCCTGACCGTTAGGAAGGGCTTATAGTCGCAGAAGCCTACCACGCAAAGAAAGATCTTAAAGGAATTCCGTTATCCGCCCGGTTTTCACATACGAACCGGCCATATCCGTAAATGTATGGCTCGCGGCTCCGGTCCACATTCCAACAAAAACAAATATCAAAGCATGGTCGCCGAAATTTGCCCGTAAATAGTTCCCTATTGTTTGCCAAGTTTCCGCAAAATTCTTCAAATCGGGCATCGTACCGTGTAAATATGCCGCAGACACAAACAGCACGGTAAATGCCGCAACGCTCAAAACACCCATAAAATAGACGACCCGCAATAACGTGCCGAAAACAAGCCCATGCGACCAGCGCGAACGGTGTTTGAAAAATGATTTATAAGGAAACCATAAAAACCGCAGGACGCTCCATCGCGAATATTGTTTTGAAAAAGTATCGAGATCAGGGCCGAACATAAACCCGCCGAAGAGAAATGCCGCCGTTACTATAACGCCGGTCGATGCCTTTTGTGTTGCGGCGTAACAAATTCCCGCCACAACCGGTGCAAGCAAAATTGTTATCGCATCATGAGTTTTACCGGACGGCATTGTTTTCTCAGCGGCCTATTTGTTTGATGCGGGCGGATATCATCGCATCTTAAGTTATTGTGGCAATGAAATAATTTTTTGCCAAGCGAAACCTGCAAAACGGCCTGCGTTTTGCTAAACTTCGGTCCAAGCCTTCCAATAGAGATCGGAGACCATGCACAGTTTGCGGCAAAAACTTAAAACAACGCTCGAAATGATAAAATTCGAGCACACATTGTTTGCTCTGCCTTTTGCGTTCCTCGGTGCGGTCCTTGCGGCAAATGGTTTACCCGAATGGCGGCAGGTTCTGTGGATAACTCTCGCGATGATCGGTGCGCGTTCGGCCGCGATGACATTCAACCGCATTGTTGACCGCGAGATAGACGCCAAAAATCCACGCACCGCAAATCGCGAGCTCCCAAGCGGTAAACTCTCTCTAAAATTCGCTTCCGTATTTCTTGTAATGTCCATTGCCTTGTTCGTCTTTGCCGCATGGTCGCTTAATTGGCTGACTTTGGTCCTGTCACCCGTTGCATTGGTGAGCATTCTCGGTTATTCATATGCCAAAAGATTTACTGCCTTTGCTCATTTGTTTTTAGGCTGGGCATTGGCAATATCGCCATCCGCAGCCTGGATAACGGTCCGCGGCAGCCTGGATTCGGAAGTTCCCTTGCTGCTTTCGATGTTTGTTTTGATGTGGACAGCCGGATTTGACGTTCTTTATGCGTGTCAGGATTTTGAGTTCGATAAGAATGCCGGTTTGCGGTCGATCCCGGCTCGGTATGGCATTAAGAATTCGCTCTGGATCGCACGGCTTTTTCACTCACAGGCGGTTATCGTGCTGCTGCTTTTGTATTTTGTTACGGAACTCGGCTGGCTTGCGTTGGCCGGCGTGATTGCGGTCGGCTGCCTGCTGATCTATCAGCATACACTGGTCAAACCAACCGACCTTAGCCGAATGAACGCCGCGTTTTTTACGACAAACGCATTCGTCAGCGTGATTTTGTTTTTAACATTCGGCGGAGCGGTGTTTATCGCAAAGATGTAGTTTTATGGCGTATCGAAAAAGAAATATTGCGTGCCTGGAATCGATGTGGGAAAAGCGGACGGAAAACCGTTTGAACGTGCTGCCGACGCTGGAGCTGATCTCGAAAACGCAGGATTCGAAATTCAGCCATCTGACGTGCAACACGCGCGAGGAGCTGAAATACAATCTCAATTTGCTATGCAAACGCAATTACGGCATTTTGTATTTCGCGTTTCACGGATCGCCGGGCAGGATACACCTGCACCGCGACAAGGTGACGCTGACCGAACTTGCCGCGATGATGAATCACCGTTTCGCGAATTGGGTCATCCATTTCGGCACGTGCAGCACATTGCGCAAACCGCGTGAGGTCGAATATTTTGTCGAGGAAACACGCGTCGCGCTTGTTACGGGCTTTACACGCGACGTGGACTGGATCGAATCATCGGCGTTCGAACTCCTGCTTTTCAAAGCCCTTAATACATACCAAAGCCCAAAGATAGTATGCCGCCATCTGCTGAGCAAATACCCCGATCTGGCAGAATCTACAGGGTTTAAGTCCTTTCCTGATTTTGTTTGAAGACTTTTTTTGGAGTTCAGGCTCACGTTTCAGAATAACTCACCCGGGAACAACGCCGACAAAATTCAGCATTCTCTCTGCGATCGTTTCCGCACGCTGCTTTAGATAGTCGGCCCGCTCGCCAACAAAACACTCGTTTATCGTTGTCTCAAAGATCTCAAGCCAACGCTTAAAATGCTTTGGCAGCAGCGGCGTTTTTTCGTTGAGTTTGCCGTGAACCTCAAGCGGATTCCTCCCATGACGCTGATAGCTGCCGGTCTGAAAAAGCATCGTTTCCCAAAAATCGCCGATGATCGGGAGATGGTGGCCGAGGTCGAGTTTAGCGACATCGTTAAAGATATAGCCGATCTTTTCGTCCGTCATCGCCCGTTCGTAAAATCTCCGCATCAGAAGATCGATGTCTTCCCTATTTTCGATGTCTTGTTTCATAGGGTCAAGCCTCGACGAACTCACCGATAGGCTCTGGTTGAGGTTCGCCCTTTGTCAGCATTAGTTTCAACGCGAACCAGACAAACGCTACCGCTCCTATGGCAAAAACGGTATCCCCAAAAAGCCGCATCCATCTGAGTGTCTGCATCAACTCGGTCTGCATGAATTCGGGGCTGCGGGCCGACCAGTAACCCTGCGATACCGATTGATAAGTCTGCAAAAGACCGACCGGCAGCAGACTCAAAAAGATCTCCATTAACATGCCGATATTTATTGCCCAGAAGGCAAAGCTCAACAGTTTGGTGTTCCAAATGCGTTGCGGCTCCATCGCCCGCATACAAAACAGCAAAAGGGCAAGACCGAGCGTTCCGTAAACACCGTAGAGTGCTCCGTGGGCGTGGACGGCCGTCGTATTCAAACCCTGCATATAGTAGAGGGCGATAGGCGGGTTGATCATAAACCCAAAAACCCCGGCACCGACCAGATTCCAAAACGCGACGGCAACAAAGAAATAGACGACCCATTTGTATTGTTCGAGCCATGGCTGGGCCTTCGAATGACGGATATTTTCCAGTGCTTCGTATCCGACGAATACTAGCGGCACGATCTCAAGCGCGCTGAAAACGGCACCGAAAGCGATAGCAACAGTTGGCGTACCCGCAAAATAGAGATGGTGCAGCGTTCCGATAATGCCGCCGCTGAGGTATATCGCTCCCGACAAAAGCGCAGCGTATGCGGCGTGATCCGCCCGAATCACACGAAGCTTTGCGAACAAAAATGCGATCACTACCGTTGCAAAGACCTCGAAAAAGCCCTCGACCCAAAGGTGCACGACCCACCATCGCCAATATTCGACCACGGTCAAATGCGACCTCATTCCCCAGAACAAACCCGGTGCGTAAAAGAATGCTATTCCGGCAGTTGTGAAAAGATAAAGAAGGACCAGCGACTTATTGCCGCCGCCCTCCTTCTGCTTTAGAGCGGGGATCGCCGAGCGCGCGATCAAAAATAGCCACAACAGCAAACCGACAAACAACGCCGCCTGCCATACACGGCCGAGATCGACATATTCATAGCCCTGATGCCCGAACCAAAACCACAGATCGCCCGGCAGCATGTGCATAACGCTCATCCATTGTCCGGCCATCGAGCCGAGCACGACGACGAGCAAAGCCCCGAAAAGCAAATCGACGCCGAGCTTTTGATACTTTGGCTCGTAACCGCAAATATATGGTGCGATAAAAAGGCCGGCGGCCAGCCATGCCGTTGCGATCCAGAAGATGCCAAGCTGTGTGTGCCACGTACGCGAAACGACATACGGCAGCCAATCTTGGAGCGGTATGCCGTAAAAGCCGCCGCCCTCGACACCATAATGCGCCGTCACCATTCCCATTACTATTTGAAGCAAGAAGAGCAGCGAAACAACGAGAAAATATTTGACTGTACCTTTTTGCGAAGGCGTCAATGTGGCTCCGATCAGCGGATCGGAATCAGGTGTGTCGCGGCCATCGGCATCCCGGTGCCAGCCTGCATAAAACCAGACCATCCCGCCGAGACTTGCTATCAGAAGAATGACGCTGACACCGGTCCAAATGATCGAGCTGCTTGTTGGAACATTGCCGACCAGCGGGTCGGACGGAAAATTGGAAGTGTAGGAAATGGTGTCGTTGGGGCGGTTTGCGACAGATGCCCACGCAGTCCAAAAGAAAAATGCATTAAGTGCGCGCAGCTTCACCGGATCGGACTGAGCATTTTTTTGGATCGCATAGTCGCTACTGCCATTCGAAAATATGCCGGAATAATGCTTCAGATTATTCTCGAATGCCTGTTCTCTTATCGAGGCGACCGTCAGCTTTCCGCTTCGTTCGTCGTACGTATTCGTCCGCAGCAGATCCTTAAGCCGCTGCTGCAAAACCGCTTTCTGTTCGCTGGTTCCGGCATCATAGTCTTTGCCGAATTCGGCAGTAGACCAATTATTGAGAATGAATACAGACTCGCGATGTAAATAATCGGCGGTCCAATCCGGCGCGACATAAGAGCCGTGTCCCCAGATCGACCCGACCTGCATTCCGCCCATCGCCTGCCAGACATTCTGGCCATCCAATATCTGTTGATCGGGTATGAGGACACTGCCGTCGGTCGTCACAACCTCACGTGGTATCGGCGGAGCCTGGCGAAAGATCTCGGTTCCGACCCAACCGAGTATCGCGAACGAAAATACAAAAACCGCTCCCAAAATTATCCAAAGCTTTTTCATTTTGCACCTTTCCAGTGATGGCCCGCAGCCTAACTTTCCTTAAATTTCGTAACGATCAGATGAAGAGCCGGTTCGGCGATGACCTCATGCTCGATACCGGCTTCGAGCGTGATCAATGTTCCCGCTTTGAGATTTTGCGCGTCTTCCAAATTACTTCCCGCATGGAATATGCCGTTTCCGGATAGACATAAAACCGTTATCGGTTCGTTCGCTTTATGCTTGGGTAAAACGCCGCCGTTTCGCAACCGAACTTCGATGAGACTTCGAAATGCACCCTTGAAGATCTCATTTACTTCTTTATCGCGTTGCTGGTCGTCAGTACCGTCCAGATCAAAGTTTTTAACGAGTTGAATGTTCTTCATTAGTTTCACGAAAGCCGACTTTACCAACTTTATGGACGCCGAAAAATGATTTCAGTTCATAAAACGGTTACGTTTCGGAAAATGCCGAAATCCTGCGATTCGCAAGTTTTGTTACCAGAGTATTTTGAAAGCAGTATAGCGTCTGTGTGTTTACACACACTGGGACTTTCTTAAAAGGCGCGAGTGGTCTGTTGGAAACGTCAGCAATACATAACGCAGCACAACCAAGATTTGGTTAAAACATTATGCGATTAGCTCTCCATCCTTACGAACGGCGGGAACAAGTGTCTCAGGAATCCGCAGGTCATTTCCTATTCGTTTGTTCAGTTTATTGATGAAGTACGCCGACAACAAAGGCGATTCTTTTTCGATGTTTTGGTGGACAAAAAAATCCAATTCTTGGAGGCCCTGTTCTTTCCAATCGGCGATCCTTTCGATCCATTCGTCCAGGCGTGTGTAATCAGACGGGTGATTTGCACCGACCCATCTTACAAATGCCGTCGGCGTCGTGAGCCGCATGTGCATCAGGTCGCGGCGGCCGGCCGTATCTACCAAAACGTTTGTGATGTTATTGCTTTCGAGCAATTCATACAATTCGGCGGAGATTTCCGGGTCGTTATACCAATCGGTCTTGCGAAATTCAATCGCGAGCGGAGCTTTATACTGTTTCCAATGTCCGGCAAATGCGCGAACGCGGTCAAAATCCTTCGGACCAAAATTGTTATGCAGCTGCAGAAAAGGAACGCCCAATTTCTCCTGCAAATTTGAGGCGTTTGCAACGAAAGTATCAACAAGCTCTTCCGTGTCTTTCAACCTGCGAAAGTGCGAAATATCCTGTGTGAGCTTTGGAAAAAACCTGAATCCGTCAGGTGTATTGTTCCGCCATTTCTCAAATTGTGTCGCCGGGAACATCCTGTAAAACGTCGCATTCAGCTCAATGCAGTTAAATTGCGAAGAATAATACCCAAGCTCGTCCTTTGTGCCCTTCGGATAGAAATTCTTGAGCTCTGTCTTGTTCCATTTAGCACAGCCGACATAAACTTTGAAATCTTTCTTCTTGGACTTTTCCAAAACGCGTTTTGTATCCGAGTGGTCGGCAGGAATGGTGAAATCTATCTCTTCAGGATTATCTACTTGTCCGAATTTCATATATTTTCCAGTGTGTTTTTAAAGCTGCTAAGTACTTTGCCCCAATAATCTTTCATTTCGGAGGCCATTTCAGCATCGGGCAATTTCAAATGCTGGACGACGACCTGTGATTTCGTATCGCCTTTCGAATAAAGATCAACGCTCAACCGCGTCGTTTTATCACTCCACAACATTCGAACCGATTTATTTTCAGTCGATTTGGTGATCGTGACATTATCGGGCAGCCATTTTGCTCTCAATCCGTCATCGATCAATGCCGCATAAAGCATATCTGTCGAAACGGCGATAGTTTTGCTGACACTGATCTCAAAACCGTCCACCTTCTCGCCCCGCTGTCTCAAACCGCGATCCCATTGATATGTGGTCGCCAATAAACCGCAATTCCATTTGCCCAAAGGCTTTAGCCCGTCGATACTCGCGATAAGGGCGTAGATCCCGTGAGCATCCATATCTTTCCCGCCATTCTGGTCAAGGATAGCGAACCATTCCTGTATCGTTTTGCCCGTTTTAGGGACAACGACCTTGTCCGTGATCACACTTCGCTGTTTCGTTGCTTCGGCTGCCATTGTTTAGCTCAACCCTTATTAAAGACTTTCACTCGCGGTTTTGCTAAAATATTATCATATAGTTATGCAGTTTTCATTTGATCAAAAATTAATAGACATCGCGTTTAAGGTAGAGGACGGCGAGCGTCTCACCTTTGACGAAGGCGTTGCTCTTTACAACACTTCCGACCTGAATGCGCTAGGCAAATTGGCCGACACGGTGCGTCGCCGCAAGCATGGCCTGACGACGTATTACAACGTCAACCGCCATTTTAACCATACGAATATCTGCGTCGCCGATTGCAAATTTTGCGGGTTTTACAAACGTGCGAGAGATGAGGGAGCCTACACACATTCCATCACGGACGCAATAGAGATCGCACGAACGGCTGTTGGCGAAGGCGCGACCGAGCTTCACATCGTCGGCGGCTTGAACAGCAAATTGCCGTTCGAATATTACACCGATCTTTTCTCGTCGCTGAAAAAAGAGTTCCCAAAACTCCATCTCAAAGCTTTGACAATGGTCGAGCTTGATTTTATGGCGCGGTTTTACAAGATGACCGACGAGGACGTGATCGAAAAGCTCAAAGCCGCGGGAATGGACTCCTGCCCCGGCGGCGGAGCCGAGATATTCGCCGAGCCGACGCGTTCACGGATCTGCGACCACAAATGCGACGGCGACCGATGGCTCGAGCTCGCCGGCAAGGTCCACAAGGCCGGCCTCAAAACAAACGCCACGATGCTCTACGGCCACATCGAATCCATCGAAGACCGCGTCGACCATTTCATAAAACTCCGCGAACAGCAGGACAAGACCGGCGGCTTCCAGTGCTTTATCCCGCTCGCGTTCTACCCGCCGGGCACGGCGCTTTCGTCGCTTCCCGGACCCGACGCGATCGACAATCTCAAGACGATCGCCGTCTCACGCCTGATGCTCGACAACTTCGACCACATCAAGGCCTATTGGGTCATGCTCGGCAAAGCCACCGCCCAGACCGCCCTCCACTTCGGCGCCAACGACCTCGACGGCACCATCACCGACGGCGGCGAGCTCACGCACAGCTACTCGGTCGAATCGAACAACGAAGTGAAGATGTCGAAGCAGGAGATCATCTCGATGATCGAACGCGCAGGCTTC
>JAYUCO010000044.1:0-59941 GCA_043740295.1 Pyrinomonadaceae bacterium | reverse complement strand
GAAGCTGGATATGGGTAAAATGTTGAGCAGCTTAGGCGGGGAGCATGCCTTTGATCTCTTTTACCATTTTTTGCACTTCGACGTGGCCATCGAGGGCGGCATTACTTTTTTATATGGTGATGCTTATATATGAAAATTTATTTATTGGATTCCACTTTTTGCCGCGAAGCGTTGGCGTTGGCCTTGGCGCCTTCGAGAGCGAGTTGTTTGGCCTGCGGTATCAGTTCGATCGCCTTCTTTAACTGTTCGTCATATTCGTTAAAGACCTGGAATGAAGTGGTCGAACCATAAGCCGCAGTTACGAGCTCCGCACGCAGTGTCCGTTCGACAAATTCACGCTCTTTATCTACCTGTGCAGGTGTGAATTTATATTTGTCACCGGCAAATTTCTTGAAGGCCTGAAATATTCCGTCGGTTATGGGATAGTCTTTTGCATTAATGTCATGGTCAAACAGAATAGGGCGGTCAACTTTATAAGTCTCAAAACCTTTGACCTTCCCGTATGCCAAATCAAGGGCGAAAGCAAATACGGGATTGTTGAGCTTCTGTTCGAAACGGGCTTGCTCGATAGGTATTGTCTGTGGCTTTAGGGAAACATCAGGGCTGATCCCGCCGCCGCTGTAAACTGCTCGGCCCGAATCGGTCCTGCTTTCGGGTCCTTTAGGTTTAGTGACCGTCACGTCCTCATCACTGGAAACGCCGCCCTTCGTGTAATAACTGTAAAGATTGCCGTCAGAATAGTCGCGCTGGATCAGTCGTCCAGCAGGGGTTTCATACTTTGCAATTGTCAGCAAGAGCATAGTCCCGTAATCAAGAACGAATGGGTTTTGCACCAGACCCTTACCGAATGTTGTTTCACCGACTATCAAGGCCCGGTCATGATCCTGTAGGGCACCGGCAAGGATCTCAGAAGCCGAAGCAGAATTTCTATTGACCAATACGACAACCGGCATTGTTTCCGGATTTGGATTTTCAGCTCGATACGGTTCTGTTGTACCCTCAAGCCGGCCTTTCTGAGTGAATACGGTTTGTCCTGCACCAAGGAAAGTGTTGGCAACGCGATATGCTTGTCCGACTAGGCCTCCGCCATTATTCTTGAGGTCAAGTACAAGCTGTTTCATTCCTGCAGCTTTGAGCGTTTTCATCGAATCGGCAAATTCGGCATATGTTGTCTGGTTAAAGCCGCCGGTCATAGCGATGTAGCCAACACCGGGGCGAACCATGTAAGCTTCAGAGATAGACGGCTGTGACACCGAGTCCCGGATTATCTCAACAGTTTCACGTTTTCCTGTTCCATACCGTTCCACTAAAAGCTTTGCGGGTGTTCCACGCGGGCCGCGCAGGAAATTCCTAACATCAGAAAATGGCTTGCCGAGCATAGATGTTCCATTTACCTCAACGATCTTGTCTCCATAACGAAGGCCGGCTCGGTGAGCTGGAGCGTTGTCAAAAGTAGCTCTAATGTATGTCGCAAGGACATTGCCGTTTTCATCGCTCAAATCACCAATGGTCGCTCCGATACCATAATACCTGGAGCTCTGGTCAGTTCGGAACTGTTCGAACTCCTTTGCGTCAAAATAGTTAGAGTGCGGATCAAGCGTGTGCAGCATTCCGTCGATAGACGATTTGAAAACTTCGTTATAATCTAATTTTTTTCCGGTTACGTGATTGCTCTCAATTAAAGATAGAGCTTCAGCTACGTCCCGTTCAATATTTTCAACAGTAACAGGCTTGGACGGATTTGCGGCGGCAGTTTTGATCTTCGGAATATTTTTCGAAACATTCTGACTTTGTGAAAAGCCGGAAGAAACAATAAAAATGGATAGAATGAAAGCGGAAAGAAAGGCCGAACTATTTTTCACTATGCAAAATCTCCTTAAGTGAAACTACTAAAGTCATTATTTGCTGATAAAATGATAACATCCATTGGAGGAAAAAGCGACGGATTTAGTTGCTTTGGAATTGGAAAATACTGTTAATCATAGAACCAGGAAACATTTCAGAGTTTTAATGTAGATTGAATGAAGCATTTACTTGAAGTCAAAAACCTACAGACTCATTTTCCTACTCGTTCGGGTTTGGTGAAAGCCGTCAATGATGTAAGTTTTCATATCGAAGAAGGTGAATTACTTGGATTAGTCGGTGAATCTGGGTGCGGTAAATCAATTACTGCTCTTTCGATAATGCGGCTTATTTCCGAGCCGGGAAGGATCGCGGGCGGTTCGGTCAAGTTCAGCGGCGAAGAATTGACGACGGCGAGCAGCGAACGCATGCGTGCGATCCGCGGCAATGACATCGCTATGATTTTCCAAGACCCGATGACCTCTCTTAATCCGGTTTACACTGTTGGCGAACAAATTAGTGAAGCATTAAGGCTGCATAGAAAACTCGACAAAAAATCTGCATGGGCCGCGGCAATTGATGCTATGAAGGAGGTCTCCATTCCGTCGCCGGAACGTCGTGTGAATGATTATCCGCATCAATTATCCGGTGGAATGCGGCAGCGAGTAATGATAGCGATGGCGCTTGCATGTGATCCGGAACTGCTTATCGCTGATGAGCCGACGACGGCACTTGACGTAACAATTCAGGCGCAAATACTTGAGCTTCTAAACGACCTTAGAAAAACGCGTAAGCTTTCGGTGCTGCTTATAACGCACGATCTCGGCGTCATAGCAGAAACCGCCGACCGTGTTTGCGTAATGTACACAGGAAAGATCGTTGAAGAATCTGGCGTCGAAGAACTTTTCGCAAACCCAAAACACCCATATACACAAGGTTTGATAAAATCCGTTCCAAAATTGACCGCCCGTAATACCGAGAAATCGCTGCGGTTGCAGACAATCGATGGAGTTGTGCCAAGCCCGACCGACCTTCCGCCGGGATGCCATTTCGCTCCACGATGTATTCATCGAATGGATATTTGTGTGAAGAGGCCTATTCCTTTATTCGAGCAAAAAGAAAATGTAAAGGTACGGTGCGTTCTGTATGATGAATCACGCAAGTTTCAAATGGCCCGCGAGAAAGTATTGGCTGCTGAAGTATAAATGGAAACCGCTATTGCAAAAAATGGGAAACACGAGCTTGTAAGCGTTCGTCGCCTTGTAAAATATTTTACTGTTGAGAACAGTGATGATGTTGTTCAGGCGGTGGATGACGTTTCTTTTGATATTTTGTCTGGTGAAACCCTTGGATTGGTTGGGGAATCAGGATGCGGCAAAACCACTGTCGGACGCTGTTTGCTTAGATTGCATGAGCCAACAAGCGGTGAAATCATATTTGAGGGACAAGACCTCATTGGCCTTAAAAATAATGAAATGCAGCTGCTTCGCCGGGAAATGCAGATCGTTTTTCAGGACCCATATGCCAGCCTTAATCCGCGTTTAAGTATTCTTTCGACCGTTTCCGAACCTCTTAAAATTCATGGTGTTGGTGATAAAAATGAACGTAAAGAGCGTGTCGCCGATTTGCTCAAAAAGGTTGGGCTTGATCCTAAATACATGAACAGATATCCGCACGAGTTTTCCGGTGGACAGCGGCAGCGCATAGGAATTGCACGTGCCTTGGCACTTAACCCAAAGCTAATAGTATGTGATGAACCCGTTTCGGCATTGGATGTGTCGGTTCAAGCTCAAGTGGTTAATCTTCTACAGGACCTACAACAGGAATTCGGGCTTACCTATCTCTTTATTTCGCATGGACTGGCGGTTGTTGAACATATTTCCGACCGTGTAGCTGTCATGTACTTGGGAAAGATAGTAGAGATCGCTGACGCCATGGAACTATACGATAACCCGTTACATCCTTATACGAACGCTTTGCTTTCGGCGATTCCGGTGCCCGACCCGAAACAGAAACGCGAACGGATCATTCTTAAAGGCGATGTCCCAACCCCGATCAATCCACCATCGGGCTGCAGATTCAGGACGAGGTGTCCGATTGCGATTGGTGAATGCTCTCAGACCACTCCGGAACTTCGGGAAATTAGACCAAGGCATTTTGCGGCATGTATCAGGGTTGAAGGCTATTGATTAAAACTAAACTGAAACGTATCAATGGGAATTGTCGTATCATCGACAGAACTAACAACATTCTAATTACGACAAAAGGCTGAAATTTGTAGTAGCCGGGCAAGCATCTAAAAATACAAGGAGAAACTAATTATGGAACCCGAAAACCACGCTGAATGGGAAGCTCCGCCGCCGCCCGAACCAATTATTGCTGATCCGCCTCAAATGTCAGAAGCCGCAACGCTTGCAAATATCTTTTTTGAGCCGGGAAGGACTTTTGAAGATTTGAAGCGAAAACCGCGATTTATAATTGCAGGATTAATTATACTTATAGCTACATCGATATTTCAGATTGCTTTTGTCCAAAAGGTGGGATTCGAACGAATAATCAGGGAACGTATTGAATCAAGTTCACGTTCCACGCAACTTTCATCTGAGCAAAAAGAACAAATTATAAGTCAGCGTAGCGGGCCAATCGTAAAAGCGATTAGTTTTGGTATTGTTCCAATTGTTTTAATAATTGTCTTCTTTCTTGGCGGGCTGATTTATTGGCTTGGTGCAAATGCCATGGGTGGTTCGGGCAGTTATCTGAGTAGCGTATCGACATGGGTTTACGCCAGTTTACCTCCAACATTGCTTTTAGCTGCTGCAAATCTGGTTGTGCTGTTAGTAAAATCTGTGGATGATATTGATATCAGTCAGGGCGGGCTGGTGCAGGCAAATCCAAGCTTATTTATTGATTCTAAGGCGAGTCCGGGTTTAGCCGCTCTTTTGAGTTCGATCGATTTATTTGCAATTTGGGGCTGGGTTCTGGCAGCGATTGGTCTGCAGAAAATTTTCAAAATTTCATCGGGTGCAGCTTGGGCTATCGTTTTACTTCTTGGTCTTGTCGGAGTAACCGGAAAAGTTATCGGAGCGTTGTTCTTTTAAATTAAAAGGCAGAAACGTAAACTAATAGTCGTCTGCCTTTTTATTCATATCTTAAAGATTCAATTGGATCGAGCCGTGCGGCTTTCCAGGCCGGGAAAAGCCCGAATATAATTCCAATGCCGACGCTGGCAAAAAAACCAAGCAGCGGGGCCCACCACGGAACATAAGAAGGGAAGACGATAGCAATTAATAACGTCAAAACCCAACCAATAAGCAATCCGATGAGGCCGCCAAAGCCAGTAAGTGTCGCTGCTTCGATCAAAAATTGAAGGAGTATGTCGCTTTGTTTGGCCCCGATCGCCTTGCGGATACCGATCTCTCGTGTTCTTTCTGTAACTGAAACCAGCATGATATTCATCACGCCAATTCCACCGATCATTAAGCCGATGGACGAAATCACTACCATTGCAAGTGCGACGCCGGATGTGATCGATTGAAACTGTTCTATTATACTGGCCGCGGTCGCCATCGAAAAATTATCTTTTTCCCCAAAAGGAACTTGTCGCCTTACGCGTAATAGGTCCTGTACCTGATCCTTTGCTTTATCGAGCATTCCTTCACGTGCGATAGCGAGGATGAAGAGATCATCGGCGTATGGCTTTAAGCGAAGGGCCGCACCTATAGGCATATAAATGATATTACTCTGATCATTATTTCCACCACCGCCGCCAAAAAGCTGTTCGCGCTTCTGGAGAACACCGATTATACGGAATTCTCGCCCCCCGACTTCGATGGTCTCTCCGATTGGGGATTCATACGGAAAATAGCTGTCGACAATTGAGGATCCAACCAAACATACGTCTGTTTTGTCGTCGCTCTCCGATTGAGTAAACCAACGTCCATCGAGTAATACCTCGGAACTCGTTTTCTCGATGTCGGGAAGCGTACCACTCAAATTTACAGCTGAGGACGTTTTTCCATTTCTTCCAGTGACTAATATCTTTTGACCAAAAAAATTGTTTGAAATATTAAGAAACGGGACAGCGGTTTCAATGGTCGTGAGTTTTTTTATAGCTTCAGCGTCCTCAATCGTCAGGGGTTTACGCATTCGCTCTTCACGCGTCGGGCGGCTCGTGTGGATTCCAATATCCATCTTATAAAGAAAAATCGAGCGGGTGCCGAACGATTCCACTTGTTTTTCCACGGCGACGTTGATACCGCTAATTATGGAAGAGATCAACATCACGGTAATAACACCGACAACGACGCCAACAATGGTAAGAAACGAGCGAAGCTTGTTTCCCCGCAGCGTGTTCAGTGCCATCTTTAAGTTTTCGTAAAAGCTTCCGCCTAAGACTTTTAGCATAATTAATCGGCCCTCAAAGCCTCGATCGGATCAAGTCTTGCAGCCTTCCACGCCGGAAACAGGCCGGCCAAAATACCTATCAAAGCAGAAAACCCTATGGCTATTACGGCTGACCACCATGGTATCTTCGTTTGGAAAACGTAGGCCGTAATAATGAAGCCGAGTATTTCGGCTAGAACAAGTCCGATAATTCCTCCCATGGCGGACAACATTGCGGCTTCAGAAAGAAACTGTTTTAGAATGTCATTTTGCCGGGCACCCAGGCTTTTTCTGATCCCGATCTCTTTTGTTCTCTCCGTGACGGCGACAAGCATAATATTCATGATCACAATAGCACCCACCATTAAAGCAATAAATGGAACTGCCAGCACAACAAGGAAGATGGGGCCAAGTATATTGTCTCTTAGACTCGCAATGGCATCCGGCGTAAGAATTCCGAAGTTGTCTTTTTCGCCGAAAGCGAGCTTTCGCTTGATTCTCATTAGCGTCCGAACTTCTTCAACCGCATCATTAAAAACAACATTCTTTTTGGCTGTAATAACAAAATACGGAGCTCGTTGATAGCGAAGTCCGCCAAAATTCGCACCAAATGTTTTAATAGGTAATTGGACAAAAGCATCCTGAGGTTGGCCAAAAACGGTGCCTTTTGCTGTTTGAATACCAATTATTCGGTAGGGAATTCCTTGTATTGTGATCTCGCCGCCTACGGCATCGCCTTGTGGAAATAGTTTGGTTGCAACATCCATCCCGACAAATGCAACTCGCACAGAGTTGTTATTTTCGCCTTCGGTAAAGTACCGGCCCTGGGCAATGTCTATATTGTCTATCTCGGCAATGACAGGTTCGTTGCCTGAAATTGATATGTCCGCCAGTGATTCACCGCCACGTTTGATCTCCCTGTTAGTATTTCCGGCCTTAGCTCCGATCTTATCGATCAGATGTGCACGTTCCTTTATAAAATCACGTTCATCGAACGACAGATCTTTATTTCTTCGTTGTGCTTCGGCTATGGTATCGGTGTCCTTAAAATCTTCGAAATTAAATCTTCGAAGTGTGAATGAATTGGAGCCGATACCTGCGATCTTTTCATCAACATAAGAATTAAACCCCTGTAATAACGACAGAACAACCATAAAGGCCGTTACGCCGATTATCATCCCAAGCAGTGTCAGAAATGAGCGGAGTTTATGTGACCAAATTGCGGAGATCGCGAGTTTTAAAGTTTCTGTAAAATCCATCGTAATTATATTGTCTGGCGACATTTAATAATACGCGGTTTACTTAAAAAGGTTTAGGATTGGGTATGTTCCTTCATCTTATCTTTTCATCTTTTTCAATTTGACCGTCACGAATGGTAATTATGCGGTGTGCACGCTCGGCTACTTCGTGCTCGTGCGTTACGACAATTATTGTGTTTCCTTCAGCGTGCAGCTTTTCAAAAAGCGTCATTATCTCCGCGCTCGTTTTTGAATCTAAGGCTCCGGTTGGCTCGTCCGCCAACAGAATAGAAGGATGATTTACCAACGCTCTCGCAATAGCGACACGCTGTCGCTGACCGCCGGACAATTCATTTGGGCGATGCGTAACACGGTCGCCGAGTTCAACCGAGGCGAGTGCTGCGTGTGCCTTTTCATTTCTTTCACCGGCACGCATTCCCGCGTAAATTAAAGGCAATTCGACGTTATGAAGAGCAGTTGCTCTGGCTAGCAGATTAAATGTTTGAAAAACAAAACCGATCTCCTTGTTGCGAATTCTGGCAAGCTCGTCGTCTGTCATTGTTGAGACTAATTGGCCGTTTATCCAATATTCGCCATTGGTTGGTGAATCCAAACAGCCAATCAAATTCATCAATGTCGATTTGCCGGAGCCTGACGGCCCAATGATCGCAAGATATTCGCCCTTTGAGACTTCAAACGAAACATTCCGCAGGGCATGAAGCTCTTCGACACCCATCTGATAGGTCTTCCAGATATTTTGCATCGAGATCAAAGTTTTATCTCCGCCAGCGACCGCTTGTTCCGCAGCTATATACTTGCCATCATCATTTTCCATGAATCTATACATTTTATTATGCAACAGCCAATCCAGGAGAATTGAGCTTTAGGTTGATTCTCTAAAGCGGCTATATCAGGATTTGGCTACAACTTCGCCATCTTTCTTAACCTGCTTTTTAACGATCGAATCTTCTTTAAGCGTGTTTAGTATTCGGCTCGGACCGGTTATGACCTCTTCGCCTTCGGAAAGGCCAGATATGATCTGAATATCAGATTCACCAGTGATGCCTGTTTCGACAGGTTTGAATTTCGCTTTATTTCCGTCGAGGACGTAAACACCTTTAATTGGTTTGGGCTTATCAGCTGTCTGTGGGGAATCACCTTGAACTGCTGGTGTTGGTGTTCCTTCGGGTTTCTTTTCGACTATGGCCTGAAGTGGTACCGCGACAACATTTTGAGCAGTCTTAGTAGTAATCACGGCAGTTGCACTCATGCCTGGCCTCAATCCGGTCTGCATTTCAGATGAAAGATTTACCAAATGGATTACAACCCGGAATTCTTTTGCTTCCTGAACATTGATATTTGTCGAAAGGCCGCCGCTGGTTTGCGATTTGCCCACTGCAAGAGGTGTTTTCTGCAGGACTTCACCTTCGATTTCCTTGTCACCGAAAGCATCGACTTTTATTTTTGCTTTTTGGCCTATCTCGACTTTGTCGATCTCTGTTTCGTCAACCTTTACCTCGACGTTGATCGAGGACATATCAGCTATCGTCAATAAAGCCGTGGTCGAAAGCCCAGCGACGGCAAATGTGCCGACTTTGGACGGAATCTCGGCGATCACGCCGTTGATAGGAGCTGTGACAACAGTTTTATCTCTTTGGTCTTTTTGACCACGAAGTACGGCAGATTGTTGATTAGCCCTTGACTGGCTTGAAGAAACATTGAGATTAGCTGTATCAACGGCACGGCGGGCATCTTTTACTGATACTGATTGCTGTTGCAATCTGACAGTCGCGTCTTTTACGGTAAGAGTTTGTGATTTTAGCCGTGATTGAGCATTCCGCAAGGTGATTTCAGCCTGATCGACCTTGTCCTTCGCCTCATCGAACTGTAATTTTGATTCGACACCAGCTTCCAACAACTGCGTTGTTCTCGCCAGTTCGCGTTTTGCGATTGCCAGGTTTTTCTGCTCACGGTCAACATCGGCTTGAGTTGCCTCGACGCCCTGGCGTGCCGAATCGACCGCAACTTGAGCAACATTTAACTGCTGCTGTGCTGTCGATAAATTATTCTGTGCGGCGGACACTTGTGATTGTGATACGCGAACATCATCCTGAGCAGTCTGGAAAGCTGCCAGTTGGGCATCGGCATTTGATGCGAGCTGATCCGGATCAAGACGCACGAGAATCTCGCCTTTTTCTACCGCATCACCTTCCTTTTTCGTTATCTCTTCGATCCTGCCCTGTACTTCACTGGTCAGATTTACGAATTGGATCGGACGTATTTCGCCTGATGAGGTCACGGTCGAACGTAATTCAGGCCTTGTTTCCACCTTTACCACTGTAACCTCAGGTGTATCCTTGCGGGTTGCGAAGATGCTTCCTATAATTACAATCAGAAGCAAAGCCCCTACTGAACTGCCGATGATGATTTTTTTCTTACGGCTTAATGCCATAGTTTCATTTCCCCTAATATCGAAGATTGTGTATTACTTTAATGATATCTGCAATTTCTTGCCAAAAGTGCGTCAAGCCGTTATTACGACAGCATTCTTGTCATTGTTTCAAAAAAGTGCGCTACGGGTTGCCTGCATGAAACGAACTTTTCGGTGCCTTATTATTTGACCTTTGTAAACCATAGATTTACGATTTACGAACAAAGAATTAACAGGTAAAATGCATTAGCCTAAAAGTATAAGGGCGAAAATTAAATTCAGCTATTAAGGTAATATAAAGTAAATGTTAAGATGCCAAACTTGCGGGACCGAGAAGAAAGTTGGTTCGCAATACTGCGACGAATGCGGTACAAAGCTGGTATTGAAGGCATTAAATGGTGATGAGTCCTATGAAATGCCGCCTCTTGTGTCAGGCAGCTCTGGAATACGCTCAACTAATATCACATCGGTCGGAATACCACCGCTGGTTCAGCCTGATGTTGCGGAAATTGGACCTCAGAATCAAGAGGGGCAAGAGACAAAGGGAAGCCACTCAAGGCTGATTATTGAACGCGGGACTGCAGTTGATACGGAATTTGTGCTTTCTGCCGAAGAGTCATATATTGGCCGATGGGACGCCGACAATGGTATTTTTCCAGATGTTGACCTGGATACATATGATCCTGATGCAAAGGTTTCAAGAAGGCATGCACGTGTTATCTTGAGAAATGATATATATATGATCGAGGACCTTGGTTCCACAAATGGTACATTCATTAACCGCGGACGGCGTTTATTGCCTGGATCTCCGCAAGTTCTGAATGAAGGCGATGAAATAATTGTCGGGAAAACATTTTTACGGTTTCATATTAATAGATAGGGTTCGAAAACTGCGGAATATAATAAAACAATGACTTGTCACGAATGCGGATCGGATGTCGCCGAAATTGATGTGTTTTGCCCTTTTTGTGGTATTACCCTGGAACGTTCCGTGACGGAGGCGGTTGAAACCGATGATTCCATGGCGAGCACAATAATGATCCAGCACACCGATCTATCGGAAATAAATAAAGGCAAAACTCCTCCGGCCGCTGTGGATATTAAAATACCTCTTTCGCCTCTAACTGATCATACAGTGAAAGACGAGCCTAAAATATCTGCCACTGAAGGTGAATATGAGTCCCCAGTTGAAAAAGCTGATCCGCCCGAAACAATAGAGAAAGACGATCCGCAAATTGCACCGCAGACCGATGAACCGAATGTTATAGAAGAGACTCCTGAAGTTACGGAGCCGGAGATCATCTTAAACGAATTATCCAAAACTGCAGGTAATATTCCGATGGCAACATCGGAAAATGTTTTAGGCTTAAACGAAGAGAAGCCTGATATCACTGAAGAGGATGAAAGTCAATTAGAAATTCAGGACAATAACGATCTCAAGCCAGCAATTAATGAAGTTATACCTTCTGAAAATGCCGTAAACGTCGAAAATGAGATTACTGAACCAGATTTTCCACTTCGGGAGCGCCTTGTTGATTTTGGGAGCGACCTTGAAACGGCTCAGGACAAAGAGGTTGAAGATGTTGAGATGCCAGACATTGCGATTGGAGAATCTCCTTTGGCTGCAGCTGAGCCTGTGCTGACTGCCGAGGAAGTGGTTGATAGTCCGAAAAGTGAACAACCAGCTGGACAGTCATTGTCACAAAACGAGTCTCAACATGATGTCGAAATTCAACCCTTTGACAACGCCGTTTCAATTCCAAATGAAAGTTTATATGAAGATCGGGTTGATATTGATCTAGAAACGCCTGGAATCTCGAAGCCGGTTGAGGAACTTGAAAATCCTGATGCTTATGCATCTTATTCTGCTTTTGATTCGGTGAAGATAATGGAGAACAAACCCGGGTTGACGCAGGATGACGTTGCAACACGAATTGCATCGAATCCTAATCCGCCGCCTGTACCACAGTTCGCCACCCCGATTCAGGCAGAAAAGCCAATCTCACAGGAAGCAGTTGAACCGATCCATCCAACTGCTGAAAGAATCGGTATCGATACTGATGGCAAAAAGAGCAATAAACTAAAGCCATTGACGGAAGGATCGGTTTTAAACAACCGTTACGAGATAGTTCGAAAGATAGGCGGTGGCGGTATGGGGGCCGTTTATCTCGCTAGCGACAACAATCTTGGTGGAGTCCTAAGGGCCGTCAAGGAAATGATCCAGGCCCATATTGAAGAGGAACAACAGGATAAGGCGATCAATGATTTTAAACGTGAATCAATGATCTTATCGACGCTCGATCATCCGGCCATTCCGACGATATATGATTACTTTTACGATGATAAGGAAAGTCGGTTTTACCTCGTAATGAAGTATATCTCTGGCGGGGATCTGTCTTCCAGGCTGCGCTCGGCGCCGGAAGGAAAGATAGATGAAAAATGTGTTACCGATTGGGCAATACAGATAATTGATGTCCTGGATTATTTGCATAACCAGCCGTCAACGATCGTTTATCGTGACCTTAAGCCATCGAACATAATGATAGACGGCAATACCGCACGGATCATGCTGATCGATTTTGGTATCGCGAGGTCAATCCATCAAAAAGAAGAAAAAGGCGTAACGGCGGTTGGTACGATGGGTTATGCGCCACCCGAGCTTTTTAGCGGTAACGTTGAACCGCGATCAGATATTTATAGTTTGGGTTCGACGATGTTCCATCTTCTGACTGGAGCGGATCCGCAAAGTAATCCACTGCTGATCTTCGATTTCCAAAAAAATCCGAGGCCCCGACAAATAAATCCGCAGCTTTCGGATGAAATGGAGCGTATTTTGATGCGGGCGGTTGAATACAGTGCAGAATCGAGATTTAGCTCCGCAGCTGAGATGAAAATGGTATTGGAAGCTCATCTTGCCAATATTAAGTCTGGAAATCTGACTTACGGAATTACCGAAGCCCCCGAATCTGTAAGCCTTGCAAACCAAAACGTGTTTTGTGGTTTTTGTGGGCAGAGAATTGTTGCCACCGATCTGTTCTGCGCTTTTTGTGGAGCAAAACAGCCTATCGCCCAACACGGAGTCCATTCCGAAATATATTCACAAGTGCCGGCAACCGCGAAGCTGGTCATCGAAGGTACTAGTGAACTTTCTGCCCCTGCCTATTCATTGCAAAAAAATGAGACCTTGGTCGGTCGGCGTGATCCGATGTCAAATATATTTCCAGAGGTTGATCTTTCTAAGTATGATCCGCAAACAAAGATATCACGACGTCACGCACGCATTTGGCGTGATGGGAACAGTTTTTTGGTTGAAGATCTAGGTTCATCGAACGGAACTGTCCTTGCATCTAGTATGAATGATCCTCTTCGCCTTCCGCCACATAAGCCACATACTTTGATAAGTGGGGATAAGATAAAGATCGGCGATACGACCCTGTTTTTTATTGTCGGGTAGTAACTTTTATTTATTTTTATGATCGCAGCTGCTGAGGGTTCCGTTTCAATACGTAATCCGCGAGACAGAGAAAACATCGTTAAGTTTGATCCGCACTTGGTTAAAGCCCCATTTTTACTGAGATGCGGGGCTCTCTTAGCCGATTACGTGTTGCTCGTTTCAGTGCCGGCACTAAGTTTGGTGGTCAGCAGGTCTATGGGAAACGACGGAGCTAAACTCCTAAATAGCGATCTAAGCAACATTGGCTGGTTTATAGCAGTGTTGCTTGGATTTGCGAATTTTATTCTTTTACCAATGTTTGCCGGTCAAACGGTCGGTAAAATTTTGACCGGGTTGGAAATAGTGAATATTGATGGAACGTCCACCCCGGCAGTAAAGATAATTTTACGCCAAACTTTTGGATATCTACTCACGGCCGCAAGTTTTGGGTTGGGATTTTTTATTTCCGCCCTCAACTCAAACGGTCGGTCTCTTCATGATTATTTAGCCGGTACGATTGTTATATACGCGAATAAACGTCCACTTTAAGGTTTTATTTATAAGTACTATGCCCCAACTTATTTTCAAAAACACAGATCGATCCGCCGAACGCGTTCCGCTTGCACGGCTTCGGACAACAATCGGACGTTCGGCCAGAAGCGATGTTTGTATTCCGGACGCATTTGCATCGCGTCTCCATGCGGAAGTCCGTCAGGAAGGTGACGGGTTCTGGCTGCAGGATCTCGGCTCGGCAAATGGAACACGATATAACGGCAGTCCAGTAAAGACAGCTACTCCTCTTGTTTCGGGTGGTGAAATACAAATAGGTGAAACTACCATTATTTTCGACGACGAACGGCTGCGTATCCAGTCTGGTTCAACATTGATCGCGGATCATACCGAAGCACTCGACCCTTCAAAAACAATAGCCTTAAATCATCGAAAGAATCCGACAACAGAATTTCTTGAAGGACAATTTTCGACAAGAACCGAGCTGTTGGGGCTAATAAGTAAGGTTGGTGTTGCTCTGCTCTCTGCAAGAGGGCTTGATGAGGTATTGGATCAGGTTGCATCACTTGTATTTGAGGCGGTACCGGCTGAAAGATGTGTGATCATGCTGCGTGATGAAGAAGTTGCGGATGGCATGAAGATCATGGTTGCTAGGGTTCGTGGTAAAGAAGAGTCGATTGAAGAGGTCAGAATCAGCCGGACGGTGATGGATGAGGTGTTGAAACATGGGAAATCGGTGCTGACGGCAGATGCACAGCATGACCCGAGATTTGCTCATCAGACCATGGCCTTGCAAGGTATCAGATCGGTTTTGGCAGTTCCATTAAGTGTTGACGAAAGAAATGTCTTCGGTTTAATTTACGCCGATTCCCCGACTTACGAAGCGACCTTCACCGAAGAGCACTTAAATATCCTTACAACACTTGCTTCGGTTGCGTCCATTCGTGTGGAAAATGCCACTCTTATGGAAGAACGTATTGAACGGGAAAGAATGGAACACGAACTGGAGCTAGCGACCGAGATCCAGCAGCGGTTTCAACCGTCATCTCCTCCGATAATGGAAGGGTATGAATTTCAAGGTATTTCATTTTCTTGCTATGAGATCGGCGGAGATTATTACGATTTTATCTTAAGACATGATGGAAGAATGTTGATCGCACTTGGCGACGTATCTGGAAAGGGAACTGCAGCTGCATTACTTATGTCGAGTGTACATGCCGCAATTCATGCACAAGTATCGGCTAAAAGCACATTGGACGACACGATCAGCTCGGTTAATCAATATTTGGCTGACAATACGCCAGCTAATAGGTTCGTAACTTTGTTTGCGACTGAACTTGACCCCAAAACTGGCTATCTTAGATATATAAATGCCGGACATAACCCGCCTCTTATTGCACGTGTGGACGGTACGATAGTCCAGCTTTCGTCAGGCGGTTTCCCGCTCGGTATTATGCCTGGGGCCGAATTTGAGGTTGGTGAAACCCACTTAAATCCCGGTGAATCCCTGGTAATTTATTCGGATGGTGTTTCAGAAGCCAATAATTTAAAGGACGAGGAATTTGGAATGGACCGTCTTTCGGAAGTGGTTCGAAAAAATGTTAAAGCATCTGCTGCTGGAATGCGCGACAAAGTTGAATCCGCTCTTTCCGAATTTACTCAAACAGCACCCGCAAACGACGACATTACATTAGTCATTGTTAAGCGTATCTGACCAAATATTAGCTTTCTGATAATAGAACGCTATCTTTTACGGTTGTTTGCTTAACTCAGCGACCCGCTGTTCATCGATTTCCGCCAATGCTATCTTCTTCATTTGACGATATGTGAAAGCCCGATTTTTAAATGCATTTATCCTGTTCGGTTCGATCTCAATGGCCTTCGTGTAGTCCTTTACCGCTTGTTCACTATTACCTAAGTAATAATTAGCGATCCCGCGATTATAATACCCATCCGCCAGGTGTTGAGGAATTGCCGGGCTCAGAGAGATATATTTCGTATAATCCGCTACCGATTTTTCATACTCACGTTTATCGTCATAGGCTATCGCCCGATTGTAGTAACCTTCCGGTTCATTTGAATCGATCTGTAGCACCTTGTTGAACTGGATAATGGCGCTATCTGGGTCTTTTTTGGATATGTACGAAAGGCCGAGATTCATATAGGCCGAAGAGAAATTCGGATCAATTTTAATAGCTTTGCCATACTCTGTGATTGAGATGTCGTATTTTGACTGTTCACGATAGACATTCGCGCGATTAAAGTAAGCTAGTTTATTTTGTGGATTTGATTGTATCGCTTTCGTAAAATCGTCAATGGCCTGAATATAGTTTGTTTTGGCCTTATAGCAGAGGCCACGGTAGTTATATCCATCAGACAGATATTCTGAGTTAGTCGGATTTCCAGTAATATATCTTGTGAAATCTGCAATTCCCAAATCAAAACTGCCTTTGTTGTAATACGCCGTTCCGCGATTGTAATAAGATTCTATGTCCTTGGAATTTGAAACGATCAGTTTTGTGTATTCCGTGATCTTACAGTCGTAATCGGTCTTGGCGCAATTAGAAGCCTGTGCGTAAATATTCACGGACAATATCGCAAGAACAAAAACAAACAAAAAGCTGCGAACAAAATTGTAAATGTTGATGTTTTTCATAAGGCATTAAATTTGAAAGATCTATTGTTTAGCGTGTGCTAATACGAATTTGGGAAGAAGATTATCATTTATTAAGGACCAATGGCAAGAATATTTCGTAGTGTTTTTCTACTACTGCCAAAATGAAGTTTAATTCAGCAATTGACCTTTTTCATTATTTTCATAGTCAATAGCGTAAATACCGTAGTGTTTAAAGTTGTTGACCCGTAAAGGGACTGCATAGTAAAATACACATGGCTTACATTATTTCTCTCTGCTACCTCAAATGCCCACAAAAATTAGCCTTATATACTTTGTAATATTCACTCTGCTTCTCGTGGGGATGATTCCTCTTTTACTAACGGGCTGGTTTTTGTCCGAAAGGAGTGCGAGTGAGCTGAGAGCGGTTGAGAATCGATATCAGATCCAACTTGTACAGGAAAAGGCGAGTCAGATCGAAATGTTTGGTCAGCGTTATGGAGATATGGTGAAAAATCTTGCTGACGCATTCGAATTATCAAACAATTTGGAATCACTATCCTCACCGCAAACCGAGGAAAGGCTTGGAAATACACTTAGGGAAAACCCAAATGTTTTGGCATTTTATTTAAAACCTGAAAACGCGGAGACAATATCGATTTTTCGCCCCGGTGTGATCGCAAAAGATGAGATCGAATCGATCTCATTGGACGCCCTTACTGAATCAGGAAATAAAGAATTGTTTATTGGCTCACCCAAGAAGACATCGTCCAACGGTGAATCGGTAATGACAATGGTTTCTCACGTTTCCGTAAGAGATCATAGGGCAGCGTCAATTGTAGCTATTGTGTCTCTCAAGGAGATCGCCAGAAGTATTGTCGGAACGAATTCGACAAGTGAAGATGAATTATGGAAGGCAGGGCTGCCTATAATTTTTGTTATTAATGAAAATGGAAACGCAATATTTCACCCGGACGAAAGTCTGGTTGATGAACAGAAATCTCTGACAGACTTGAAGATCGTGAATGAGTGGCAGCAGTCAAATCGTCAGATTCAATCCGGTCTGGTTCCGTTCAAAGCTGAATTTGGTGGAAATAATTACGATATGATCGGCGCGTATTCTACTGCAACCTTGGGCTCAGGTTCAAGGTTTGGTGTTATTACCATGCAGGACGAACGTAAAGCCCTCGCATCCGTTGGTGAAATGAGAACGCAGACTTGGATGATCAGTTTGGCTTTTGCTTCTTTTGCATTGATCGTCGGTCTTTTTGCCGCAAGGTCACTTACTTCACCTTTGCAAAAACTGTCCGCCGCTGCCGAAAAGATTGCTTTGGGTGATCTTTCTACAAGGGTTGGAACACGAAATATCACCGAAATAGGAACGCTGGGCAAGTCATTCAATACCATGAGTGACAAGCTCGAAGAACATATCGCAAGACTAGCAAAAGCAGCAACGGAAAATCGCGAACTGTTCGTCGGTACCGTAAAAGCCCTTGCTGCCGCTATTGACGGGAAGGACAAATACACGCGGGGCCATTCAGAAAGAGTCTCGCGCATATCGGTGGCAATCGGTCGTCAAATGAAGCTTGGAGCCGAGGAACTTGAAACATTGCGAATTAGCGCCCTGCTTCACGATGTCGGAAAAATTGCGATAGACGATTCCATTCTCAAAAAGCCGGCCGCATTGACAGAAGAAGAATTCGACATAATGAAAACCCATCCGCAAAAAGGCTATAAGATCATGTCTCAAATACCGGCAATGAAAGAATTTTTGCCCGGTATGTATATGCATCATGAGATGGTCAACGGAAAAGGTTATCCGCAAGGTTTGACCGACAAACAAATACCGCTGCAGGCGAAAATCGTTTCCGTTGCCGATACTTTTGACGCAATGACGATCGACAGGCCTTATTCGAAGGGAATGTTGCTGCCGGAAGCATTAAGGCGTATAGAAGAATTTGTTGGTACTAGATATGACGCTGAAGTAGTTAAAGCATTGATCTCCGGATGTGAATCGGGGCAAATCGGACGTGGCGTTGTCAAATATTTAGCAGATCAGCAGGTGGTTACGGTTTCAGAAGAAAAAGCTGATCTTCTAACAATTGTGTCTTAATTATAATGAGCGTAGAAACCTTACAGGATAGTTGGGAGGTAGAAGCCGGAGGCGTAGTTTATTGTGCGTCGTTTGGTGAATTGCCTGACTGGATCGCTGAAGGCTCGCTTTTGCCAGGAGATAAAGTTCGTCGGGGAAACCTTCGCTGGATCGAAGCCGGAAAAGTACCAAATCTCGTTCCGTTCTTTAGCGCAAAGGAAAATGGATTACCAATGCCGGAGATACCCGCATTGGATAACCCGGATAATGTAACGATCGCGGAAGCCGCAGATAAAGCAACTATCGGAAACAATACTGCACCGCTTGAAAATAGTCCAAAAGAACTAGTAGCGAACCACATCATAAAAGCAAAGCCGGAAAATACCGGTTTTTGCAGTCTTCATATTGAACGAGCAACCGCTTATATTTGTGATTCTTGCAAAGCATCTTTTTGTAAGAGTTGTCCTAAGTCATATGGCGGAACGGTCAAAATTTGTCCTGAATGCGGGTCGTTGTGCAAAGAGATTGGACTAATTAAGCAAGAGATAAGCCTGGACACCAATCGTTCGGCTGCCATTGCTGAGGGTTTCGGGTTGCGTGACCTTTTGAATGCCTTTGCTTACCCATTTAAATTCAAAATAAGTTTGTTATTCGGCGCATTGATATTCATGTTCTTCACTTTGGGACAGTCCGCAAGTATGATCGGCGGGATATACATGTTCGTTGCGGTGATATTTTGCGTGATGCTGGCAAATATGCTGACATTTGGCGTACTAGCAAATACTGTGGACAATTTTTCACAAGGGCGCTTAGATCTGAATTTCATGCCGGGCTTTGATGATTTCTCAACGTGGGACGACGTGATACATCCATTTTTCTTGAGCATTGGAGTGTATGTTTCTTCGTTCGGGCCGTTCATTTTGGTATTGATCATTGGCATGTATCTAGTATTTAGCTCATTGGGCTCACAAAAGGCTACATTTGAGAACGAACTTAAACGAGTTCCAGGCACACAATATTACGCACCCGACCGCACGATGGAACAATCGTCCGAAGTCAGAAAGCTTATAGGTAATGTGTCTGAGCAGAATGAAAAACGATTGGCAGTGCAAAACGAGATCGCATCCGGCAACCAATCTATACAGGCGATCAACGACAACGAGGAAGAGTCCGATCAAGCGGCGAAAAACATAGATGAAAGCCGCTCAGCTCAAGTCGAATCGATGGTAGGCAAAACATCGGAGGCACAATCTAAGGACTTTAAAGCTATATTTGCCGGATTTTTCAATTTGCCGGCCCCGTTAGTAATTTTGGGTGTAATTGCTTTTCTTTGGGGCATATTTTATTTTCCTGCTGCATGTGCCGTTGCCGGTTATACAAGATCTTTCATGGAAACAATTAATCCAACCGTCGGGTTGGACACAATTAAGAGGTTGGGATTTACATACATAAAACTTTTGGCAATAGGCATTGTGATTTTGGTTATTTCCTTTTTTATCGGAGCGATTTTACAAGCCATATTTTTGCCATTTGACCTGCCGGGCTTCGGAAATCTTCCTGCAAAAGCCATTACCAGCTTGTTCGTGTTTTATTTTTCAGTCGTATTTTCCTGCGTTATTGGCTATGCGCTATTCAAATCGTCTGACCGCTTAAAGCTTTATACTTAGATTGCTTTTGCCAGCTCGAGGCAATCAGCCGTCACTTTTGTGTTCAATTATGACTGAATGCAGATAGCTGACGGCTGAATAATTTTAATGACATTGTTTGACGAGCGATATTTTTTTATACTTAAAGGCTTACTTCTGACGGGTTGGCAATTATTTATATGGCATTTTTTTGGCGGCGAAACAAAGAAGACAAGTTTTCTACATCAGTTTTAGGGCTTGATAAGTCAATTGAAGAACTGAAAAAACAGGAAGAAGCGGTCGAGAAAGAGATCGGGGTCCGATTTACGAAGGCAATCGCGAAAACGCGGGACTCGATCAATACAAAACTCGACACTATTTTTGAAGGGCGTAAGCAAATTGACGAAACATTGCTTGGTGAACTCGAAGAAATGCTTATTTCCACAGATATTGGCGTTCAGACGACACTTCAGGTGCTCGAAGCGATCCGGAAAGGTGTGACGCGACAGGAAATAAACGATCTTTCTGCCTTAAAATCGGTGATGAAGAACGAGCTTTTGGAAATTCTTCATCATTCGACCGAAGCCGGTGTAGCTTCAGAAACTGCAATTCCTGAAACTATAAAGCCATATGTTTTGATGGTGGTCGGTGTCAATGGAGTTGGCAAAACAACGACGATCGGCAAGCTTGCACAGCGCATAAAAAATGAGGGTAACGTCGTTTTAATTTGTGCCGCCGACACCTTTCGTGCGGCTGCTTCGGAACAGCTTGAGATATGGGCCACCCGAGCCGGCGTTCCGCTGATCCAGCAAAAGAATGGAACGGACCCGGCGGCGGTTCTTTTTGATGCGTTACAGTCAGCAAAAGCCAGGAATTCAGACGTTTTGATCGTCGATACCGCTGGCCGCCTGCACAACAAATCGAACCTGATGGCTGAATTAGAAAAAATGAAACGCATTGCCGCACGCGAAGTTCCCGATGCTCCGCATGAGACGCTTCTTGTCATTGATGCGGTAACTGGCCAAAACGGTCTTGAACAAGCCAGGCAGTTCATGAAGGTCGCTGATGTGACCGGCATTGTATTGACCAAATTGGACGGAACAGCAAAAGGCGGCATCGCCGTAGCAATTGCAAAAGAATTGAATTTGCCGATCAGATATGTCGGCATTGGCGAACAGGTTGACGATTTGATGGTTTTCGACGCTGAAAGCTATGTGAACGGATTATTCAACTAGATGGAATTCGCTGATATTGACATACAAATGACAGAGCGGGCTTTATTGTTCGCATCCCGTGGTATCGGCCTCGTATCGCCGAATCCACTTGTCGGATGCGTTATCGTGTCGCGGTCGGGTGAAATTGTTGGAGAAGGAACGTACATTTACGACAATGTTGCGCATGCCGAAGTCATAGCTTTGAATCAAGCCGCTAAAAGGTCAAAAGGCGGCACTGCATATGTTTCGCTTGAACCTCATTCACACACCGGTAAAACTCCGCCTTGTACCGAAGCATTGATTAATGCGGAAATAAGCCGCGTCGTTTGTCCGATCGAAGACCCGAATCCGTTTGTTTCGGGCAAAGGTTTTCGGCAATTGCGGGAAAACGGGATCGAGGTCGTCACAGGTATTTTAGCGGACAAAGCATTAAGACAGAATGAAAAATTCATTTGCTGGCATAAGAAGAACAGGCCTTTTGTTCATCTAAAATTGGCAATGTCGCTAGATGGGAGAATTTCCCTGAAAAATAGCGTTTCTACTAAACTTTCCGACCTAAATGCACTCAGACGTGTTCATGATCTGCGGCATGAACATGACGCGATCCTGATCGGCGGTAATACTGCATTTGTGGACAATCCGAGCCTTACTGACCGCAGCGGCAGGCCACGCCGCCGTCCGCTAGTCCGCGTAGTTCTTGATAATCGTTTGCAAATTCCGCTCGATTCTCCGCTTGCTTCGACAGCCAGTGCAATACCAACAATTATTTTTACAAATAGCGAAGACAGTAAAAAGATCTTTGAACTGCGAGCGAAAGGCGTCGAGGTGATCGAGATGCAGAGCGGTGGCAGAGATCTGGAAGGTGTGTTGGCAGAGCTTGCATTACGTGACATTCAGAGCATTTTGGTTGAAGGCGGAACAGAAATTGCGGGTGCCTTTTGCGATGCGAAACTTGTCGATAAGATCACGTTGATCGCTGCCCCTGTCATTATCGGCGGACATGAAGCTCCAATGGCGATAGGCGGTAAAGGTGCCGTATCTCTGGAAGACGCTCTTAGTTTACGTGATATTGAGATCACAAAGCATGGTCAGGACATGGAGATCACCGGCTACCCGGATGTAATCTAATGGATAAGCCCCACCTCAAAAAAACATTCGCCAAAAGATCATTCGGACAAAATTTTCTGATCGATGAGAAGGTCATTGCCAAAATAATCGATTCACTAAACCTCGAAGGCAATGAAACTGTCATTGAGATCGGTTCCGGCCGCGGAGCACTGACGGAAATACTTATTGAAAAGGCGGAACGTGTCATAGCCATCGAACTAGACCGCGATCTTATTCCGGTACTTCAAGCAAGATTTGGCGTATTCAAGAATTTTGAGCTGGTTGACGCAGATGCCTTGAAAATAAATTTTGCGGATATTACAGGCACTGACGGAAAGGTAAAACTGGTCGCAAATCTGCCGTATAATATATCGACCGCCATTCTCCAGCGGCTGAGCGATCAGCGGCATATGTTCTCTGATTTGATCCTAATGTTCCAGAGCGAAGTGGTGGAGCGGATAACCGCCCGTGCCGGACATAAAGAGCGCGGATTTCTTAGTGTTTTAGTCGAAGCAAATTTCGATACCAGGAAACTATTCGATGTTCCCGGCAAAGCGTTCCGTCCCATCCCGAAAGTAATGAGTTCGGTCGTCCGCCTCATCCCAAAATATAACGACATTGGCAATAAAGTTCTTTTCCGTCAGGTCGTAAGTAAGGGATTCCTGCAAAAACGAAAGACTATCTTTAACAATTTCAAGGGTGAGTTTGCCAATGCAAAGCTTCTGCTCGAAACCAGCGGAATTGATCCATCACGCCGGGCCGAGACATTGACGCTCGAAGAGTGGATCGGTTTGGTTGATTCTATCGATTCGTATAATGGGACAATGGCCCGGATGACCTCAGAGGTTAGCTGATCAGCCGCCATTTCACACTATGTTATAATCTGACGATTAAAGATTTAACAGAACGACAAGGTAAATATAGTGAGTAAAATTGAGATAATTCCGCTTGGCGGAATCGGCGAATTCGGAATGAACTGCATGGGAATTCGCTACGGCGATGAAATGATCGTCGTCGATGCAGGTATGGGTTTTCCCGAAGAAACGCCTTTTGGCGTAGATATATCCATACCAAATTTTGATTTCCTTGAAGAATATCGCGATGATCTGACTGCTTTGATCCTGACCCACGGCCACGAAGACCATATTGGTGCCCTCTCTTACATCCTTAAGAAATTCAATGTGCCTGTTTACGGCTCGCGCTTTACTTTAGCATTAGCTGAAAAAAGGCTTGAAGAGAACAATATGTTGAACGATGTTCTGCTGCATCGTGTCGTAGCTAACGAAGTAATTACGATCGGCAATTTTAAGATCGAATTTATTCATGCCTCGCATTCGTTGGTCGAATGCTTTTCATTAGCAATTACAACGCCGATCGGAACGATAATTCATACCGGCGATTATAAGATCGATGATACGCCGGTAATAGGAAAGCCGTATGATCTAAAAACACTTGGAAAATATGGCGACGCCGGGGTGCTTGCATTATTAGGAGATTCGACAAATGCGACCGTTCCGGGACGCACGCCTTCCGAACGTGACGTTATTCCGGCATTTGAAGAGATATTTGGTGAAACTGAAGGACGTTTGTTTGTAGCCACATTTTCGTCGTCTTTGCACAGGCTTCAGATAGTTTTTGACGTCGCCCATAAATTTGGACGAAAGGTCTGCGTGCTTGGCCGCTCGATGCAAAAAAATGTCGAGATCGCCGATGAACAAGGGCTATTAAAAATTCCTCATGGCCTAATGATCGCGTTAGGTGAGGCACGGGCGCTTGACGATAGCGAAATTGTTTATTTGGTCACCGGTTCGCAGGGAGAAACGCGGGCGGCACTGATGAATTTGGCTTCGGGCTCTTACAAAGGAATGGAGATTGAGAAAGGCGACACTGTGGTTTTGTCCGCCCGCATCATTCCTGGAAACGAGAAGAGCATCAGCCGTTTGATCGGAAGCCTTTATAAACGTGGTGCAAATATTATCGAGGAAAAGCGGCGTTTGGTCCACGTTTCCGGGCACGCCTCGCAAGAAGACATCAAGATAATGGTCGAAACGGCACGGCCAAAATTTCTGGTGCCGATCCACGGCGAATACCGAATGTTATTCAGACACAAGGAATTTGTGAAGAATCACGTTGCCGGTTATACAGATGAAAATATCATTTTGATCGAAAACGGCGACATGCTTGAGATCGACGAATCAAGCGCCCGCGTTGTAGAAAAATTTGAGATGTACAAGACTTTCATCGATGAAGAATCTAGCGACGAGATCAATTACGATGTGGTCCGAGAAAGGAAAAAACTTGCTTATGGCGGAGCGGTCTCGTTGGTTGTTTCAATGAACAAACAAACGGGGAGAATTTCCGGAGAGCCGCAGATCGCCTTTCAGGGCGTTGCGGGCATGGAGCCGGCCAATGGATTTGCAGCTCACGCACGGCAATCTGTGGCTGATGCCATCCTACTGATGAAAAAGGAACATATTGCAGACAAAAACATATTTAAGGAAAATCTGCGTATCCATTTGAAGAGGTTCATTCAAAAAGAAATCGGAACGAAACCGGTGATCGTTACCACTATTGTTGACGTTTGAATCGACACCCAATAAATTGGAAGCCCTCAAATTATTAAAACTTACAAGTGTTGAAGTCGCTCCCGAAACATTTACACTTGTTTCATTGCGGCACCGGGAATGGGAGGAGATCCTCAGTGATCCTGCACTCTCACCGCGAATGACCGTCCCGTTCATGATCTTTCGTGATAAGTTCGAGGTCACACTATTGCTCGACAGTGTAGATTTTAATACGATCCGTTATGCGATTCGAGATGGTAAAATAGAGAACGGATTCAGGCTTATTACATTTCAAGGGACCATTTGCTCGTGAAACAAAACGATCTGGCGACGGCATTAAAGACTTTAGGCAAGTATGTAAAAGAGCTTTGTTAACGCTCACTATTTGAACAAAATAAGACTATGTTTTGGAAAGATAAGGTGGTGTTTCTGACGGGAGCGTCGAGCGGTATTGGCGAGGCTTTGGCAATTGCTATTTGTAAACAAGGGGCGATCGTCGGGCTTATTGCCAGGCGTGAAGACATGCTGAAAAATATCGCCGCACAATGCGAAGCTGCGGGCAGGACCGCCAGAATATTAGGATGTGACGTAACTGATGCCGATGCAGTTCAAAGTTCGGCGGATAAATTACTTACAGAATTCGGCCGGATCGACATTCTGATCGCTAACGCCGGAATCGGCGGAAATAATAAAGAAACCCGCGACCTGCGGCCGGAAGCTGTTAAGAAAGTAATTGATATTAATCTGCTTGGGGCGGTCAATTCGGTTGCGGCTGTTCTGCCGCAGATGCTGGAACGCGGAAACGGACATCTTGTTGCTATCTCAAGCCTTGCTGGTATTCGAGGGCTGCCTAAATCTGCTGCATATTCGGCAAGCAAGGCAGGAATGACCGCTTTTTTTGAAAGTGTCAGGCTTGATGTGCAGGATAAAGGTGTTGCAGTTACGATAATACAGCCGGGATTTATCAAGACACCGCTGACATCGGGCCGCGAAAATAAAATGCCCTTTCTTATGGAATTGGAAGATTCTGTTCCGCATTTCCTCAATGCGATCGAAAAGAAAAAGAAATTTGCATCTTTCCCCTGGCAATTAGCAACATTCGTTCGTGCCGGCCGAATATTTCCCGCATGGCTTTATGATCGAATCGCCTCCAGGGCGAAATACCGTGAATAGTAATTTTTATGATAGATTGCTAAATAGACTGAGAATAACTGCAACTTTCTGTCCGTGAATCCATTCATTTATGAGTTTTCTTCAAGCACTGATCCTCGGCATAGTTCAAGGCCTTACCGAGTTTATTCCAATAAGCTCGTCCGCTCACCTCGTATTCGCAAGCAGGTGGACAAATCTTTATGACGGAAATGCCGCACAGATCACAGCTACCATGGCGGTAATTCAGCTTGGGACACTTCTGGCGGTATTTGTTTATTTCGCTTCTGATATCTGGAGCATTTCATTGGCCTTTTTACGTGACCATTTTGCACTGGTTACAGGTAAGCGCGGAATGAGATTTTCCGGCACTGACGGTATAAGGCCGATATGGCTGTCGGACGAATCGTGGCTTGGATGGCTGATAATAATAGGGTCGATACCGATCGGTACGATAGGCTTTATATTCAAAGATTTTATTGAGGGCCAGGGAACTAAAAATCTTTGGACAATATCAATAATGCTAATTTCCATTGCCGTATTACTCGGCATTGCGGAAATAGTCGGCAGCAAGCGCAAAAATATGCGCAATCTTGGAATAACTGACGCGATAGTCGTCGGATTTTCACAGGTGCTGGCATTGATGCCCGGAGCGAGCCGTTCGGGATCAACCATCATGGGCGGACTTTTTGCCGGCCAATCACGTGAAACAGCGGCGAGGTTTTCGTTTTTACTGTCGATTCCGGCAATTACAGCCAGCGGTTTGCTCGAACTAAAGAAGGCGTGGTCAATTCTTCCGCAAGACAGTTTTATGCCTTTACTCGTCGCGACAGTTGTTGCGGGCATCGTGGGTTATATTGCGATCTGGTTTTTGATCGCCTTTCTGAAAAAGAATTCCATGGCTATTTTCATTGTATATCGAATAGTGCTTGGTACTGTGCTTTTGGTTCTGCTCTGGCAAGGTATAATTAATCCGACAATAAGCTAAACCGCATGCAAAAGCGTTGGATCATTACCAAACACGATTTTGAAGCCGTAAAATCACTTTCAAAGCAATTGGATGTCACACCTCTGATCGCTGCACTGCTAATATCACGCGGCCACGAAACTAAAGAAAAATCTGAGAAATTTCTCAATCCTCTATACAGCGATCTGCACGAACCATTTCTATTAAAAGATATGGAAAAAGCAGTCGGAAGAATATTGGAAGCGATCGATAAAAAAGAAAAAATACTCATTTGGGGAGATTACGATGTAGATGGGACGACCGGTACTGTCCTTTTACGCAAAACGCTCAAGATACTAGGAGCACAAACCGGGTTTCATGTGCCAAACCGCTTTACGGAGGGATATGGAATTAATATTCCGGCATTGGCGGAAGCAAAAGCGAATGGATTTACTCTCGCTATCTCTGTCGATTGCGGCATCCGAAGCTTTGAGCCACTAGAATGGGCAGCGTCAAACGATTTGGACTTCATAGTAACGGACCATCATTTGTCGGACGAGATCAAAGGTAATCCGCCTGCCGTCGCTGTCGTAAATCCGAATCAGCCCGGCTGTAAATATCCCGATAAAAATCTGGCTGGGGTTGGTGTTGCTTTTAAACTTGCACATGCGTTGCTTAGGGAGCGCGGCAAAGAAAATCAGCTCAAAGATTTTTTAAAGATCGCTGCAATTGGCACAGTGGCCGATGTAATGCAGCTCAAAGGTGAAAACCGGACGATAGTTTCGCTTGGGCTGAAGGACCTTCCAACTACAACTAATTTGGGGTTAAAGGCGTTAATGGAAGTTTCAGACTGCCGATCTGATATGACAAGCTATCATATTGGGTTCCGCATCGCTCCCCGTATAAATGCCGCCGGCAGAATGGATGCCGCCAAACATGTGGTGGAATTATTTGAATCAGAAGATTTTAACGAGACACGTAAACTTGCGGGCATTCTGGACAGTCGTAATCGTGAAAGGCAGCAAGTACAGCAGAAGATAACCGAGCTTGCATTGTTCGAAACTGAGGATATCGGTGATCAAAAATTTGTCGTTGTTGCCGGTGATAATTGGCACCGCGGCGTCATTGGGCTGGCTGCCTCTCGGATCGCTGAAAAACTTTATCGCCCAACGATCGTCTTGTCGGTCGAAAATGGTTATGGGCATGGAAGTGCCCGCAGTATCTCCAATTTTCACCTGTTGAAAGCACTTGAGAGCTGTTCAGATCTTTTTGAACAATTTGGTGGACATGCTGCTGCAGCCGGTATGAAGATCGAGACAAACAAGATCGACCTTCTAAGAAAAAGTCTTAATATTTACGCGGAAGATATTTTATCGGCTGAAGATCTGCAACCAATTTTAAAGATAGACGCTGTCGTCACATCTCAGACCCTTAGCTTAGCTTTGGTTGAAGATCTTCGAAAGTTTGAGCCGTTTGGAGCGGGAAATCCAAAACCGGTCTTTGTCACTAAAGGCCTTTGCTTAAATGGCGAACCATTTGTAATGAAAGACAAACATTTGAAGTTTCGGCTGCGGAACGATAATGGAAAGCAATTTGAAGCCGTGTGGTGGGATGGAGTTGAAAGATCAATAGGGCGAACGCTGACACCTGATTCCCGCATCGAAGTAGCTTACACGGCCGAAGCGAATTCATGGCAGGGAAACACCCGCCTTCAGCTTGTCGTTGAGGATCTAAGAGCGGATAATTGAATAAGTGCAGGAGAATAAAGTTCATAACATCAAGGGTTTAACTTTTCGTGCGAAAATTCCTAAATATTTTCGCATTGGAGCTTTAGGCGCACTTGCCATCACTGCTCTTATTGTCGGCATCGGGTTTTATCGTGCCCGCAGCGGCGGCGAATTTAGAATGAAAGGTTTCCCAACTGCTCTTTCACAAGACGTCATTGCCTCGGTCAACGGTTATGAGCGGCGTGAGATGGATGGTGACGTATTAAAATATTACGTTAAAGCCGACAAAGCCACGACATTTGCCGACAATCATCAGGAATTAGAGAATGCTTTTCTTCAGATTTTTGACGAAACCGGACAGCAATCCGATCAAATAGCTGCGCGAAAGGCCGTGTACATTCCTAACGAAAACAAAAATTTCACGGCATATTTTGACGGTGATGTAAATATTACTACGCGTGACGGCCTGCATGTGAAAACTTCTCAGATAACCTACAAAAAAGAGGATGAAACTGCAACCGCTGAAGAACATGTGGAATTTGAAAGAGAGAACGTCCGCGGCAAGTCTCTTGGGACCATAGTAAAGATAAAGGAAAAACGGCTTGAATTATTAAATGATGTCGAGGTCGAAACATTTGAATCCGCCGAACTCGCCAAATCAAACATAAGCCAGACAAAATTAAATGCCGGATATGCGGTCTATGATCAATTAAACGAAAAGATCGAGCTTCATTCAGGCGTTACGGCTAGGATCCTGGGCCGCGGCAGATCGAATAACACACCACAAACTGTCAATATTAGATCTGAAAGGGCGAATGCATTTCTCATTGCCAAAAACCAAGGCAGCCGGGAATTGTCAACATTTGAACTCTTTAATAATGTGCAAATAGATACGGGCCGGCCGGATGATAAGCCAACTACGATCACTTCGGGTTATGCGAAGTATGACAAAATTGCGGATAGATTTGACCTGCGGGACGCCGTCCACATCATTACCGTCAAGGATGAAATGCCAACTGACATTCGGTCTGATGCAGCGATGTATGAACAAAACATTGGCAACGTCTCGTTAGAAGGAAATGCTCAAATTACACAGGGAAGTGAGCTTCTAAGAGGTGACAATATAGCTGCCGAACTAAACGATGCGAAAAAGCTGAAGAATGCTCAGGTGAAAGGAAATGCGTATTTGAAGCAAGTGACGCCAGAACGCACAGCAGAAGTTTCGGGTAGCGAATTGAAGGCGGCTTTTAATGAAGATCAACATCTAATATCGGTTAAAAGTGTTGGTTTGAGCACTGCGGTTCTGACGCCGGGTAAACCTGCAGAGTACTCAAAAGTTACAATGTCTGCTCAAAAAGCAATATCACTCTCTTTTAAAGGAGAAGGCCTGATGGAAGTAATGCAGACAGACGGCCGCACCACGATCAAGCTGGATGTGCCGGATAATTCCGCAGATGCTGCAAATAAAAGCATTACGGCCGATATGGTCAAAACCATCTTCAGCCCGAATGGAAAAGATATAACAAAGGCCGAGGCAGTGGGAAATGCAGAACTTTTCGTGGAACCGCTTAAAGCCGCGGCACAAAATTATAGGACAACAATAAATGCACCACATTTCGAGTGCGAGTTTTTCCCGACCGGCAACAATGCTAAGAATTGCACCGCCGCTGCAAAAACCAAAACTGTTCGTGTGCCCACGGTCCAAGCTGAAACACGAGGTAACCAGACAATTATAGCGGATAAATTAAGTGCTAATTTCAGCGAGAAAACAAAAGACATTGAGAGTCTTGAGGCAATTGGAAACGCAAAATTCACAGAGCTGGACCGAAATGCAATATCCGATCAAATTTCATTTAATCAGTTGGATCAGATTGTTAGACTTCGAGGAGGCGAGCCAACTGTTTGGGATTCAAAGGCGAGGGTGAAGGCCCGTGAAATTGACTGGGACACCAAAAATCAAAGATCCTCGCTTCGCGTTGGCGTTAGCACGACATATTACAGTCAGAATAAGACAGGTGGTGCCACGCCCTTTACCGAAACCGACAAACCCGTTTATTTGACCGCCGAATTTGCCGATTTCGACCATCAGGCCGAAACGGGTACATATTCAGGAAATGCACGTGCATGGCAGGATAATAATTACGTTCGGGCCGACCGGCTGCTTATATTCCAAAAACAGGCTGAGTTTATAGCAGAAGGCAATGTTCAAAGTTTGCTGTACAACGCAAAGCGCAAGGAAGCTGGCAAAGAAAGTAATATCCCGATTTATGCGGCGTCAAAGAAAATGACCTATAATCGTGATAAGCGAGTGCTTCGATATGAAGGTGATGTAGATATAAGACAAGGCACTGACCGCATAATCGGCGGTGTCGCCAATGCTTTTTTATCGCAAACGAACGAACTTGAGCGAACTGAAATTGAAAACAATGTCATCATTACTCAGCCCAACAGGCGGGCAAATGCAGATTTTGCACAATATATTGTTGCAGAAGATAGTGTGGTCTTACGCGGCAATCCGGCTCGTGTCGAGGACGCTGAAAATGGCTCCTCACAGGGCGGAGAGTTAACCATCTACTTAAAACAAAACAAGGTCATCGGTATCGGCAAGTCTAAACAGAATAGTGCAGGCAGAACGAGATCGGTATATAAAGTTAAGAATAATTAGTATAGATTAGACGTGAGGCCTCCTAAAAATAACAACATCTCATCATCAAACGGACACCACGCCGATCCTCTCAAGGATTCACTTATTGCTGACAATCTGCAAAAAACCTATGGACGGCGGCGTGTGGTTGATAACGTTAGTATAAACGTCAATCAAGGTGAAGTGGTTGGCTTGCTCGGTGCGAACGGAGCAGGAAAAACGACAACATTTTATATGATGGTCGGACTTGAAAGGTCGGAGCATGGAAATATTTTTCTTAATGGCCAGGACGTTACCAATCTTCCGATGTATCTACGGGCAAGATTAGGTATCGGTTACCTGCCGCAGGAACCTTCGATCTTTCGTAAAATGTCGGCCGAGCAAAATATTCTCGCAGTACTGGAAACAACAAATTTAAGCCGGGCAGACCGTTTTAATCGTTTAGACGAGCTTTTAGAAGAATTTGGCATAACACATGTGCGAAGGACGCGTGGCGATGCCCTTTCGGGCGGTGAACGAAGACGCGTCGAGATCGCCAGATGTTTAGCAACAGAGCCTCAGTATATTCTTTTGGATGAACCATTTGCGGGCATTGACCCGCTTGCGATCGATGATATCCGTGAGATCATTTTGTATTTGAAACAACAGGGAATCGGGATTTTGATAACGGATCACAACGTGCGCGAAACGCTGGGTATAACCGACCGTGCCTATATAATGGCCGAGGGACAAATACTGCGGAGCGGCGAGCCTGAACAACTCGTTAAAGATCCAGATGTGCGCAGATTATATTTAGGCGAACGATTTAGTTTGTGATCTGCACCTTTTTCCATTTTCGTTGAAAAGCCTTATAATTTGTATATGTCGTCACTTAGACTTACAAATAGTCTTCAGCAAAAAATGATCCTGACGCCGCAGTTGCGGCAGCGGATCGAGATGCTTCAGATGACGTCATTAGAGCTGAACGAACTGATCGAACAGGAGATCGTCGCTAACCCGATCCTTGAAGAGGTCCAGACGGGTGACGAAGTGCAGGAAATCTCGGATAATATCCTGGATCAAAATGCGGACGGCATTTCGGAAGGTTCAGACAAAGTTTTAGATAATGAACCGCGGGCCCAACTCGATATTCTTAGTGAATATGAAGGAAACCTTGATCTATTCACACCTGAAAAGTCGTCTGAGAACGGTTTTGAAGAGAAGAGCGATATAGATTTCGAAACCGGCGATGAAACATTCCAGGAACGGTCCGATTCGTTCGAAGAGATAGATTACGGTAGAGAATTTCAGGACTATTTGGACCCAGGATACCGAACGCAAGAAATTGAATACAAAGATGACGCTCCAAGTTTTGAGCAGTTCTTGTCCCATACACCATCGTTAAGTGAACATCTTGAGTGGCAGCTAACGATGCTGCAAATAAGTGAAAAACTCGAAGCTGCGGCAGTTTGTATAATCGGAAATCTGAACCATGAAGGGCGCATGACCGCAAGTCTGGAAGATATTGCGGCCATGTCCTCATGTTCACTTGAAACCGCTGAAGGTGCCCGCCAGATAGTTATGAATTTGGAACCGGTCGGCTGCGGTGCCTTGGACGTTAAGGAATGTCTTTATGTGCAGCTGGTGGCAAATGGCGAAGGAGATAGTCTGGCCGCCGATCTGGTGCTTAATCATTTAGAAGACCTGCAACCCCATCGTTTACAGCATTTGGCCAAAGACACTGGCTTGGATCTGCATGATCTAAATGAAGAAATAAATAAAATAAGGATACTCGACCCTTATCCTGCGAGAAAGTATTCTGCCGAAGATTCTATATTTGTTGCACCCGAAGTTTACGTGGAAAAGATCGAAGGTGAATACGTCATTTATTTTGCGGATGACGGCGGCCCGCGGCTTCGAATAAGCCCGACCTACCATCAGCTGCTCGATCAAACAGAAACAACCAAAGAGGCCAAGGATTTTATAAAAGAGAAAGTGCGGTCGGCGGTTGATCTATTAAGAAATATTGAGCACCGCCGCCAGACCATTTATCGCGTTGTTGAATGCATTATCGATCGACAACGGGATTTTTTGGATAATGGCGTCGAATTTATAAAACCAATGATGCTCAAGGATGTTGCCGAAGATATCGGTATGCATCTGTCAACGATATCGCGTGTCGTTAACAGGAAATACGCGCACACACCGCAGGGCGTAATAGAACTTCGCCGCTTTTTTAGCGAAGGCATGATGAATGAAGAAGGTGAAGAAGTTTCGACGCGAATATTGAAGTTGCGCATTAAGAAAATGGTTGAAGACGAGGATACCAAAAATCCGCTTACGGACGAACAGATCGCTAAAGTTTTGAGTAAAGAAGGTGTGAAGCTCTCACGAAGGACAGTCGCCAAATACAGGGATCAAATGAATATCCCTGGATCACGCGAACGTAAAACTGTTATTTGAATTGGCTTATCTTTCAAGCCATTATTTGACAATCTAAGGGGGAATTTATGATTTTTGAATATACAGGAAGACATATAGATGTGACACCGGCTTTAAGGTCACATGCCGAAGAACATTTCAATAAAATCGGCCATGCTCTTAAAGGAAAAGCAACTAAGGCTCACATAATTCTTGGTGTGGAACATGGAAGGCATCGTTCCGAGGTCGTGTTGAATTGGGACGGTGATGTTTTGACGGCAGCGACAACAAACTCAGACATGTACCAATCGATCTCCCTTACGATAGATAAAATAGGTAAGCAAGCCCTGAAATCAAAAGATAAGATCATAGAAAAGTACCATCGTGCAGATAAAAAAAATGCACTTTTCTTAAATAAGGATCAAGAATCCGATCTAGTATCCACACCACGGATCGTCACTGAAAAACAGCGATTGTCGAAACCTGTCACCGCAGAAGAAGCGGCCATTTTACTTGCGAACAAGAAAAAAGAGTTTCTCCTATTTCGAAATGCAGAAAACGAAAGGATATCGCTTATATACAAACGTAAGGATGGTAACTATGGCCTTATCGAAACTTAAAAGATCTAGCTGGAGAACGGAAAAGTACAATAAATAAACTTTTTTCTAAGTCATAAAATATGGCAATGGATTCGAATCCGAACAGAGAGCTACCGGGATTTGTCATTATCACCGGCCTCAGCGGATCTGGAATGAGTTCTGCAACTAACGCATTCGAAGACCTTGGTTATTTTTGTGTTGATAACCTACCGCTGACAATGCTATCGACATTTGCGCGACTCCTTGTTCCAAATGAAGAGGAAGTTGCGGCAATAGAAAAGGCGGCTCTGGTTATAAATATTCGGGAGAGACATTTTCTATCCGAATTTCCAGGTGAGATCAAGAAGCTTACAAAGAAACAGCTTGCACCATATGTAGTTTTCTTTGAGGCATCAGACGATGTGCTGCAGCGCCGATTTTCAGAAACCCGGCGGCCGCACCCGGCAGATAATGGAAAAGGGCTCTTGTCTGCCATTCGTGCCGAAAAAAAAGCACTGAAAGAGATCGAATCGATGGCGGATCTAATAATTGATACGTCGGAGCATACGGTCCACACACTTAGGCGTCTCATAGTTCAGCAATTCAGCCGTTCTTCAGATATATCACCCCTAAAAGTTCAAATAGTAAGTTTTGGCCATAAATACGGGAATCCCAGAGACCTCGACCTTCTTTTAGACGTGCGGCATCTCCCGAATCCGTACTTCAATAAATCACTAAAAGATTTTAACGGTGAGAATCCGAAGATAATAAAATTTCTTGAAAAGTATGAAGAAGTCACTGAAACAATTTCACGATTCGGGAGTTTGTTAAGTTATTTACTCCCATTTTACCAAAAAGAAGGGAAGTCTTATCTCACGGTAGGTGTAGGGTGCACGGGCGGCAAACATCGTTCCGTAATGGTCGCCAACAAGTTGCGAAATCAGCTAAGAAAAGAGAATTTTAACGTTTCGGTTGTCCACCGTGATATGCAAAAATAAATTATGCTTGACTTTAGATATCCTGAATTTAATAAATATTTATGAAAAAAGTTGGTGGAGTAATTGTTTCACACGGTCAAGTCGCAAATGAGCTGCTGGCAGCTGCAGAAACTGTGGCCGGTGACCTTAGCCATATAACAGCCGTGTCAATAGGGTGGCATGATGATGTGGAAATAGCCAAACAAGAAATTGAACGGGCAATTAAAAATGTTTCGCAAGGGGTTGGCGTACTTGTAATGACGGACATGTTCGGCGGAACACCGACCAATATTTCGGCCATGTTCCTGAAAGAGAACGAAGTGGAAATAGTCACCGGTGTCAATCTTCCGATGGTGATCAAGATGGCATTGCATTCAAAAGAAATTACGCTAAGCCAACTTGCAGTGGAAGTAGAAGAACAGGGAAAGCAATCAATTTATAGGACCGGTGCTTTATTGGAGCCGCAAAAAATGAAAAAAGATGCTTAAAGGCAGCATTAAAATCATCAATCCGCTTGGACTTCACGCCCGGGCGGCGGCTCAATTAGTCAGATTATCAGATCGCTTTGAAAGCAAAATAATTATTATGCGTCAGGGAAACAATGCCTTTGCTGATGCAAAATCAATACTGAGTATCCTTACATTGGCGGCACCTATAGGTACTACACTTACAATAAATATTGAGGGCCCTGATGAAAAAGAAGCGTTTGAAGCAATTCAAGAAATTTTTAAGGCCGGTTTTGGTGAGATCTAATTTATATGGAATTTGAAATGAAACCGGGAGACGGGAAAAAGGTTGGTATCCTTGGCGTGCCTCTCGGCTTTGGTGCCGGACAAACAGGCAGCGAACTTGGTGTTGATGCGATGCGGTTGTCCCGGATCCGCGGCGAGTTTTTTACCGAACATATCAGGCAGCTTGGATATGAAGTCAAAGACTTTGGAAATGTTGATATTGTGCGGCCGCAGCGTATTCCCGACGATCTTGAAAATCCAAGGTTTTTGACGGAAATATTACGATCGTCCATGAATATGGCCGGTTCAATTAAGGAGATGCTTGCTCAAGACTTTTTTCCAGTTATCCTTGGCGGCGATCATTCAATTGCAATTGGTACATTTTCAGGCATTTCTTCCCATTTTCATAATCAAAATGATGAAGTCGGCCTCATATGGTTCGATGCCCATGCAGACATAAATACGCCCGAGAGCTCAGAATCCGGAAATGTCCACGGTATGCCGCTCGCGGTCATTCTTGGGCAGGGAAATGATGAATTAGTTAATCTTGAGGGTTTTGCCCCAAAGCTAAACGCTAAATATTGCGCTCATATCGGAGGACGTGATCTGGATGTGGGCGAACGACGCAGGGTTCATGAACTCGGGCTTCGTGATAATTTCTTTACAATGAGCGACATCGACAAACGCGGCATGCTTGCCTGTGTCGAGGATGCTATCGCGATCGCGTCTCAGGCTTCGGGTGGTTATGCGGTTACTTTTGATGTGGATATGATCGATCCGCGATTTGCTCCTGGGTCCGGAACTCTTGTTCGAGGCGGAGCAACGTACAGGGAAGCACACCTCGCCCTGGAAGTGATTGCAGAACACGGAGGAATGGTAAGTTTTGAAATAGTTGAAGTAAATCCAATGCTGGATCAGAGCAATATTACTGTCGAACTTGCCTGCGAACTTATCCTTTCTGCCCTTGGAAAAACGATCTTATAAATATTAATTACCAATTTTCATGAAAATTAGCTAAGAATTATTGCTGAATTTACAGATATAAATAACCTCAGTAACAGAATATGAAAATTAATATAGGAATCATATTTGGCGGACGTTCCGGCGAACATGATATTTCGATACGTTCCGCTAAGTCCGTTCTCGAACAAATAGATAAAGAAAAATACAGCGTCCTGCCGATCGCTATCAGCAAAGACGGAAATTGGTTAAGTCCTTTAGAATCTGTTTCGTTGCTGCCACAGGACACACAGGATATTCTTTCTGAAGACAATAGCTCATTTGCATCGTGGGCACCTGGTTTTATCCCTGATCCAAAATATAAAGGATTAAAAGCCCTTGGGGAAAACAATGACATGTTGGCTTTGGATGTCGTATTTCCAGTACTTCACGGAACCTATGGCGAAGACGGCACCATCCAAGGTTTATTTGAGATGGCAGATATTCCGTATATTGGCTGCGGTGTTGTCGCGTCAGCCTGTGGAATGGACAAGGTAGTAATGAAAACCATTTTTCGCGAAGCCGGACTTCCTATTTGTAAACATGTCTGGTTTTTGCGAAGTGAATGGGAAAAAGAGAGCGAAAAAGTCGTTCAGCAGATCGAAACAGCGATAGGATATCCTTGTTTCGTGAAACCAGCTAATCTTGGTTCGTCGGTCGGCGTTTCCAGAGCTGACGACGCTGAATCATTACGTATCGCAATAGATAAAGCCTCAGAATTTGACCGAAAGATCATTGTTGAAGAAGCATTAAAAATGCGTGAAATAGAATGTGCGGTTATTGGGTATGAAGACCCAAAAGCCAGTCTGCCGGGCGAATATTTGATACGCGACAAAAGCAAGGCTTTTCTTGACTATACTGAGAAGTATTCCGGAACCGGAAATAACGAATTTGTCGTTCCTGCACCGGTTTCAGAACAGCTGAGCGGCAAAATTCGTCAAATGGCGATAGACGCATTTAAGGCAATTGACGGTTCGGGACTTGGCCGGGTCGATTTCTTTTTGCGAAGTGATACTGGTACGCTTTTGGTAAACGAGATCAATACAATGCCTGGCCTTACAGATGCATCCGGCTTTCCAAAAATGTGGGCAGGTACCGGAGTGACCTTCCCGGAAGTGATCGATCTGTTGGTTCAATCAGCTTTCGAACGACATAAAGACAAAGCTCGAAACAAGACTTCGATATAAAATTACCAGCTTGAGATCATTTGGCTTTTTCGGCATTATAGCCTTTTCTGGTCCGAATTTTTAGATTCGGTTTTGCGACCCGTAGCTCGATCGAGCGCCACTTACCATCGTTACGAACATTCTTCGGCTGGTAGCCAAGCGTGTATTGTACGCCCAATTCATCGACAATATTTGTAAAGGCCGTTCGCAAGGCCGCACCGCCTGGTGTCGAAATAAAAGTGCCGCCCGTTTTTTCCGCAAAATTCTTAAGGAACCCCTGATTTTGCACTCTTTGGCTGTTCGAAGCATCTACGGCGGACATATCGACGGTGTATATCAGTGCGTTGGCTGACAATGCGGCTTTGAGGGCTTTATCGCCGGATTGCCGGCTAATTGTATCCTGGCCGTCGGACAATACGATTATCGCCCGTCTTTTTTCCGTCCGTTTGGATAATTCCTGCGAAGCTTGAAAGATAGCGTCATTCAATGTGGTCATCCCGTCGGCTTTTAGATCGAATATTTTGTCGCTGACATCACGGCTATTTGAGAAAGGCTGAACTAGAGTGACTTTCGAATCGAAACGAAAAATACAAACCGAATCATCAGGCCTAAGTCCGTCAAGGAATCTGATCGCGGCGGCGCGGGCCATGCTGACACGTTCTTCCATACTGCCGGAGGTATCTATCAGAATAACGGCGGCAAACGGTGTCGATTCAGGAGTGAACACACTAATGTCCTGTTCAACTCCATCCTCGAATATCTTGAAATTCTTCTGAATTAAACCGGAGACATGCTTGCCGGCATTATCCGAGATCGTGGCATTGAGAACAACGAGGGATGAATTGACGGTGATGATCTCATCATCGGACTGCGAAAATAAAAGTGTGGTTTGAGCGAAAACAAGTACCGTCAATAATAATGATCGGTAAGGAAAAGGCATATACAGATTCATGTTGAGAAATAGGATTACCAACAATATTCTACCGTCTAATGCGAAGAAACCTTACAAGCTTGAGGACTTTGTTAGAGCTTTGAATAGCCGCCGCCGAAATGCTGAAGCGACTAGTCTTTTTTAACTCGTCGACTAGTTTGCCAGTCGTGGACTGGAGATATAAAAAAGCTTCTTTCAGGGTCGAAGGTTTTGTTTCCTGTGGCGAGGCCGAAACATCTTCCTCGTCGTCGTCAGCGTCTTCACCGCCGAGTTCTTTACGGATCTTTACGACCAGTCTCTCCAGCTCAAGTAATTTTTGTTTGTCCTGCGAGGAGATAGTATTGTTCTGCTCAAAAGCATTTTCAAGCTGCTTTGACAAAAAAAGTGCTTCGTCACCACGCTTCAAGAGTTCGTCGTGATCCTTTTTTTCTTTCAATAAACGCTGTTTGAACAGCATTTCTTCAATAGTTTTGGTTTTTGGCCCATCATCTCCGCGTTTGCCATTATCGTATGGCGATCCAGAAGAAGCATCTGTTTGCGCCGACACAGCTAACCCCGCCAACTGGAAAATTGTTATTATGAGTAATAATTTTAGGAAGCTGCCAGCCATTATTTTTAATTACCTTTGAATTTATTGATCAGGTTTGTCGGTTGAATCGATAGTATTCCCGGTCACATTTTCGACAAGCTTGACCAAAAACTCGTCTTCAGCCAGGCCCGAACTTCTTACCGTTACCCATTCAGAACCGAGGCCGTTGCCGGAACGTCCCTCGACCTTAGCGTTTACCAATACATTATTTTGGATGCCGTCAATCGATTGGACCTCAATGGTCAGCGTGTATTGGGCTCGTGACCAGGCGTCGTCGGCAAACTCGAGAATTCCATATCTCCGCAGTTCACTGAGGGTTGTAACCGACCCTTTAGCAAAAACAAAAGGCTGTGTTATGACCACTCCATCCCTAAGCCGCGACGATGCTTCATCAACCAGGATCTTCCTTTCCTTCAACACATCGACAATAGTTTTGACCAAAACATCACGGCGGGAGTTAAGTTTATAAGGGTTATCAAGACGCTCACGCACTTGGGTCTTACCTTTTCCCCAATCAAATGAGCGGGTAACGTCCGTACTTCGGGAGGTTACGCCTTTTGCTTCATCCTTGATGGTTTTTGTTTGTGTATCGATGCCTTTTTGGGCAAGAAGAACTGTAGATGAAAGAAGTAAAGAGGCGATAGTGAGAATAAGAGTTTTCATAATACCGTATCAAAAAAGACAGTAACACAATAAATATATAGTAAAACAGGCAATATCAAAAGTTTTGATGAATGAATATTGTTATAAGTTGTCGCAGCATGAGGTTTATTTATCGCGGTTCGAACGCTGTATCTCCCATAAAATGAGGTGTTTCATAAAGGCATGATGGCCGGCGAAATATGCGATGCAAAAGCCCGGAAAGCCGTCAAGAAACCCGGCCTTAAGGACATAGGTCTGGAGAAAAGCGGCCCAACCTGAAAATATGATCTTGATGACCGATGTTCGGCGGCCGGATGCAAACATTTGCCGAGCGGCAAGCGGGGCATACCTTTCACCGATCATCTGGTGGTGATGCGCGGCATTTTCGACACTGTTATGGATGATGTCGCCTTTTAATTTTACGGTTTTTGATCCAGGCAGCATTTCCACTGACTCATGGACGAGAACGTCTTTCCACTTTCCCTTGCGGCGGTCGAAAAGTCGTAGCTGCCAATCGGGGTACCAGCCGCCATGACGTATCTGGCGTTCCATATAGACCGACAGCCGCGGGATCCTGTAACCATCTGCCAGATCAGCTGAATTTTTTAATGTCTCAATTTCAGATCGGAGTGCAGGTGTGATAATTTCGTCGGCATCAAGGCTAAAAACCCAATCATTTGCGGCCTGTTCGACAGCGAATTGCTTTTGACCGGAGAAACCAAGCCATGTTTGAACTATAACTTTGGCCCCTAGGCCCTCGGCGAACTCGCGGGTGCGGTCGGTGCTTTCCGAATCGACAACAATTACTTCATCCGCCCACGAAAGTGACTCGATCGCGGCAGCGATCTTTTCTTCTTCGTTTTTTGTAATTATCAGAGCGGAAATTTTCATACTAAAATTTTCGCAGGTTTGACCCAAAACTTAAAGTGTCGGATTTCTACATTTAAATTATTAGGTTAATGAAGTGCTTGGAAAGATTGAAAATATTACAGATAGAGAATCAACTGGAATAGAATAGACTGACCATTGGCAATTCGTAAAAAAGCTTGATTCGTAGAATGTTGGCCGACTTTGGCAGTAAAAAAAGGGGAGAAACTTTACTATTTTTTATCGCCCGGCGAATCGACCTCAATATTATTTAGCTGAAAGGTCGTCGATGTCGCACGCTGAAGGTCGGCGATCGCTTTATTGTAATCCGTCTCGGAGCGTATCTCGGCATTGCGGGCGTTGGTCAGGGCATTCTCACGCTGGAAAAGTAAGAACGTCGTTGATTTGCCCGAATCAAAAAGTTTTCGCTCGCCGTCAAGCTGAATTTCGGCGTTCTCGCGGGCACGACGCGATGTCAGAACCCTCTGCCGTGAAGTTTCCACGGCCTGAACGGCGTTTCGCACCTCGACGATCACGACCTGTTCCTGAGCACGGGTCTGCGTTGCGATCTGGTTTTCCTGGACGCGTGAACCGGCAAGGTCGGCTTTTGCTCTTTGGTTCCGGAGCGGGAATGAAAACGTCACGCCGATCGAATAATTCGGGGCGTCACTGCGAAATAAATTTGCCAACGAGCGGTTAAAGCCGCCGACCAAAAAGGACGGCGTAGGCGGAATTTCGAGAGTTGGCACGACCAGAAGGCCGTTAGGGTCGATCCGGCTAAGCAGGAACGAGCTGGCGTTCGTCTGGACCGACAGCGGAGTGCGCGAGATCAAAGGTATGAACTGGCTGGTTGTTGCAAATTGTCCGCCGCGTGACAGGCCATCGAGCGAAAACGTCGTGTTTAGGTCGATCTGCGGCCTGAGCTGATTCTTAAAATAGCTGATATCAATGGCGTTTATATCACGGGCCAGCTTCAAACGCCTTAGTTCAAAGCGGTTGTCCATCGCGTCCTTGATGGCGTTGTCCAAATTTACCGCATCGAGACTGAATGCAGGTTTGTCGGTCGGGACATAGCTTTGCTCCCATTCGAGATTTATCGCGTCTTTTAAGAGAAGCTGTTTTAACGAGTTCTCGGTTATCGAAACCTGCTGCGTTGCGAGCAAAAGGTCGCTTTCACGATTTGCAAGCTCTGTCGCGACCTCGGCCCGTGCCAGCGGAGCGGCGGCACCGGCCTTAATGCGTTCTTCGACCTGCCGCAGATTTTCCTGAGAAAGACTGAGGTTCGCCATGCGGTTCTGCTGGTCGCGCAGGGCAAATACCAGGTCCCAATACGTTCGCTGCACCTGAGCTATCGTATCAATGGTCTGCCGGCGAAAATCCGCATCGTTCTGTTCCAGGCGGCGGCGGGCAATTTTGATATTTCTCCGCGTGTTATCGATATTAAAATTGCGGAACAGCGGCTGTGTGTATCTGATGCCGGCGGTTGACGAAAAAATAGCGCTGTTGCCCGAACTCCCAAGCTGGCCGGAGCTGACCTGTGCCTGGGCGAACGCATTTTCGGTCCGCGTATTATTAAAGAACAATTGATAGCTGCCGCCGCCCTGCCGGATGGCGCTGTTCAGATTTGTATTGATACTAAAATCTTTGGTCGCCGGTGAACCGGTCGTATTATTTCTGGTATAGGTCGGGGTGGCCGAAAATACCGGATCATAAAAACCGAGCAATGAACGTATCTGTGTTTCCTGAAACCGGACATCGTCACGGGCGACCTCAATGCTATTGTTGGATTCGAGCGCTTTGCGGATCGCCTCGTTCAACGTCAAAGGTATCGGCTGTGCCGTCTGGACGCCGACGCGGGAAAGAATTGTCGAGCCAAAAGGCTTTTCAGTAGTATTTTCAACCGTAGTACTATTTGTTGGAGCTTCGAATCCGGCACGTTCGGCGACCGAATTCTTTGCAACTTCCTGCGACTGTGCCGAGGCCCGATTAGTTTCCGCGACCATGACTATGGTTAGAAATACAGGTATCAACAATAAATTGTGCCGACGAATGTTCATTTTAGGATTGCTCCGGACTTTTTGAAACTATTTTATTCCGTTAAAAACTCAATCGGTTACTACGATTAAAAAAATGGGATAGTTTCAAGAAATTGAACGGGAGCACACGTCTGCGGATTATTTCAAACAGGATAGACAGGATTCATAGGATTGTCATTTGTTTGTCATAATTCCATTTTTTTATTAGGTGTTTAGGGTCTATCCCGATTAATTGCTTGGGTATAAAAGAATGGGCGACAGCTCTGCGGGCTAAGTGTTGAAGAATGGATGATTTTCAGGTATCTTTGAGGTTCGATAAATGGTTTTTTTGGAGGACTTTTATAATAAATGGGCATAAAAGTAGGCATTAACGGATTTGGCAGGATCGGGCGAAATGTTTTGCGGACATGTTTGGGCAGTTCCGACATCGAATTTGTGGCGGTCAACGATCTGACGGACACCAAAACACTGGCGCACCTTTTAAAGTACGATTCGGTAATGGGAAACCTCGAACAGGAAATCTCCGCCGAAGGTGATTTTATCAGTGTAAACGGAGATAAATTCCGCGTGTTCTCACAGCGCGACCCGGCTGCTATTGACTGGGCTTCGGTCGGTGCGGAGATCGTCATCGAATCGACCGGTATTTTCACCAAGGCCGAAGATGCGGCCAAACACCTCGGCGGAAGTGTTAAAAAAGTCATTATCTCGGCCCCGGCAAAGGGTGAAGACGTGACCATCGTCCTCGGCGTCAACGAAGATATGTACGACGCTGCAAACCATCACATCATTTCAAATGCTTCGTGTACAACCAACTGTTTGGCACCGGTCGCCAAAGTGATCCATGAAAAATTCGGGATCCAAAATGCTTTGATGAACACCATCCACAGCTATACGAACGACCAGAATCTGCTCGACCTGCCGCACAAGGACCTTCGCCGTGCCCGTGCCGCCGCAATGTCGATGATCCCAACCTCGACGGGAGCGGCAAAGGCGGTCGCATTAGTCATTCCCGAATTAAAAGGGAAATTTGACGGCATATCAGTCCGCGTTCCGACGCCGAATGTTTCGCTCGTCGATGTCGTGATGAATGTCGAAAAAGAAACCTCGGCCGAGGAAGTGAATCAGGTCCTGAAAGACGCCGCCAACGGAAAAATGAAGGGAATCCTCGCATTCTCCGAAGAACCGCTGGTATCGATCGATTTTCGCGGAAATTCCAATTCGTCTATCGTCGATGCCGAAAACACGAAAGTGATCGGCGGAACGTGCATAAAGATACTTTCATGGTACGACAACGAATGGGGCTATTCATGCCGCGTCCGTGACCTGGTGAAATTTATCTCTGAAAAAGGAATTTAAGCAGCGTTTGAAAGACGAATTAATTCAAACAAGATTTGCAGGATGATCTTCTAAGCTGACGGCGTTCACATATTTACATGTGTTTTCGATCATGAGCATCCTGTATAACCTGTTTATTTGCTTATAGATAATAGATCGATCCCGACAAATATTTCCCTCAATATGAAAAACAACCTACGTGCTGATCTCGCGGCAGTCTTGCTTTTTTTACTGATACCCGGCGTGGCAGTTTTTGCCCAAAAGGCTAGGGGCGGCCGTTCCACTCCACATTCCATTAAAGCACCAAAGGTAATTTACGAAGCCTCCACGCCCGTTGAACTTGAGCAAAAAAGACGGATCGATACTTTCAATTTTGTCTGGAACACTCTAAACACGGGCTATTTCGACTCGACTTTTAATAATTTGAATTGGGGCCAGATCAAGACCGAATACCTTCCCAAAGTTGAGGCGTCAACGACAGACAAGGAATTGTACGCAATTTTAGGCGAAATGATCGCTAAACTTGGCCGGTCGCATCTTGTAATAATTCCGCCGGAAGTTTACGAGACCATTGAAAAGGCAAAGGCCGAATCAAGGCTGCGGGAAAAAAAGCGCAATTCGGAACAGGCTTTGCCCGGCAGCGACGATGATAAGGACGAAGACCTTAACTTAGACGAACCTTTAACGAAATACGGCATCGGTGTCGATCTTCGGCTCTTGGATGGTAAATTCGTGATAACGCGGCTTCATAAAGATTCTGCGGCAGGATACGCTGGCTTAAAAACAGGGTATATTATCGAGGCCGTGAACGATATATCGCTTTCCGACATGATCAAACGGATGCAGATATTGTTTCCGAATGCCCAAGGAACGCTGCGGCACATCCCTTACGAAGTTGTGGCGTGGTTCCTTAATGGAGAAAAAGACAGCCATGTCAAAATAAAATACTTTGACGAAAATGATCAGGCCAAAGAGGTCAGTATATTAAGGGAAAAACAGAGATCGGAAACAGTACAAATCGGCCCCAATTTTCCCGAGAGTCAGCTTGAATTCGAAACGGAATCGTTAACGGAAGATGTCGGGCTGATCCGTTTCGACGTGTTTGCCATTCCTGTCATTGCGAAATTTTGCGATTCGCTGACCCAATTGAAAAATAAGAAAGCGATAATCATCGACCTGCGGGGAAATCACGGGGGTGTGGTCGGTTCGCTGATAGGGCTCGGCGGAATGTTGACCGATAAAAGCATAGATCTTGGGACATCGATCTACCGGGCCCGCACCGAGACCCTGACGGCAAAATCGAAAGTAAAAAATTTTAAGGGCAAGGTCGTTTTTCTCGTTGACAATCAAACAGTTTCGGCAGCGGAAATGTTTGCGTCCGCCCTGCAGGAAAGCAAGCGTGCACTTGTCGTCGGCGATAGGACTGCAGGCGAGGCATTGCCGTCATTGATAGTAAAACTGCCGACCGGTGCTTCCATGCAGTATCCGATCGCAAATTACAGGTCGCACGACGGCAAATTCCTGGAAGGCACCGGCGTTGCGCCCGATCTTATGATCGCCCTTGACCGGAAATCGCTGCTGCAGGGAAAAGATAACCAGATCGAGGCTGCTCTTAGAGTAATTCATGATGAAAAGGCTTTTTTAAGTCCAGGTGTTATCACAATACCTGCTAAGCAGGGAAACGTTTTCCAGGCAGATCCACCTCCTGTCATTGCGGCCCCCAAACAAACCTTTAGTGTTAAAGGAGACTATAACGGGCCGCCGCCGCCACCGCCGCCTAAGGCATTACCCAAACCGCTTTCTTCTAAAGTCCTTGCTGAAGTAACTGTCAAGGCCCCGCCTGATTTTGTCGTAAAAGAATCAGCACCTGTCATAGATTCGGCTTCGACAAAAATATTGTCCGATTTCGCTGCCGCTGTCGGTGGTGGGCCAGCCTACGGAAAGATCGATTCATATTCAATGGAAGGCAGTTTAACGATGAATGTTTATGGAGGCGAACAAGTTTTAAGCTACATCATATATCGTAAAAAACCGAATAAATACGTGGAGATTATCAGGTCGGCAAGCTCCGGCGAAGTGAGAGACATTAGAAACGGTAAGACATTGACAGTTCAAACTGAATTCGGGCTCGAACAGGAGGCGCCATTTGAATACGATGTAGTAAAGACGGAGGTGATAAACCCGATATACGAATTGATGGATCTTAACAATTTCAGATCACTCAAGTTTTTAGGTGTTTTCGACCGCGATGGACGAAAGACAAATGTCATCAGCGGCGAAACGGCTGAAGGCGCATCGATCGGCCTGGCATTTGACGTTGAGACCGGAATGCTCAGGTCTTACACGGACAAGTATTCGGCATTGTCGTACGACGATTTTCGTAAAGTTGGCGATGTAATGCTCCCGTTCAAATTTGAAAAAGGGCCGCTCAAAGTCCAATTTAGTGAAATAAAGATCAATCCCGTAATAGATGAAAGTGTGTTTTCCAAAAAGATTAACTGCTATGATAGGGAAAATTAATTATCATCAATACGGAGGTTCGATGAAAAACTCATTAAATTTGACGGTCGTAATATTGTTGCTGGTAGTTTTAGGATGTTCATGCCCTAAGTTGAAGGACCTGGCGAAAGGCAGCCCGTCCACGCCGTCGGCAACACCGATCGAAACAGATACAGCCGATGAGCCGGAAGAAACTCCTACTCCGAGCCAAATAGAAGCCGATCTGACAATGAACAAATATAACCAGCTGAAGATCGGAATGAAAAGAAATGAAGTTGAAAGGTTATTGGGCGGGCCAGGAACTGAGATCAGCACATCACGCGGCGGCGGGATCACTTTTGGTGTTTACAAATGGGAAGGCCCGGATTATACGTCAATAATACTGTCGTTTCGTGACGATAGAATAATGACTAAAACCCAGGTCGGTCTAAAATAACATTCAAAAATATCAGATGAGGAGGCAGCCGGAGTGATCCGACTGCCTTTACTAAGTTAAGCTTTGTGTGTGCTGCGGGTTTTGCGATGAGTTCTTTTTTTGGCGTGTCTTTTAGTAGCGGTTCTATGCTTCGTTGATGTTTTTTTCATCATTGTATCTTTCTTCATCGAATCATCTTTCATCATTGTGTCCTGCTTCATCGAAGCTTCTTTTTTCATCATTGTTTCCTGGCTGGCAAAAGCAAATGTCGAAAGGGCAATGACGGCGGCGATCGTTAAGGTAAAAAATTTCGTTTTCATTATTATGGTTCCTCGTATTATTTGATCTATTCTTAAAAGACAGTGGAACGAGTAAAACTTTTTCAACTGTCCATAACTTGGATATACTTTTGTCGAACGGATTTATTCCCTAAAAACGTATTTAGATAAAATATTTGTGAACAAAAAAACTATTAAAGATATAGATATCAATGGCAAGCGGGTTTTTATCCGGGTTGACTTTAATGTGCCGATCAAAAACGGTGTTATCGAGGACGATACGCGAATCCGCGGTGCCTTACCGACCATAGAATATGCGCTTGAAAAAGAAGCGAAAGTAATTCTGGCGTCGCATCTTGGGCGTCCGCTAAAGGACAAGAAAAAGGCCGAAGAAAAAGGTTTGCCGTACGATGCGGCGAAATACAGCCTTGCACCGGTGGCGAAACATCTTGCAGAATTGCTTGGCAAACCAGTGGATTTTGTGGGAGATGCCGATTCGAATAATATTTCCTCCAAAATATCGGCGATGCAGGACGGCGGGATAGTAATGCTCGAAAATCTCCGGCTTGACGCAGGCGAAGAGAAGAATGATGCCGATTTTGCGAAATCTTTGGCGGATAACATAGATGTTTATGTCAACGATGCATTTGGTACGGCTCACCGGGCACATGCTTCGACCGAAGGGATCACGCATTTTGTTGATGACTGTGTCGCCGGGCTGCTGATGGAGAAAGAACTGAATTTTCTCGACAAAGCTCTGCACGATCCGGAACGGCCGTTTGTCGCTATACTCGGCGGGGCGAAAGTTTCGGATAAAATTCCGGTCATCGAATCGTTGATCGAACGTAAGGTCGATAAACTTCTGATCGGCGGTGCGATGGCTTATACATTTTTCAAGTCCCAGGGATTTACGATAGGGAAATCACTGGTTGAGGACGACATGATGCCGAAAGCTCTGCAAATCGTCGAAATGGCTGACGCAGCGGGTGTCGAACTCATATTGCCGACCGATCACCGGGTTGTCGATTCGTACGATCCGCTGAATTCCGCGAAAGTGATACCGATAGCATTCACCAATTCGGGCCTGGTTGGTTTGGACATCGGGCCGGAAACTATCGAGATATTCAAACAGGCATTGAAAGGAGCGAAAACAATAGTCTGGAACGGACCGATGGGCATGTTCGAGGAAAAAGCGTTCGATGAAGGGACAGTTGCCATCGCTCAGGCCGTTGCGGAAGCAACCGAAAAAGGCGCAACATCGATCGTCGGCGGCGGCGACTCGGTCTCGGCCGTAAATCAAGCCGGCCTTGACGGCAAAATCTCGCACATTTCAACCGGCGGCGGCGCCACATTAGAGTTTTTGGCCGGCGATGAATTGCCGGGAGTCGCGGCTTTGGATGATAAATAAGCTTCCAGCTCCTCTTTTTTTGCAGTAGAATATAATTATGCAAACTGAAGTTTTAACAATCCAAGAAGTCGCTGAATATTTACGCCTCCCTGAAGAAGTTGTGCTAACTGAAGTTGTCCATGGACATCTGCCTGGCAGGAAAATTGCCGATACCTGGCGTTTTCTCAAAGCTGCGATTGACGATTGGCTCGGAACACAGGAAACACGGCATATTTTGCTAGGCCAGTCAGGCATTTTAGCCGCTGACATTCAATTAGATGATTTATTGGAAAAGATTTATACAGAGCGTGGACGTCCCGAAACAGAGGAAATCTTTTCGTGATGTATATTCTTGATACGGACACATTAACACATCTTCACAAAGGCAATGATAAAGTTAGGAATCATCTCAAAAATGCTGCGGATTTTGAGTTTGTAACTACGATAGTGACAAAAGTCGAGATATTACGCGGAAGAATTGATTTTCTATTGAAAGCAAATGATGGTTTCAACCTGGAAAAAGCTCAGCAATTTCTAATTGAAAGCGAGAATCTCTTGGCACAAATTCCAATTCTGAAATTCGAAAAAAATTCGCTAGATAAGTTCGATGAACTTCGGCAAAATAGTAAATTTCGTAAGATAGGCCGAAATGATTTACTGATTGCGAGCATTTGCCTGGCAAATCACGGGGTTCTCGTTACGAGGAACACAAGACATTTTAAACAGTTTCAGAATTTAGATGTTGAAAATTGGGTAGATTAAGGATGAGAAAACCCGTAATTGCTGGTAATTGGAAGATGTATAAGCTGCTTGGTGATGCGGTAGATACAGCATTGGCGCTGAAGCCTTTGGTTGCGAATGCGGGGCATTGCGAGGTTGTGATTGCTCCTGTTTTTACGGCCTTAAAGACGGTCGCGGACCGTCTGGAAGGATCAAATATCAAGGTTGCGGCCCAGAATTGTTCGACCGAAACGGAGTTTGGCGCCCATACCGGCGAGGTATCGGCTGAAATGCTCAAAGATGTTGGGTGTTCGCACATCATAATTGGCCATTCCGAGCGACGGCAGTTTTATGGTGAAACAGACGATTCGGTTAATCGCAAGGCGAAGGCGGCGCTCGCCGCAGGTTTGACGGCGATCGTTTGTGTCGGCGAGATGCTGGCCGAAAGGGAAGCCGGAAGTGCGGAAAGCGTGGTCAAAGGACAACTGGTAAGCGGACTCGACGGTTTGACAGTTGCGGACATGGAACGTATCATAATCGCTTACGAGCCGGTCTGGGCGATCGGAACGGGTAAGACCGCAACGCCCGAACAGGCCCAGGAAATGCACGGCCACATACGCCGGATATTGGCTGAAACGCACGGAAAAGAAATTGCAGACAGTACACGAATCCTTTACGGCGGATCGGTAAAGCCTGACAACATTGCGTTTTTAATGTCGCAGGAAGACGTGGACGGAGCTCTGGTCGGCGGTGCAAGCCTGCAAGCCGAAAGTTTTGCCGGAATAGTGAATTATAAATAGTTTTGAGGCAAATTTTGGCTTGAAACTTAAGAGGTTATAAACAGTTGATCTACATTTTATACGTATTATTTTTTACAGCCTGTATCGCATTGATCGGATCGGTACTGCTGCAGCCGGGTAAGACGGACGCCGGAGCATTGTTTACCAGCAATGTATCAAGTTCGGCCTTTTCGCCGCGTGGCACCGCTTCTGTTCTGTCGCGGATAACGATCGGTGCGGCGACGGTATTTATGCTGTCCGCTTTGCTGATCTCGACCCCGGCGCTCAACGGAAACGTATCGGTATTGCAAAGCAGCACAGTGGAAACGCCGGCTGAAGCACCCGCAACTGTTTCGAACACAAATACGGCGGATGCCAACGCGACCGCAAATAAATCATCAGCTAACACCGGTGGTGCATTGATCGAAACACCGGCGACCGAAGCGGTCACGGCAAATACGAACGCTGCACCAGCGAATAAATAGTTCTTTTATAGTTAAATTTGCCGAGGTGGCGTAATTGGTAGCCGCGCACGTTTGAGGGGCGTGTGGAGTAATCCGTGCGGGTTCGAGTCCCGCCCTCGGCACCATTTCCAGTTAGTCGTAACGCTGCCATCCTGGCGGCGTTACTTTTTATTCGCTGACGATCATTGTTCCGGTGCCTTCGTTCGTAAAAACTTCCGATAACAGAGCATTCCTTTTTTTGCCGCCGATAATATGAGCAGATCTGACGCCGCGCCCGAGCAATGCGACCAGATTCTCCAGCTTGGGTATCATGCCGCCGGTCGCACGTCCGGAATCGATCAGATGCCTGGCATCCGAAGTGGTAACACGTGAAATCTTGGTCGATTCGTCATTTTCATTCAGGTATATGCCGTTAACGTCCGAAAGTATGATCAATTTCTCGGCTTTCAGGCACACAGCGACCTCGGCGGCGATGGTATCGGCATTGATATTATAAATTTTTCCGGCATCATCGGCCCCAAGCGACGAAATGACCGGCATATAACCATTTTCGAGCAGCAGATCAATCAGCCGCACATCAATATCGACAATATCGCCGACATGGCCAAAATCGACCATTGATTTTTCACCCGTTTCCTTATCAATCACCTCTTTGGGCGGGCGGCGGACAGCTTTTATGACGCCGCCGTCAACACCGGAAAGCCCGACCGCCTCGATGCCCCGATGCCGGAGCTCGGCCAAAATCTCAGTATTTATCTTGCCGCGAAAGATCATCTTCGCCAGATCGAGCGTGTCGTCATCGGTCACCCGCCGGCCTTCGATAACGGTTTGCACAACACCGAGTTTTTTAGCGATCTCGGTCAATTGCTTGCCGCCGCCGTGAATGACGCAGACGCGGATGCCGACCTGCTGCATTAAAGCGAGTTCTTCAGCAAGCGACGCCAGATTTTCGCGGTCTTCCGTTACCTTTCCGGAGAACTTGACGACGAATGTTTTGCCTTTGAACCGCTGAATATACGGCAACGATTCGCGGAGCAGGTCTATGTTTTCTATCTTCATTTTATCAGTTTTGACATTATAGCCTTTTGAATATGAAGCCGGTTTTCGGCTTGATCGATAACGACGGAATTCGGCGAATCAATGACCGCATCGGTGACGATCACGTTCCGGCGAACGGGCAGACAGTGCATGAAGACGGCATTATTAGTCATCGCCATTTTCGATTCGTCAACTATCCATTTCTCACGGTATTTTGCCCGGTCAACTATCTCCTGTTCCGCTTTTCCATAATACTCCGAGCTGCCCCAGCTTTTTGCATAAACAACATCGACATTGTCATAGGCGGCCGCCGCATCGTTTGTTACTTCGACACTTCCACCGCTTTGATGAGAATAAGCTTCGATATCACGCATCAGATCGCCGTCCAGTTCGTACCCTTTTGGATGAGCGATGCAGAGGTCGTGGCCGAATTGTGCGGCGGCGAGCGCAAAACTGTTCGGCACGGCCATCGGCAGAGGTTTCGGGTGCCACGCCCAGGTCAGCAGAATTTTCTTTTTCACTGCACTGAATTTTTCGCGGACCGTCATCATATCCGCCATCGATTGGCACGGATGATGCATCGCCGATTCGAGATTAATGACCGGTTTTGTCGAATATTCGGCAAAAGCATTCAGCACCGGATCGGTACGCTCCGTTTGCCAATCTTTTAATTCGGCAAAAGTTCTGACGCCGATGGCCGAAACATATCTTTCCAAAACCCGGACAAATTCCTTCAGATGTTCGGTCTTGCCGCCGTCCATAATGACGCCGTCTCGATGTTCCAGCGTCCAGGACGTCCCGCCCGGCTCAAGTATTACAGCATTTCCGCCAAGCTCGTATATCCCAACCTGCATCGACGCCCGCGTCCGTAGCGAGGGATTAAAAAATACAAGCGCGACCGATCTTCCGGCAAGTGGCAGATCTCTGCTTCCGCTTTTGATCAGATTTGCGGATTCGATCAGAGAATTGAGTCCGGATAATGAAAAGTCGGATGTTTTAAGGAAATTTGGTTGTGCTGACATTTTTTATCTTTATCCGTCTTTACCAAAAGAGCTCTTATCGGGACTTAGAGCATTTTGATCAAATAATCTATCTCTTCCAATTTCAAACATAACGGCGGCAATAACCGCAGGACATTCGGGTTGCTCGACGTTCCGGTTATGATCTTGTTTTCGAGCAATTCTGCATGTGCCGCGGCACAGTTATCGACAAACTCTATGCCGATCAAACATCCTTTGCCGTGAACTGCGGTTATTTTGGGTTTATCTTTCAAACTTTCACGCAAGTGCATTTCGACCGCTTTTGCATTTTCTATCATTCCGTCGTTTTCGATGGCTTCGAGTGTTGCCAGAACTGCGGCCATTGCCAGCATGCCGCCGCCGAACGTGGTGCCGAGATCGTTTTCCTTGATCTGCGACGACACTTTTTCGTTTACCAGACATGCACCGACCGGAACGCCGCTGCCGAGAGATTTGGCGAGCGTGATAATGTCCGGTTCGAGATTTCCACACAGATCGCTGCCGCTGAAGAACCAATTGCCGGTTCGCCCGACGCCGGTCTGTACTTCGTCAAAGATCAGAATAATGCCCAGATCGTCGCATAATTTACGCAGTTCAACGAAAAATTCTGGTGAAGATTCGCGGACTCCGGCCATTGATTGGATAGGTTCAAGGATGATGGCCGCGGTTTCTGCATCGGCTACTGAACGAACATTTTCGATGTCGTCGAATTCGGCGGAGACGTGATGCGGAACATTCGGTTTTCCGATGTCGCGATATTTTCCAAGAAACGTCGCGCTAATTGAATCCGCGGTGCGTCCGTGAAATCCACCGGTAAATGAGACGACCTTTTCACGTCCGGTCGTTATTCTCGCCATGCGCATGGCGTTTTCGTTCGCCTCGGTGCCCGAATTGCAGAAAAATGCTTTTGAAAGTGTTTCAGGCGCGATGGATACAAGCTTTTCAGCGGCCCGGCCCCTAATGTCCGAATAGACCAGGTTCGAATAAAACAAAATCTTTTCAGCCTGTTCACGGATCGCTTTGACGACGTGCGGATGCGAGTGTCCGGTCGCACAAACAGCGTGTCCGCCGTAAAGGTCGAGATATTTATCGCCTTCGCTTGTCCAAATCCACGGGCCACGGCCGCTTTCGACCGAAATGCCCATTTTTTTATAGGTCAGGAGTTGGAATTCGTCTTCCTGTTGTTTAATTTCGGAGAAATTCATTTGATTAGTATGAGTAACGCGTTTACGCGTGATTCCTCGTTAACCAGAAATCACAAGAAAACGCGTTACTCTTATGGATTGCTGCCCGTGAATAACAACCCGGTATTTTCATCGAGGCCGGACATCAGGTTCATATTTTGCACGGCTTGTCCGGCGGCACCTTTGACAAGGTTGTCGATCGCCGAAAATACGACAACCCGTTTGCCGTTAGTATGGACAGAAATATCACAAAAATTTGTGTTTTTGACCCAGTTTATGTCCGGAGAACCATCTACCATGCGAACAAAAAAAGAATCCTGATAAAAACTTTTGTAGAGATTATTTAGGTCTTCGTTCGTTATTTGAACGGAAGTTTCAAGATAACACGACGCGAAGATGCCGCGTGAAACCGGCAAGCTATGTGTCATAAAGATCAATTCGTGTGCAAGATCGCCAAAGGAATGTAAATGCTGTTCGATCTCCGGCAAATGCTGGTGCGTGAACGGCTTGTAGGCATAAAATGAATTCATCCGCTGCGGGTGATGCGTGTTTGCCGCTGCTTTTGCACCGGAACCGCTCGAACCGGTTTTGGCGTCAACTATGATCTTTCCCGACAGCAGCCCGCTTTTGACCATAGGAGACAGGGCAAGAAGCGTCGCTGTGGCGAAACAGCCAGCATTTGCAATATATTGAGCGTGTTTGATTGCTTCGCGGTTAGTTTCCGTCAGACCGTAAACAAACTTTTTTTGCAGTTCGGGGGCTGATCGAACGAGTTTGTAAAATTGCTTGAATATATCAGGGTCATCGATCCGAAAATCGCCCGAAAGATCAATTACTTTGACATTTTTCGGCAACATTGGGACCAGATCGAGCGCCTGGCCATGCGGAAGTGCAAAGAATGCAACGTCAATTTCCAGGCTTGAAAGATCGTCCGGCATTTTTTTGAATGATAGATCAGTTAAGCCATATAGGTTCTTATGGACCTCGCCAACCGTTTTTCCGGCATGCTCGTTCGCCGTTACGAGAACGATCTCGGCATTCGGATGAAACAACAAAATGCGCAAAAGTTCGCTGCCGCCGTAACCGGATCCGCCAAATATCGCGATCTTTAGAATACTTTGTTTCATGCTTCAAACAGTTCCCATAGTTTTTTTATAACTATTTTTTGCTCTTTTACCGAGCTTACAGCAATAAAGATAGTGTCATCACCAGCAATTGTTCCAACGATCTCGTTTAACCGTGCAGCATCTATCCTTACGGCAGCGGCAGATGCCAGGCCGGGAGCACATTTCGCAACGATCAAATTATCCCCGGCGGGCGAAAGGCCACTAAGCCCAAACGTGTCGCGGGCAACTGTCGCATGCGGAAGTGAATAGACACCATTGACCTTTATTACTCCGAGTTCATCTAGGTCACGCGAAATACTGGCCTGCGTCACGCTAAAACCGTTCTTACGCAAAAGCCTGCCTAACTCATCCTGCCGGGCGATCGGCTTGGCGGCGATGACATTAAGAATTTTGTTGAGACGATCTGCTTTATGCATATAATAAATATTAATCCGTATATTAAGCGTATATTAAGCGTATATTTGGATAATATGCGATGAATAGAAAAGTGTCAAATTCTTATTCATGTCTTGGCAGTTAAACCTTAGAGTGTAGTGATTGTCTGAAAAAACAATTAATTTTTAAAAAGCGGGAGCAAACCGCCCTTCCTGACTTGCAAACCTGGTCATGCTGATTTGTAGAATTAATTATTAGACTTACCGGCAGAAAGCTAAAACAGGCTCAGTTTTATGCGGAGATATTTTTTGGGATTTTGACGAAAGTCATAGATCAGCTTTGTGCCTTCGCTTGATAGCTGATTTACGTTCGAGGCAGTTTGGTTAATGTTGTTAAAAAGGGTTTCGTCGGTGACGAGCTTGCCGATGGTGCCTTTGCCAGCCTGTGCATCGGCGAGAAGGCTTTCGATACGGGTTGCAGTTGAATTAAATTTTGCGAGTGTGTCGCGGGCACTTTCGTAAAGCTGATCGTCCTTCAAGAATTTTCCGGCGCTGCCTTTTCCTTCGTTGAGGTCGGTGGTTATAAGCTTGAAATCGTCGGCAATGCTGTTAATTTTGGCAGCGGATGTCCGCAGATCGGTGATCGCGGCCTTTGTTTCATTGTACAAGGCTTCGTCGGTAACAAATTTACCTGCGGTCCCGCGGCCGGCCCGTATATCCGTAGATATAGCTTCAAGCTGTGCAACGGTGCGGCTGAGATTGTTGTAAAGAGCCGGGTCATTGAGAAGTTTTCCAGCGCTGCCGTCACCGTGATTCACTTTTTCAAGCGTTGTTTGAAGCTTGGCCATGGTGAGTTTTGTCTCGGCAACGGTGGCATCGAGATTTTTGTATAGCGACTGGTCGTTTATTATCCGGCCGAGCGTGCCTTCTCCCTGATTCGCCTTATTAAGTATTTCGTTGGCCGGAACAGCCAATTTATTGATCTGTCCGAGCAGATCGTTGCCGGTTTGGGTAAGCTGATTGATAGAGATCGCGACGCCGGATGTCAGGACATCGTTATCCGAAACAGGGTTGCCTTTTGGGCTGCCGGGGGTGATATTGATAGTTTTGTCGTTTGCCAAAAGGGAAGTAGCGATCAGTTGCGCGGTCGAATCGCTGCGGATTCGTTCATTGACCGGTGAGCCGTTCAGATCACGGTCGATTGCCATTGTCGCCTCTACCTTATATTCCTCGGGGCTGTCGGGCGGCAGAAAACCGACCGTTTCCACTTTTCCGATGCGGACGCCCGCGAGCTGGACTTCCGAACCTTTTCGCAAGCCGTCGGCGGCGGCAAACCTGGCTTTCAGTTTCAGCTTTTTCTCGAACGGATTGAAGTCACCAGTCGAATTAAGGATTAAAAAAGCAAGCACCGCAAGCCCAAATAAAACAAAAATGCCGACGCGAAGCGTGCTGAAGGTTAAAGTTTTCTTTGTATCCACCATTTTAAGTTAAGGATATTTTCCGTGAATGAACCTTTGAATATATGGATCGGTATCGGCGTGGAGCTGTTCGTCCTTGCCGCTAAAAATTATTTCCCCGTCCCGCAACATTAACACTTCCGTATTTATCAGACAAAGCTTTTCGCCTTCTTTTTCAAACAGAACCTTGCCTTCTTCATTGACGGTTGCGTATTCCGAAGACAAATATTCGACATTATTCATCTCGTGCGTGACGAAAATTGACGACACATCCTGAAGGTCGCGGAGCTTGATCGCGAGTTCGCATATCGTCCGGGCTGTGGGCGGATCGAGCCCGGCGGTCGGCTCGTCAAAAAGCACTATTTCCGGATCGCCGATGAGGGCACGGGCGATGCCGACACGCCGCCGCATTCCACCGGAAAGCTCGATAGGCATTTTGTCTATGGCATCTTCGAGATCGACGAAGTGCAGCATCCGCTTGACCTCCTGATCGATCTCATCAGCATCAAGGCCTTGTTCGATCAAACGGTAGGCGACATTCTCGTAAACAGACAGGGAATCGAATAGTGCGCCTTCTTGAAACACCATGCCGATCTTTTGGCGGACGGGCATCATTTCCTGCTCGTCAAGCAGCGTTATGTCCTCGCCGTCAATTAAAATCTGGCCCGAATCTGGCTTTAACAGGCCGAGAATCAAGCGGATTATCGTCGATTTGCCACCGCCGCTGCGTCCGAGGATGAGTTTTGTTTCGCCGCGCCGCACAGTGAAGCTGATGCCGTTCAGAATTACTTTGTCGTCGTAGGAGAGGTGTACATCACGGAATTCAATCGCCGGCAGCACACGGTCCGGCTCGTCCACCGCGTCCTCCAGATCGGTTGGTTCCAGGTTTTCTTCAACAACTAAAGTTTTATCGTATTCTTCGGAATCCAGCATAATTCGAAACATCTATCTTGGCGGCGATACAATTTAGATGACGCCGACGCCAAGGACCGATTGGATCGCTTTGGCAAGGAAAAAATCAAAAATGATCACCCAAATGGAAGAAAGGACCACTGCATTGATCGTCGATCGTCCGACGCCGACGGTGCCTCCGGTGGTGCTTAAACCTTTGTAACAGGCAATACCGCCAATTATCAAGCCGAAAAAGACCGGTTTTACAACGCCGCCCAACAGATCATTTGCCGTAATGCCGTTGCTGACCGAATTCAGAAAGACCCGCACGTCCTGCTCGAAAATATATGAAGCGCTGACGCCGCCGCCAATAATTCCAAATATATCTGCTGCCACGGTCAGCAGCGGCAGCATTACTATTAATGCCAAAACGCGCGGTGCGACCAATTTTCTGAGCGGATCGGTGCCGAGAGCCCTCATGGCGTCGATCTGCTGCGAAACGACCATTGAGCCAAGTTCGGCAGATATGGCGGAGCCAATACGGCCCGATACCATTAACGCTGTTAGGACCGGGCCAAGTTCGCGAATAAGGGAAGTTGCCACCGACCGGCCCGCCTCATTGTGGATTCCATAATATTGCAGCGTCGGAAATGTCTGCAGGATCAATACGCCGCCGGTAAAAAAACCGGTGAGCAGAACGATTGGCAGCGAACCGACACCTATGATATCCATTTGGCGGACCATTTCCGGCAGATAGCGCGGCTTTCGGAAAATACCGGTGAGCGCACTCCATAGCAGCAAACTGATTTCCTGCAGTTCGAATAGAAATTTGGTAAATGGGTTCATTTAACGGCTGAACAAAAAACTTCGGCCAATCGGCATTTGGTAAAGGTTACAATGAACAGCCCAAAACGACAAATAAAGACAGCCGCAAATACCTTTTGCCGGCTGCCTTATTTTAGATACTTGTAAATTGGTTTATTGGTTGGCTATTGGCCTGGCAGATTGTTTTAATTGCCTGAGTGGCAACCGCGACCTTCGGTCTTGCAGGCGGTCTCCGGCGTTTTTGCGGGCTTCTTCAAATCTCTGGCGCAACTGGCGAAAGGCGATCAATTGCTCAGGTGTGAGCAGCTTTCGAACTGCTAATTCATTAGTAAACCTGAGCCTGAAAAGTTCGGCTTGGGCGGTTTGAAAAGCTTTTAGACGAATTTGGACCTCATCGTCATTTACATTTTCAGCATAAATTGCCGCGTCCAGATCCGCTTTTGCGGCCTGAAAACGTTTTGCCGCTTCCATTTCCAGCGGTTTTCTTTCGGCATTAATGCGGCGGATCTGCCGTATCTGCTCACGCGAAAGCCCAAGTTCCCGGAGTAGGTTTGGGCGCTGGCCATTGGCTCCGGCAAATTCCTGTTTTTGCCGGTCTGGTCTTGTTTCCTGCTGCGCGGATGCAGTAACCGCTGAAAACAGGAGAATAGCCAAAAGGGATAAAATTCTGGGGGAACTGATTTTATTATTCATAGGACATCAGAAATTAACGCC
>JAYUCO010000043.1:0-3912 GCA_043740295.1 Pyrinomonadaceae bacterium | reverse complement strand
TGAAGGATCATATTCATAATGCCGATGATGTAGGCGAGCGATTTCTTTTCCTTGCCGTAAAAAGAACGCTTTTGCAGCGTCTCGACATCCTTGGTCGTAAGCTCGCGGCTGTTCTTTAGATATTCAAACGCCTCGCATAGAAACCCGGCACTGCCGCACGCTCCGTCATATACGCGGTCGCCGATCTTTGGGGCAACGACCTGAACGATAGCCTTGATCAGCGGACGCGGCGTGTAATATTCGCCGCCGTTGCGTCCGGCATTGCCCATGTTCTTGATCTTTTCTTCGTAAAGAGCCGACATCTCATGCTTCTCTTCACGCGAACGGAATCGAAGTTCGTCGATGTGGTCAATGATCTCGCGGAGGTTATAGCCGCTCTGGATGCGGTTTTTGAGCTCACTGAATATCTCGCCGATCTTGTATTCGATCGTGTCGGCTCTCTCAGCATCGCGTTTGAACTGCTTCAGGTACGGGAACAGCCGCTTATCGACGAAATCGATCATGTCATCGCCGGTCATCGCCTTGTGATGGTCAAGCTTGCCGTCGGCGGTCTTTGGTGCGGCCCATTTGCTCCATCTGTATTCATCGGCAATGATCGGCGTGTATTCTTTTCCGGCGAGTGCGGCGGAATCCTTTTTCGTGTGTTCGAGGTCGTCGAGATATTTAAGAAATAAGATCCAGGACGTCTGCTCGATATAATCTAGCTCCGTAGCACATCCAGCCTCTTTACGAAGCGTATTGTCAATATTCTTAAAGGCTTGTTCAAACAACGTTTTGCCCTCCTGCTGTCCAGGATGCAACAAAATTAAAGTATGGATTCGCCATTATGTAATTGGCACCAAGGTCGGGATGATGATGCTTGTACTCCGCCGCGTCCATGTTCGAACGAAGTTTGTCAGCTGTCGCCCAGAGGGTTTTCTTGATCGCATTGTCCATAAGGAATTTGGGTCAATTGTTTGGGTATGATACCACAAGAATCCGGTCGCGGTGATGACACCTTTTTGTAAATCGTGAATGGTGAATTGAAAATAGAAAGCATGAAGGCATCGACGCGGGTGTTCGCTCCGAATGCGGAAGCCCGCACGAAGTAAGGGTATTCATTGCGATGGGCCGCGCAGACAAACCAAACCTGCTCCGGTCTTCCACTAACCCCAAAACGAGGTATTAGTCAGCCAGTTAAAACGGACGACCATTTGGGCAACTAAAGACGCCCTTAGTTTGTGCGGGCTTCCGCATCCGTGCTGACTTCTGGATTTGGGACTAGTGCAAACGCTTCTGCAGATAGTCTTTCAGGCTGTCGAGGCTGATGCGTTCTTGTTCCCAGGTGTCGCGGTCTCTCACAGTCACGGCGGCGTCTTCGAGGGATTCGTGATCGACGGTGACGCAGAACGGGGTGCCGATCTCGTCTTGTCTTGCATAGAGCTTGCCGATGCCGCCGGTGTCGTCGTAAACGGCTCGCATTGCAGGTTGCAGGTCGGATTTGAGCTTTTTCGCGAGGCCCACAATATCGGCGTTGTTTTTGGCAAGCGGCAGCACGGCTACTTTGATCGGTGCGAGTTCCGGTTTAAGTTTCAATATCACCCGCGTTTCGCCCTTATCATTGGTTTTTTCGGTGTAGGCGTCCATCAAAACGGCGAGAAGCGTGCGGTTGACGCCGATCGCCGGTTCAATTACATAAGGGTAAAACCGCTGTTTGCTTGCTTCGTCAAAATAGGACAGGTCGTCGGTCGAATCGGGATTTATCCTTTTGCCATCATCACCTTCCGGCTTTTTTGAATGAGCTTTGAGGTCGAAATCCTTGCGGTTGGCGATGCCCATTAGCTCGTCCCACTGCTTGTCTTCGTCCACCCGTTCCGGGAAGTAGCGGTATAAAATATCAACCGTCCGCTCGGCGTAGTGGGCCAATTCGTCCGCCGACTGTTCGTAAAATTTCAGATTATCCGCCGAAATACCAAGTGATTCGATCCAATGCTGAAAGCCGTCTATCCATTCCTGATGGATACGCGGGGCGTCTTCTGGCCGGACGAAGTATTCCATTTCCATCTGCTCGAATTCGCGTGTGCGGAAGATGAAATTTCCGGGCGTGACCTCATTGCGAAAAGCTTTGCCGATCTGTGCAATGCCGAACGGGAGTTTGCGGCGTGAGGTGTTCAGCACGTTGGCAAAATTGATAAAAATCCCCTGTGCCGTTTCCGGGCGGAGATACGCGAGAGCTGATTCGTCCTCATCGGAAGATGCCGCACCGACGGTTGTGCGGAACATCAAATTAAAGTGTCTAAGACTCGTAAACTTAGTCGATCCACAATTATTACATTTGTAATATCCGTTCTCGAGTTTTTGTTCCAATAAGTAATTTTGGGGAAGTTCCTCGTCGTCAAAAGTCAATTTTGCTAGGACATGATCAGGAAGTGTAGGCGGATTTGGAACCTCTTCGAGCTTGTCAGCACGCCATCTACTTTGGCACTCGCGGCAATCTACCATGGGGTCGGAGAACGTGTCCTCATGACCCGAGTATTTCCAAACCAAACGGTTTTGAATGATCGAAGAATCGAGCCCTTCGATATCGTCGCGTTCATAGACCAGCCAACGCCACCAGCTTTTCTTGATGTTATTCGCCAGCTCGACGCCAAGCGGACCGTAATCCCACGAGCTTCCCAATCCGCCGTAAATTTCCGACGCAGGAAAGACAAAGCCCCGCCGCTTTGCCAGCGACACGATAGTTTCGATATTTGGTGCAGTCATTAGGTAACAATTAGATCAGTATTTCACTGTGTGAAGTCCCAGGAACCTCTCAAAGGGAATGAAATCGCGGTCATTATGCAGCAGCTCAAAACCACTCATTATGCATTGTGTTGCAATTATAGAATCCACGGTCTTTCGCACGGTAAATCCCAGCGATCTTAAATAGACAAAATTCCTCGCGGCTTGTACCGCTATGTCACGGTCGGCAACGGGTTCGAATCGAAATGCGTCCAGAACTTTTAACGTGGCTTTGAAGTCATTTGAAAGGCGAAATCCCTGTAAAACTTCCGTCATTACCAAACCGATTACAATGATCTCAACCTTGCCAAGTATTTCGTCGACTTTGCGCGTATATGGATAATCTTTACCGTTAAAATAATCTATCCACACGCTTGAATCAACAACGATCATTTATCGAGCCTCATGTCTTCAAGATCGCCTTCCCAATGTACCTTTCCGCGAAGCTTTTTGGCCAATATCTCCTGCTTCTTCAAACGTAACAGTGTTTCCAAACTCAATTCGACAACTTCCCGTTTGGTTCTTAAACCTGTTATCTTCAGCGTGTCTCTAATCAGTTTATCGTCAATCTCAATATTCGTACGCATCGTGTGTGTATAAATCCCCCGTTACATACACATCATATTTCTCGCTTTATAATAAGTCAATGAATCTAAACTAAAGAAGACGGCCTACGCCGTCCTCTTTCCTGGTCAGTTTCTATTGGCTTTAATTATCGCCGTCGCCTTCTGCCGCGGCTTTACCTTCTTCCTTAGGCAAAAGAGCTTTGCGGGAAAGTTTGACTTTATTGCCTTCCTTACCGATGCATTTGACCATTATTTGCTGGCCTTCCTTTAATTCGTCACGGACGTCGCGGACCCTGCGGTCGGAAATTTCCGAGATGTGCAGCAATCCGTCGAGGCCCGGAAGAATTTCCACAAACGCACCAAAATCGACGATACGCGAGACCGTTCCCATATAGGTCTCACCTATCTCTGCCTCAGCGGTCAATGCCTTGATACGGGCGATGGCGAGTTTTCCGGCCTCACCGTCGGCGGTTGCAATAAGCACCGTTCCGTCATCTGAAATATCGATTTTGGCTCCCGTTTCTTCGGTGATCGAGCGGATCATTTTACCGCCCGGGCCGATAACATCACGGATCTTATCAGGCGG
>JAYUCO010000042.1:0-60795 GCA_043740295.1 Pyrinomonadaceae bacterium | reverse complement strand
GCTGGACGCCTTCGCCCGAAACATCCCGTGTTATCGAAGGATTATCGTCTTTGCGGCAGATCTTGTCGATCTCATCAATATAGATTATGCCCTGCTGCGCCTTCTCAACATCGTTGCCCGCCGATTGCAATAGCCTCAGCAGAATGTTCTCAACATCCTCGCCAACATATCCGGCCTCCGTCAGGCTGGTAGCGTCAACGATGCAAAACGGCACGCTCAAGATCCGGGCAAGTGTTTGGGCAAGTAAGGTCTTGCCTGTACCGGTCGGGCCAATAAGTAAAATATTAGATTTCTGAAGCTCGATATCAGACCGGCGTTTGGCCATCTCCAAACGCTTATAATGCTGGTAAACCGCGACGGACAAACGCTTTTTCGATTCGTCCTGCCCGATGACATATTCGTCGAGGAAGGTCTTCAACTCCTGTGGTTTTGGGATATTGGCCCTGGCTGTCGTGGTTTCGGTCTGCTCATCGTCATTGATTATCTCATTGCAGATATCAATGCATTCATTGCAAACATATACGCCCGGACCGGCGATCAATTTTCGGACATCGTTCTGAGATTTGCCGCAGAAGGAACAACATAGGAGTTCTTCGGGTCTTCGGAATTGTGCCATATTTTATATAGTTGCGGGAAGTTGCCGCTAGTTGCCGAGTTCCAGGAAGCATAAGAGTTGCATAAAGTTTTTAGGTTATTGCCAGTCTTAACTCTGCAACTATCCGCAACTGCGGCCAGCTATTTCTCCCGATGTTCTATTACTTCATCGATCAGGCCATACTCTTTTGCCTGAACTGGTGAAAGTATTTTATCTCGCTCAACATCCAGCTCGATCTGCTCGTATGTCTGTCCGGTATGATGTGCAAGAAGCCGCGAGATCATCTCACGCATCCGCAGTATTTCTTCAGCCATCAACCGCACATCCGTCGCTTGTCCCTGTGCACCGCCCGATGGCTGGTGGATAAGAATGCGCGAATGCGGCAGAGCGAATCGCTTACCTTTGGTGCCGCCGGCAAGCAAAAATGCCCCCATTGACGCACATTGTCCGACACAGATCGTCGTCACATCATTTTTGATGAACTGCATCGTATCGTAGATAGCCATACCAGCCGTGATCGAACCGCCGGGGCTGTTGATATAAATATTAATATCGCGCTCAGGATCTTCTGCTTCGAGAAACAGCAACTGGGCAACAAGCAAATTCGCAACCATGTCGTCGATCGGAGTTCCGATAAAAATAATGCTGTCCTTCAATAGACGTGAATAAATGTCGAATGCCCTTTCTCCGCGTGAGGTTTGTTCGACAACCATTGGTACTAACATAATGTGTTTCTCTCTTTTTTGCTTTCGGCCAATACCTTATAATTTAGTTTAATCAAGCGAAGATAAGTTGTTGATATTACAGATAATACCAATGCGATTTCAGATTTTACAACTTATCTTTAAAAAAGCAAGTTAAAATACCCTTGATTTTACTTGGCTGCTTTCTTCTTTGCTTCTTTCTTTATCGGTTCTTTCTTTTTTGTTGATTTTGCCGTTTTATCTCCACTTTTAGCAACAGCTTCCTGCGATTCATCGATCCAATCACCTTCGATCACCTTAGCTTTCGCGATAAAAGCTTCAATTGATTTACGGGTCCGAAGATTATTGTCGATCGTTCCGGTCCCGCCTTGTTTTTCAAGCGAATCGCGAATTTCTTCATGAGTGGTACCGTAATATTTGGCTAACTTCCCTATCTCTTCTTCTACCTCTTCTTTTGAAACTTCAACTTTCTCGGCTACGGAGATCTTTTCGAGCAGCATTGCACCACGGACATCACGTTCAGCTTGTGTCTTCATCTGATTGAAGGCCATTTGAACAAAATCGTTCTGGATGTTATTTAGATCAACTCCACGCTGCTGCAAGTCCTGTGCAAAATTATTGAGTAAATTCCGGGCTTGATTTTCTATCAGAGTATTTGGCACCTCAAAGGTATTTTCTTCGATCAGCTTTGCAATTGCATCGTTACGGAGTCGCGCATCAGCGTCAGTATCGGCATGTATTTCCATATCTGACCGCAATTTTCCGCGCAGATCAGCCAATGATTCGTATCCCTCATCCAAACTTTTTGCCCATTCATCATTAAGATCGGGAACTTCCATTTTGCCGACTGATTTTATCTTGGCTTTGTAATGAACAGTTTTCCCCGCTAGAGCTTGGGACGCAAAATCTGCTGCATATGTAACTGTGAAATCTTTTTCATCGTCTTCTTTTACACCAATAAGATTTTCGGTGAAGGCCTTTTCAATGACTTCATCGCCCAGTACAACTTCCAAATTGTCAGCCTTGATCGGTTCGCCGTTCGGATCGTCATCAAAGTTGCCCTCAAGGTCGGCGATCACCGTATCACCAATTTCAGAGTTGCGGCCTTCGACAGGAATTAATGCCGATTGCTCCTGAAGACGCTTTGCGATCATATCTTCCAGCTCGCTGTCCACAACTGGGCGGCGGCGGCGCGTGATCTCAAGGCCTTTATAATTCGGCAGCGGAATTTCCGGCATTACCTCAACATGAACGTGGAGCTTGATCGACTCCGATCCATTAACTTTAACCTTTTCCGGATCATTAATATGGAGATGCGGTTCCGCTAGCGGATGAAGTTTATGTTCCAGTATCGCTTCCGAGACCTTTTCCGGTAATACCTGCTGTAACACCTCACTTTTGATCTCTTCTTTGTAACGCATCCGGATCACATCAAGCGGAGCGTATCCTTTGCGAAATCCGGGAACGGATGCACCTTTCGCATACTTTTGGCTAACCTTTCCGTAAGCATCTTTCAGAGCTTCGGCAGGAACTTCGATTTTTATCTCTCGTTGTGTCGGAGAAACTTCTGTAATTTCTGTTTTCATTTACAGGAAAAGAATATCGAAGATGAAAAAAAAAGTCGAATGCGTCAAGTGCAGAGTCCTGAATAAGGAAGAGCTTAAGCGTAGACAAAAAAAGCCCTTCCTCACGGTTAGGCATCTAAAATAAGGTGGTGCCGAGGGCGAGACTCGAACTCGCACGTCTTTCGACGCTAGATCCTAAGTCTAGTGCGTCTGCCAATTTCGCCACCTCGGCACTTAAGAGTAACGCCTATGGCGTGATTCTTACTTAAGAATCTAACGGATAGGAAGTTTAATGTCTAGCTGACTATTTCGACAAATATTTTCTATCGTATTCTTCCCAAGACATATTATAGTCGCGAGCTCCGCTGATTTCTTTAGCCAAACTGCCGCCAAGAGTCCTGTCTTCCGCTTTCTTGAACATTCTGTAACCGCCATAACCGACAGCTGCAAGCAGACCGATCCAAAACCCGTACCAGAGAAGTGAAGAAATAATACCAAGTAACCAAAAAAATGCTACAACGCCAAATACAATACCGAGTACCGCGAGAATTATCTTTATTATATTCATGTTCTAAAACCTCCAGCTATAAGGTCAATACGCTTTTCAAAAAACTTTGTTCGTGCAATTTTTCCGGTTGTCGTATAATCCAAGTTTAAATTTTCAAGTATTTCGAGGTTGGATTTGAGCGTGCAAAAATTAACAATTCGAGATGTAGCAGAAGCCCTGAACGCTGAGCTTGCCGGAGAGGGATCGTCAACTGTTTCCGATGTCTCACACGATTCGCGACAAGTACGCGAGGGAACGCTTTTTGCCGCTATTAAAGGTTCGACTATGGACGGTCATCGTTTTGTAGATGACGTAATACGGCGCGGCGCGGCGGGAATCATTTCTGAATACGATCCGCCACAGGATTTCTCAGGTTCATGGCTGAAAGTGATAGGAGCACGTGAAGCTCTTGCTAAGGCTGCCGCAATAATTAACGGTGATCCGTCACATGAACTTGGTCTAGTCGGCATCACCGGCACAAATGGCAAAACCACAACTACATATCTTTGTTTTGCCTTGTCAGAGGCCTCGGGAAAACAAGCCGCCATGCTTACGACCGTCGAATACCGGATAGGTAACAAAAGTGAACCGGCCGTACGAACGACTCCTGAAGCTTCTGACACTAACAGGTTTCTCCGTGAGGCTGTGAACAAAGGCTGCTCTGTCGCCGTAATGGAAACTTCGTCTCAGGCCATTGATCTTCACCGCTGCGATTGGCTCAGATTCAAGGTCGGAGTGTTTACCAACCTCACCCGTGACCACCTGGATTACCATATAACTATGGAAAGTTATTATGAAGCTAAGAAGAAGCTTTTCGATGGAAAATTAGGTGAAAAACCAAGATCAAGCGTTATAAATATAGATGATGAATGGGGGCAAAAACTCGCCAATGATTTAAGAAAAGATAGCCAACGGGTCCTTACCTTTTCCCTTGAGAAAGCAGCAGATATTACAGCCTCCAATATTGATGTTTCGCTAATGAAAGGGACCTCATTTTTATTAATGACGCCATATGGCGAAAGAGAAATCACATCTCCGCTTGTCGGCAGGCCGCATGTTTATAATATGCTGGCCGCAACAGGTACAGCGTTAGAACTTGGATTTGATCTTGATTCGATCCAAAACGGACTAAAAACCTGCGTCGGTGCTCCTGGACGTTTCGAACGCATTCCTCATGCCGGCAATTTTGCCGTCGTTGTTGATTATGCACATTCAGATGATGCTCTTTTAAATACATTAAAAACCGCGCGCGACCTCACAAAAGGCAACATTATTACCGTTTTTGGCTGCGGCGGTGATAGGGACAAAACCAAGAGAAAGCCCATGGGTGAGGTCGCAGGAAAATACAGCGATTTTGTAATAATCACCTCAGACAATCCGCGAACTGAAGACCCTTTAAAGATCATCGACGAGGTCGTTTTGGGTTTGGATGGAATTGAGAGCGATCATATGGTAGTTCCTGACCGCCGTGAAGCGATTTTTCAAGCCATTAACCGAGCAAAAACTGATGACGTTGTCATCATCGCTGGTAAGGGACATGAAACTTATCAGATCATCGGAAATGAGAAATTCCATTTCGACGACCGCGAAGTGGCCCTAGAAGCGATCGAAAAGCTTCAAAAAGACTAGGTCTCTTCGCGACGGTCCAGAAAGTTCTTCAAAAATTCTTTTTGCGTAGTATTTACACCAATAAAAGTCGCTGCAAACCCGATCTCGAATACGTGATTCGTCACCCTGGCCGCAAACTCCATCTTCATATCATCATCCATCGAAAAAAATATCAGAATATTTTCGCCATCTTCAACATCGCCGTCTGACAATACAAAGCATCCAAGCTCACTAATGTCACTGATCGTTCCGGTTCGACGCTCAAGTGTGTTTTGCCACTCTACGTTTACCGCAACTTTAGTCCGTAATAATCGGCGGCGTTCGTCACCGCTGCGTCTATCAGTTGTTGTCATCCGGTCCTTTTCCTTCGCCATCATTGACGTTTTTCCTTTTATTATTTAAGTAGTAATAGACCGGCAATCCCAGAATTATCAACAAACTTCCCGCTATCGGGGACGAGCTGATTATCCTCCAAATACCAGACCAAATCGTGCGGGAGTCTATTATTTTTATGCCTGACCACGTTTCGCTTAAACCGGAGGAGACCTGCGGCAATGCCGAGTAAAATGTATTAATCAAAAGCCAGCCCGCGACAAGTAAAAACAAGACTGGGATCACAGGATAACCCCATGCCCGATATGGCCGTTCTGCGTCAGGAAATCTTTTTCGGAAAACAAAGATTGACGATGTGACCAACGCATAGAATATCCACGATCCGAAAATGACATAATCGGTCAATGTGTCGAACGAACCGGAAAAAACAAGAATAGCCGCTATAAATCCTTGAAATATCAAAGCTGCGATCGGCACACCTGTAATTGAAAGCTTACCAAGTTTTCTGATCATTAACCCGTCCTCAGCCATCACATATGGGATCCGGGAACCGGCAAGAATAGAAGTATGTAAAGTGCCTAGCGACGACATCATCAACCCAACTGTAAAGATCGCAACGGCAATTCCTGTGGCTAAGCTGGCCGCGTTGCCGCCAAAAAATCCGCTAACGACAACTTTTGCGACCGAAGAGCTTTTCGAGACCGAAGCAATGGTCGTCGGATCAAGCACGTAAAAATATCCGATATGGACAAATATATATAAAACAATGACCAGGACGGTACTGCCGATAATTGCAAGCGGAATATTTCGATTTGGATCTTTCACTTCCCCTGCGACAAATGTCAGGTTATTCCAGCCGTCATAACCCCAAAGGGCACCGAGCATCGCGGCACCGAATCCAGCAGCAAACGTATAACCCGGAGCACCATATCTTGCTGAATCGGCCACGCCTTCGCACGTACCGCCGTTATTCATCAGCGAGAAATGTGCAAAATCTCCCGTTACCCATATAAAGGCACCGAATCCGACGAAAACGATCAAACCGATTTTAACAAATGTAAGCACAGCGGCTATTTGCCCGCTAATGGCAACAGAAGCACAGTTAAGGGTGGTAAAAATAATTATCACCATCAATGCGACGATTTGCAGAGTGGTAATTTCAAGATTCGTTCCCAAAATATTTGTCTGCGCTATTGTTTGATTTAATTTACCGTCCAAAAAATCGTTAAGGCCAATAGCGAATGCTACACCGGCGGCGGCTTGCGATCCGGGTTTCGTGATGAACATCTGCATCCACCCAAACAGAAAGCTCGATAATCGACCATAAGCATCACGAAGGAAAACATATTCCCCTCCGGCCTGCGGCTTCATCGCGGTGAGTTCTGCGTAGGTCAATGCACCGGCTAGCGACAATAGTCCGGCGGCAATCCATGCGATCAAAACCCAGGCCGGGCTGCCGACATTACATGTCATCACCCGTGACTTTAGGAAAACTCCTGTGCCGATCACATTACCGATAATGACCGAAACAGCGGCCAATAACCCAAGCCCTCGAACAAGTCTGTAATTGTCGTTTGTATTTGAAACCATATATTTGCGGATCAGTTATTGTTCCATACAGTTGATTTGAAACATCTTACGCGAAAAGGCAGCTCAAGTGAAACATCGTTCCATGTTAAAATCGACGGATGCAGGAATTAAACATAACGGCAAATCAATTGATCGCATCGCTTTTATCAATTGCAGGGACCGATAATGTTTGCATACTTGACAGTTGCGGGGTCGGACATCTGGGTTCCCATCTTATGATCGCCGGTATTAGGCCACTTGAAATCTATCAGTTTTCATCTGAAGACATCGAATCAACACTTAAAAAATTTGACGAAAAACTTTCTTCACCTGAATTAGCAGCAATTTTTACGATCTCGTACGATTTCGGATTAAAACTACAAAAAATAATTCCTAAAAAAAAAGAAAAAAGGTCTGAACCTGATATTTTTCTTGCCTTATTCGATTGTCTTATAATTCACGATTATGACACCGGCAAAACACGGATCACAGGTAATGAAAATGGATTTTCCATTATTGTAGGATTGATTGATAATGCACGTTCATCGAAGTTAAAGTTCAATACCTTAAGATCAGGCGATGCCGATTCAAATTTCACCAAAGACGCTTATCTGAGGTCGATAGATACAATAAAAGATCGCATACGTGCAGGCGAAACCTATCAGACAAACCTAACTCAGCAAATGAGAGTCGATCTCCCAGTAGGCATGACTGCCGGGCAAATATTCTCGAACCTTCGAACAAATCATCCGGCTCCATTTGCTTCATTTCTAGTTCGAAATGATTCGACGGTCATCTCAGCTTCACCTGAACGCTTTCTTTCTATCAAAGGCCGAAATGTTTCCGTATCGCCGATAAAAGGCACCCGTCCACGGGGCACAACTCCAAACGAAGACACGAAACTACGAAATGAATTGCTGGCAAGTGAAAAAGACAGAGCAGAAAACACAATGATCGTCGATCTGATGCGAAACGATCTTGGCAGAGTCTGCGAATTTGGCAGTGTCCATGTAGAAAAATTGTGCGATCTGGAAGAACACCCAACCCTTTTTCACCTTGTTTCGACCGTCACAGGAAAATTGAAGGATAGTATAGGTTATTCGGATATTATTAAGGCGGTTTTCCCATGCGGATCAATCACAGGTGCCCCAAAGATCAGAACTATGCAGATCATCGAAGACATCGAACCCGTAAATCGCGGTCTATCCATGGGGGCGATCGGTTATCGAATACCATCCGGTAAATTCGGCATTTCCGAATCATTTGATATGAGTGTTGCAATTCGTACGATGGTCGTTAGAAATCAAAAAGCGGTCTTTAATGTCGGAGGTGGAATTGTCATTGACAGCGAACCTGAAAGTGAATACAACGAAACATTACTAAAATCAAGGGCACTATTAGACGCCATGGGTTCGGAATTCCGGCCAAACGCCGGTCTAAATCTTTTAGATTCCAGTTAAATACATTTTCATTCTAAAACTACACCCCTCGGGAACTTTTCCTTTTTTTCGGTGTCCAATAAATTAGAAAGACCCTAAAAGGAGAAAGTCATGACAAAACCGACGATCAACGTAACACCGCTCATTGATGTGCTTCTCGTATTGCTGATCATTTTCATGGTAGTCACGCCAATGAAACCAAGTGCCTTTAAAACAAAGGTCCCTCAAGCGCCATCAAATGAACTTAGCTCAAATATTGACACCCTGGTCGTCGCAATATCTAATGATAATTCTCTCAGGATAAACCGGGAAGAAAATCTTGGGACAGTCGATGACCCGGCAAAAATCACCGAAAAGCTAATAGAGGTGTTTCGGTCGAGGCAAGCTAATTACATTATCGCATCTCTCGACGAGGAATCGGTGCCGAGGACCGTATTTATAAAAGCCCCACGCGGCATTAACTATGGCAGTGTCGCGAAAGTTGTAGATGCTGTAAAGGCCGCGGGTGCTGATCCGATCAGCCTGCAAATTGATGATCTGTAATACTAACCGAAAAATTTTGAGGGATGCTGAAAATGTCTATGTTATAATTTTATGCATGTTACCTCACCTGTAAGGTGGAAATAACAGATGAAAATGTCTATTTTTTGGATCCGAACACTCTGCTCTCCCCATAAATATTGTGTCGATGGTGAATTACTACGAAACACTGAAAGTTTCACCTAAAGCCTCAAAAACCGAGATAAAATCGGCATATCGACGGCTCGCCCGCAAGCTTCATCCAGATAAAAACAATGGTTCGGAGCAAACTGCACGTGCGTTTGCCGCAATCGCCGAAGCCTACGAAATACTCGGAAACCCAAAAGAACGGGCAAACTACGACCAAAAAATTTTACAGGCCCAATACAACGGCTCGTTAAACGGCGATTCACTGTTCTCATCGGAAAATGTTCATGCAAAACGTTGGCGGCAAATGGCCTACGAACAGCGATATAATGAAATAATCGATCGCATGATCGCCGATGAACGCCGGGAATCAATGGCCCTGCAGAAGATAATATTTCCAACCGTCGGACTTTTTGTTTCTACATTGGTCGTGGCCATGTTCAAGCCGCAAATATTTTCTAATTCAGCGATCATCGGCAAAATAATTTTAGTTTCGCTTTTTATTGCCGGTGTCATTCATTTGGCGGGACGTATCAGGGACGCGCTCGAAAAATACACTTACAATGAAGATTATCTGCATGAATCGATACTTGATGAAAATGAACCACCGATAAAGCCTTATTCGCGTTTTACGGCCGGAGTTTTTTTGATCGCCGGGGTTTTAGCGAGTTTCGTCATCGGTTTGGTAATTGGCAATTATATTGAATTTTCTTCGATTACTGTGCCTGATATGTTTTCGAAAAACTTAAAACCTGAGTTAGTGTTTTACCCGCCGATCTTTGTTCTTTTTGTCGATCTTGTGCACTCATTTGTTCTGCAAGTTGAACGCTAATACAGACTTGACTTATTAACCCGTGCCGATTAGAATCTTTAGTTTCTCTTAGCAAAGAGATGTATCAGGTTTTATTAAGGAATTTTAATGGCAAATCATAAATCAGCCGTAAAACGCGTCAGACAAAACGAAAAGCGAAACGAGATCAATCGCAGCAATCGAAGCAAATTGCGTACTCAGATTAAGAAGCTCAGAACTGCGGTGACTGCCACCGACAAGGAACAAAGCACTATTCTTTTGAATCCAACAGTTTCTTTGATCGACAAAGCGGTAAATAAAGGCCTTATCCACAAAAATACGGCCGCCCGCTACAAATCGCGATTGACCAAGCACGTAGGAAATTTGGCATAGCACAGTCTTCTACCTTGTTCATCATAGTTTTCTCCTTTAATTTTAGGAAGTATTCCGCGTACGGTTTACTTCCTTTTTTTTTCGTTGATTCTTTTTGGCAATTTGCTAGAATCCAAAATACATAAAGGAGAAAGTTTTGAAACAAACCAGACATTATCGCTATTACGATCTGATAATGGCAGCGTTCGTCACAGTACTTTTGTGTTCGAACCTGATCGGTGTCCATAAGGTTTCGTTCATCAATATTCCATATTACGGCGAGTATATTTACGGGGCGGGCGTCCTCTTTTTCCCAATTAGCTATTTATTCGGCGATGTATTGACTGAAGTTTATGGCTATGCACGTTCGCGCAAAGTTATTTGGGCCGGTTTTGGGGCGTTGATCTTCGCTTCTTTGATGGCTCTTATCGTAAACTACCTGCCGGCCGCAAAAACAATGTCGCCCGAACAGCAACAAGCGATCAGCCTGATCTTCGGACAAACTCCACGCATCGTCATGGCTTCACTTTCAGCATTCTGGATCGGTGAATTTGTTAACTCTTTTGTCCTCGCAAAACTTAAAATTCTCACAACCGGAAAATTTCTATGGCTGCGGACGATCGGTTCAACAGTATTCGGAGAGATCGCAGATTCCGCCATTTTCTATCCGGTCGCATTTTTTGGTATTTGGTCGAATGAACAGCTCGTCAGCGTAATGATTGGTAACTATTTCATCAAAGTATTATGGGAAGCTATCGCCACGCCGTTCACATACATTGTTGTCAATTTTCTTAAACGGGCGGAAAACGAAGATTTCTACGACCGCGAGACCGACTTCAACCCATTTACCCTTGAAACCTGATCTGCGGCGAATCTAATGAAACTCACGCTCAACACTCTGCTCATTGAGCTTCCCGAGCACGGAATAGCCAAGCTGTCCGCCCCAATGTCACGCAAACTGGCTGCCGCAGTTGCGATTTCCGCTGCGAAAAGCGATCTAAAGCTCGCTACCGTCGAAGATCTTCTCAACTATTTTCCGATGCGGTACGAGGACCGCTCAAATTTTATTGGAATCGATAAACTATATGACGGTTTGGAAGCTTCAGTAGAGATCTACACCAGAGTTTCCGGAGGTTTTCAGGTCGGGAAAAATCGTGGGCCGAGACAGCCGCAGCTTCATATTTTCGAGATCACCGGAGGAGACCGTGAGCGGACCAGAAAACCGGTTGTCGTATATTGGTTCGTATCCGGAAAACAGTCCAGTCAAATAATCAATTATTATCGCGATCGATTTAACCGCGGAACCAGATTCGTCGCGTTCGGAAAATGGGAATGGGATTCGCGCCGAAATACATTTGCCTTAAAGTTAACGAAGCCAGACGAGCTGGAAATTTTGCCTTTGGCAGAACCACCTGTGTTAGCAGCTGCTTTAGATATCGAAGACCTTTCAAACTTTAATTCCGAAAGCACAGTCCTGAAACAAAGCGAGCAACCATTCGCAACCGGAGACGATCCTGACAAAAACAGCGAACTCCTCGAAGACGTTGATAACCCTGAATTTGCTATCATACATTCCGGCCGTTGTGTTCCTGTCTATCGCAAACTCGGACAATTTCAGACGAAGCGGCTCCGCGAGATAATTTTCGATGTGATACGCAATTTGGACAGCTCGACGATTGACGAGAACCTGCCAAGTGATCTACTCGAACGGCAAAAGCTGATACCTCGGCATCAGGCGATAGAGGAGATCCACTTTCCGCCCGAAAATACACTTATCTCCGACTACGAAATGTTTCGAAGCAAGGCTCATCTGCGTCTTATTTTCGAAGAATTCTTTTGGGTCTCCTTCGCTTTGCAGCTCAAACGGGGAGAGCGTCAAAAAGAGCCAAAGGGAACGGTTATCGAAATTTCAAATACGATCAACGATCGAATCGAACAACTTTTGCCTTTCAAACTAACATCTGCTCAGGATCGCGTCATCGCTCGAATATTTGACGACATGAAATCGGATGCTCCGATGAACCGTTTGATCCAGGGCGATGTCGGAAGCGGCAAAACAATTGTCGCGTTCCTGGCAATGTTTGCCGCGATGGAAAACGGATACCAAGCCGCCTTAATGGCTCCGACGGAGATATTGGCTGACCAACACGCACGAAATGCCACTGAATTATTCAAAAACACTTCGTACCACGTCGGACTTTTGACCGGAAGCCTGAAAGCGGCCGAGAAACGTAAGGTTCACGAAGGCATAGCAAATGGGGAGATACAGGTCATAGTCGGCACTCATGCCATAATTCAAGAAGCTGTGGAATTTGAAAATCTCGGCTTGGCGATCATAGACGAACAGCATCGCTTTGGCGTTCTTCAGCGTGCTGAATTGCGGGCACGCGGCTATGATCCCGACATTCTGGTCATGACCGCAACGCCTATTCCACGTTCACTTGCGATGACAGTTTACGGTGACTTGGACGTATCGGTGATCGATGAACTTCCACCCGGAAGAACTCCAGTTAAAACAGTGGTGTTGGGGGAAGATCAGCGAAACGGCGTTTATAAGGGCATCGAGCGCGAGATCGAACTCGGGCGCCAGATCTATATTGTCTATCCCTTGATCGAAGAATCCGAAAAACTGGACCTGAAAGCAGCTACGAGGATGTTTGAAGAGTTGCGTGACAATATTTTTCCGCACCGCAAAATAGGGCTTCTCCACGGCAAAATGAAATCCGCCGATAAGGACTTGATAATGGGCCGATTTGTATCAGGCGAATTGAATATCCTGGTTTCGACGACAGTTATCGAAGTCGGTGTCGATGTTCCTAATGCATCCCTAATGATCATCGAACACGCCGAACGATTCGGTCTGTCGCAGCTTCACCAACTTCGCGGAAGGGTCGGTCGCGGTGCAGAACAAAGCTTCTGCGTGCTGCTCACGGGCGACAAAAAAACCGCCGTGGCTAAAGAGCGCCTCGGCATCATGGAAGAAACAAGCGACGGCTTTCGCATCGCCGAAAAAGATCTGGAGATTCGCGGCCAGGGAGAAATTCTCGGCACACGTCAATCTGGCATTCAAACCTTTAAGATCGCCAATATTATCCGTGATCTCCAAATACTGGATGCAGCAAAGACCGAGGCCGAATTTTATTTGACGACAAAACGTCTGACACAGGAAACATCAGTTTTGATCGAACACATAAAAGCCGACGCCCGTTTCCAACTAGCCGGAATTGGTTAAGTTTTGGGTTAAGGCTTCAGCTGAACTCTGAGCTAAAATCTCACATCCCGATTTTGGACTTTGGACATTGGACTTTAGACTTAGAGAATGCGCATCATTGCCGGACTTTATCGCGGAAGAGTTTTGCATAGCCCGGCGGACAACAAGACCCGGCCAACCTCAGACCGACTACGAGAGACGCTTTTCAATGTTCTCGCTCCGCGCATCAACGATCGATCAAGATACTTGGACCTGTGTGCCGGCACCGGTGCTATCGGCATAGAAGCTATTTCACGCGGAGCGGCATTTACTACTTTTGTAGATAAATCCCGAAAAGCATGTGCCCTGATCGAAGACAATCTCGACCTGCTCGAAATTCCCGAAACACAGACCGAGATCGTTTGCCTTCCGGTTGAAACCTTCACGGGCCGAAAATATTCCGAGGGCTGGGATATTGTCTTTTTCGATCCGCCATACCAAACTGATTATTCGACTGTTTTATTCGATTTCGGGCTTCCCGAAAGTACGCTTCTTCGTGACGATGGAGTGCTTGTCGTGGAGCATCATTCAAAAACAGCAATACCGGACGCAGTCGGGATGATAAGGCGCTGGCGGATACTAAAACAAGGCGAGACACATCTCAGCTTTTATGAACGGAGCTGAGAAAAGAGAGGCTGAAACACGCCCGGTAGTTTGCATTCCAAATTTCACACACTCGCTACCGCTCGTTTTTCCGCCTTATTTGCTTAGAACTACCATGAACATAATCGTCTGGCTGATTCTCTGCCTTATTTGGGGATCGACGTGGTTATTTATAAAGATCGGCTTGCAGGACCTGCCGCCGGTAACATTCGCAGCGGCCAGATTTCTGCTCGCCGTTTTGATCCTGTTCCCAATAATCAAGGTCCGCAAGTTTCCACTTCCAAAAAAGCGATCTGAATGGAAACTGCTGGCATTTACAGGTATTCTGCAATTTTCCATCAATTATAGCCTCGTATTTTGGAGCGAGCAGTACATTTCTTCGGGGCTGGCGGCGGTGTTACAGGCGATGATAACGGTTTTCGGACTCGTTCTGGCATGGATATTTCTTCCTTCCGAGAAGATAACTCGACTAAAGGTCTTCGCGGTATTTTTAGGCATTATCGGTGTCGCGGTAATCTTTATCGAACAGCTTACGGTCAACAGCATTATGGCTTTTGCCGGAAGTGCAGCGATCGTCATCGGGGCTTACGCGGCAGCGCAGGCTTCTATTTTGGTTAAGGCAAAGGGCAGCGGGCTACATCCGGCGAGCATGGTATTTGCTCAGATGATCTGCGGCCTTCCGGCAATAATCATTTATGCACTCGTCGCGGAAGGAAATCCGTTGTCATTTCATTGGACATGGCGGGCGGTAATTTGTGTATTTTATTTAACAATTCTCGGAACTATTACAGCGTTTTGGCTTTATTATTGGCTTTTGGTTAGAATCGAATCGACAAAAGCGATGATGATCTCGCTGGTCACGCCACTGCTCGCTGTAATTATCGGAGCGGTCGTATTGGGCGAAAAGCTTCCGCCGCAGACATTTTTCGGAGGTTTGCTTATCATAGCCAGTATCGGCCTAATCGTCATCCGCCAGAAAAAGATCGAACCGCCAAGACGCAGAGACGCCGAGGAAGAAATTTTATTGATCGAGGAAAACCTGTGATGACCAGAAGAAGATCCGCCAAATTTATAAATTCTCAAAAACTTCTTCTTGGCGTCTCCGCGGTGTAAATAATCTTATGTTCTTCAAATTTACAACCGCCGGCGAATCACACGGCAAAGCTCTCGTCGCTATTGTCGAAGGCCTTCCAGCTGGCCTCGCTATCGATATTGAGAAGATCAACCACGAACTCTGGCGCCGCCAGCAAGGTTACGGACGCGGCGGACGCATGAAGATCGAAACCGACACCGTCGAATTCCTCTCGGGTGTACGTCACGGTAAAACGCTCGGTTCGCCGGTCGCAATGATGATCGAGAACAAGGATTTCGTACATTGGCAAGATGTAATGTCGGCGCAAAAGCTCGACGCAGAGCCGAAGAATCCGCGAACAGTAACGCGGCCGCGGCCGGGCCACGCCGATCTTTCCGGCGGACAAAAATTCCAGACGCGGGATCTGCGTGACGTTCTTGAACGTGCATCAGCACGTGAGACCGCCGCAAGGGTCGCCTGCGGTGCGCTAGCCAAACAATTGCTCGAACAGTTCGGCATCGACATTAAAAGCCACGTCATCAAACTCGGCAGCGTTCCGGAATTGCCGCTCGACAAAAATTGGGACGAGATAGCAGATATCAAATCTGACTCACCTCTCAATTGCGCCGACCCGGAACTTGAAAAAGCGATGGTCACGCTCATAGACGAGGCAAAAACGAACGGTGACACGCTCGGCGGCATCTTCGAGGTGGTCGCCAAAAATGTCGTCACCGGCCTCGGCTCGCACACTTCGTGGAGCGAAAAGCTCGACGGCCGCATCGCTCAGGCGTTTATGTCGATCCAGGCAGTGAAAGCCGTCGAGGTTGGCACGGGAGTGAGCAACGCAGGAAAATTCGGCTCCGAAGTCCACGACGAGATCTATTTTGAACCGCCGGGACGCGGAGATGCGGAGGCACAAAAGACGGAATCCGCGATCCGCGATCAGTTTGTTCGTAGAACAAACCGGGCAGGCGGCCTCGAGGGCGGTATCACTAACGGCGAAGAACTTCGTGTCCGCGGTTATCTCAAACCGATCTCAACATTAAGAAAGCCGCTCCATTCCGTCGATATCAACACCAAAGCCGAAGACCTCGCCGCATTCGAACGCTCCGACATCACTGCCGTCCCCGCCGCCGGCGTCATCGGCGAAGCCATGCTGGCCATCGTCCTCGCTAATTCAATGAGAGAAAAATTCGGCGGCGACTCAATGAATGAGATGATGCGGAACTTCGTCTCTTATAAGAACTCGTTAAATGAATATTAAAAAGTTTGCGGATGTGGGAACTTTTTTCGTTTTCCGACATCCAATACTTAATTGCTTTCACACTTTCAAAATTCAGGAGGACACTTCCATGAAAAAAACTCTGCTCATTTCATTAATTATCGGTGTATTTTGTATCGCGGCATCGGCTCAAAAGATCTCAAAGCCAACGCTTACGGCCAAACCCGCGACCGAGGTCCAATCGATCCTTATCCGACAAGGTGTCGCTTTTCACGATGCCAAGCGGTACAACGATGCGATCGCCATTTATGAAAAAGTTTTAGCCGAAAATCCGGACTGCGCGGCGGCTATATATGAATTGGCCCTGACGTATTATACAAAGGGCGACACTGTCAAAGCGATGGAAACCGCCAATCGCGGCTCCAAATACACCTCGGACGAGCTGCCGCTGTTTTACGGCATCATGGCCAATGTCATTGACGACGTCGGCAAGCCTTACGAAGCGATACAAATATACCGCGATGCCATCAAAATTCTTGAAGGCGACAAACAGTTTCTCAAGTATTTATCGAGCCTGCATTACAATCTCGGCGTGACGTATGTCGGTCAGAATAAATACAACGATGCCCGCATTGATCTAAAACGTGCGGTCGAATACGACAACAAATACGCCAGCCCGCATTATCTGCTGTCGATCGTTTATGACCACTCGAAATATAAAGTGCCGGCGATGCTCGCTGCGGCACGATTGATCTCACTCGAATTCAATTCGCAGCGGGCGCAGATGTCAGCGGCGATATTTTCCAGCGGGATGAAACCAGCCGGAAAAGATGAGAAGACCGGAAACATCAGCATCACGCTTGACCTGAATGCACCGAAAGACGAAGGCGATTTCGGCACTTTCGACCTGTTGCTCGGAACTCTCACCACTTTCAAAGACGAAAAGGATAAGAACAAATCCGAGGCCGAGATCTTCGCCGATGCCGTCGAAAAGTTTGCCGCTTTGATCAGCGAAGACAAAAAGCTAAGATCGACCTTCATCGGCAAAAATTACGTTCCCTTTATCGTTGACATGAAAAAACAGGGCCACACCAAAGCCTTTGCCTACCTCGTCCTCTACAATAACGGCAATGCCGACGCCCTCAAATGGCTAAAAGAAAACGGCATCCAGCTCGAAGCATTCATCAATTGGTCAAAAGCCTACGCACTTCCTAAATAAAATAGAAAAAGACCAGATCCAGCAACGAATGAAACCTTTTCTCACTGATTAAGTATATATTGAAATATGAACAAAAAACTCCAACTAACTGTTTTTACGGCTCTGCTAGTTATCTTCTTGACAACTTTCCTGCAAGCACAACAAATAAATCCTCTGACTGAACACAAAATCTCCTCAAGTAAGCAAGCTCTTATCAAAGAGTATTTTGAAGCTATAGGCGGGCGCGAATCTCTCAATAAAATCTTTGATGCAACATTTGCAAATCTCGGAGAAACACAACCAACAATATTTTCGGAATCTATTATCGAAGATACGATTTTGAGTGATTCACAAAAAGCAGAGATTTTGAAAATTGTGCCGGAAATGACAGCTCGTTGGAACAAAAAGTTTCGTGAAGGTTTGAATCAGGAGGTTGATCTCACAAAACTTGTAGAAGAAATTTATTATCCTTTACTTGATAAGTTTTACACGGATGGCGAACTTAAGGATTTAATAACTTTTTATAAATCGCCTACCGGACAGAAAACGGTTTTAATTCAACCAGAGATGTTAAAAGATGCCATAACAAAAATAAACACAGTTTTAATTCCGGTTATGCAAAAGCTAATAAAGAAATTGACCGAAGAAGAAATTAATGAACAGGTAAAGAAGACAAAACAAAGTAATTAATAAACTAGAGAAAGAATCCTTGATGTGTAGACAAACAAACTTTTATCAGGGCTTCAATGAGGTCTTTTTTAGAATGAAATTTTTTAACTCGTCGTCAAGAGATTTTGTCGGCAACGTCATATAACTGCCAGAGACGATTATTAACCAAAATTCAGGATATTGAAGTATCTTTTCAACAAGTTGCCATGATATCTCCATTTTAGCCATTTCTGCTTCAATAAAAATTGTTTCATCAGTAAATCGGAATGTTGCGGTGGAGTCCTTTAAACGTCGGAATTTATCCAATGAAATACTCATCAACCGGAAGAAAGAAAAAATATAAATTCCCGTTAAAATAACAAAACATGCAGAAATGAAACCAATAAACCAGGAATCTACACCGGTTATGAATAGGAAAGCCGAAAAGATGCCTATTATCATTAGCACAAAAAAAGATCTTAAGCCGAGTAAATTCGCCCAATACCTAAATACCGATGACCTCACCAATTCCTCAGTATATTCCACCGTAACTGCTTTATCCATTTTTGACCTTTCCTATTTTATTTTTTTCCAATGTCACTGCGGAATTGTATCCCTTCCCATGAAATATCACCGGCCGCTTCGTAAGCTTTGCGGAGAGCTTCCGGCAAATTATTCGCTGTCGCGGTCACCCCGAGCACTCTTCCGCCTGAAGCGATCAATAGTGGTGAATGCGGTATGGTGAATGGTGAATCGGAACTGCTTAAAGTGTCATTTATCGTTTGAGTTTCATCTTTTATGTAGGCAGTTCCGGCGTGGAAGATCGAAATATCGGGATGCGAGGCTGCTTTTTCCACTCCTGAAATAACATCTCCACTGCGGGGTTTTTCAGGATAGCCATATGCGGCCAGAACGACGGTCGCGGAATTCCCTTTCCGCCATGAGATAGGCAGCTTGTCGAGCGCCCCGTCCAATATCGCTTCGCATATATCGACCAGGTCGGTATTCAACCGGACCAATATCGACTGCGTCTCCGGGTCGCCGAATCGGACATTGTATTCGAGAAGCATTGGAACAGCATCTTCGGGTGCCGAAGCCTGACCGTTAGGAAGAACTTGAACGCTGGGCAAAATATAGCCCTTCCTGACGGTCGGGCTTCTGCCTTCGGCTAACATGATTCCCAAAAAAAGAACTCCGCGAAATGGGAAACCCTCCGCAACACAACCTTTGAGCGTCGGTTTTATCATCTGTTCGATGATCGTATTCATCTGCTCATTCGTCAGCAGCGTCGAATCGGTGATCGTGCCCATCCCGCCGGTGTTTGGGCCGGTGTCGCCTTCGCCGATGCGTTTATGGTCACGAGTCGGCGGCATCAAGGCAAAGTTTTCGCCGTCAGCAAACAGAAGCAGCGACACTTCCCTGCCGAACAAACATTCTTCCAGCACGATCTTTTCGGTCGCACCTTTGCCGACCAGAGCTTCGAGTTCATTGATCGCTTTTATCGCTTCGCGACGGTCTTTGGCAACCACCACACCTTTGCCCGCCGCAAGTCCGTCCGCTTTGACGACAACAGGATCATTTTCATTTCCAAAATCGCCGCTTTCGAGGATCGACACTGCAGAAGTCGTCGAATGAGCGGTCGCATATTTTGCGGTCGGAATGCCATGCCGCGACATAAAATCCTTTGCGAAGGACTTGCTTGCTTCGAGTTCCGCCGCGGCTTTTGAAGCACCAACGATCTTTAACCCTCGGCTTTTAAATTCATCGACTATCCCAAGAGCAAGCGCCGTCTCACCTCCCACAAATGTCAGATCGATCCCGTTCGCCGCCACAAACTCAGCCAGTTGCTCGATCTCATCTTGCTTGATTGGAACGCACTCCGCTATGTCCGCAATTCCCGCATTGCCGGGAGCACAAAATATCTTCGAAACCCTCTCGCTCCGTTCGAAAGCTGCACATATCGCATGTTCACGCCCGCCTGAGCCAATTACCAGTATCTTCATATTTAAAATAAACGCCTTTCAATCAAGGGATACTAAAACTTGACACTGAAACTCAATAGTTATAAGGTCAAAACTAGATTGTAATCAATCTTGCGGCGTTTGTTTGATAGTGATTTCCGTACTTGAATTTACTATAGATCACTGTATTTATCGAATATGATACACGCTGGCACTTATTTCTCCGGTGTTTGATCTTCTCATTTAGATTTAGACTTTTTTTAAGTTAGCCGTAACCTCTGATCGAGCAAGGAGGGTTCTTTTTTATGTCAGACAATTCATTTGACGCCGGGAATATCGCAACGGAAGCTGCGGCCGGAGAACACTCCGAATTTGAAGATAAGACCATCCTTTGCGGAGACTGCTCTAAGAATTTTGTCTGGTCGGTGGGCGAACAGATATTCTTCAGGGACAAGCAGCTCCAAAATCCGCCGAAACGCTGCAAGGAATGTAAACAGGCAAAAAATGATCGCATCGCCGCTATCGCCAACGCTCAGGCGTCAGGCATTCGTCAGCGAATCGAAGTAGCGGTAAGCTGCGCAAGATGCGGCGAAACAACGACAGTTCCTTTTTACCCTTCGCAAGGCCGTCCCGTCTTTTGCCGCTCCTGCTATCTTGAATTAAATCCATCGGTGTTGAACGGTAAAAGCTTGTAATTTAAAGGCAGAAGCCTGACTGCTTATCCGCCTACATGCACGTTAGGCCGCCGTTCCGGGTCTTCTTCCGCCTGTCTTAATATCTCTCTGGTTACGGGTGCGGTATCACCTTCCCCAAATAAAATATATCTCGCCAGATACATTAACGGGTTGCCTTCGCTCCAACCGAAATATACATGCGGTATCTTGCCCGTCTTATCCCGAATATAAAGCAAAAATGCCGCGATCGCGTTCGGAACAGCCGGGGCTTCAGTCCTGAGAATACGATAACCGCCAACGTCATAACCCTTGATTTTAAGTTTTCCCTTAAACTCGGACGCGTCACCCGTCGAAATTTCATAGAATACGACCGGATCGGTCGATGGTATGTGGTTATCTATTCGCTTCTCATGTTCCTTAAAACGGTATTCAGCAATGTCGCCTGTTTCGCGGCGGTTCGTGACGACACGGATCTCACCTTCCGCGTCAAGTTCGTCAATGAAAGATTGAGCTACGTCGTCAAGCTCTATTTTATCGATACGGATCTCGGTCGAGCGCATTACGCGTGATATGAATGACGCAGCAATTATCGCAAAAATGAACAATGACGCGATCTTGATACCATCGGGCCGCTCGAAAATATTAACGATCGTGGTGTAGGTAAAAACAAGTGAAATTCCCCAGAAAGCCACCGTCCATTTGCTGCCTCGCCTCCGTGCCGATATCGATACGGCGATAGCGGCAGATGTCATCAGGACCAATACACCGGTTGCATAGGCACCTCCCTGGGCATCGACATCTGCATTAAATACATATGTAATAAGAAAACAAATTCCTGTAAAGACCAATACTAGAGGCCTTGTCGCCCTTGCCCATTCCGGTGCCATCCCGTATCGCGGAAGGTAACGCGGAACGATATTCAGCAGGCCGGCCATGGCGGACGCACCGGCAAACCACAATATCAGGATCGTACTCAGATCGTACAATGTTCCGAACTCTTCGCCCCAATATTTATGAGCTATAAATGCAAGGGCACGCCCATTTGCCGCCCCGGATTCTTTTACTACCTTGCCTTCTATCTCTGCTGCTGTGCATGCGCAAAAAGCAGGTGGTTCATGAATTTGCTCATTTGAACCGCATGTTATCCTCGGGCAAAATTCTTTTTGCGGTATCAATATACTTGTAACGAAACTACTGGCGATCAGCATTACACTCATTATTAACGCCGCGGTCATGAGCATCTTTCGCGTATTGGCTATCCGGTTAGGGCTCTGCACAAGCGGCATAACGGCCACACCGGTCTCAAATCCGGAAAGGCCGAGCGCGAGTTTGGGAAAGACGAGCAGCGAAAGGCCTATAATAACGAATATTCCCTGACTGCCTCCGCTTGTCTTCGTTGCTAAAAGAGCCGTTCTCCAATCATTCAAAAGATCGGGATGAGTAAACACTTGGTAAAGAGCAGTTGCGATTGTTACGACGTTCAGCAAAAGATATACACCAACAAGCACAACCGCGATACCGATCGCTTCCTTAAATCCTTTCAGAAAAACAATGCCCAGTAATGCAACAAAAACAAGCGTGATAATTACCGGATGTTGAAGGAAAGGAAAATTGTGATGAAAGAACGGGTTCTCCAAAACGTGCGCGGTTGCGTCAGCAGCTGAAAGCGTGATAGTAATGACAAAATCAGTAGCTACAAAGCCAAGCAGAACTAGAACAAAAAGCTTGCCTTTCCAACGCGATAGCAACGCCTCAAGCATCGCTATCGAACCTTCGCCATGCGGGCTTTCTTTGGCGACACGGCTATAGATCGGCAAGGCTCCGAATAAAGTCAGAAGAACGAGGATCAGGGTTGCAACGGGAGATAATGCACCTGCGGCGAGAAAGGCAATTCCGGGCTGGTAACCGAGCGTGGAGAAATAATCAACGCCTGTAAGGCACATGACCTTCCACCATGTGTGCTTGTGATGGGTACCAACAGGTTCGTGAGGGCCCTCCATTTCGGTTACGCCGCTGTACAGCCACCGCGACAGCCAACTACTTTCTTTTTTGGGCATGTTTAAAATACAAAAAACCACATCTGCAAGTCATTGCTTTTGTGGCCAGTAAAATCTACCAGTTCAAAATGGCTTGTCTTTCATTACGCCTGCGAGGTTAGCTGACGGGCTGGAACAATGAAAGTGTTCTACGTACAAAAAACGTTTCGCCCCAAAAATTTGGTTCCCCCGTGCCGGCTAATAACCGGCTTCGGCAAATATATTATCAAAAACGAAAATATACTCCGTGCCGGTTGCAAATGCAAGAGACCGGCTAACTCCTAAGACAACATAAAATTTCGTATTGTTATTGTAGGAACATTTATTACACTTCACGGTTTAAAAAGTTATAGGGCGACGTCTCCCACTCCGTCGCCCTTATGGCCATAAGTCCTCACCACTTATGGCCGAACGTTCACCGGGGAGGTGAACAAAATGATTATCCACAATACAGGAAAGAAAGCAAGAAAGAATTTATGGGATTCTAGTTTTCCGGTAGGATAAAGTTGGAAAATGAATTTGAAAAACTGCGAATAGCTATGCCTCCGACGATGGCCTGGCGCATGCCTACTTTCGATTCAACAAATACAGTATATTCGCCGATGGGCGTAAGCGCATTTACCTGAACCTCGAAACTGACCGCTGAGATGCCGTCGCCATAATCAACATTGATTAGCGTATTGGGCTGGCATGTTAAAAAAGGCGAGCTGAACCCGATATAGATCTGGTCTTTATCGATATTTCTGCCGCCCATATATACCGTATATGATTTGCCCGCGTTCAATGGCACGGGCAGTCCGGAAAGCTGTCCGTTAAAGCCGAGATATTTCAACTCGAAATCTGCAGCATTGTCAACAAGCCTTTTTATCAAAAAGCTTGTATCTCCGCTTTCAAGAAAGACATTACCGATCTTTTGGGTGGGAATATTAATCTTTAGTTTACCGGATCGCTGAGCATAGATGTTGTAGTTTCCTGTCGGAAGGCCATCCAATTTAAATGCGCCACCTGCACCTGTTGAAGTTTCAGCAACAAGTTTTCCTGATTCGGGCTCTTCGGCCCAGATCTCGACACCTCTCGTCACCAGCTCGCTGGAGCGAAGAATTTTCCCGCTGATCGCACCACAGCATTCCAAAGCATCTTCAATATCTGCACCGTATTTCGCCCTGATAGCTGCAATATCGGTCAGAGCCAAAGTTCGCGGAACAAAATTCTGCAGGCCGAAAACGCCGTTTTTCCCTGCGTTATCATGCATAACGGCAGACAGAACAGGCGAATGGTCCAATCCAAGAAGATGCCCTATTTCGTGGGTCAATGTCGATTCAAGATCGAAAGTGCCGAAGGTTCCGTCGGTGGAGAATTGTTGGTATGGGTTTAATACGATGTCAGCTTCCGTGATAAAACCTTTGCGATCGAAAAATAAGCGGGTGGTTGCGGCGGTCTCTTGCAGGCTTTTGGAAAATAACAGCAGGTTTTCCGGCGTCGCTGCGATCGTGATAAGGCTCACGCCATCTCCCTGATTACCGGACGGGCTGACGTTTTGTTTTTCGGAGATACTTTCCTGAAGATCAATATCCGTCACTTTGGTCCAGGTCGCCAAACTGCGGCGGATCGCCCCTATCACGTCGCTATCCGTCTTTAAATTCACATTTCGCTTCAAAAATGAATCCGAAATGCCAATTTTGATCGTGCCTTTTCTCCAGCGAAGGCTTGCATTTATATTTCCAGCACCACTTGAAATTGTGCTGCCGGACACCAAAGCCGCCGACATACTTGAAAGCATACAGACAGCAAATAGAAATTTGAGAGTTTTTACCATCAGCGAAAACTTATTCCGGGTCTTGTGCAAAACCATCGAGGCTTTGCCTGTCGACGCCTTCGAGGTCGGCAAATGCCACGATCAGCAACAGCACAACCAACGATAGCGTAGCAAGAACATAAAGAGCTGCGATCTGCTCATACTCGATCAACGTACCAATAACGGCCGCGACAATTACCAACCAAAAAAGTGCAACGATGCGACGACTGAATTTCCTCTGATTTGCCATAAATAATTTTAACTAACAACTTAAAAGACCTAACATTCAATTGAACCAAATTTTCATCTTTTGAACAATAGAGAATAAAAAGAAAATAAATACGAAGTTAAGGAACAACTCTTTCTTCAATCAACTATTCGTAAAGGTAATTTCTCGGGCTTATTGGAACTAAAGCCTCTGTTCTCTATTGCCGGCGGAAACTTTCTTTTTGTACGGCCTTTTTCTCCGACCTCAACTATATCAAATGCTTTAAGAATCGGGTCGTCCACTTCTTTTGCCTTTATCTTTTTAAGATCAATCTCAATAACGCTGCTTTCCCCGCTTTCTCGCCGGAATATTGTGATCCGGTCTTCTAAGCCATCTTTTGCTATTCCGCCCGCGCTGGCTATCGCCCGACTCAATGTCATCTGAGAAAGTGAGGATATTTGTTTGGGCACGCTCACGCCCCCAATTAAATAGATCGGCGCGGCTTCCATAACCGTCACAATATCCCCGCTCAATATTTGCGGATTTGCTTCCGTTCTTCCAGCTAAAAGATCTTTGATTGTGATGGACAAAGTCTGCGGATTGCTGTCTTTTAGCAACTTGACCTCTTTTTCCGAGCAACTCAGGTTACGCGGCCTGAATATCCGAATTTCACCATTGGCCCGGTCCGTGATACCGCCGGATATTATCAGGAGTTCGTTGAGTAAGACCGGCCGCTTGATTTGAAAACGCTGCGGCAATTTTACAGCACCGTCCAGATACGCTAATGCCCGATTTGAACGGTCCAGGATCTTCACTACTATCTTTGGTTCACGAAGGATTTTGCCATACTCAAGCGCGATGTCACTGGCTAGCTGATCTTCTGTTTTACAAAGAGCGTAAACAGGTTCCGCGATCTTATCGAAACCATCCAAATACCCTTCTGGAGTTAAAGTCCCTCGCCAATCGTATTCAAAGCTGCCGATGACGTCCACATCGACCAGGTCGCCGAAATGAACCGATCCTGCTTCCGTCTGGAGGGGCTCAAATGAAGCGGGCGGTCCTTGGGAATAGGATGTGAAAATACACAAGAAAATGGAAAGAGTAATAGAAGCACAAGAATGCAAAAAATTTTCGTTCACGATCTTTAGACGAATACCGCTTAAATCTGGCGGAGCTTCAGTTAATTCACCTTCTCCCCTAAAATTTCTTTTTTCGGCTTTTTATTTGTCCTCGTTTTTGAATTCCCAGGCACCGCAAAGCCACGAAATTCCAAATTACAGGCATCGCAAAGGAGATTGAACCTGAACAAAATTTTTGACCACAGTCTGGTTGGACGATAGCCACGGCGAATACGTGTGCTTTTACATTTGGGGCATTTTTGAGAGATCATCGTTTTATAATACAAATATCGATAATAGTTTCTGTGCTTATAGTTCGATCTTTATGGTCTTGAATAACTAATTTTCTACGATCAGCACCGCGACCGTCGAGAAAATGGTTTTTTACAGAACCTTTTTATTTTAGTACATCTCCTTTAATTGATAACTGACGGATCTTTTCAAGCTCATGTTCGATCTTTTCCATCACGATCCCTCTATCCGCAGCCATTTCGCCTCGGGACAGATCGAAAAGAGCATCCTGATAAAAACCGGAAGCTTGTTCTAAATTTCCCTTGAAATGGGCCCGTTCGGCCTTTTCGATTAAATTAGAAACCTTTATCGAAGTAAGAAAACCCCTCAGAGCCTGGTGCGAATCCATCAAGCTCTTTTCGTCTGGGTAAAAGCTCAATGCAAAATCAACTACACCAAGTGCTTTTTGAGCCGTGTCGAGCTTTTCCTTCATCTTAGCACGACTTTTGGCATTTTGTGTGAATGATTGAGCTTCGATCTCCGCCCATTTCAGTAAATGATACCTGTGATACTCACCGGCGGTCTTTATCCCTTTTCGTAATGCTCCAAGCCTCGGCGATCCGGCACCGATATTTGGCAATTCGAAAGCCGCTGCCGACCTATATTCTTCACATAGGTCAAACACTTCTTTATGTCCCGCTGAAAACTTCCCTAAAATTTTTGCTGCCTCTGATTTGCGCCCGATCTCGGTTAAGATCGCGGAATTTCGTTCAAGGGTCAATTTGTTTGTGTTCCGGTCAGCATTAGCCCGTGTAGAAATACCGCGTAAATTTTCATCGAGCCGTTTCTGTGTCGCTAAAGACCGGTTTCTCGCATTCCTAAGAATAACTTCCCTTAATAAAACCGCGGACGCAAGCAAGATGCTGGCCCCGAACCCAGCCGTTATCCATGGAGTTTCTTCCCTTCCTTCGTTAAGAATTCCCCAAACGAGAAAGAAAAACCCAACAGTAACAGCGATCACCAAAACATAATAATTAGAAGCAGGAAGCCAGAAAGGCCTTCGCTGATTTATCATTTTTCCGCGATTTCGCTGCATCTGCATGATTGGTCTGATCTTTTAAAATTAAATAACCTATTTTGACAATTTCAAAATAGACCACTTTAAGTGGTATTTATATTGGATTTATTGCTCAAAATTGTCAATTACAGGTAAACTAAATCAGCAAATGAGCAAAAAAGCCTATAGATCTTCTGTTATAGTTTAAGAGATGGGCGGCAAAAAACGAAAAACAGACGAAAGACCGGTTTTTGATTCCATCAGAAAGCCGAGTGCCCCTCCCGGACAAAAGTTCGGAAATGAAAAGCCCGAAGAAAAGGTCCATCCATCTCAGCGAAAAATAAAGCACAAAAGCAAATTAAACCCGAAGGATATTGATGCCGATTTTTAGCAAAAAGAAAAAACCTGAAAATGACGAAAAAAAAGGCGTCTGGGCAAGGCCTGAAATGCTGGTAACTTTTCGTGCCGAGATAATGCCCGGAATTGAACGTGAAAAAAGGACATTCCGGATAAAGACCGTTCGGGCAAATGGGCGTGTGATCCTACACGATTTTACAGGTGAACACCGCGAAGGAGCTTTTGAGCCGATAAACTTCCTTCGGGATGCTGCCAAATAGCATCACCATTCATATACTCTGCCTACATTCAGGATATTCACATTTTCCATGCCTAGAGCGGTTATCTGCGCCGCGGTCTTCTCATAATATGCCGGTTTGAGATTCACTATATAAACAGGACAGCCCCGCCGATTAAATTTTTTTAATTCCTGTTCTAAACTTCGCGGCGTCAAATGATGAGATATGCATGCAAGGTCCTGCAGTTCATCCGGGAATGCACATTCTATCAGGACAGCCGACAGATCATTTATCTCATTTATCACATCCCAAAAAGTGTCCATCTCCGCCGTATCACCAGATAGAGCAAATTTGGCAGAACTATCCGTGACAATAAATCCGCAACTCGGAACTTTATGATTTACGCTTATGGCCCGAACGCTGAGGTGTTTGATCTTAAACTCTGTTCCGGGAACAAAACTCCGATATTCCATTACAGAGCCCTTCGCATTAGAAAGCTCTGAGAAACGCGGGTAAACCGACCAATTAAAAATGTCACGCTCCAATATTTCTATGACTTCTGCTTCGGCGTGAATTCTAACCGGCCCGGTCAAGGTAGCAAAAAGGTCGTCTATAAATAAAGGAAGCCCTGCAATATGGTCCAGATGAGCATGACTTAAAACAATATCGCGGACCTGTTCTTTTTGTGTCCGGCTTGAAGACATTGCAAGGCTTCCGGCATCAAATGCAACAAGGTCATCAATCACGAAACTAGTTAAATGCTGCTTCGGCGACGGCGTTCCGTCATCTTCCAATGTGCTGTGTAGTAGCTGCAGTTTCACAGTATTTATCCAAGCCAAAGGCCTATTTATTTAGCGTGCACAAGTTTGTGCCCGTCCGCCGTCGATCTCGTAGGTCGCCCCGGTGATCCATGATGCCTTGTCAGATGCCAGGTAAGCTATCAGTTCCGCCACTTCTTCGGGTGTTCCGGCACGTCCCAACGGATGAGTATTTTTAGCGTTTTCTATAAAAATTTCGTAATTTTCTTCACTCATTCCGCCACGTTTGTGAAGGTTTGTGACAACTACGCCGGGATTGACGGCGTTCACCCTGACGCCTTTTGGAGCTAACTCGAGGGCCGAACATCTTGTCAATTGATCCGTCGCCGCCTTTGATACGCAGTAAGCTAAAACATTTGGAAAAGCCCGCAGGCCTGTAACGCTCGAAACATTAACGATATTTCCCTTTGTTTTCTCAAGATGCGGAATACATTTCTGCATCAGATAAAAAGCCGAACGCAGATTGATGTTCATCATCTTATCCCAGTCGTCAAGCGTCGTATCCTCGATCGAACCATTCTTTATAATGCCGGCAGAATTCACGAGCACATCTATCTGGCCGAAATGCTGAATGGTCTCCGACACCAAACGGTCAACCTGAGATGTCTCCGTTATATCCGCCAAATGAACTTTTACCGACCCGTCCGCGTCACGCGCTGTGTCACGCAAACTCCCAAGATCGTTTTCGTTTCGGCCGACGGCGATAACTTTTGCTCCCAGTTCGGCAAACACCAATGCAGAAGCTCTGCCGATACCGCTGCTTGCACCTGTTATTACAACAATTTTTTCCTTCATATCTATATAACTTCTAAACTATTCAGCAAATAAGCATAACAGCGAATTTAAAATTGTAGCAACTGACAGACGTATTGGATAACAGTTATTTGCACAGTAAAAAAGGCATTCTGAATGTCAGATGCCTTCCTTTATCGATTATATTTAGTATGAAAACGAAAATTATTACACTTTGCCCGGCAAAATGTATGAATTGATTACAATTCGCTCGGGTGCGGGCTTGGTGTTAGAAATTTTTCAAACGCAGCTTTGGTCTCGTCACGTTTTCTGGCTTGAAAATCGCTGACCCAGTTAGCAACAGTTGAAACAGCTCTTCTTGCTGCCTCGCGTTTGGTCCGGTTCTGAACCTTTATCGATGCCGCAGGAGCTTTTATCTCGTCTTTCTTAATAACTTTTACTTTAAGTTTTTCGCTCATTTTGTTTTCCTCCTTATTACTTTTCTTATCTCTAACTAACAATCGCGTTATGTGTAATGAATATTCCCTGCTTGATATATAGGCAATCCGCGTGCCGTAAGTGAGACGGTTTTCAAATTTAATTTTTGCAGTATGCAAAGGTGTTTTATGAATTTCGCATTTTGCTAAAAATAATAAACGTCACGGCCATTAATAAAGTTCCCGATTTTTTACTTAAACCCAGTCTTTATCTGGCGATGACCATCTAATTTTATACCGGCAAGAATATAGCAGATCACAGGCACACATGTTGCACATTATTAAATACGATGATCATCTCAGATTTCATAATCATTTATTTATCCCTCGGTGCACCGTTTGCGGTATATCAATTTGTTCAATCGCGGAAAGCGTCTATCAGCGGACGTTTAATTTATGCAGCTATATACTTTCTGTTATGGCTTCCGCTTCTAATTCGTCATGGAATTGAGGTTTTCGTACGCTCTACAGCCAGATACAATTTAGATGCGCAAAAACATGAAAAGGTTCGAGAAATTCAACAGGCCGTGGCAAATACTTTCCGCATGGTGGAACAGCGTATTTCGATCCACGAATTTTGCGAAATAATGGATCGTTACGTAGGGCTGTCGATTCTAGTTAAACAATCAGCGGATACTAGCGGCAAGCCTAACGAACTCTTCGCGATCAGCGGCCATCCCGATGCATCGCTTGCCGCCGCATGCCTAAGCAGACGTAATCGCGGGCGTCTTAAACGCCATCATATCGACGCCCGGAAGGATTTTTTGAATAGTATCGGGGAAAGCTCATTCACCAACCGCCAGATGCCAAATTCAGCTTTTAAGTTAACGGAGCTTCTTGATGACCCTCAGGCATCAAACGAGGTGCATAGAATTATTGATATGCATGGTAAGGCAGTGCAGGAAAACGTCCGCCCACAGGAAAATATATGGATACCCGAATTACAACCATCACGGGAGAACAAGAGTTTGCCGGCCAACCTTTAGATATGTCCGGGCCATTGTATTTCCTGCCGTCCGCGATTTAATATCTACGCAATGCTCGTTTTGTTTCATCTGTTTGCTTTATTTCTTCTGGTCACGCTCGGCTTTTATATTTTTGTCGCCAATCCGCGGAGCCGTGCCAATCAGACCTTTGCTGCTTTTATTGCTTTTCTCGCGCTTTGGACGACGAAGGACCTCATCTTTTGGAATTTTACGGATGCGCAAATGAATGCCGGCTGGTGGGCGGCGTCGAGTTTTATCATTGCGCTTCTTATGCAGTATGCTCTGGCTGTATTTGCCTGGGTCTTTCCTGAAAATGCCAGGACGCCCAGAAAGCGTGCCGCCGTACTTTTCGCACCGGGGATCGTTCTGGTTCCGGCTGCTCTGTTCGGGTTTTTGTGGAAGGACGTCGGGTTTCGCTCCGGCAAATTCGTTATCGAACTCGCGCCGCTTGCCTACGTTTTCGTCGCTTACGTTTATTTCGTTTTCTTCTTTGGTGCGGCGATATTATTTCAGAAATACCGCCGTTACAAAGGCACACAAAAAGGCCAGCAGGTCGGGGCGATCCTTTGGGGGTTGGCGATCACCGGCGTTCTCAAAACGCTTGCCAATATCGTTCTGCCATTCTTTGATGCATACGAATTCCTTCCTTTCAGCTCGATCTTCGTGCTTCCGGGCGTTTTGATCTACGCCTACGCCATCTCCAATTTCAAACTCTTTTCCCTACAATCCGCGCTCGACCAATTCCGGCTCTTTCCCATCGCCTACAAGATCGCATTGAGCATTGCATCGGTCGCTATAATCAGCTTTCTGGTATTTCAGATACCGATCGTCTGGTGGGCATTTCAAGACGGCATGGGTTTTGAGGCGTGGCGAAAATATCTCGTCTTCAGCCTGATCTCCGCTCTTGTGCCAAATCTCGTGCTTTTATTGCTTGTCGTTCGCACGATCTCGCGGCCGCTGCAGCGAATAACTGTTGCGGCGGTCGAGGTAACGCGCGGCGGATACGGAACCGAGGTCGATCTGCGAAAAAGCAACGACGAGATCGGGCTTTTGGCCGCATCATTTAACGACATGAGCCGTAAAATGGCCTCCGACATCGACAGCCTCAAGCACATGAACGAACAGCTCATGCGGACGGACCGGCTGGCGGCAATGGGAACGCTCGCCGCGGGCGTGGCACACGAGGTGAATAATCCGCTGGCGTCTATCTCTTCGCTTATTCAAATGATGCGTTCGCGGACTTCCGCAGACGACAGCGATACAAATGAAAAGCTCGATCTGATATCGACGCAGATCCGCCGCATCACGCAGGTGACACACGACCTGACAGATTTTGCACGCGTCCGTCCGGCGGCAAAAAGCCCGGTTGACATCAATCTTGTCATTACCGCGAGCCTGCGGTTTGCGAGCTTTGACGAATCGTTTAAGAAGCTGCGGATAAATACCGCTCTCGCCGGGAACCTTTCGCCGGTCTATGCGGACGCCGATCAGCTCCAACAGGTATTTCTCAATCTTTTCCTGAACGCCCGCGACGCAATGCCTGGTGGCGGCGATATTACCGTCAGTTCTATGCAGCACGGCCCGGAGGTCGTCATCGTTATCGCCGACAGCGGAACGGGCATCGATCGTCCGGCGGCGGATAAGGCCTTCGACCCGTTCTTCACGACCAAACCGGCCGGCAAAGGCACGGGCCTCGGCCTCGCGGTTTGTTACGGTATCATCACCGCCCACGGCGGACGTATCGAAATGCACCCAAACGAACCTGCCGGAACAAAATTGACCATAACCCTGCCGCTCAATGAAAAAAACGAAAGGGTCAGTGAACATGTAGTTTGATCATGACCGGCTCCGTAGGAGCTAAATGTTTGTAGAAAAAAGTGTGGAAATAAAAACCAAGCTCCGTAGGAGCGACCATCAAGCCTTTGTCCATCAATAACATACCGCTCCTACGGAGCTTTTTACCTTTGTTGTTTTCGTTTTCTGCACATATTGTTTGGCTGTCTTGTCCGCCATCAATTCTCAAGGCTCATCAAGAATCTTTAATTGATAAGAGGTCTGGAATGCCTACTCTGCACCCGCTCTTATGTGTCTGTATTTCAAAGCGTCGGGGGCAAGCCGCCCTTCCTGACCTGCAAATATTGTTTGCTTGTCTTGGCAGCCATCAATTCAAACCAAGGCTTAGCAATAAACTTTAATTGATAACAGGTCTGGAAGGGATGCTCTGCACCCGCTGCTGCGACTTATCGCCCATGTCACGCGAACAATCGCTAATGTCACGCGAACAATTGCTCATGTCATGCGAACAATCGTCAATGTCACGCTAACAATCGCTAATGTCACGCGACTTATTGCTCGTGTCATGGTGACAATCGCCTATGCAACATCGCTTATAACTATTCGGGGCAAAAAAAGCAGGACAAGATCGCTCCTGTCCCGCAATGGCACTAGGGCCGAGGTTTTAATTATTAAATTGTGCAGTTCCGCCTGGTAAATCAGAGGGCTATTTCATTGAATAACGGCCGCCGCCGCTCCAGTGGTCAGGATGCCGCCGGTGCAGTCCATTTGTCCGTCGGTCGAATTCTCCCAGATCACGCCTATCTGGCCCGCTCCGAAATCGCGGTTCCCGGTCGTACCGAACGCCGTCGCGAGTGCCGACGAGCAATAGCTGCTGAACGGAGCTGTGGCTGGTATTTCCGCATTTATCGTATAACCGCTCTTCGAACCGCTGGCAACTGCATCGTCAATAATGCCGAGAGTGCCGAGTGAGGCTAATGAAGCGTAATTGGATTTACCGCCGCCGCCAGCAAAATAGGTCAGCTCCGCGCTGTGTATCGTCCGTACGGAATTGATCGCGCTTGCCTCATTCGCCGCCCGCCGCGACGCCAGCAGACTCGGAATGGCGATTGCGGCAATGATCGCGATCAGGATCACAACAATCAAAAGTTCCACAACAGTAAATCCTTTCAAATTCTTCATATTCATTCCTCCTTGAAAGACCCTAGTGATTGAAAGTTAACTAATGCCAACGGGGCGTCGGACGGGTGCAATTCCTCTGTTCGAACAAAATCTTTATTTACCCGTGCTGTTTGCGAAAGTTTTTCGAGACCTTCGTCGTTCTCAATTGCCAGCTTCGCGCCTGTTTAGCATCAATTCCAGATGCCTTGTCGAATTCCTCTATTGATTCACCATCGCGGGATAATATCAGTAAAGTTCGAACTGTTCTTTGAGCTTTAAAAATCTCACCTCGAGTAAATAGTAAGAGGTTGCTGCAATTGTAAATGCCAATATTACCCCAAACACTATTTGGGCTGAAACCGTGCCAAAAACCTCTCGGCTAAGCTCAAAAGAAAGGTAATGCCAAAGATATAATCCGTACGAAATCTTACCAATCCATTGAAGGTTTTTATTACCCAGAAACCAATTGACCGATCCGGTTGAATTTGTTGATATCCATAAAATAACTACCGCCGTCGAGATTGTGAATAACGGAAGGTAGATGCGGTAAAGATCGAGGGTCTGCTCATTAACTGAAACGATTATTAAAATTGAGGTCACGGTCGCCAAACCAGCCAAAATCGAGAAAAAGATTGTTTCAAAACATCGTTGCGATATCAATCGCCACATGAATAAAAAGCCAGCAACACATCCTATCAGAAGCGAATCAATTCGGGTTTCTGTTGAATAGTACAAAACGTGAGTTGGTGTGCCCGCTTCCACGCGGAGAAATCGGATTATTATTATTGCGACGATTATAGCCATTGTTGATACTATGGCTGTACTTCGCAACCATTTTTGCGATAACACTCCAATTAGAAATAATGGCCAAATAATATAAAATTGCTCCTCTATCGCTAAAGACCATGTATGGTTCAAATGACCGCCACTCTCTCCGTAAGCCGAGTTCCAGTTGGTCAGATATGTTGCAGCGTAGAGAAACTTATTGTCCCGGTAAAGAAGCGACACCTGGGCCGCAGGTAAAATCAACCAGCCAAACAACACTAACACTATTAAAAACAGCCAGTATGCCGGAACAAGGCGATATATTCGTCGACGATAAAAGTTCCAAAGATTCGTGCTTCCTGTTCTAAATTGCTCTCGAAGCAGAACTGAGGTTATCAGGAAACCGCTAAGAACAAAGAAAATGTCAACCCCTAGAAAACCACCCGAAATCAAAATAAAACCATTAGGGAGGAAAATACCAACGTGATAAATCATGACAACCAATACCGCTAAGCCGCGCAACCCGTCAAGTTTAGGATTGTATGTGAAATCGCGACTGCTTGAATCTTCTAAAGTTTCGGCAAGTTCGTTAATCATGAATCGAATAAGTCTTACGCAACATTTAATAAGGAGGTTCGGTTCTGTGCTGTTAATATCATTTTGCGAATACAGGAAATTATTACAAGCGAAAATAATAACCATGTTGCCAGAGAAAGCCACTTCGCTATCCTGTAACTATAAGGCTCCTCAAAATTAAGATGAACCGTTGAAACCTCACTGTGAATCGGTATAATTATCGCCCCGAACTCGTCCATTTCGATCTCAGCCTCGTCACCATTTACTGTTGCAGTCCAGAGCGGATAATAAAAAGTCGATACGCGCAAGGCTACGGCATCGCCCCGCTGAACTGTGAATTCCCGCGTTTCTGATTCCCATCTCGTCACGTCGACGCGACGGTTCCCGGCCATTACTCTTTCACTGGTTTCAAAAGCTTCTTCCTTTGCCCAAATTGGCCACCAGCCTTCGAAAATAGGTTTCGTTTGCAAATCAATTTCAATTTTTCCGAATTTGGCGCGAGGGATCGGCTCCGACGGAATAATAATTTGCGTTATATCAAAAAGCATCATCACCACAATCACTGCTAAACCAAAATAAACAATCAATCTCTCAATTTTTTGAAATCGTAAGACCAATAGCGGAATTGTAAGTGCGATTGATACAACACCCAACATCGAAAGAATCGAGAGCCACCGCCAGGGGAACTGTATTTTCTGCAGAAACCCGGCGTTGTTCCAAATAAATAAACTCGGCTTAGAAAGCATAAAAAATGCGAATAGCGCCGTTATCGTCGTCGCAATAATTATTTTTCTTACCGGGTCAGTTTTTGTTTTGGCAGAAGTAAACAGGTAAGGGAAAGCTGGAATCAGCAATAATATTGTCAAGATGATAGTTATATCTGTAAGCCAGGACATTAGTTCCAAGAGATATACCTTTCTAGTTTCTAGAATATTAGGAAAGAGCCATACGCTGAATCCGTACTTACCGGTTGACCATTTCGGATCATTATGTGCAAGCCAGTTAAACTCAGAGACAATCTGTATCCATCGGTATGAAGTTGCCGCCAAAGTTAGAGCAATAGAGACAAATAGTTGCAGAAATATATTTTTGAACCGTCGCCAATCCAACAATACTAATACATAAACCGGAAGGCTGATGGTGACCATAATAGTTGTCGGGATATGCGTTAAGATCAATACCGAGTAAGATGTGGCGAAAAGAAAAACATCTAGCCATTTCCCTCCTCGGCAAATGCGCGTTACAAACAAAAAACAGAATGGCATTACTCCCCAAGCAGCAAACTCAGCATAAAGAAAGTACCCATATATTTCTGTCAAATGTTGAGGAACGATAGCGTAAATCATACCCGCTACCATCGCGGGTCCGGGGGAACTCCATTCCTTGACAAAAAAATAAATGCCTATACATCCAAGGCACATCCAGCCGAACAAATTGATAAAAATTGCTGAAAACCAATCTCCCGTAATCATTTCGCCGAAAGCTAATGTATAAAAAGCAATTGGAGGATAAAATCGAATCCCAATGCTCCCAAAACCGAAATTATCATTCGCCCAGCCAGGGGAAAAATTACCGTTTAATATTCCGTCGCGAAATGCCGAAGCAAATCTCAAATCCGTCGACAAATCGAATCCGTCCGGAAGTCCCGATATATAAATCGGAATTAAGAAACTAACTGCACAAAACAGCAAAACAGCGCCTAAACAAAACCAGTTACTGTTATGTTTAAGAAAGTCGGTAATTTTATGCATAATAAGGAATTGGACCTCTACGACCCGGTCGAGGTCATGGCAAAAAAAGAACGGGATTTCTCCCGTTTGTATATAGGTGTTTTTCACCACCCCAAGAACAAAATATAGGTATCGATGGCCGACTTAGATGGAGTTCCGTAGCGAACTCCATCCGGTATAGAATTCTTCACGCAACAGTCGGTACAACCGTCGGCCAGTCAAGTTGTTACTGGATTGGCGCCGCTCCAGCTCCAGCTGTATATACACCTCCAGCCGCGCACGTCGCTGCGGCCGTTGACGAATATACCACTCCTGTCTCGTTTACGGCAAAATATCGAATACCGGTTGTTCCAGGAGTTGTCGGAGAAGCTTCTGCGCAATAAACCTGCGAACCAGCAGAATTAGTAAAACTATAACCGCTCTTTTGCGAGGTTGCGGCTCCTAATACGCTGTCGATCAAACCCGCAGTGTTAAGTTGTACTAACGTGCCGTAGTTAGTATTGCCGCCAGCAGTTGCCTGATACGTTGCTTCGGCACTGTGAATTGTTCGAAGTGAAGAAATTGCACTTGCTTCATTGGCCGCGCGGCGTGAGGCAAGCAGGTTAGGGATAGCGATGGCCGCGATGATCGCGATGATAATTACGACGACTAACAGCTCGATGAGCGAGAATCCTTTTTGGTTTTTCATTTTCTTTTAATCTCCTGGGGTAAATTTTTTCAAGTTATGGGCGCAAAGATCGGCTTGAACTTAGACCTTGAAGAGAGATCCGGCACCCAGCCCTAAACTTATTACGCTTGACGTGCTGAGTTGCAAAACATGTGCCGGAAGAGTGAATAGTGAATAGTGAATAGTGAATAGTGATAAGAATCAATAGGTTAGGGTGTTTAGGAGTTGGGTCACCGGCACCTGATGCGGGGTTGAAAGTGAGACTTTTTCTCACATAATGTAAGAAAAAGTCTGACTCTTAGTCAATTCTTTTTAATCCGAATTATACCTTTGGGGATTTATTGTTATTTTCTCCGCGTCCTTCGCGTCTTTACGTGAAACTGTTTTATTTCACGCAAAGACGCGAAGTTCGCAAAGTATCACAAACGGCACAAAATATTTTCTACCCCGCGTTCGGGATGCGGGGCGTTTTGTGCTAATATTTCAACGCTTTCCATAATTCACACATATATATTGTTCCTGGATAAAAGTACGGATGTCGCGTTTCTTAATGAAGGTTTATTATATTTTGACGGTTCCGGTTGCCATATATTTTATATTGGATTCGGATATGGTCCATCCGTCCTACAAGCTGAACATTTTCAAAAAATTTTGGCTCGGCTGGCGGATGTTCATCAACAAACTGCGGATCGAGACCGGCACTTCCTACAAGGCACATCTGGCAATGGCATTGAAAATATTCGAAACTCCGCCGGATGTCGAAGGGGCGGTCGTCGAATGCGGAACGTGGAAGGGCGGCAGCGCCGTCAACCTTTCATTGGCATGTAAAATAGCCGGACGAAAACTGCTGATCTATGATTCGTTCGAGGGATTGCCCGAAAAGCAGGAAGGCGACCGCGAGGCCGTCGGTTACACACCGGGCGATTACGCCGGAAGCCTCGAAGAAGTAAAGGAAAATATCCGCAAATACGGCGACATCGGGTCGTGCGAATTTATCAAAGGCTGGTTCGAAGATACGCTGCCCGAACTGCGTCAGCCGATCCTGCTCGCGTTCCTGGACGTGGATTTTGAGGCCAGCCTCGATACCTGCGTCCGGCACATCTGGAATAACCTGACGGAAAAAGGCTATATCTTCATTGACGAATACGTCGGCCTTGATTACTGCTCGCTGTTTTATTCGGAAAGATACTGGAAAACCCATTTCGACCGCACACCGCCGGGACTTATCGGTGCCGGTGTCGGGCTCCCCTTGGGCGAATACTACATCGGCCCGTGGAGCGAAAAAGACGCCCATCCGATACAGCATTCGAACGCCGGCGCCTATACACGCAAAGATTTTTCCGGCCACTGGACGTTTTACGCCGACGTCCCGGCGCCTTAATTAACTGGATTCAGCATTAGAGAAAGTCTTGGGTCTTACATCTCATCCTTTGCGTTCTTAGCGGCTTTGCATGAAAAAAAGCCTGTCTCACGCAAAGCCGCAAAGGACGCAAAGTAAAACAAGGTAAAAAGATCTTGTCGAGCAACGTTTTAATCTTAAATATATAAAAGGAAAACCTATGATTGCCACAACACTTCTGTCTTTTTTCTTACTTTTTCAAGCTCCGGCCATGACGCCGGTCAAAACCGAAACCCCGAAACCCGCCGAAACCATGCAGGCGAAGGAAGAACCGCCGGTTGTTACCAAACATTCCGTCAACATCGGTTCGCGGACGCTCAATTACACCGTCGCGACCGGATTTATGCCGATCAAAAACGAAAAGACAGGCGATACGGAAGCAAAGATCTTTTACATGGCCTACACGCTGGACGGTGTTGCCGATCCGAAAACCCGCCCGCTGATGTTTTCCTTTAACGGCGGCCCCGGTTCAGCCTCGGTTTGGCTCCATCTTGGTGCGCTCGGCCCGCGCCGCGTAAAAATGCTTGATGACGGATTTATGCCGCCGCCGCCCTACGAACTCGTTAATAACGACCAAACCTGGCTCGACCAAACGGACATGGTGTTTATCGATCCGGTCGGCACGGGTTATTCGCGGGCGACCAAACCGGAATTTGCCAGCAAATTCTTCGGCATCAACGGTGATATCGAATCGGTCGGCGAAACCATCCGTTTATATCTCGGGCGTGGCGAACGCTGGACGTCACCGCTTTTTCTCGTCGGCGAAAGCTACGGCACGACCCGCGCCGCCGGCTTGTCAAATTGGCTGTTCGATCACGGCATCGGGCTCAACGGTATTTGTCTCATCTCAACCGTCTTAAATTTTCAATCCATCCGCTTTGCCGCCAACAACGACCTGCCGCTTGTACTGATCTTCCCTTCGTATGCCTCGACGGCGTGGTACCACAAAAAGCTTGCCCCGGAATGGCAAAACAAACCGTTGACCGAGGTGCTGCGTGCGGCGGAGAATTTTGCGGTCAACGAATACGCACCGGCAATGCTCAAGATCGATCGTTTGTCGGCTGTAGAAAAACAGGCACTGCTGGATAAATTCAGCTCGCTCACCGGCCTCTCGAAAATATTCATCGAGAATAATAATTTCCGCGTCGATCTGGATGAATTTAACAAGGAATTGCTCCGCGACCGCCGCCGCACCACCGGCCGGCTCGACAGCCGTTTTCTCGGTTATGACAAAGATTCTGCGTCAGAAGGCACCGATACCGACCCGAGCCTGAATGCGATCCGCCCGCCCTACACCGCCGCGTTTAACGATTACATCCGCCGCGACCTCGGGTATAAATCGGACACGGAATATTTCATATTGGGCGGCGGCATTACGTCACCGTGGAATTACAACATAAATAATGGATATGCGGACACCAGCGGTGCACTCGCCGATGCAATGCGGAAGAATCCGTATATGAAGATATTTGTCGCGGCCGGATATTACGATATGGCGACGCCGTATTTCGCCGCCGAATATACCATCTCGGCAATGAACCTCGACCCGGCACTGCGCAAAAATATCTCGATGTCATACTACGAAGCCGGACATATGATGTATATCGAGAAGAATTCGCTGAAAAAACTCAAGGATAACGTCACCGAGTTCATGCGGGATGCAATGCGAAGGTAATAGAAGTTCTGAGTTCACGCTGCAGCAAATTGAAGCGTGAACTCAGAACTAATGCCCTGTCTTTCCCCTTATCTGATTGATCGCGTGCTGCAGCACCGGTTCGATAACTTGAAAACATTCGAGCACACCGTTTGGCGAACCGGGCAGATTTATTATCAAGGTATTTCCGCGGATGCCGCAAACGCCCCTGGACAACATCGCCATCGGTGTGTTCTTCGCTGTCTCGCTTCGCATCGCTTCGGCCAGCCCCGGAGCTTCGCGTTCGATTACTCCGCGCGTAGCTTCGGGCGTATTATCGCGTTCCGCAAAACCGGTCCCGCCGGTCGTAATGATCAAATTCACATCTTCCCTTTCGGTCAAATCATAAAGCGTATTCCGCAGCGCTTCCAGATCGTCGGAAACAATTATTTTCTCGACGACTTCAGCGTTTATCGACGCAAGCAGCCCGACGAGCGTATCGCCGGAAATATCATTTTTTGAAATGCGTGTGTCGCTGACGCTGACGACAATAGCTTTTATCGGTTCATTTTGCATAAACTTTCTGAAGCCCGACCGTAAGGAAGTGCTTGTTTTATGCGTGGAGATCAAGGCTTACGGTCAGGCTTCCCTATGCCACAGTAGATTCGATCTTCTCGATATCACGCATTCTTCTACTATAGACCACGCTCAATAAAACGCCGAAAACAACGAGCAGCATCCCTGACAAAGATTCGGTCGTTTGAATTTCTCCAAATACCAGCGATCCGATCAGCAGCCCGTATATCAGGCCCGAGTAATTTATGATCGCAATGCCTGCAACCGCTTCTTTTTGCAGCGCCCGTGTCAGGAATATCTGCCCGACTTGTGAGAACAGGCCGATCAGAAAGAGCCACAGCCAATCCCAGCCGGTCGGCATCCGCCATTCAAAAAATAAACTGATCAGCCCGATGATCGATCCGACCAACTGAAAATGCAGAACGACCGTCAGCGGATGCTCCTTTCCACGCATGTTGCGGACTAGATTGTATGCGACCCCCGAACAGAATGCCGAAATTATACCGATCACCAGATAAAACATCGAAACGCGCGTATCGAAACGCTCAATAAGCAGGACGCCGGAAAATGCTATCGCGTAAAAAAGCCATTGCAGGGAACGCACCTTTTCACTCAACACAAGGATCGCAATTATACTTGTAAATATCGGCGACAAATACTGGATCGTCATCGCCGATGCCAGCGGTATGTTCTGCAGTGTCGTAAAAAAGAGATAAAGAGCCGTCGTGCCGAAAAGGCCGCGAAGCAATAGCATTATCCGGTTCGACCCGCGCCAATCTGCCTTTGCCCGATGAATGCCGGCGAAACAAAAAACCGTGGCGATCGTGCAGCGAAAGAAAACGACCTCCATCGCCGGAATATGAGAGATTTGCTTTACAAACACATTTGCCAACGCAAAAGCGAGCGTCGATATAAACATCGAACGAACGCCCTCAGTGAGAAATGTCTGTTTGCTGCTCAATTGACCGTTTGCGTGTTTTTTGATTTGGGACTACAGCCGCAGTCAGACCCGCAAGCCGATCTTTTTGAAGGAGCAACCTTTTTCCACAGCATGTTCGACACGTAGATGAACGCGATAAGTATAAGAATTAAAACAATAAGACCTTGAATATCCATATTTAATGACAGTCGTCACAGGTTTCGCCGCGTAAAGCTTCCAAACCTTCCTTCACAATTATCGGCGTCATAATCAGAGCAGCGACCGGATCTGCCCACCACCAACCGAATAAGGCATTTAATACCAATCCGACTAAAAGAATAGCAGAAAGATATGCACAAATGGATGTTTGGCGGGCATCGGCTTTTAGTGCCCGGCTTTTGATATTTTCCGCGACTTGTCTTTTCATACGTGCCAAGATCGGCATTACGATAAGCGACAATACGGCGATAACAATACCGGCGAAACTGATTTCAGGCCGCTCAACCGCGATCAAAGATTTGACCGCACCGAAGGCAACATAAGCCGCAAGAAACAAAAAAGAGAATCCGACGAGTTTGAGGGCAAACTTTTCACGTGCCTCACCTCTTTCGCCGTCTTGCAACCGCCAAAGCAGGACTGTTGCCGATCCGCATTCGATCAGCGAATCAATCCCAAACCCGATCAGTGAAACGCTTCCCGCAACCAGTCCGGCCACAAGAGATACAAAAGCCTCGACCAAATTCCAGCCGATAGTAAGAAATTCAAGATTACGCCCGCGTAAAGTATTGGTTTCGATGATAGCGGACATATATCAGAATCCCAAAAATTTTCCGCCCTGATAGATCAGAAACGACGCCAGATACGCCAATCCGCACATATAAACGGTCATAAAGATCGGCCATCTCCAGGAATTCGTTTCGCGGCGGACTATCGCCAGCGTGGAAACACACTGCATTGCCAAAAGGAAAAAAACCATCGTCGAAAGACCTAGAAGCGGGCTCCATATCCGTTCGCCGTTATCGTCCCGGGCATCACGTATCGCCTGCAGCAGCGGCTGCGATTCGGCATTGTCGTCTTTCCCGACGCTGTATAAAATGCTCATCGTTGACACAAACACTTCCCTGGCCGCAAAAGCTGAAAATAATCCGATACCGATGCGCCAATCATAACCGAGCGGTTTAATGACCGGCTCGATGGTTCGGCCAAGTCTTCCGGCTAAACTGTTTCGCAAAATATCACTTTTCGCCTGCGTTTCGGCTTGCTTCCTGGCCTCTTCGGGCGGGCAATTACATGTCTGCTCGATGTGCACCTGCAAATTTGTAATGTCTTGCTGCGATTGACGCGGAAAGTTCATCATCGCCCACAACAGTATCGAAAGCGTTAAGATCACGGTTCCGGCCCGTTTAACGAAAAGTCCCGCCCGTGTGAACATATTCTGGATCACGGTCCGTACATTCGGCAAACGGTAAGGCGGCAGTTCCATAATAAATGGCGGCGGCGGAGCTTTCAGTATGGTGCGTTTCAAAATGAAGGCCACTACGACCGCGATCATAATGCCCAAAGCATACATTGACAGCATCAGGACAGCCCCAACCGAAATAAACCCAAAGAAACTTTGCCCGGCAAAAAATGCACCGATAATAAGCGTATAAACCGGCAGACGGGCGGAGCAGCTCATGAACGGAGCGATCATTATCGTCGCAAAACGGTCACGGCGGCCCTCGATCGTCCGTGTCGCCATTATCCCCGGGATCGCGCACGCAAAACTGCTCATCAACGGCAAAAACGCTTTGCCGTGCAAGCCTACCTTGCTCATTAATTTGTCGAGCAGAAACGCTGCTCTGGCTAGATAACCGGTGTCTTCCAGAACCGAAATAAAAAGAAAAAGCAGCAATATTTGCGGCAAAAAGACAAGGACGCCGCCAACCCCGGCGATAATGCCATCGACTATAAGATCGGTGAGGATGCCTTCGGACATCCGCGACCGGACAAGATCGCCGACTGCTCCAAAAACATTTTCAAGCAGCCCCATCGGAAGTTCGGCCCAGGAAAATATCGCCTGGAACACCAGCATTAAAATTAGAACAAGAAACAATAATCCAAAGAATTTATGGGTGAGTATTTTATCGATCTTTTCGGAAATTCTATGCTCTTCCTTGTCGTTATGTTTTACGGATTCCTGGACAACATTAGAGATAAAATTATAACGCGCAAAGATCTTCCCGTTTTCGACCGCCTCCATTCCTCCATTTAGTTCAAACGGTTTTTGAGGCACGGTACCGACAACCTCCGCAACTCTTTTTGCCAGATCACTTGTGCCGCGTCCCCGCTTGGCGTTGATCTCGATGACAGGCACTTTTAGATGTCCCGAAAGTTTCGCGATGTCTATCTCATGCTTTTGTTTCTCAAAAACATCGATCATTGTTAAAGCAACTACAATTGGAACGTTATATTCGAATAGCTGCGTCACCAGATATAAATTTCTTTCGAGATTTGTCGCATCGACGACGGCAATGACGGCATCCGGCTTTGGTATCCCGGCAATCTCCCCGACCAAAATGTCGCGGGCGATCTGTTCATCAATGGAGGTTGCGTCAAGGCTGTATAAACCGGGCAGGTCAATGAGTTTGGCCGAACCGTTCGGAAGCTTCCACATACCGTCTTTTCGTTCAACGGTAACGCCCGGATAGTTGGCGACCCGTTGATTCAATCCGGTAAGTGAATTAAAAAGCGTGGTTTTGCCGGCGTTAGGATTACCGGCAAGTGCAATGGTAATTCCATTGTTGGAGGCTTGATTTGGTGAGTCTTTCTTCATTCATCGGCCTTGAACAAAACGGCTCAAAGACTGGGTGGTTTTCTAAAATGTTACTGTAATCGAATCAGCCTCGTTCCGTCTGACCGCCAAACTGTAGCCGCGAATGCGAATTTCCATCGGGTCGCCAAACGGAGCGGTTTTTACAACCTTGATACCGACGCCGGGTACCACGCCCATTTCCATCAGACGACGCGTGATCGCATTGTTTCCTAAAATTGACACGACCTTCGCATCGGTCCCGATCGGAAGATCTGTTAACGCTCTGTTATTTATCATCTAGTCACCATATAGCCCACAGCTTAATTTCATAAAAATATCCGGTGCTTTCGGATTTAGAAATCATCTATACACGGAAAGCTTAGCCTAATTGAAATCAAATTTCAATTTCAATTAGGTATTATATTAAATTTATGTTGTGACCTATTTTATTTGCGATGTGGAGTTGGAGACCAGATCGGCCTGATAACCACCTGCGGAAATTCTCAGCGGAAGACGTCTTTCGTCATTACTGAGCCATATTTTTATATTCAACGCGTCAAGCTGTTGATTGCCTGTTTTCACAGTTATCAGCTGAGCCGAAACCTTTTCGCCCTGCTGTGTGATGAGGTCTGCAATTTCAGGCCTGAGCGTGAAAACATAAGGCTTGTTCTCCCAAAACACGGCCACACGGGTGTCGTTTACAGGATTTGTCGTGTCTTTGCTCGGTTTGAGGTTGAAAGAACGTATGGCGTAAAGAAGCGACAAAATGCTATGCGTCCCGACCGGAACTTCAACACTATCGGCAGCGGAGAATGTCACCCGGCTCGTTTGACGGTCAAATTTAGCCGTTTGGTTGTAGCCAGCAAGGCCGCCGGCAAAGTTTAGAGTGACCTGCTGTGGAGCAAGGGTTTCCGGATCGACATTCGCCCGGATAAAATCGTTAACTGCAAAGATCGGATTTCCCGGTTCGGATCTCGTAACTGTTGCAGTCAGCAGCAAACTGTCGGCACCGAGAAATTGTTTCCGCTCTTTAGCTTGCAAGTTGAAAGCTGCAACCGGTCGCCCGGCCGCGGAGATCTGATATTCGAGCGATTCGCCCAGCTGAAACAAAAGATCAGATGACAGCAACTGTCCATCAATGTATGGGGTCGGTGTCGGGACAGGAATAACGGCCGGCCGCGGGGTCTTTACCGGCAATGGTGTTTCCTGAACTATCGGCTGCGGTTCATTTATCTGGATACTTGAAATAGCAGCCTTGAACTCGCCTTTTTCAGTTTTAAGCCGGATCAAAACCGGGATCCTTGCTTCATCAGAGCTTAAATTGATTCGAAGTTCTTTGATGCCGATCTCGGTCAGGAAGTCACTCTTGACCGCAATTATTTCAGAATTGAATTCTCCGGCTGGTGTTTTTACCTTTTCACTTATGGCCGACTGTAAAATAACATTGTATGATCTTCCATTTTCGATGAACGGAAATTCACCATTTCCATTGGATTGCCGGATCTTAAATAGAAGTGTCAAAAGGTCGTAGGTCGAGGTCGGAACTGACAAATAATTGCCGATAGTTTCCTTCGGCAATCCGCCGGCATTCTGTATCTTGCTTGTATAAAGCGGAAGCCCTGTTTCATACGAAGCAAATGTTGTCCGCGATTCGTCCAAAAGATAATATACAGCACTGACGAAATCAAGGGTCTTGAACTTAGAGTGAAGCTCTACTGCGTCCTTGTTACCAAGTGTCCCACGGGAAACAACCCCGATCTCGGCAAATCCCGCATCGGAAAGACGGTCAAATGACACTGTGTATGTGAGCTTTTCACCAACCCTGAATTTGGCGGCTGTGATCTGCGCCTCCGCATATTTAGTTTCAATAAAAGCAAAACTAAAGCCTGTAAATGCGATAAGGCATAAAACAATGATTACTTTGAAAAAAGACAATTTCTTCAGGTTTTCGGCGCGAATGATCAGTTTGTTCATTTATTAGAAGCGGTTTCCATTTCTCCCAAAATTTTTTCCAGGGCTAAACGCCTGTCACGAGATTTAATTATCGGCCTGCCGATAACAAGATAATCGGAACCATCGGCAATTGCGGCTCCCGGAGTCATTACACGCCGCTGGTCGTCTTTCGTTGCATAAGCCGGGCGAATGCCTGGTGTAACGATCAAAAAATTACGCCCCTCCATTTGTCGGCGAAGCGGTACGATCTCGTTTCCCGAAGCAACGACGCCGTCCAATCCACATTCTGCCGTAAGTTCCGCTAAATGCAAAACTTGTTTTTCAACTTCCGTTTCGATACCTGTTTCACGTAAAGTTTCCGAATCAGAGCTCGTCAGCACGGTGACCGCTATGATCTTCGGCTTTGCAAGACCTTCCCTTTCGCAGACCTCAGCCGTTTCATTTACTGCCTGCCGCATCATACTGCTTCCGCCCATCGCGTGAACATTGAACATCCACACGCCTAATCGCGCAGCTTCAACGCCCGCTTTTGCAACAGTATTAGGTATGTCATGAAACTTGAGGTCCAAAAAAACCCGGGTTCCCGTCCGCACCACCTCACTAACGAACTTGCTTCCGGCCAACGTAAAAAGCTGCAAACCGATCTTGAATGCTCCGGCCTCATTACCGATCTCCGATATTATATCTCTCGCTTCGCTTTCGGTTTCAACATCGAGTGAAACGATAAGTCGTTCTTTTATAGCAATTGGTATTACTTTGGCTGTGTGAGCTTCGGACATTTAGTTAATTCAGATCGGTCATTTACCGTAACTTCATTATTTATGGATAAAAAAGAAATTTAATCCATATCCAGGGGATTTCTAAAAGGTTTGCCGCTGTCCGTATCGGCACGTTTAAGTGCTTCCTTGAATTTTTCGTCCAAAAGCCGTTCCCTGTCCTTCATCGACGACATTTCCTGTGCAAAGATCTGCTCACGCAATTCCTTTTGTTTGCCTAGTTCACTTTTAAGGTCATCAAACGAACCGTGTACCTTCTTTTTCTCTTCATGGGCCAAGATCGCACCGGTCTGCCCATCAATGGTCAGAGTGGATTCGCAGCACGGACATTTTACGCTGAATTTTTCCATATCTCACCAGAATTATACACAATAAATCGACCCGATATTATTTTTGTGCTTTAGATCGATCTTGAATACCGGAAAGTTCCAAAATATGGGCCGCCGGTTCAGTTCTGATCGCAGTAATTTTATCGCCCGCTATCTCCACAACCTTCCCGTTTTTTAGATAAATTTTGATCGTGCTCTTTTTACCATCGGATCTCTTTTCAACCTTCAACAACTGCGGATGGCTTTTGAAGGTCCTGACCTCGATCGCTTTGTCCGTTAAAATTATCGCGTATTCGGAATCTTCAGGTGCGGGCCGTGTGGATTTTTTTAGCAGGTCCGCTTCGTCGATCTTGGTCTGTCCGATCGTTCCGGCATTTCGCATAGCTTCCATTCGGGCCTTCCGGCGGTCAAACATAGACCCCGTTGTCATATTCGAATCCGCCGAATTCGAAACCGCGTTAACATCTCCCCTGGACAGCCCGGTGCTTTGATCCGAGGTATTCACATTCGAATTATCAAATGAACGAATATTTACATTGCCGTTCGAGTAAACTGTTGAATTCGGGAACGTGCTGCTGTTTGAGATTTGAGCATTGGATGCCGGACCTGCCGACGAACATGATACAAAAAAGATCGTAATGAGCCCGAAAAAAAATAAAGTACAAAATTCTTTCATTTATTACTCCTAAGCATTTCGGTAAGATTCAGCTTGACCGATTCCCATTCATCGCTAATGATACTGAAAAAAACCGTATCACGAAAACGCCCTGTTTCGGTGATCATGTGGCGACGCAGCGTTCCTTCTTCTTTACCACCAATGCGGGCGATCGCATTTCGGGATTTTTGATTTAGGGCATCCGTTTTTAGTTCGACACGGATGCACTTCCACGTTTCAAATGCGTGGGTAAGCATTAGGAGTTTTGCTTCAGTATTGACAAAAGATCTCTGCCATGAGGGATTTATCCACGTCCAGCCTATCTCTGCCTTCCGGTTATTTACATCTATATTCCCAAATCTGGTTGACCCGACAATTTTGTCGGATGCCTTGTCTCTCGTGACGAACGCAACCGCGGAACCGAGCGATTGTTCCTTCAAAGCCGTTTCGACATATCTTTGCATATCAGCTTTGGTTTTATTAACGTTTGCCGTCCAAAGCCATAATTCGTCAACCAAACCAACGGAACACAACGCTTCGATATGTTCGATCTGCAACGGCTCTAATCGAATAAATTCGCCTTCCAGGATCAAAGGTGTTAAATCCATAATCTGAATGGGATTATAATAAAAAAGCAGCCGAAACAAGAATCCGGCTGCCTTAAAATATTCTTTCTATTTAATGACCCGATCACGGATTGCCATAAATTAAGGATCCATTAAATGTCATAGTACATGGAAAATTCCAGCGGATGAGGGCGAAGACGAAGCGGCGTGATCTCTTTTTCGCGTTTATAAGCGATCCAACGATCGATCATCGTCATCGTGAACACATCACCTTTCAGCAAAAATTCGTGATCGTCTTCGAGAGCTTTCAAGGCTTCATCCAGACTTCCCGGCAGAGAGGGAACATTCGCCAATTCTTCCGGCGGAAGATCGTAAATATCCTTATCTAGCGGAGCTCCCGGATCGATCCGATTTTGAATTCCGTCAAGCCCGGCCATTAACAATGCCGCGAACGTGATATATGGATTACAGCTCGGATCGGGCGGACGAAACTCAAGCCGTTTAGCTTTTGGCGAAGGCGAAAACATAGGGATACGCACCGCCGCCGATCTGTTTCTAGCCGAATATGCAAGATTTACCGGAGCTTCAAATCCTGGAACGAGACGTTTATAGCTGTTCGTGGTCGGGGCTGCAAAAGCTACCAGGGCAGGTGCATGCTTCAAAAGCCCGCCAATATAAAATTTAGCCATTTCCGAAAGTCCAGCATACTGATCGCCTGCAAAAAGCGGGTTTCCGTCCTTCCATAACGATTGGTGGCAATGCATACCGGAACCATTATCGCCAAACAGCGGCTTGGGCATAAATGTTGCCGTCTTGCCGTGGGCAACAGCCGTATTTTTTACGACGTTTTTGAAAAGCATTACATTATCCGCCGTGTGCAGAAGATTTGAGAACCTGAAATCGATCTCGCATTGTCCGGCCGTCGCAACTTCATGGTGGTGACACTCAACGTCAATACCTACCTCACCGAGTATCATCGAGATCGAGTTGCGAATATCAATAAGCGTGTCAACAGGAGCAACCGGAACATAACCTTCCTTCGGGCGAATATGGTATCCGAAATTAGGTTCCATATCGTTTCCACTTCGGCCCGAATTCCAATGTCCCTCTTCGGAATTGACGGCGTAACCAGCGGATTGCTGGTCATTATGAAACGATGCCTGATCGAAGATGAAAAATTCAGCCTCGGGCCCGACATTTATCGTATCGGCGATCCCCGTAAACCTCAGATAACTTTCCGCACGGACAGCGACCGAGCGTGGGTCGAGTCCGTAACCTTCTTTCGTTATTGGCTCGACCACATTTGCAATTAAGCATATCGTGGTCTCACCGGCAAAAGGATCGACCCAAACCCGTGACGGGTCAGGCACCAGCAACATGTCGGATTCATTTATCGCGGCCCAACCCCGAAGGCTCGACGCATCGAATCCAAACCCTTCTTCAAAAGAATCCTCGGTTAAATTGTGGATAGGATAAGTTAAGTGGTGCCATGAGCCGACAAGGTCAGTAAAACGGATCGACACAAACCGAGCTTCCTGATCAGCGGCAAAATTCAAAACATTCTTCGCGTTCATTTATTCTCCCAAATTAAATTTTATTCTGATATACGGATACTGGCTAAAAACTTTCGATTAAAACCGTCGTTTAGTGCGGCCGGCAACCTAAGTTTCAGCGGCTTTACCGCATTTTTAACTTTTATATATTCTGCAACAAATGTGCCAGATAAAGCCAATGTTTATAAAAAGCTGAAAATACAATAGTTAGCCGGATATACTCGAAATGACAGCATCTTTTAACCAAATAATATCTGACAATAATGTCAGATATATTTGAATTTACTACAAGAATGTTGTTTTTTAACTTTCAATATAAAAAAAGCGAACAAACACATTCATGTTTTTTCGCTTACATTGAGGCTGATAAGAAATAGCTAGGACCTATAAACCTCTAATTTCTCTTTGGAAGCAAAGCCGACAGTGCGGCCGCGGTCATTTATCAGGATAACTCTCTTGAATCCTTTTTCAACACTAAACTTAAGAACTTTATTAAGGAATTCTTTCTGTTCGGCTTCGGTCATGGTGTCCCACGTCGGCTGCAAAAGCCCGTAAAAATCTTCATCGCTGCCGCGCGCGGTTCTTAAATGCTGTTTTATTTCCGATGTGCCGAGATCTATATTGGTTGCGGCAAGTGTGGCCGTCTCTGAATTTGAAGCATTCTCAGCCCAAAAATATAACCCTACGCTTGCAAGGATCAAGACGACTGCGAACACGAGGAACCATTTATTAACTCCGAATAATTCAAACCTAGCCGATCGGCCATCTTTCTTCTTACTTTCAATTAAAGCAGGCCTGTGGTCGGGAAAAACTTCGTCAAAGGATGCACCTGCTTCTATTGTTTCATCGTGGGCCTCACTCGCCCTTAATAAATTAATCAGCGAGAAAGTTTTAGCGGCGGAATTGGAGATTATCTGATCGTATGAGTACCCGTATTTCTGTTCAATACTGGCAACACTGTTTTTGGCTTTCTCGTGGAAAATAAGGTCAACATATTTGTTTCCTACCCTGACATTACATTCCATGGCTGCCGCAGAAACCTCGGGCACATAGAACATTTCGGCAGTATCTTCCTTAAAGAGACGTATTTTGTTGAAGAAATCGACCTCAAGCAATTCATCAAAGGATTCGGCGCTTTCTGCCTCGATTATCAGATCCTGGAACCTGGAAACATTAAGGGCAATTTCAGATCCGTTTTCTTCCGGCGAATAGATCAAAATACTTGACCAGCTTGCATAAAGGGATTTTATATGACCGACCATGTCATCGTAGCTAAAAAGAAGCTTCCTTTTTTCTCCTTCGATATCGCGTGAAAAAAGCCGCGTCATGACAAAATCGAATTTACCTCTGACCGCTTCCGAATAAGGAGAATTCCTGTAAAATCTTGCAAGTGACATCAATGCTTGCGAACTTAATACAGGTCGCGAATTCTCACAAAAACGCCGTACATTCGCAACAGAGATCTCTTTATCACGTTCGCCCAAAGCGGTGCTCCACCCTTCGGTTTCCTTCAAAAGCTTATATTCCAATTCGGAATGTTCAGGAGAGTTAAGATCAGCAACCTTTATATATAAATGCAGTGCTTTTTTGACTTCAAGGTCATCGAATGCAACCGGGACTATTTTCAGGTGTTCGCGTTCGATGCCGGAAATGACGTGTTCTACCATCTGCAGACTGGAAACCTCATCCATCGCGCGTTTACGGAAAAAGTCACGTTCATCCACCGGCGTTTGGGCGTCTGGAAGTTCGGTTTGCGGAATTTGGCCCTCAACTACAGCATTCGTTGTTAAAGCCGGCGAGCTTTCATCAAGCTCCGCTAATTCCTTCAAGATCGAAGCCGTATCATCGTCTGCCGCATCACTTTCCTTAACGGGCAAAACTGGCCCAGCATCGGAAGTTTCCAGCAGGTTTTCGGCTTTCAGCTCATCTATCAAATCATCGAAGACATTCATTGTTTTATACCTGAATATTTATAAGAGTTCTTTAAAAACCATTAAACTAAATCCGTGATCGAATATTTTATTTTTTTTGTCCATCTTGTTCGCTGGTTTAGATCTTTAACCATAGAAAAAAGGAATAAGACGAACCAGACGGAGAAAAATCGATTCAGTGGGCGTCGAGAAAATAGGTTTTGCAAAGAACTCAATAAATCTAGAAATCAACTTGTGGGCTAGGTAATATCTTTTTAATTTGACCAGCTTGCGTGATTTCGTATTTATAAATTTGGCCTTCACCGGGAACACTTCTTGTTGCGGTGATGACATATTCACTTTTGAGATCGGCATCCGATGGATTTAGGCCGCCTGGGCCATTCATTTCATATGTGTATTTTCCGCGTATCAGCCGTGGATCGACGATCGTACCGAAACCTGATCCCTGCAGCGTATTCAACTCTGCCAATCTGGCAAATCTGTTGTTTTGTGAATAGAAAGTGACTTGTATGGAGTTTAGCGTACGCATTGTGGAAAATGTCGATCCGTTTTCCGCTGCGAGCCTTGCTTTTTGCAATGATGGTATCGCAAGAGCGGCAACAATTCCGATAATCACGACTACTAATAATAATTCGATCAGAGAAAATCCTTTTTCGTTATTAATGCTCATTATAAACTCCCGTGTGTTCTATTTATCATTTAATTGTGACATTTTTTGACACCATTTTTTGGCAATCAGTATTATTTCTTTTAATTAAACCACCTAAATTAACCGTATTTGCTGGTTTATCCAGTTTCCAGAATTCGGAAGGCCGACCTCACGGCTTGATAAGTGCAAAATTTATGCCACAGGCCTTAAATAAATGCTATCCTGTTGTTCAATTCGAGGTTTTTATTGTTCCCACTTTTTTATTTTTCATTTTTTTATTAAAATTAAAGTTTTTATACCGTTTCAGCGAAGTTCCGATATAACATGTGGGGTTAAGCAAATTGAGTTCAGTCACCGAGCAGACCGTTGAGACATACGGCATAGATAATTGGGGTGCAGGTTATTTCGGAGTTAATCGCAAGGGAAATCTTGTAGTTATTTCGCCGGAAAACGAAAACCTGACGGCGGATGTTAAAGAGATAATTGACGATCTGCGTAAACGCGGAATAAACACTCCGATTCTGCTGCGTTTTCCACAGCTTCTATTCGGCCAGATCCGCAAACTCCAATCTGCATTCAAAAAAGCCATTAAAGAGTTTGATTACGAGGGCGGGCATTTGTGTGTTTACCCGATGAAGGTCAACCAGAATCGTGCCGTTATTGAAGAATACCTACGTGAAGGTTCGCGTTATAATTTCGGCCTCGAAGCCGGTTCAAAAGCGGAGCTATACGCTGCACTCGCATTGGAACAATCAAAAGACAGCCTGCTTGTACTTAACGGTTTCAAGGATCGTGATTTTGTAAAGCTTGCGTTTGCCGGTGCAGGAGCTGGCAAGAATGTCGTGATCGTCATCGAAAAGATGAGCGAACTTGAACACACCTTGAGCTTGGTCGCGGAAACCACCGCTGAAAATTCGGATGCCGCACTTCCGATGTTGGGGGTCAGGGTAAAGCTTTACTCCAAAGGTTCGGGCAAATGGGAAAAATCCGGCGGCGAAGCAGCGAAATTCGGTTTGACAACGACGGAGATATTGGAAGTCATCCGGCAGCTGCAGGACGCTGGACGAATAGATATGCTGAAGCTGCTGCACTTTCACATCGGCTCGCAGCTGACGGATATAAAACGCATAAAAAATGCGATGAAGGAAGCTGCCCGCACCTATTCCAAGATCCACCAAATGGGGATTCCGATTGATTTTCTGGACGTTGGCGGCGGAATGGCGGTCGATTACGATGGTTCGCGAACTTCGTTCGAATCTTCCGCAAACTATAACGCACAGGAATTCGCAAACGACGTCATCTATGTGATCAAGAATGTATGTGACGATGAAAATGTCCCGCACCCCACGATCATCCAGGAATCAGGGCGTTTTCTTTCTGCCTATCACGCCATTTTGGTGACAAATATTCAGGATGAGATCGAGACGATCGTTGAAAACCTAACGCCGATGGAGATCGACATCGACGACCCGCAAGTGGTGCGCGAACTTCACGACCTCCGTGAAACTATCAACGCCAAAAATTATCGCGAATATTATCACGACGCACTCGAAAATCGTGAAGAACTTTTCACTATGTTCAATCTCGGTCTGATATCGCTCGAAGATAAAGGTAAGGGAGAAGTCCTTTTTTGGGACGTGTGTGAAAAGGCCGATCAATTTGCCCAACTAAAGAAATACGTGGCGGAAGAATTCGATGAACTTCGCCGCCTGATGTGTGCGAAATATCTCGCTAACTTCTCCGTTTTCCGCTCCATGCCGGACAATTGGGCACTCGAACAGCTATTTCCTATCATACCGATACATAAACTCAACAAAAAGCCGACAGAATATGCTACGCTATGTGACATAACCTGCGATTCCGACGGTATAGTTGACAAATTCGTGGATCTGCACGACGTAAAACCTGTCCTCGAACTGCATAAGCTGGTTAAGAACGAACCATATTATTTAGCGATGATGCTGGTCGGTGCATACCAGGAAGTTATGGGAAATAACCATAATCTCTTTGGTGTTCCGCACGAAGCTCATATTTTTATTGGTGAAGACGGGCATATTATTAAAAAGGTCATTTACGGAGCGACGCTGGCGGATGCGTTAACGACAGTACGTTTCGACGCCGTGCAATTGCACGACCAGTTTCGCCGCGCCGTGATGAAACGGATCAAGGACAGTCAGCTTTCAACAAAAGAAGGTACAAAATTGATCGAATTTTACGAGAATCAGGCGGAAAGTTATACATATCTAACACCAAACGGAAGTTAGATTTATATTTTTATTGCATTTAGCACTTTATAAAAACAGTTATTTTTGGAGAAATTATGGTAGCTCAAAAGAAAACAAAAGCTTCGAAGTTTTTAACGGTCCCGACGAGGCCGGTCCCGATAGATCGTGACCGCTCAGTAGCAGGACTTCTGGAAAAAATGGAAGGAGCAGGATTTGGCGCAAAGCAGTTAGCCGAAGCACACCGCATTTGGCTGGACATGTTGGACGACAATTCCACGATCTATCTGTGCGGCTCCGGAAATTTGATTCCCTCGGGAATGCGACGCCTTCTGGCATACGTTATTAAGAACCGTTTCGTCGATGTCATTGTCATGTCGGGAACGGTGTTGTTTCAGGACATTCACGAAACGCTCGGGCGTAATCATTACCAGGCCCACGCAAGCATGAGCGATGAGGAACTCGAGGCATCGGACGTGGTGCGGATCGGCGATACGCTCGCAAATAGCGAGGAATATCAGGAAGCAGACGAATGGATCGGCAGTGTCATCAATCAGCTCGACCTGACGCGAGCATATTCTACACGTGAGTTTCTGCATTTAATGGGACGCGAACTGGCTGAAATTGCTCACGAAGACGGCATTATGACCGCGGCTTTCAAATCACGTATACCGATCTTTTGTCCCGACCTGGTTGGTTCGGAACTCTCCGTCGGGATTGCCCGCTCACGTTTCGAGAAAAAGTCGCATTTCACCTTTGATACGACACAGGACACAATGGAAATGATGCAGATCGCGCAGAAAACCCGTAATTCCGGCATCATCACTCTCGGCAGCACATGCAGCCAAAACATGGTCAACATGGCCGAGATATCGTCATACATTACCCGGACAACGCCGCGCGGCCACAAATATGCGATATCCGTCACGACGGATTCTGTCCCGCTGGAGATAAGAACGCCTTCGTTCGCCGGCAATCATACCGGAATGTTCGGTAAACTGCTTCGCGGCGCAACCACGGCATATGTCCCAAGTGATCCTTCGATCGCTCTGCCAATGATAATTACTGCACTTTCACAAACCGCAGCAAAATTTATGAAGGGCCGAAAACGCCCGAATTTTAGTTTCTCTGGAAAAGATCTGACAGTTGATGTCCCTTAAATAATGGACAGCGAAAAATGGACATTGGACAATGAGAGAATTGAATTCATTGTCCATTTTCCATTTTGAATTGTCCATTTTTTTCAGTTATGAGCGAATCTTCACAATTGCCAATGAATTTCGGCGGGATCGACGAAGAAGAATTTTCTTCGTACGATCAGTCGCGCGTTCTGATTCTTCCCGTTTCATACGAAGGCACGGTTTCTTATGGCACCGGAACGGGTGCCGGTGCGATGGCTATCGTAAATGCGTCCCGCAACATGGAGCTTTACGACGACGAGACTGACTCTGAAGTTTACAAGATCGGCATCCATACGCTGCCGGAATTCACCGCCCGCCCGACACCCGAAGCAATGATGGGTTCGCTGTACGACTATACAAAGAACCTGCTGAAGGCTGAAAAATTCCTGTGCATGCTCGGCGGCGAACACTCGGTTTCCGCTCCAATAATTCAAGCTCATTCGGAGCAATTTCATAATTTGAGCGTCCTGCAGATCGACGCTCACGCCGATCTGCGCGACACATATGACGGCACTCCGCATTCTCATGCATCGATCATGGCCCGTGTGGTAAAAGACCTTCGTATCCCATCGGTCCAGGTAGGTATCCGCTCCATCTCGGCCGATGAGGCCCGTCTGATCGAAACGGGATTGCCAACAAAGATATTTTGGGCACGGGATATTGCCGGAAAGACGGATTGGATCGACGAAGCGGTTGATTCTTTAACTGAGAACGTGTACCTGACGATCGACATCGACGGCCTCGACCCGAGCATCGTGCCCACGACAGGAACACCGGAGCCAGGCGGCCTTGGCTGGTATGAAACTCTTGAACTAATTCGCAAAATAGCCGCAAAGAAACGGATCGTTGGTATGGACCTGGTCGAATATTCTTATTTTGAGAATTACGAATCTCCGGCTTTTCTCTGTGCCAAGCTCGTTTATAAATCACTCGCATACATTTTTAACGGCGAAACCCCAAAAGTCACAGGTCGAAGCTAGCTCCCGCTTATTACAGGCAATAATTTTTCTTGAACCTGACAACTTATCTTTTCGTAAACCTCTTGTTATTATTGAATCAATTTATAATTGAGATAGAATCTTCACAGAGTAATTAGTTTGGAGAAATTTTGATGTTCATTAAATATAGACTTGGTATTTTATTATTGTTATCTGTTTCCGTATTTTCCGGCTGTAAAACCGGACTTCTGGGAAGCGAATCCGTTCCGGCGGCCCCGAGCCAACCAGCCGCTCCGCCGGCTCCGCTTGTAGTTGACGGCGTACGTACGTCATACGCTGACGTCGTGGAAAAAACCTCTTCCGCCGTTGTAAGGATAGAGGCCGACCATAGATCAAAGCCGCAAACTCAGCAGCAGCCATTGGGCGACGATTTTTTTAAACAGTTTCAAATACCTAACCAAAATCAAAAACCGCAGATCGAACGCGGCCTCGGATCTGGTGTGATGGTCAGCGCCGACGGCACCATCCTGACAAACGCTCACGTCGTTGATGGTGCCGACAAGATAGTCGTGATGATGTCGGACAACAAATCATTCGACGCCAAAGTCATCGGCACTGATAAGCCGAGCGATCTCGCCGTTCTCAAAATAGAAGCACAAAACATGCCGTTTTTGACACTTGGCAATTCGGACAATGTCCGCGTCGGCGATATTGTATTGGCGATCGGTAACCCGCTTGGCATTGGCCAAAGCGTAACTGCGGGAATTATTTCGGCTAAAGGCCGCCGGACAGGCTTGAGCGACGGAAGTTTTGAAGATTTCCTGCAAACGGACGCTCCGATCAATCGCGGTAATTCAGGCGGTGCACTCGTTAACCTGAATAGTGAGCTAATTGGCATCAATTCTCAAATTCTCTCCGGCGGGCCGCAAGGAGGCAGTATTGGTATCGGGTTCTCGATCCCTTCTAATATGGCAAAATCGGTACTTGAACAACTTCTCAAGGACGGTAAGGTTCATCGCGGAATGCTTGGCGTCAACATTCAAACCATCACGGACGACATTGCCAAATCGCTTGAGCTAAAAGATAGATCGGGCGTTCTGGTAAGCAATGTTCGTCCCGGCAGTGCGGCCGATAAGGCCGGAATAAAACGCAATGACATCATCACCGCGATCAATGGCGAAAAGATCGAGGACAGCAATGTTCTACGGAACAAGGTTGCCGGCACCCTGCCTGGAAGTGAAATAAAGCTATCGGTAACGCGCGAAGGAAACCCGCTGGATTTCACGGCAACGCTTGAAGAATTCGACACAGATTCCGCCAAAACCAGCGATCAGAAAACCAATGGCGATGCCGAGCCTGAAAAAGAAAGTCAAAGCGGCAAACTCGGTTTGACTCTGCAGCCTGTAACGCCGCAGATCGCCAAGCAGCTCGGGCTGCCATCTGATTCGGAAGGCATGGTCGTCAGCGATGTCGATGAAAGCGGTGCGGCAGCGGAAGCTGGCATTGCACGCGGCGATATAATTTTAGAGATCAATCGCCAGAGTGTAAATTCGGTTGACGCAGTTCAATCCGCATTGACCCGGTCAGGTGATAAACCAGCGTTACTTCTTATTTCAAGGCGCGGTCAAATTGTTTATTTGACGGTCAAACCGCAATAAGCCATCCAGATTTGATCCTATCGCTCTAATATAAAAAAAGCTCGTGGTTTTGGTCAAAACCACGAGCTTTTTTCTAATTGGCCGGGACAGCGAGATTCGAACTCACGGCCTCTCGCACCCCAACCAATCTGAGGGTGCAAAAATTAATAATTCACCTTTACGAGGGGCGGTTAATTCGTTCCCATAAGGAGTAACTGATCCGCGTCACCGAAAGTTTTGACGGTTTGCTCATCGTTGATTTTGGAGGATCAGATATATAATCGGATACGGAATGGATTAGGCTTTTGACATGACGCATGGCTATAGGCCGTCCGAAGTCTGGATCTACGCACACACAATGCAACTTCGGCCTTAGAAAAACGCGTTGACGATCTCAAAGCGGAAATATTTAGGCAGGTCTTCCTGGAAACCGATGATTAGTAAAAAATGGGCGATGGTGTTTTCCCCGAGCTCATTTAGCTTTTCGATATACTCTTATGAAAATTCTGGTCGCAGGAATGGGCAATGTTTTACGCGCCGATGACGGATTTGGAATCCGCGTTGTTGAAATACTAGCCGCATATAAAGAACTTCCCGAAAATGTAAAAATATATGAGGCCGGGATCGGCGGTATCGCCCTTGTGCAGGAATTGATGAGCGGTTTTGACGCTCTTATCCTGGTAGATGCGATCGACAAGGGATCGAAACCTGGAAGCTTATTCGTTGTCGAGCCTTCTTTAGACCAACAAAACATTGATGATCTCAGTCTGCATCAATCGATGGTTGACATGCACTACGCCGATCCGTCTAAGGTCATCATGCTTGCGAAAGCCTTGAATGTCTGTCCACCGAAAGTGTTTTTGGTAGGATGTCAGCCCGAGTATGTTGACGATGCCGTAGAGGGATTGCGTCCGCCGGTAGAAAGAGCTGTGCCGTTAGCGGTAAATGAAGTTTTAAAGCTCATCAGTGAATTAACATTCTAAACGCTCACAAGTGTAACTTCCCTATCCAATTATTAGATCTTTCTGATTCGCGTGATGGTTTCATTAATCGAAGTATTTAGCATATATTTGATGAAATCATGAACTTAACTTCGATAAATCCACCAATTGGAAATTCAACACAACCCAGTTTTTTCCTAAAAACAATGTATGGAAAATTCGTAAAATTTCCTATCATCTTTCTGTTAATAACATTGCTTTTTTTTTCTGCTTTGGCTGACGAGCCAAAATACGGTGGTACGGTCGTGGTGGCAGTGAGCGGTGATCCGGGCGGACTAAATCCCGCGATAACAACTCAAGGCGGAGTCCAGACGATCTGCGGTACCATCTTTAGCGGACTTGTCGCTCAGGATTTCGATCTGAATCCGGTTCCCGACCTCGCGGAGCGTTGGGATGTTTCGGCAGATGGACGAACTTACACCTTTTATTTGGCGCCGAATGCAGTGTTTCACGACGGTGTGCCGGTAACATCGGAAGATGTAAGGTATACGTTTCAGGATATACTACTGAAATACCATTCG
>JAYUCO010000041.1:0-135200 GCA_043740295.1 Pyrinomonadaceae bacterium | reverse complement strand
CGCGTCCGGCCGCGTCCGGCCGCATGATGATGATGAATAGTTTAATATGAAAGCTTCCACCTTTCGACTAAATATGAATTTTCTGTGTGCTGCAACCGCGTGAATAACAAAGGCATCATAGAAAAAATCTGGATGTTTCGCACTTTACGATAAATATTAAATCGGTCATATTAATTTTAGAGGAGTGTATTTATGCAATCACTGTTTGCTAAGGGTGTCTCTATAGTTCTCGTCATGGTCTTTATTTTCTCTCCTGTGTGGGCGACCTGCGGCGGAGGCGGGGGGGGCGGCGGCGGCGGCACGTCGGGCAGCAGCGGTAACGGCAACGGTTCTGAAACGAATCCGGTTGTCTATCATGTGCCGTGGAAAAACCCGCGTATAGATAAATCCGCACCAGCAACTTCCGGGCTTGTCCTTTATTGGTTTCCCGCTACAAAAGAAGAAGTATTAAAATCCAGCCTGCGTGAATCGCGTAGCCTTTCTTTATATGCCGGCCAGTGTGTTTCGATGGAATTGGCTGACGAAAAAACCCCTAACGCGGAAAATCTCATCGGTGATTCAAAACTCCCGGTAGCTGTTCTCGCCACACCGGACGGAACCCTTGTAAGTAAGGTCGAGAACACAGGCGGAAAGCTCAAGGTCATCGACATTGAAAAACTTGTCGGCTCAGAGATAAAACAAAGAGAAACCGCCCTTGATACAAAACTGAAAGATGCCAAAGCAAAAGCCAGTAGCGGAGATAATGCCATTGCTATCGAGCTTTATAAGGCCGTTGCAGCCGAAAAATGCATGTTCCCCAAAAAGGCCAAAGATGCGGCCAAAGAGCTAAAAAAGCTCGGTGAAGAAAATATCGGAAGTATTCCGGCTGCCCCCAAGTTCGACAAACGGACGACTGCCCTGATCATGCAAACAATGAAACGCGGCCTTATAGCTGAAAACAGGGCGCAGTATTTGTCGGCAGAAAAATTTTATAAACGTGCCCGCCTCATTGACCTGGCTGATCCGACACCGCTTCGTTATTTGGCTGAGCTGCATCGGCATCACATCGGTGATTGGGAAAAAGCAAAGGTCGAATTTCATCAAATTCTCGATATGCCCGCCGATCCACTATCTAGGGCGGTTGCCCTTCACGGGTTGGGCAAGATAACGATTCATGAAGGCGAGTTCAAAAAAGGGTTAGGTTTAATGGAGCAATCGGTCGCGGAGTATCCGCTTGCGATCGCATTTCGCAATATCGCTGTCTATTGGAATTCCGAGGGTGAACTGGCAAAAGCCAGCGAGTACACCGAAATGGCTTTTGCACTGGATCCGAAAGACCCATACAACCTCGTTTTTTCAGCTGTTTTTATGGCCGCAAATGGCAAAAAGGAAGAAGCTTTGAAGATCGCCAAAGCGAATATCAACCTTTTGCCGGCATCATATAATCTAGCCGCCATCTTTGCTCAAAATGGCCAGCCGACAAAGGCACTTGCCATTCTTAAACGGCATTTTTACAAATACGAGCGTTACCACGCAGTGCGCGAAAAGGAAATGATGGAAGCACGCGTCGATGCCGTTTTTGAATCGATCCGACGCAAACCTGCGTTTCTTTCACTCACCAGATTTGCCGATGGCAAGCTGCCGATGGTCATGTCGCCGCGTGAAGCCGAACAGATGCGTATGAACAATTAGCCAATAGAAGATGAGGTAATAAAAATGGGGTTCGAATGAACCCCATTTTTATGGCATATTTACTGGAGAGCCGGTCATTTTCCAGCTGCGATCGCAAGTCGGGCGTTAGCCGCATCGAGGCGCTCGCGGATCGGATCAGTTTCCTCAATCGAAGCTGCGGACGAGGCCGCGAGTTCTTTTTGAGCAGCATCTCGTTCAATGCGTGCGGCTTCGACATCGATCTCGGCGGCGGTTTCGGCGGTGTCGGTAAGCACGGAGACTTTGTCGTTGCTTACCTCAACAAATCCGACGGTCACAGCAAATTTCTCACCGACACCCTTAGCTGTGTAGGTAAGAATTCCCGGTTTGAGAGCCGAAATAAGCGGGGCGTGAGCCGTAAAAATACCTGCCTCGCCAGTAGCTGTCGGAACAGTTACGGATTCAACCTCGACATCGATCACTTTTTTTTCGGGTGTTACTATCTCTAGTTTTAACATATAAATATGATCACGCATTTCAAATCACGAATTGCGAAAGAACAATAACTAACGCAATTCATAATTATCAATTTGTAATTCGCTACGCTCCCGCTGCCATCTTCTTGGCTTTTTCTCTCGCTTGTTCTATGGTGCCGACCATATAGAAAGCTTGTTCAGGCATATCATCACATTTGCCTTCGAGAATCTCACGGAAACCTTTGATCGTGTCTGGGATCTTGACGTATTCGCCCTTCAAACCGGTGAACTGCTCGCCGACGAAAAACGGCTGCGAGAAGAAACGCTGGATCTTACGTGCACGGGCAACGGTCAGCTTATCGTCCTCACTGAGTTCGTCGAGGCCGAGAATTGCGATAATGTCCTGTAGATCCTTATACCGCTGCAATATCTTTTTAACGGATTGTGCAGTGTTGTAATGCTCGTCACCAACAATTTGAGGATCGAGAATACGTGAGTTCGACGCGAGCGGATCAACCGCCGGGTAAATGCCAAGCTCCACGATCTGACGGGAAAGTGCGGTCACAGCGTCGAGGTGAGCGAACGTCGTCGCCGGTGCTGGATCTGTGTAGTCGTCAGCAGGAACGTAAACGGCCTGAATCGACGTAATAGCACCCGTCTTTGTCGAGGTTATGCGCTCCTGCATCTCGCCCATCTCCGAAGCGAGAGTCGGTTGGTAACCCACGGCCGAGGGCATACGGCCGAGAAGTGCCGACACTTCCGATCCAGCCTGCGTAAAACGAAAAATATTATCGACGAAGAAAAGCACGTCATTTCCCTGATCCCGGAAATACTCGGCGACCGTTAATCCGGAAAGTGCGACACGAAGGCGGGCTCCGGGAGGTTCGGTCATCTGACCATATACGAGAGCGACCTTTGAGCCTTTGATCTCGCCTTTATCGACTTTACTAAGATCAAATTCGCCGGTCTTTTCCATGTGCTCATTGAAAGCATCACCGTAGGTAATCACCTTTGATTCGACCATCTCACGCAGAAGATCGTTGCCTTCACGCGTTCGTTCGCCGACACCGGCAAATACAGAAAAACCATCGCTGCCGATCGCCACATTGTTGATCAGCTCCATGATAAGAACTGTTTTACCAACGCCGGCTCCGCCGAACAGGCCGATCTTTCCACCACGAAGAAAAGGCTGGACAAGGTCAATGACCTTGATACCCGTTTCGAACATTTCGAGCGATGTCGATTGTTCGTCAAAGCTTGGTGCGTGGCGATGGATGGATGAACGCGTTTCCGAATTCACCGGCCCCAGTTCGTCAACCGGATCACCTATAACATTCATCACGCGGCCTAACGTCGCTTCGCCTACCGGCACAGTGATCGGCCCGCCGAGGTCGAGGACCTTCATTCCGCGTACCATGCCGTCGGTCGGTAGCATAGAAACCGCACGGACCCGGCCTTCGCCTAGATGCTGCTGCACCTCACATACGACATCAACTGTTGTTTCCACATCGAAACCTTCCGAGGTGATACGTAATGCCTGATAGATCGGCGGTAAATAATCTGTGAATTCTACGTCAACGACCGGTCCGATGATTTGCACGACACGTCCGATCTGCTCGCCTGCTTCATTAGCCATTTCTGATAAATTGCTCCTCTATATAGATAGAAAATAGGTGATATAACAAAGGAGTAAGAATATCATACGCATTTTATTTTTCGCAACGAGCCGATGTGAAGAATAGTTAATTTGATGTGGTCTTTTTTCTGCCCGACCCGCTTTTCTTTCCACCGCCATCCTGCTTGTTTAAGGTTGCCCATGCCCTGGCCTCTGCCTCATCACGTGAAATTCCACCTTTTACATAACTTCTTTCAATATGCTCGGCCTTGCGCTTTTGCTTATCTGTATATTTGTCTTTATCTCCTCGAGGCATAACTGTTTCCTGTATTTACAGAATACTCGCTGAACGGGAACGGCGGTTTCTTTGGGCTCGGTAGTATATTTCGCGTGCCCTGTCATATAGGTCATTTGTTGGTTGGGCAGAAACCTTCTCGTTACGCTCGTTCCGGATTATGAGATCCGGAACCTGGTTCGGACTAGTAGCATGAATGTCTGAAAGAATCACAGGACACATAAAGTCATCAGTGCGAATAAATTTCTTGAACATAAAACCTCCCTACAATTGAATACATTTGAGACACTTTCTTTATTTATTTTAAGAATCTGCAAATTCTATGCCATTAAAAAGACAATTTTGGCAGGTTATATGGTCTGAAAATCATACAGCGGGCCGCTTTGAGAGTTGACGTTTGATCTATCTGGTTCGTCACCAAAATCGAAATATATTGACACTCGAGAGCGGTTCTAGTAGCCTCGACTTGTCACATAAATCTTTTAGAAATGGAAAACTCAATTTGAGCAATCTTAGAAAATTAGAACTTCCGTCCCAGGGTTTAAACACACTTTTCGGCGTTCAGGATCAAAACATCAAATATCTCGAGACACTTCTCGATGTAAGCATCGGTGCTCGTGGAAACGAGTTATTGATCGATGGTGACCCCGCAGACATCGACACTGTCGAAACAATACTGCGCGATTTTGGGAGCCTGTTCGCCGAAGGAAATACTTTTACTGACAAGGAACTTCGTGACGCTTTTAAACAGATAGCCGAAGATCGGTCATATAATCTGCGGGATTATTTTCTGAAAGCGAGGTTTAATCCTGCGGGCAAAAAGCAGGTCGCCCCAAAAACCGCGAATCAACGCAAATACCTTGATGCAATTGCGGCAAACGATCTGGTTTTTGGCATCGGCGTGGCCGGGACCGGTAAAAGTTATCTGGCGGTGGCAATGGCGATCGATGCCTTGTTCAAAAAGCAGGTCAGCCGGATTATATTGACGCGTCCGGCGGTTGAGGCTGGCGAAAGACTTGGTTTCTTGCCAGGTGATCTGCAGGAAAAGGTCGATCCTTATCTAAGACCGCTTTACGATGCATTGTTCGATCTGGTCGATGCGGAAAAAGTTACGAAAATGCTTGAAAAACGCATTATCGAGATTGCCCCGTTAGCGTTCATGCGCGGCCGGACACTATCGGATGCCTTTATTATTCTCGACGAGGCCCAAAATACAACCAGCGAGCAGATGAAAATGTTTCTGACACGCATCGGTTTCGGCTCGAAAGCAGTAGTGACCGGCGACCGTACACAGATCGACCTTCCGCGTGGTCAAAAAAGCGGCATTAAGGAAGCTGAAATCATCTTAAAAGACCTTGAAGGTATCGAATTCGTATATTTCACCGACAAAGACGTTGTTCGTCACAAGCTCGTTCAAATGATAGTTAGAGCTTATGAAAAGCATTCAAACGATGAAGAAAATGCCGAATGAAGGTCAAAGACATGATGCGGCTCGCAAATGACGTCCGACGTTTGGCATGGACCAAAGACAGCCGCGGGTTTTTCAACCATAATCTCAACCAATGAGTCCAATTGAGATAGTAAATCGTCAACGCAAGTTCAAGCTAGACATTTCGAGTCTTCAATTATTTTGGCAGAATGCCAAAAAAAATGTAATTGAAGCCGAAGGGACCAGTTTCACTGTAGCTTTTGTATCCGACCGTCGAATGAAAGAACTGAACGGTATGTTTCGCGGCAAAAAAACAACGACCGATGTTCTCTCATTCCAATACGAGCCCGATGAATTCGATCCGGACAGAACAAATCTGGGCGATATAGTAATATCCGCCGAACAAGGTCAAAAACAAGCCATAGAAAATGGTTTAACACTCGAAGGCGAGATAAAACAGTTAATTCTTCACGGATTACTGCACTTATGTGGCTACGACCATGAAACCGATGATGGAGAAATGAATAAACGTGAGCTTGATCTTCGCCAACAACTTGGAATCTGACCTAGTTGTTATTAGAATGCAAATATCCGAAATCTTTAATTTACTGGCTTATCATATATGCTAGTCTGGAATCTTTATGGCCGATACAATTAAAACTGCTGATTCATGTGTAATGGTAATTTTCGGTGCGACGGGCGACCTTACCAAACGCAAACTTTTTCCAGCTCTCTATAATTTGGCAAAAGACGGTTTCCTACCCGAAAATTTTGCGATCGTAGGTGTTGGGCGACAGGAAATCGAAACCGAAGAGTTTTGCCGGAATATTATCACCCACCTGAAAAAATTCGTAGGCGAATCGTTGGATAAAAAATTGTTGGGCTGGTTTGAAGAACGCATCTATTACACGGGCGGCGATTTTGACGATGATAAGAAACTTTTTCAGGATCTAAAGGGCCTGTTGCAAGAAGTTTGTACAAAACATACGATACCGGCAAATTTCTTTTACTATATGGCGATTCCGCCCGATCTGTTCGCGAATGTCGCAAAAAAGATCGTCAAAAATGGCTTCGGCCGTGAAGAGAACGGTAATTGGCGGCGATTTATCTTTGAAAAACCGTTTGGACACGATCTGGAATCTGCGAAGAAGCTCAACACTAATCTGTTAAGCATCATAAAGGAAAAGCAGATATACCGGATCGATCATTATCTTGGCAAGGAAACCGTCCAGAATATTTTGGTTTTTCGGTTTGGCAACAGCATTTTCGAACCCATTTGGAATCGCAACTTTATCGATCACGTACAGATAACCGTGGCTGAAAAGCTCGGCGTCGAATCACGCGGCGGATACTACGATTCCGCTGGTGCGTTGAGAGATATGATACCGAATCATATATTTCAACTTGTCACGCTTATGGCCATGGAACCGCCTGTTTCATTCGAAGCAAATGCGGTGCGTGATGAACAGACAAAAATATTGAAAGCGATCCAGCCATTTACTCCGGAAGATGCGTTGCACAGCGCCGTTCGCGGACAATACGGCGAAGGTGCGATCGACGACAAAAAAGTTAAGGCTTATCGTGATGAAGAAAGTGTCCCGACAGATTCAAAGACCGAAACATTTGCAGCGCTAAAACTTTCGATCGATAATTGGCGATGGGCCGATGTTCCGTTTTACGTCCGCACAGGCAAGCGAATGGCGGACAAACACTCCAGTATAATTATTCAATTTAAGAAAGCACCGTTCGTACTTTTTCGAGATACACCTATCGAGCGGCTGACTACGAATAGGATCGAAATACATATCCAGCCGGATGAAGGTATCACGCTTCACTTCGGTGCTAAGATTCCAGGCCCTATAGTAAAAATGGGGGCCGTTGATATGGATTTTAATTATCGAGATCATTTCGCCGAAACGGTCAGCACAGGATACGAACGTTTGCTTTTTGACTGTATGATCGGTGATGCGACCCTTTTTCAACGTGCTGACATGGTGGAAGCAAGCTGGTCGATCGTGACGCCGATCCTTGACGTCTGGAAAGCGGTTCCGCCACGAGATTTTCCGAATTACGAAGCTGGAAGCTGGGGCCCGAAAGATTCGGATGCACTTCTTGAACATGACGGACGCGCCTGGAAAAATATCCTGGTTCGTTTATAAGAAAATGACTGAAATTCGTATCGCGGAAAGCCCGGAACAACTCAGCGAAGTAGCGGCTGCATTTTTCGTTGAAACCGCTCGGTTGTCTATTGAAGAGCATGGTACATTTACCGTTGCTCTTTCCGGCGGAACAACTCCAAAGCGTTTATTACGTGGGCTTGTTTCTGCAAACTTAGATTGGGGGAAGGTATTTTTTTTCTTCGGCGATGAAAGAAATGTACCGCCTGATCATGAGCAAAGCAATTTTCGAATGGCCGATGAGGCTCTTTTTCAACCGCTGAATATAGATAAAAAAAATATCTATCGCTGGAAGACTGAGATCGGAATTCCCACGGAGATAGCTAATGACTATGCTTACCGCGCGACCTCTTTCTTTCACGGTTTTCCACGTTTTGATCTAATATTACTTGGACTTGGCACTGATGGGCATACTGCTTCCCTGTTCCCAAATACAAAGGCCTTATTCGAAGAATCAAAGATCGCTGTCGATAATTGGGTCGAAAAACTTCAAGAAAATAGATTCACACTCACATTTCCGGTTATCAATAATGCGGCAAATACAGCTTTTCTAGCGTCGGGCACAGAAAAAGCCGCTATACTAAAAAATATTATTGAAGGTGCGTTTCGGCCAAATGACCCGCCGGCCCGATCAGTTTCACCTCAAAACGGGATACTTTATTGGTTCGTCGATAAAGATGCGGCTAGTCAACTCAGTAAATAATGATTTGCTTTTCAGGTATAAGAATTCTAACATCTAGCTCAATTAGCATATGGAAATTGAGATAGTCGTTGCCGTCGTGATCCTGTTTGCATTGGTTTTTTTAGCGACCGTTGATTTGGCCTTTGCTCATTTATCAGACCTCAGCCTTCGTCGGCTTTCTTCCGATTCTGAAGAAGGCCTTAATCCGCGTTCGACCCAATTTCTAAAGGAAATTCTGGACAACCGTCCGCGGTTCCGCTTTGCGTTATCATCGGCAATACAGGTTCTTCTGATTTCTTTTACAGTATTGGTCACCATAATCGTTTTGCAATTCGTGGAAAGTCGTGCGGCACTTTTATTGTTCGCCCTTATTATCGGACTTGGCTCAACAGTTTTGATCCGTCAGATTTTACCGCGGCTTTTTGTTCGAAATAATCCTGAACAAAAACTACTATTTCTCCTGCCAATAGTGCGGCCGATATATTCTATCGCTTCGGTGATCACAGGACCATTCGCTTCGTTTTTTCGCTCAAAAGAACAGCAAAGGCTCGATTCATCAATATCACCGGATTTTTCTGACGAGAGATCCGATGATAATACCGACGATTTCCAGGCACTGATGGAAGTTGGTGAGGCCGAAGGTATATTTGAGGAGAACGAGCGTGAATTGATCGAATCGATGGTCGAATTTAATGACACCCGTGCCGGGGAGATAATGACCCCGAGAACAGAAATTTGTGCTATCTCGATCGATTCGACCGTTAAGGCGGCCCGGGACCTGATAATCGAGCAAAAATACTCTCGATTGCCAGTCTATCGAGACAACATTGACAACATTAATGGTGTTATTTACGTCCGGGACCTGCTCCAAGCATGGGCAGAGGGCAAAGAAGATGCAGACATTAAAGATATGCTTCGAGATGCTTTTTTTATACCGGAAACCAAATCTGCATCCGAACTGCTGAAAAGCATGCAGGTCAATCACGTGCAGCTTGCAATTGTGATCGACGAATATGGAGGAGTTGCCGGAATAGTAACGGTCGAAGATATTTTAGAGGAAATTGTCGGCGAGATAGAGGATGAAGATACCGAAGATGAGGAGATAATAGAAATTATAGAAGGCGAGGGCGGTTATTGGGACATACTCGGTTCCACCGAAATTGATAAGATCGAACGCCTCTTCGATATCGAAATAATTGATGACGATTTCACAACCATAGCTGGACTTGTTACCAGTGAGGCGGGCTATGTGCCAAAAATAGGTGAAGTATTGTACTTAAATGGACTTGAGGTCGAGATCAGACAAGCTGACGACAAAAAGATATCATTGCTTAGGATTCGCAAGGATATTTCAGAGCCGGCTGGTGAAGTTCATGATTCAACCGCATAATTTGTTTCAGTTTGTATGCTCTGTTTGCTATTATATCTTTACAAATTTAAAGGAGGTAAGACATGACTATCAGACTTGGTGATAATGCACCTGATTTCACCGCAGAAACTACGCAGGGAACGATCAATTTTCACGAATGGCTCGGCGATAGCTGGGGCGTTTTGTTCTCACATCCGAAGGATTACACGCCGGTTTGCACGACAGAGCTCGGTATGGCGGCCAAAATGAAACCGCAATTTGACGAGCGAAATGTCAAAATGATCGGCCTCAGTGTCGATCCGCTCGATTCACATGCCGGATGGGCAAAAGACATCGAAGAAACACAGGGCACTGCACTCAATTTCCCTGTTATTGCAGATTCCGATAGAGCGATCTCAGATCTTTACGATATGATACATCCGAACGCCAGCGATACTTTTACCGTTCGGTCAGTTTATGTTATCGGACCGGATAAAAAGGTCAAATTGATGATCACTTATCCGGCAAGCACTGGCAGGAATTTTGACGAAGTTCTCCGCGTGATCGATTCGCTTCAATTAACAGCGAATTATAGCGTTGCGACACCGGTGAATTGGAAAGACGGTGACGACTGCATTATAGTTCCAGCCGTGACAGACGAACAGGCCAAAGAAAAATTCCCCGCCGGATGGAAGACCATAAAACCGTATTTGCGCGTAACGCCCCAGCCAAATAAGGTAAAATCAAGTGCTGCATAAACAAACTAAAGCTTGAAACGGGTGAGGTATTTCCCGCCCGTTTTGCGCTTTTCAAACACAATAATGAAACTTCACGCCGAGACCGGCGATACCAACTATCAAATTGAGATAAAACGTGACGGTGAAAAAGTTTTTGCCGACATTGATGGGCGCAAATATGAAGTCGAAGCTTCGACTCCCGAACCGAATGTCTATCTTCTCAAACACAAAAACAAGATACACGAGATCTTTGTTGCGCCACAGAAAAAAGTAAGTGATCAATCTATTGTTCGGGCCGGGAACCATGAGCTGGAAATCGAGCTGACCGATCCAAAACGCCTTCGCTCAACGAGCGGGAACGATACTCATGCCGATGGCGTAGCTGAAATAAAAACAGCTATGCCTGGCAAAGTGGTGCGTATTTTGGTCGAAAAAGGTGCAGAGGTAAAAAAAGGCGAGGGCATTATCGTTGTAGAAGCGATGAAAATGCAAAACGAACTAAAATCACCAAAAGACGGCATCATCAAAGATATTAAAATCGTTGAAGGAGCAACCGTCGCCGCTGGAGACATATTGATCTCGATTGAATAACCAGTTCTGACACTTAGCTAAAACCTCAAGCCGTAACAGACATTTCTCTGCAAACATGAATCGGACGGAGTGGAGTCCGCAAATTGGCCATCAGATCGGCAAAATTATCGAACGTCAGCGACTGCTCCCCATCAGACCACGCTTTTTCAGGCTGCGGATGCACCTCCACAATAATTCCATCAGCACCAACGGCCAAAGCGGCTTTTGCAGTCGCGGAGATTATGCTCCTTTTGCCGGTCGCATGTGATGGATCGACTATCACCGGTAAGTGAGTCATTTCCTTAACCAATGCAACAGCAGCCAGATCAAGCGTATTCCGCAAACTATTATCAAAAGTTTTGATGCCACGTTCGCATAAGACCACATTTTCATTTCCGCCGTAAAGAATATATTCGGCCGCGGAAAGCCATTCCTTGACCGTCGCGGATGCTCCGCGCTTTAGCAGCACAGGTTTTCCGGCTTTTCCAAGCTTTTTAAGCAGAGCAAAATTCTGCATATTCCTGGCTCCGACCTGAATCATGTCAGCGTACTCACATCCTAATTCAACATCATCTTCGCTCATTATTTCAGTGACGACCGGCATGTCCGTTTCATCACCGGCTTCGCGTAGAAATCGCAGCCCTTCTTCGCCAAGGCCTTGAAAATCATAAGGTGAAGTTCTCGGTTTATAAGCCCCGCCGCGAAGCATCACTGCACCGCTATGCTTTACGGCCCAGGCAGTGTCTAGGACCTGCTCTCTTGATTCAACCGAGCATGGCCCGGCGATCACGACAGCTCCGTCCCGACCGATCGGAACGCCGCCAACCCAAACTATCGTCCGATCTAAAGGATTGAGCGAAACCAATGGCGGCAAGCCTTTTGGTCTTATAGAGTTAGCTTCATTTCCACTCGCTTTTCCAATTGTCCAAGTATCCAGCATTATTTTCTCCAGTTGTATTAATTGCCTATCAAATAAAATGTCGTCCAATTTTCAATACCGTCCGTAATGTTTTCGCACAGGACTTTAGCTTCATATAGTTTGGCGGCCCGGCGGCTTCCAATCGCAGCGTTGGTAGAAATGTCTTCTTCTACAATTCTTCGAATGCTCGATGCAGTGTCTGCACCGATCACCTGCGTCAAATGCGAATTCACGAAAAAAAATCGACTGCATTGCTTAAGCGCCTCGACATGCGATCTAACTGCGGCTAGTTGTTCAAACTTCGAATCGTTTGTTCCAACCAGGACGTGATTGACCTCAAGCGGTAAACGGTCAAGGATTCTCAATCCACTACGTTTTAACAATCTTTGAGGCGTTTCAATTGCACCGACAATATTATTTTCCACCGGCACAACGGCCCACTTAGCGTTTCCAAGCTCAATTGCTGAAAAAGTTGCTTCGAAATCTACACATTCAAGTATCTTCGCATCATCGCCAAGTAATATTCTCGTCGCCTCTTCGCTATACGATCCCTCGACTCCTTGTATCGCCACTAAGCTCATTTAGATAATTCTCCGTTGCGGGCCAGGTTTGCACGGACCTCGATTTGTATCTGACGGGATTCACGCAAGATCTGCTGATAAATTCTCGCGGCTGCGTCATCACAGAGTTCGCCCGGATTCTCCCTCGAAACCTTCTGAAGTATCATGGCCTCCCGCTCGTGATCAATGATTCGGAGACCGGCCCGTGCCTTCAGTAACCCGACGTATTTGGCAACTTCAGCACGCCGGTTAAGGAGTGAAAGTATCTCCGTATCGATAGAATCTATTTTTTTTCTGCATTCACTAAGGTTCATTTCTTCCTCCGTCATATAACATCAACAAAAGCAAAAAAAAGCCGCGAACTTTTCTGTTTCGCGGCTTTCATTTTGGATTTATTGCTTTAGAACTTACTCTTCTTCAATCCAAACTTCAGCCGCTTCACTATAAAAGTAAAAGTAATAAAAGCTAAAGCTGGTAAAGTTTCTGGACTGCATTGTATAGATCAAACTAATGCTAATTAAATTAGATTATCCACAACACAAATGTCAAGCTTTTTCGGAGAGATTATGTCAACTATTTTTTCGCCTGGACAAACTCAGCAAATTTGCAAAAAGCCGATATGCTCCCTGGACACCGGCTGGAAGCTGTCTGAACATCGAATAGCTGCAATAAACGTATTTGCCTTTTCCAATGTCCGCGATCACCAAACCACCTTTGTTTTCAGGTTCTCCGGCATCGTGCGACTCAAGCAAAGGGGTGTATTTGTCGTCAAATGTTGAAAAGTTATAAAGATTTCGTTCCTGCACCCAGCCTTCGAAATCCGTATCGCTGATTTTGTTAGGAAAATTAAATACCGGATTTTCAGGCTGGAGAATAGTGACCTTTGCATTTTCATCCACCACACGTGGCCCCATCTGCACCGGAAACGGGGCCAGACCTTGTTGTGCGTAAACGGGACGCTGATATTGAACTATCAAAGTGCCGCCATTTCCAGCAAATTCAAGCAGTTTTTTATTATTCGCGGCAAAATCAGGACGAACTTCCGATGCCCTAATGCCAACAACGATAACATCATAGCTGGAAAGATCGCCGATCGTTAATTCCTTTTCGTCTAACATAGTAACTGTCAAGCCCATTCGGGCAATTGCTTCCGGCACTTTGTCGCCGCTGCCTGCAACGTAACCGATCTTCACAGGAACAGTTTTCAAATCCATTACTGCAACTTTTGTTTCTGCATCAGTGTAGAAACGATGAGTCTGAATGTGCGGGTAATCAATTGTATTCATTCCTTGCGTGAAATTGCCGTCAGCTGTAACCGCTTTTGCTGAAACGGGGTAACTGTTATTTTTTGTGTTAGACGGAATGGTTATTGTAAACATAACAGCGACTGTTTCATTTTTTTTCGTTAGCTCGAAGGGCTGCGATTCAGGCGATATTTTCCAACCACTATTTTTCGGCAAATTAAGGCTCGCCAACCCTTTCGATCCATTTACAGCATTGTTTTTGACATTCATTATGATCGTTATTTTTCGTTGTTTTATGCCGGCCGGGACGATAATAAAATCCTCGCCAAGGCTTACGGAAACCGCTGGAACAACGTTGAATTCACGACGAATTTCACCGCGTGTGGCCTCGGCAAATCGGTACTCCACATGTTGAGAGAATCGATAAGGCTTTCCATATATCTCGAATTCAACTACAGCATTAAATGGAGAAATTTGAAAAGGTAAGGTTGTGCTGTCAGCATTTTGCCAGTTAAATAAATCGCCATTTCGTTTTTCCACAAGCCAATATGGTTGTGTTATTTGTACATTTTTTACTGTGAAAGCGTCAAAATAAGCCGATTCGGTTGCTGTCTCCCGACGGAATACATTCGGATTTGCTTCTGGCTGCGCGATCTTCGACGATTGGCATCCTTCCAAGGAGATATTTTTGACTGTTATATTTTCATTTGACGGGAAGAATATTTTTACGGCAACCCCAAAATGTTCACCCGGCACAACAGTTTCATTATCTGATAAAGCATCAATACGAACGCCGGCCGCTAGTTTTATTGCCTCTTTAAGTTCGCGGTCTTTATCCTTTCGAATTGGCCCAAGAGTTGTTTGGTTTGCCGAATATCCATCACCGAGCAATGCTGCGATCTTTTGCGGATTATTCGGATCGTACTCCCGTAACACTTTGTCCGTACTTTCAGCAACCGCGCTGTTGGCCGGCTGAACAGAAATGTCAATCCCATCAAAAATGCTTGTCTCGCTCTGAACTTTTGTAAGATTCACCAGATCCAATCCTGAAAATTGATCACCCTTGAGTTCCAATACGCCTTGCTCTTGCGATTTATGCTGACTACGAGCTTCCATTGCAATTTCGAAATATGACCGGCCAAGCAGAGTGGCATATTTACCGGTATTAATGCGGATTGTAGGTTCGCCAGCTCCGCGGTGCCGCATATAAAATTTCCGCACCTCCCAGGTCGGCCCAGATTCCTTACATTGTCCAATGTCAGCGGCTGCCTTAACGGCAAGCGGCGAAATATATCCAGAGTACTGATGCTGTCCGTGGCCGTCATTCGGCGTTCCGGAAAATTGAGACACGACCACTAGCGGGTGAAAAGTCCTGATTGCCTGCACAACATCGCAAAGAATGACCTTTTCATCCCATTTCCGCTTCGCCTCATCCAATGTTTTCGAAAAACCGTAATCATAGGCTCGGGTAAAATACTGTTCTGCCCCGTCTAGTTCTCTCGCCTGCAGAAGTTCTTCGGTTCTGATAATTCCCAATGATTCACCAAGTTCTGATCCAAGAATATTCTGCCCACCATCGCCCCGGGTCAGAGAAAGATAGGCGGTTCTGGCATTTTCACCGCGTGCCAAATATGCCAGCAAAGCTGTATCCTCATCATCCGGGTGAGCACCGATCATCATTACACTTGCTGTTGTATTAATTCGTTTCAGAATTTGAACCAGTCCAAGTGTGCCTTGATCGTAGATAGGGCGGACCTGGGCCTTCGCATTAAGAGACAATGCGGATAAAATAAGGGCAAAACCAAAAACGAAAGTGAGTGAATATTTTAGAACTTGACACATATTTTTCATTGAAAACACATATTTAGCTTTCTGCTATAATTTCCGGATTCCTATTAAATGGGAATTCGCCTCTACGGTAAGAACGGAGAAAGTAAATTATCAGGCCGACAGTAATCAAAACCGCTGCATAACGAACCTCTTTTTGAAAATTCGGCCGGGCAAACAGCACGTATAAAAACCCAAGGATAGCGATCAATGCTGGTATAGGATAAAGCCACATTTTGAAAGGACGCGGCATATCCGGCTTTGTACGCCGCAGTATCATCACTCCAATAATCTGCGCCAAAAACTGAACAATAATGCGAATAACTACGAGTGCAGCTATCACGTCGGCAAGTTTCAAGAAGCAAAACATCGCGGCGATCCCGCCCATTATCAAAAGCGAGATGTAAGGAAACTTATGTTTTGGATGGATCTTAGAAAAAATCTTAAAGTAATTTCCGTCCAAGGCCGCGGCATAAGGCACGCGTGAATAACCTAAAAGTAATGAAAAAACTGACGAAAATGCTGTCCACATGATCAGAAGGGTCGCAATAATTCCCGCCGTCGGCCCGTAAAGTCTTTCCATAAATGATGAGATAACAAACCGGCGAGCATCAGAATTTGCCGTCTCGCCAAACTCACGCCACGGGATCACTCCCAAAATGGAAATATTCATTACGATATAGATCAACGCAACTAGTGCGATCGAAAGCATGATCGACCGGGGAATTGTCTTTCCCGGATCTTTGACCTCACCGGCGAAAAAATTCACATTGTAATAGCCCCAATAGTCATATACAGCAATAAGCAAAGCAGAACCAAGACCAAGAAAAAATTCCGGCCGAAGTGTAAAAGCATCTGGGGGGAAATCAAAAGCAAGAGCAGGGTTAAAGTTAGTAAGTCCGGCGTAGATGATCCAAACGATCGTTATAATTACACCTACCCACAAAAACTTTGAAAATTTTTCTATTACTGTGATCTTCCTATAAAGCAAAAATACGCAAGATATACACACACCGATTGCCACAAAAGTTCCATATGAAGCTCCCAGGCTAGCCGTCAATTCTCCGAGAAATGGTATCTGCAAAGCGTAGGTCTGTGAAAAAAAGCTGACGTCCAATCCCGGAAAAGCATACGTCGCATAAAGAGCAAAGCCGAGACAACCAGACGCGATAGAAAGCGGGGCTGAAAATGTTAGCTGCCAGATAAATAGGAAAGACATTAAACGCCCGAATTTATTTTCACCGTAAATTTCCTGCAAATAATTATAGGGACCGCCTGATCTGGGCATCGCGGCCCCAAGTTCTGCCCAAACGAGCCCATCGCAAATAACAAGAAGTGCTCCAAAGATCCAACCGAGCATTGCCTGCGGCCCGCCCATTGCAACAATGATCAACGGCATAGTTATGAAAGGCCCGACACCGATCATATCGATCATATTGAGGGCGGTTGCACCCGGTACGCCAATAACTCTTATCAACTGCGGATTGTCCGTTTTTTCAGCTATTGTATTTTCTAAGGACATTGTTTTAACTTTATAACTTCATGTTCCAATTGCTTATTTATATAGCTCGATCTCGCATTGGCAAAGAGCCAATCTGACTATCTCTAATACTGGGAGTTTTAGTTTTCGGGTTTAGGTCCTGTGAAATCCGCGTTCAATATCTTTCATGGTCAAACGCAATATTACCGGACGGCCATGTGGGCATGTCGTTGGTGAGGAAGTCAACAAGAGGCGGTCGATCAGCCAATGCATTTTTTCAGTTGAAAGCTTCATATTTATTTTCACTGCGGCCTTACAGGCAAGGCTAGCTGCAATGTGGTCGCGAAATGTGGATTTTGCGTCTCCGCGTTTTTCTATTTCGATCGTGTCGAGAATTTCAGCAAACAGGTTTCTTGCTTCAGATGGAGGCAGGTCAGTAGGTACTGACTTAATTGCCACGGTCCTTCCGGATAGCTGCATTGTATTAAACCCAAGTGATTCCAGTTCACCGGCAACTAATTGAAATGCCTCGGCTTGGGCAGGTGACAAATCTATCGTTTCAGGTAAAAGAAGATTCTGAGATTCGATCTCCCGCATAGTCTCTTTTTGGCGATATTTGTCGAATAGAATTCTTTCATGCGCGACATGTTGATCTATAAGAAGCAAACCTTCGTCATCAACCGCGATGATAAAGCTGTCGTGAAGCTGAGCAATAGGACGTATTTTCGATTTGGCGATACTATCGACTTCGACGGAAGTCACAAGTTTTTCAGCCGAATCGACTGGCGGCATTTCTATTACGAACTGGGGATCGCGGTTCGAGTGATTTAGTATCACATCGGAAGACGAGATCTCTGTTGTTCGAATCTGCGCGGCTTGTTCAAAATCGTTGGAAAAGAAATTGGAAGCCGGTGAAACATGTCCATCTTCCACAAATGTTGTCTCTGAAGATATACCGTTTTCGGATGTGGAAACATGCGTTGACGTGGAAAAAAAATCCTGGGATTCATTTGACACAGCCTGAAACTCAATGTGTGGCTGCGAAAAACCATCTTCCACTTCCGCCACAATCAATGTGTCATTAATTGTGTTCTTCTCCACTTCATTTTGCCAAGGCGTAACCGAGTCACTCACGATTCCGGCTTTTGCCAACGAATTACGTATTGCCTCGGCAATTACATCCTTCACAGCTTCATTACGTCTAAATCTGATCTCCGTCTTTGCCGGATGTACATTTACATCGATCTCCTCGACAGGCACTTCAACAAATAGAAAAGCCACCGGATAGACACCATGCGGTAAGACCGAACGAAAACCTTCAAGCAACCCGCCTGCAATTGTCTTATCACGTACATATCGTTGATTGACAAAGAAATACTGGGCGTCGCGTGTAGTACGACGTTCCCGTGGGGCAGATACAAAACCCGAAACTTTTGCGACAAATTCACGCCCACCCGACACGGGCAAAAGGCTTTCCAGCATTCCCGCACCAAAAATCTGAAATGTCCGTTCACGAAGATCTTTCGCCGGCGAAACACGTAAAACTTCCCGTCCATTATTTGTCATGTTAAAGGCGATCTCGGGATGGGCTAATGAATAGTGTGTAACTATGCTTGCAAGATGATAATTTTCCGTAGCCTCTGAACGCATGAATTTGCGGCGGGCCGGTGTATTAAAAAACAGATCCCGCACAATGATCGTCGTGCCATTGGTTCTCGCAGCATCTTTTACATCGATAAGCCTGCCGCCTTCTATTAGTATTCTGGTTGCTGTAGTGTCTTCCTCCAATTTCGTGGTCAATTCTATTTTTGCAACTGACGCGATCGAAGCAAGGGCTTCTCCTCTAAATCCAAGTGTCCCGATCTTTGACAAGTCATCCAAGGTTTGGATCTTAGATGTCGCATGCCGTTCAAATGCAAGGACAGCATCGTCACGAGCCATGCCTACACCATCATCAGCAACCTTCATCAAACGCCTTCCGCCCAGCTCAATTTCTATCTGAATTCTTGTCGCACCGGCATCTATAGCGTTCTCGACAAGTTCTTTAATAACCGACGCGGGGCGTTCGACCACCTCTCCAGCCGCTATCTGGTTTGCCAAAATATCTGGTAAAAGCCTGATTTTATTCATCTTACAAATAGATTATGCGGTGGCCTTTATCATTTAAGTCTAAGGAATCGTAAATCCAATCGATAATATTGAGCCCGTATCGGTCAAGAAATGTCGTGACGTTTAACGAGCGCTCCTGCAAATGTTTGTGGGGTAAAAGGGCCGTAAATAAATTTTCTACTTGTCGGCTGACCGTTTCATTTTGAAATGCTTGAGCACGATGAAATTTCTTTCGAAGCGCACCAATGTGATAGGTCATCTTTATTCGCCTGTTGACCAGATTTTCGGCAAGAGTCGAGTCGAGCAGCGAAAGACTTTGATCGAGTTTATCTAATTCCATATTGATCTTTTCTTCAACATCTGAGAATACTTCTGCCGTCGCTTTATTCAAATATCTCTCGACGATATGGGGCATGACCACATCGAGGCCGTCAAAAAGATCTGCAAAATTCAAATCATAACGATTGAGGGTTTTGGCGTGTTTTGGTTCCACCAACGTAAAACTCTGCCGGTGAAGTATTGGAGTTAGCGGCCTGTTAAGTATGCGATATACTTCCCCACTCTGTGCAAAATAAGAAATTTCCGCAGCACCGCCAAAATAACAAATGGTTGGCAAAATATAATCCTGAACGACCGAGCGCAAAACAACGCTCGGACTAAACCTGAATGGCTCTTTTTCAGCAATGTCAGCCAATTCATCCAATGTAAATTCGATGTTCCCGTCCTTGGTCTTAAATTTGTTCAAAGAATTTTTCTTGAGGGCGTTTCTGGCATCGTCATCTCCGTGCCAAAATAAAGGAAAATAATCTTCGCCGACCAATACCTGAGCTTCATAACCATCCTTACTCAACTCCTCACTTCTATTGCGCAAGGCCGCTACTATCTCTGCTGATCTTTTAATTGCATCCACGTAAATAGGAGCTGCAATACGTTTTAATTCTTTATTTAACGGGCATAAAATTATTAAACCGTAATGCCCTAGGAGTCTGGTTAATAACGCTCCAAAGGCATCACCAAAATAAGCTCCCGGCACCCAACTTTCTGTTATTAACCCACGAATTTCTTCCGAAAATTCTGTATTGGTGAGATCGCTGAATAATTCTTCTATCGTATTATTTATAGAATCTTCAAGCTCTACATATCCGACAGGAAGGTTTTGGTAGTATCGCTTCGGTTCATTTTTAATTTCAGCAAGCTCTCCTTTTCCGGCAAGCACAAATGTTTTTGAAACTTCTTCAAAATCATGGTCTTCTGTGGCCACCCAAAAAACAGGCACCGCATTAAACCCTCGCCCCCGCAGACATTCAGCTGCTTTTATGGCCGAAAGAGCCTTGTAAATGGTATATAGTGGGCCGGAGAAAAGCCCCGCCTGCTGTCCTGTAACTACAGCAACAGTATCCGGCTGACGCAATAATGCAATGTGGCTAAATGTTTTCTCAGACCCGTTGAGATTTTGATTTATCTCCAAAAGCGCATCGCAAAGTGCATTACGGTCAGCCTTGTAATTCTCTAAAACCTCGGGGATTCTATTCGCAATTTCTGTATGAGATGTGACAACTGAAGGATAATATCTTTTTAAGGAAAGCGGGTCATTTTGGTATTCGACAAAAAGTTTAGATTGGCCTGGAATTTCCCCAAATGATAGACTTTCTACCCGCAATGTTTGATTCAATTCCATATCACGACAGTCGATCTTTTGCTTTACCAAATGCTTGCCCCTGACTTCTCAGATTATAGAATTCTATTTTATAACTTCATAGCTGGAAACAAAAAGGGACGGCTCGAAAACCGTCCCGATAATTTTAATTAAAAATGAAATCAATTTCCCGATGCAGCTTTTTCCGCATTTGCCTTTAGGTTTTCTGCAGCATCGCGCTTTAAGTCGATTCGGTAAACACCTGATGAATGTGACCCAGCAAATATCCGATTCGGGTCGCTCGGATCAAATGCCATAGCCCATACGCGCCTGCTTGGCAGTTTCATTTCTTTGGAATCGACTCTGTGCCATTTCATACCCGCATCGTCGGAGAAAAAGACCCCGCCATCGTTTTCCAATGAACTTCCAACATATATCTCATCGGTATTATTTGGGTTAATCAGAATACTTGCATAATTTCCAAGTGGTAGATTGCCGCCCCGATGTTTCCATGTCCGGCCGCCGTCACGGCTCAAATAGAAAGCCTGTATGGTGCCTACGTAAATATAATTCGGTCTTTTCGGATCGGATGCGATCGAGCTTATGGGAATATTCTGCGGAATTCCTTCGGTTTTTGACCAGGTTTTACCGTCATCTGTAGATACCAGCAAACCAGAACTGGCGGTGCCAACCCAAATCGTTCCGGGAACGAGTGGTGATGTATGGACCGCAAATACATTTTCATTTAATCCATCACCGAAGGATAGTTTTTCCCATCCCTTTGCAACGTCGTAAGAGCGAAAGAGACCATTGTCAGTACCCGCAAAAATTCCATTTTTATCATCCTCAGTATAAGCCAGTACTTTTACCTTTTCATTAATTGCAGGTATGACCTTCGGCCCCAAAACCGGCTCTGGTATTGTCGGCACCGGTTTAGCTTTCACGGCCACTTTAGTATTCGCTCCTTTTTTTACTGGCATTTTTCTTGCCGGGGCCTTTTTTACCGGTTTAGGCTCAATAAGGAGTGTCCAGGAATTTCCACGATCAGCCGAACTAAATATCCCAACATTTGTTCCAAGATACATCTGGTCCGAATTTACACGATCCTGAAGCAAGGCAAAAGGCGATATACGATTAATGTCCAGATTTTTTGCCTGCACCCAGTTCCTTCCCGCGTCATCACTTGTAAAGAAAAAACCTCCGCTCGTTGATGTATTTTGCGTCGTAGCATAGAGGCGGTCGTGTTTCGAGATATCAGGCGTGATAGAGTAAGTAAACCGGCTTGTAAAATTGTCATTGGTTTGCGTGAAATTCTTACCGCCGTCATTCGAAACCATGACGCCATAATTGTTCGTCCCGATAAAAACCCGGTCGGGCAATGCCGGATGGACGGCAATTGAATTTATTTCCACATTGCGTGATGTTGTCAAACTCCACGCTTTACCGCCGTTGGTAGAAAGCCAAAATCCTTCCGTTGTTGCCGCATAAATTGTGCCGGCAATTGTCGGGTGCTGAACAATATCGCGAGTTCTTCGGGATTGAGAAGGTATACCTTGTATCTTTGCCCATTTATCACCGCCATTAACCGATTCATATATTCCGCTGCAAGCTGACGCAATAATATGTTCTGAATTGCGCGGGTCAATGGTGACGGCAAAAACATCCGAATCATCGATCATACCGTCTTTGATCAATCGCCAGCTTTGCCCGCCGTCCGTAGATTTGTATGGGCGCCAATTGGTCCCGGCATAAATTGTAGTGTTCCGGCGCGGATCAACCGCCATCGAATTCAAATTGACCGGCATCGTGGAAGACGAGATCTGATTCCAGTCATCGCCAGAATTTCGTGAAACCCAAACTCCATTCGTCGTTCCCACAAAAAGCACATTCGGATCATCTGTCGCCTGGCTCATTGCATGAATGGCTTCTTTTCTTAAATCTTTCGATTCTTTCCAGGTAATGCCGCCATCTGTTGTCTTAAAAAAACCGCCGGCCAGCTTTCCTCTATTGCCTGAAGTATAGATGATCTTAGAATTACGGCTGTCAACAATAAGTTGATCCAGCACCAATTGAGGCTTATTCAAATTAACGAGCAGGCTCCAAGTCTTTCCACCATCAGCGGATGTATGTATCTGCCCGTCGAAAGTGCTGATGTAAAGGCGGTCTTTATCCTTTGGGTCAATGGTAATTGTACGGACGTCACCGCCATTGGGGCCGACCACTGACCATTCGCTAAGGTCGTCCCGATCCTTAAATATATTGCCATCGGCCAATGTAGCAATTGACGAAGATAGTGAGACCACTGCCAACAGTGTCAGAACTGTTAAACCATCTTTAAGCCGTAAAATAATATTCATACTGTTAGATTGTAATTCTGTTCAAAGCAGCCGGACATGAAAAACGCTTAAACACTGCTTTCTATTTGTTCAGATGAAAAAACATGCCGGAAAGTTTACACGTAATGACTTATATAAAATTGATAACAATAGGGATGGAACATCTCAACCGTAATTCTATCTGTATTCTACACAATTGACATGTCAACTCAAAATTTGATCTCAAATGGAAAAAGCTAACGAGGTTCCGAATTGAAACCTCGTTAGCTTTTAAATGTTCACATCAAAATACGATGTAAAGCTTAAGCATCCTATGGATTAGGATTAGCAGCTCCCGGCGGAATCAGATAGGCCTTAGTCTTAACGCCTTCACCTGTATCTCCGCCCCTCACAAGGGTAATACGGCTGCGATCGAATTTACGGAAATTGATGTGGTTCGTGATGATCTTCTCACGTGCCGCAATTTCAGCATCCGTTCCGTAGTTAATGATATAGCCTTGATTGTTTGGATTGTTCTGCAATTCTGCAAAGAACGTATCCAAACGACCTCTAATATCATCATTCGGAAGTTTGCCAAATTCATCGATCAGCCTTGGCTGCGGCTTTGGAGCGATGCCGCCCGTTTCCGATGCAGTGCTAGGACAGTTACATGCCGGATCAAGTCCGCCAAGCTGAACTGTCGCTGTTACATTGCTATCCGCCATTTCACTGGTGGTTGCGACAGTAATGCTCGGAGTTCCCTGTCCGGATTCGATCGTTCCGGCTGAAACGGTCCAGTTGTAGGTCGGTGAAGCACTTCCGCCGCTAAGGTTAGCGGTGAATGTCATAGTGCTGCCTGGATCGGTAGTTCCGGCAGGGCCGGTGACCGACAAGGTTCCGCAGTTACAAGCCTGAATACAGTCGCATTCAGCAATAGTGATCGTTTTTGTTTCGGTCTTGCCGCACAATCCGCAACCATCATCAACACCGGCTGTGATCGTGTAGGTGCCCGGCTGAAGGCCGCCAACGTCCCATGAGACATTTGCACCAGTTCCGACAACACGTCCACCAGAAACAGTGTAGTTATAAGTAAGTACGTCGTTTTCTGTATCCACAGCGGTTGTTGATACATTGACAGAGCTGCTGTCATTACAAGTCTGGCCTTCTTTCGGAACGAATCCCGGTTTACAGCCCAACTTGATTTCCGAATCACTTAATGTAAGTGCGGTAACATTAGCTGGAATGTTAAGCACTTCGGCCTGGCGTTTATTTCGTCTGCCTATAAAAGCCTGCAAAATAAACCCGTGCGGATCAGAAGAAGGATTAAATCCAGGAGGAACTCCTCTGAATGATGTAGTAATTGTTGTGGAGACACAGCCACTATTTGCAACAGCATTATTACAAGGAACCAAAGCACTGCTCGTACTTGTAGTGTCTTCATCAAAGCTGTCCTTGTCCTGCTGGTTAAAGTTGTAACGATAGGCCGCCCCAAAACCAAACCATCGTGCTGGAAAAACACGAGCCCCGATAATCCCGTCTAATGGATCATTTTCAAACGAGTTTGGTGTTCGGCCTCCAACATATTTCAGATAGCGGAATTCAGCAATGGGCTGAAAAAACTTATTTACCGGAAAGTCTAAACCGCCTGAAAGAAGCAATTCATTCGGACGATCCAAAAGTGTAAAAGTTCCGCCGGGAAAATCGCCCTTTACACTACTATTGTAAGTATAACCAACGTTGCCTGAAATGTTCACCCACTTTCTCAAGCGAGCATCAGCAAAAAATGTCAAGCCTACGTCGCCGCGGCTGGCACCGGGGCTGGCTCCACGTTGAAGCTGGTTGAAACCACTAAAGTCCTTCGCATTGTCTGCATAAAAACGATAGAAGCCGGTCAGACCTATGCCGTATGGCTTGGTGACACCGGTAAAACGCCATTTAGCACCAACAGAAAAAGTACTGAATGCGGATTCACCATAGGTTCGGTTTATGAATGGGGCATCCGGCAAATAACTCGGGGCCAATACGATCACACTTGGGGCAGTAGCTGCACCAGGACATGTTGCCGCACCGTTAGTGCAAACGGTTCTTAATGCAAAGCCTGGAAGTATGCTGCCATAGACAGATCCGATACCCGGAAAATTATCCGCACCATTTCCACCGGCAGTCGGCGGTCCCAATGTAGCGTTTGTGTTCGCAGGAAAACCAAATGAAGGGCCTGAGAATTGCAAGCCGAAGTTTCCTGCACTGCCGCCTACATACGGAAACTGTACAAACGGCTGTGTGCCCGTTGGCCGGTAAACTGCAATATTTTCAAACGGTCCAGTTCCTGGTCCTGAAGGAGCAAGGATAATCGCAGGGCCGCTAGTTCCGTTCAAACGGGAATTAGGAAGGTAAAAGCCAGATAAGCTGTTTGGCGAATTAACCTTCACCGCTCTGTAAGCATCAGTATTAAAAAACACTTCGAAATTGTCTGACAAACCAATTTGAAAGCTGATGGGCACTTCAGAAAAATCCGCATTGCCCGGGTCGCGGTCATAATTACTGTATGCAGCGCTAAATGTGAACTCACCTTTGCGCAAGGTTTGTCCGTCATAAACAGTAAACAGACCTGTCGGACCACCGACAGGCCCTCCCGTTCCAACAGTTGGCGCTGTATTTCTGTCGTCTTTTGCCGATCTTGCGTTCTTTACATCTTGCGCAGAAGCCGCAAAGACAAAAGTTAACAAGACAAGCGTTACAATATATACTCTGTAAGCGAGTTTCATCATAGTCCTCCGCCGAAATAAAAAATTAAATTTCAATTTGTAGCCCCAAAACATGATAAATCAATATTTCAAAAGGCTACTCAGGTATCACATACGCTACAAACCACGCCAATTATAATGGCATTAGTCATTTAACGTATCTTGCAAAACATAAGTCAATAACCGCAAAATTATAGAAAGTATTGCACGTCAGCGCAAAAAATGCCTGTTATCCCAATACATCATTGCTATGACCTTAACCTAACTCTAACGTAAAATCAAGCATTTTTAATACATTACGTAAATTTTCTTCAGGCGTAAATTCCACGCATACGTGTATCATATGCAACCCGGTCAATAGCTAACATGTAAGCTGCGGTCCGTGTATCGACATCGTGTTTGGCCGCATAGTGACAAAGTTCATTAAAACTTGCGACCATTTTTTCCTCAAGTCTGGCATTTACCTGACTTTCCTGCCAAAAATAGCCCATACGGTCCTGTACCCATTCAAAATATGAAACGGTAACGCCGCCGGCATTTGCAAGGATGTCAGGGATAACGAAAATACCTTTGTCATGCAGGATTTTATCAGCTTTAGGTGTAGTCGGCCCATTAGCTCCTTCTGCCAAAATCTTACACCTGATCCGATCAGCGTTTTCAGAAGTTATCTGATTTTCAGTCGCACACGGTGTAAGAACGTCACACTCGATCTCCAGCAGGTCTTTATTAGACACCTGTTCCGCCCCCGGATATTCCTCTAAGGTTCTATTTTTTTGAAGGTATTCCAGGACATGAGGTATGTTTAGGCCTTCACGATTATAAATTCCGCCACCAACATCGGAAATGGCAATAATTTTATAACCTTGCTCATACATCAACTGGGCGCCAATGCCGCCAACATTGCCAGATCCCTGAACAACGACGGTTGTTTGCTCCGGAGTCAGACCGAATCTCTTAATCGCCTCGTTAACACAAAAAAGAACACCTCTGCCCGTAGCTTCCCGTCGTCCCAGCGATCCACCCAAGGCAACGGGCTTTCCCGTCACAACTGCCGTCACGGTATGGCGGGCATGCATGGAATACGTGTCCATGATCCAAGCCATGGTCTGCTCATTTGTGTTCATATCAGGAGCCGGAACATCTTTGTCTGGCCCAATGAAATCAATAAGTTCCGCAGTATATCGGCGAGTCATACGCTCCAATTCACCAAGCGACATTTGCGCCGGATTGCATATAATGCCCCCTTTACCTCCTCCGAACGGAACGTTAACTACTGCGCATTTCCATGTCATCCATGCGGAAAGGGCTTTTACTTCATCGAGGCTTACATCCGGCGCGTACCTGATTCCACCTTTCGCAGGGCCCCGGGCGAAATTGTGCTGTACACGAAAACCCTCAAATACCTGGATATGCCCTGTGTCCATTCGAACTGGCACATAAACTTTGATCTCCCTGCTGGGAACTCGCATGACTGCGTAAAGGTCCGCGTCCAATCCTAAAAGCTGAGCAGCCTTGTCAAACCGCTCGCTCATCGCTTCGAATGGATTTTTCTCGTCGCTTCCCTTAAAACGCCTCATTTCGTCGGCCATCGGATTTGCCATTTTTATACCTTCTCCAATTGTTCTATTTGATATTTCTTTTTTTGATTCGGACCTGCTTCATTCATCGCCCCTGACCGAAAACCTTCAAGATCAAGTGTTACATATCGAAATCCCAATTTACGAAAGACTTTCGTTAATTTCCCAGCCAATTCCAGGTCCATTGCCCTATCTAACTCGCTGGTCGAGATCTCCAGACGAACAAGGTCGCCGTGAATACGTACCCGAAACTCTCTAAAACCAAGCCCGCGCAAAAACTCTTCGCCTTTTTCTACTTTCGCCAGGCGTTCAATTGTTACTGGTACACCATAAGCGATCCTCGAAGAAAGGCAAGGGCTTGACGGTTTATCCCAGCTCGTCAAACCGTGTATTCTGCTTAGGCCTCTAATCTCTTCCTTGGTTAAACCGATCTCAACCAAAGGACTTCTCACATTTCTTTCAGCAGCCGCAGCCCGGCCGGGACGGTGATCACCGGTATCGTCCGCGTTAGTGCCGTCAAGCACAAAAGCTATCTCGCGGCTTTCAGCAATTTTAGCAAATTTGCTGTAAAGTTCGGATTTACAAAAATAGCAGCGATTTTGTGTGTTTGAGCGATATGCGGGATCATCGAGTTCTGAGGTATCTATTGTTTCAAAATTAAATCCGAAGACGAGAGCTGTTTTTGCGGCTTCAGCCCTTTGGAAAGCGGAAACGCTGGGCGAAATACCAGTAATAGATGTGGCTTTACTGCCTAGTTCCTGAGTTGCGATCAAGGCCAAATAAGAACTGTCCACGCCGCCCGAATAGGCTACCAACACGCTTCCCATTTCGCGCATCAAACGTCTGAGTTTTTGTTCTTTTTCCGGCGCCGCGAGTGCAGCAGTTGAAACGGAACTTTTCTGCGGAATTGCAATCATTTCTATGCCAAATACTATGTTTTCGACCGTTCGGCGACCTGAAAATCTTAACTTAGTGATTAGATAGAACGCAAACGTATAGAACCGAAATTTACTGCTGATCGGGGAAACAATATATCTAGGACATTCTCCGTTTGGATGATAGAATTGTTCGTCACCTCAAAATAATGATTTCTGATCTACTCAATAAAAAGTTTCGTTCACATCGAATCGAAGTTGTATTATTCGCTGCATTTTTCTTTTTGATAATGGTTTCTTTTTCATTTGGCCAGGAAGAAGATGCGTCCGGCGAGGCAATATCCATATTTAACGAAGGCCAGGATGCTCATGAAAAAGGTGATCTGACAAAAGCAATAACCCTATACGAAAAGGCTTTGACGATTATTCCAAAATTTCCCGAGGCGGAACTTCAATTAGGCAACGCCCTGCTTTCACTTGGGCGTATTGATGATGCGGAAAAATCCTTTCGACGGGCGATAGAGTACAAGGATGACTGGACACTCGCATTGGCAAATCTGGGCTCAATACTTGTAACAAAGTCCAAATTTACTGAGGCGGAACCAATACTTCTGCACGCAATAGCTTTAGACGAACTTAATTTTCCCGCTTATGCGGCATTGACTGACCTACGGCTTAAGACCGGCGCCAAGACGGAAGCATTGGTAGAACTTTTGAGCAAACTAAGAACACTGACGGCAAAAGCAAAACCGACGTCGTCTATTTGGAGTGCGCGCTCGGCTCTCGAAGCTAGTCTTGGGGATAAAAGATCAGCTAAGATGAGCGCTGCAAAAGCTTTGGAAATCGATCCGCGAAACCAATTCGCACTGATATTCCAGGCGTCTACAGCCTTGGATGAAGGCGATATATCCGGGGCGGATCAAATTATCAACCGTCTTGAATCTCTTGCCCAGCATTCGTCAAATGTCAAAATCCTTCGGGCCAGGCTTCTTTATACAACTGGAAACTCCGCGGCCGCGGTAAAGCTCTTAAATTCAGTCGAAAATCCACCTTCCGACGTATTGGCCCTTCGTGATAAAATTGTGGCGAACACATCGACAAATGCGGCGGAATTAGAGAAACAGCTTGAAAACAATACTGCCGACCCGGTGGTTTTGGGGAGGTTATGTGATGTTTTACGAGTTGAGAATCCAGGTAAAGCCCTTGACTTTTGTCGCCGGGCATCCGAGGCCGACCCCGCAAATATCAACAACGCCATAGGTTACGGTGCCGCACTTGTTCAGGCAAAATTTTATGCAGAGGCCGCTGCCTTACTCCGGCAGATTCTGAGGTCCGCCCCGGACAACTCAACGGCCCATGCAAATTTAGCTACGGCTTTGTTCCAGCTTAAGAATTACCCGGAGGCAAAGGAAGAATATCAATGGCTTGTCGAAAGGCAGCCAAAGCTCGCTATCGCATACTATTTTCTCGGCATCTCTCATGACCGGTTGGCGGAATATCTGGACGCAATGGCAAATTATCAATTGTTTCTAAAGATGGCCGACCCTGAAAAAAACCAACTGGAGATCGAGAAACTTCACCTGCGCATACCCGACCTTGAAAAACTGATAAAAGAAAAAAAAGGCAAGCGAAATGGAACCTAAAAACGAACGTTGCATAAGTGAAACGAAGGCCGGTAGATTATTCTTGACGTCTCGAAACAGCGTCCAATTTTACCACGGGCCGCAATTTATTGTATTGATCTTATTTATGTTTTCGGCTTCCATTATCACTGCTCAGAACTTTCCGCCGGACGATATTGCACCGCCTCCGCTAAAGCAAATTTCCAAATCCGAAAGGTCACAGCTTGAAGCTGAAACAGAGGTCAAGAAACGCACCAAACTGGCATTGGAATTGATGGACCTGCGTCTGAAAAGTGCAGAAGACCTACATACACGCCAGGCATTTCCGGAAATGTTTCTTGAGCTTGGCGGCTTTCACGGGCTGGTTGACAATACGCTGGAATTTCTCAACCAAAGCAATCGCAGCAGTGGAAAAGAGCTGAACAATTTCAAGCGGCTGGAGATCGGATTGCGGGCTTTTATGCCCCGCCTGGAGGGAATCCGGCGGGATCTGCCGCTCCGTTATGAATTTTATCTGCGAAGTTTGGTCAAGTATTTACGGGACGCCCGCACTAAGGCTATCGAACCGCTTTTTGGCGATACCGTGATTCCGAAGAGGAAAACAAAATGATCGATCGAGCCTTAAATATAACCTGTACCGCATTGGTTTTGGCTTTTGTTTTCGGCTATTTCGCCGCTCAGCCAGCCGATGCCCAGCGACGCGATTTCATGACCGACGAGGAGATCGAACTAATTCGCGACAGTCAGGACATCGACGCCCGGATAGAGGTCCTGACGAGAATGATCGACCGAAGGTTCGGCGTTTTGGGTATTGAGGCGGGCGGATGGAAACAGGGAGGAAAGGATTCCGGTACATGGGGTGAACCGCCCAAGGGAACACGGCTCGACCTACTTTCCGACATCAAAAAAATACTTCAAAAGGCCATCGACGACATTGACAATCTGGCGGCCCACCCTGATTCGGCGCCAATACGGGAAAAGGGCGATAAGGAAGCCAAGAAGGACCCGCAGCGGTTCGCGGTCGCCGTCCGTAAGCTGGGTAAGGCGGCGGAAAGATATATTCCGGTGTTTAAAATGCAGCTTGACACTTCGAAAGACGATAAGGAAAAAGGGGTTTTACTCGACTCGATAGACTTTTCAGATCAGATCATCGAAGCCGTCGGACAGCTCCCCGCCGAAGTCAGGAAAAAGTAAAAGACCGACTCTCATCAATAGATCTTAATTAAATAAAAACCAGCCGCAAATTCGATAATAGCGGTCGTTGGCCACGTGTTCCAGAAACAAAAAAACCAGTAGATTGGTGTAGTTTTTCCGGGATTGGTCAAAGGTTTCGCAGCCTGTGTTTCACGTCAGCTGCGGGTTGGCCGATCCCACTATAATCATCCAAACACCAGCTATTATAGAATAAACACGAACCTTCCAAATCACTCCACTCTTTCCATTCCTTCCAAATGCCAATCCCGACCAAATCATCAAAACCGCAATTCCATAACCTAACAAAAGATGTTTAGATAATTTGGGATCACGGAGAAACAAAGCTTGACAGACTGCGATGGATCTTTTACAATGCTTAACCCATAGACCTTATACTATTTATTTGATCTTTTTTCGCCCACAGCGTTACTCAAATAAATAATTTTAATCATTTTTCATTTATTGCATTCACTTCATATCCATCGGCATTATAAATGAGTCTGCTTTCAGACCATAATTTTGTAAGTCTAAAAAAATAAAAATAAGGAAGATAGGAGAAATTGATGAAAATTAGGATGAATGCAAGCAAAATGCTTCTCGTCACCGCAGCGTTTTTTGTCGTTTTAACTTTTGCGGGCAGCGCAAGTGCTAACCATTCCTGGAACAATTATCACTGGGCCCGAACCTCAAATCCATTTACATTGACGGTGGTCAACAGCAACACTTCTGACTGGGACGGCTATTTCGCCACAGCAAACTCGGATTGGACTGCCTCAAGCGTGATGAACCTGGTCGGGTCGCAGGGAGACGAATCGTCCAATGCCCGCAGACGTTGCGTGATGATTACCGGAAAGATCCACTCATGTAACGCATCATACGGCAATACAGGCTGGCTCGGCCTCGCATCCATTAACATCAGCGGGAGCCATATCACGCAGGGTTCGTCCAAGATGAACGACACGTATTTTCTAACATCAACCTACAACAATCCGAACGAGAGACTGCATGTGATGTGTCAGGAAGTCGGGCATACGTTCGGACTCGACCATCAATCAACTGACGGCAGTTCGCAGAATACCTGCATGGATTACTTCTCGAATACGGGTGCAAATGCAGGGAGTACTTTGAGTACCCATCCTAATCAACACGATTACGACGAACTGGTCCTCATTTACCAACATCTCGACAGCACAACGACGATCGGCTTTTCGGCACTGCAATCGAATCCGTTCGAAAACGATCCGGATGCTTCGTATAATTGGGGCCGATTGGTCAGCCAGTCTGCAAATGGACGCAGTTCCTATTACGAGCGTGAAAACGCGGACGGAACAAAGAAAGCTACTCACGTTTACTGGACTGAAGAATCGGCAGAACGCTGTAATGGCTGCGATCATCGTTATGATCACTAATTCGTTTGTCTGAAAGAGCGGGTGCAGAGCAACCCTTCCTGACCTTAAATCAATATTGGCTTTATTCTTGATGACCGCTCAAATGCATCTTCAAGTTCGAAACCCCAAGCAAGATAAAGAGGTTTGCAGGCTAGGAAGTGCAGCTTTGCTCCCGCTCTTTTCTAACTTTAGAAACTTTTCAGACAGCCATACTCATTGTGTGCGAATCAACAAAAAAAGGCCGGTTTCCCGGTCTTTTTCATTTAATATTGCCTGCCTTTGCTAAATCACTATTTTCGGTTCTTTGCTTCCTTGATTTTTCGATCAGCGGCTTTTTCAGCGGCCCTGGTCTGGTCTTTCGATAAACCCAGGTTACGGAGCGTTTCACCCAGACTATCACCATTAGCCAATCCAGCGAGGATTGCCGTTGATGTGATAGCAGGATTGCGTCCGTTTAAATTATCAGCGACAACATTAGCGGCAACAAATTGGCCATATTTCAGGCCGGGATTCGCCACCAAGGCTGCCTGATATGCAGCACGCATCTGCTCCGGGGTGGTGCCAAGCTTTCGCGAAAGGCCGCGATAACGGTTCAACTCATTGTCGCTCAGCGACGAAGCGTTGTTTTTGCCGGCCCGTGCCCTATCGAGTCCAGCATCCGAACGTCCGTTTGAATTGGTTGAGGCAGTTCCCAACCCCGTATCGGATCTTCCTCTTGATTGTGTCGATGCTGTGCCTATTCCCCGCCCCACGCCGGGACTGCCAGATGGTTGTCCGGCTGTTGCGGGCCGTCCGCCACCGTTGCCGCGGCCTTGTGCATAAATATTCGAATCGACCGCAACACTAAATAAAAACGCCAAAGCAATGCCGGCGCTAAGCGTCAAATTCCTAAATTTCATACAAAATCCCTCCAGTGAATATTACAAAGAAAAAAACTTTTTCCGCGAAAGTAGGATGATTGAGGAGATCGATCAGGTTTGCCGCTAATCTTTGGTGTAACCTTTCATTCTGAAGTATGGCATATTTCCGCTGCTTTAAAGGAAGGAAATTGGACGGACGCAAAAACAATTTTGCCGCTGTTAAAACGTCGCCGCACCGGTTGAGTTAGGTATGGACAGTAAGTAAATAGAATGTTTTTACTCTTGCGGCTTGAGTGCGGTGGGTTCGTCAATTACATTTGAATAAAGAAAGAAAAAGACACGTTGAAGCGTGAACTCTGAACTTATGGAAAATTTGAAAAAGACGCCGCTTAATGAAGTGCATCGCAGCCTTGGCGGAAAGATGGTCGATTTTGGCGGTTGGGACATGCCGGTGCAGTATCCGGCCGGTGTGATGGAAGAACATCTGCGGACGCGCCGCTCGGCGGGTCTTTTTGACGTTTCGCATATGGGCGAGATCTGGGTCGAGGGGACGGACGCCATTGAATTTGTCAATCGTTTGACGACCAACGATGTCACCAAATTGGTTGATGGACAGGCCCATTATTCCGCATTTACCAACGAAAAAGGCGGCGTTGTGGACGATCTGCTGGTTTACCGGTTCGATCAAAACAAGCTTTTGCTGGTGGTGAATGCCGGAACGACCGAAAAGGATTGGGATTGGATCACGTCGCACGAGAACAAGGGCGAGGACATTGCCCTGACCAATGCAAGCGCGGATTATTGTCAGATCGCCGTGCAGGGCCCGGAGGCCATCGGCATCTTGCAGCAATTGACCGAAACGAAACTCGACGAGATAAAATATTATTGGTTCACGACCGGGCGCGTAGACGGCGTGGAAGCTATAATTTCCCGGACTGGTTACACGGGCGAGGATGGTTTTGAGGTTTACGCGGCACCTGAATTTGCGGAACAGCTTTGGAACAAACTGCTCGAAACCGGAAAATATGGCGAAGAAGGCGGAATTTTGCCTGCCGGTTTGGCGGCGAGAAACACGCTCCGGCTGGAATCCGGAATGTCGCTCTACGGGCATGAGCTTAGCGACGACATCACGACGCTCGAAGCCGGTTTGGGCTGGATAACCAAACTTCAGAAAGGCGATTTTATCGGCAGCGACATCCTGACGGCAAAAAAAGAAAATGGTTTGGAGCGTAAGCTGGTCGGGTTTGAAATGGTGGATCGCGGCATTGCCCGTGACGATTTTGATGTATATATAGATGATAAAAAGGTCGGCTATGTGACGTCGGGCAGCCCGGCACCGTTTTTAAAGAAAAATATCGGGCTGGCTTTTTTACCGACCGAGTTTGCAAATATCGGGCAAGAAATTAAAATTGATGTGAGGGGAAAACATCTGGCGGCCCAAGTTGTGCAGACGCCTTTTTATAAGCGGGAAAAGTAAAGATGAAAATTGGAATGTCAGAACCGTTATTGCGGCTTCACTAGAGAGTTAATCCATTTATTAAGTTAACAAAATTATGTCAAACAACATTCCGGAAAATTTACGTTACAGCAAGGACCACGAGTGGGTTTTGGTCGATGGCGATGTGGCAAGCATCGGCATTACGGACTACGCCCAGCACTCGCTTGGCGATGTCGTTTATATTGATATGCCGCGGGTCGGGGATACGTTGGGTTCGCACGAGGCATTTGGCTCGGTCGAATCGGTCAAGGCCGTGTCCGAGGTTTTTACACCTGTGGCGGGCGAGATCGTCGAAGTGAACGACGGATTGAACGACACGCCGGAAAAAGTAAATAACGATCCGTATGGCGACGCCTGGTTCATCAAGATCAAAATGAACAACACCGGCGACGTTGACGCAATGCTTTCAGGCGAAGAATACGAGGAGTACCTTTCCGCGAATGCATAATGGTGAACGGTGAATGATGAATTGCAAGAAAACATTCACTATTCACCATTCACCATTCACTATTCACCATTATCTTATGCGTTATATCCCTAATTCCCCCGAGGAACGGCAGGAAATGCTCGAGGTGGTCGGATTAAGTTCCGCCGCCGAACTTTTTCGCTCGATCCCGCAAGATGTGCAGTTAAACCGGGCCTTGAACGTGACCGAACCGTTGGCCGAACCGGAAGTGATCGCGGCGATGGAAGCTTTTGCTGCGAAAAATAGCGCGGCGCTCAAGCCTTCTTTTCTCGGTGCCGGCGTTTATTCGCACTTTTCACCGACGGTCGTCGATCATTTGATCCAGCGATCGGAATTTTTCACTTCGTACACGCCGTATCAGCCCGAAATATCCCAGGGCACGCTGCAATACATCTTTGAATTTCAAACGCTGATCTGCCAGTTGACCGGAATGGAAGTGGCAAATGCGTCCATGTATGACGGCTCGACCGCGATGGCCGAGGCCTATTTGATGGCCCAGCGGGTGACGCAGCGGGACAAGATAGTGGTCGCGGAAAGCGTTCACCCGGAGTATCGCGAGGTCGCCAGAACATATACGCAGCACGGCGCGGCGGAAATAGTTCCGGTGCCGTTTGACGCAGAAACCGGCCGCGTTTCCGATCTTTCCGCCCTGGACGACAAAACGGCGGCATTGGTCGTGCAATCGCCTAATTTCTTTGGCTGTGTCGAAGATCTCGCCGCTTTAGCCGAACAGGCCCACGCCGTCGGAGCCCTGTTCGTCGTCGTCGTGACGGAGGCCATATCTTTCGGCCTGCTAAAATCGCCGGGCGAATGCGGCGCCGATATCGTCGTCGGCGAAGGCCAGTCTTTCGGTATCCCGATGAGTTTTGGCGGGCCGCATCTCGGCCTGTTCGCAACCCGTGAAAAATTCGTGCGCAACATGCCCGGCCGGTTGTGCGGCGTGGCATATGACAAGAACGGAAATCGCGGTTTCGTACTCACGCTTTCGACCCGCGAACAGCACATCCGCCGTGAAAAAGCGACCTCCAACATTTGCACGAATCAAGGTTTGATCGCTCTCGCCGCAACCATTTATATGGAAACAATGGGCAAAAAAGGCCTGCAGGAAGTGGCGATGCAGAACGCCCAAAAAGCCGCCTATGCCGCCCGCGAAATTTCCAAGGCCGATGGCTTTGAGATAGTTTTTTCGGCACCGAAGTTTAATGAATTCGTCGTTTACTCACCTCTTTCCGCCGATAAATTGTTAACAAGGCTCCGCCAGGAAAACGGTATCGTCGGCGGGCTGGCGTTGTCAAAATATTATGCCGACCGGCCAAATGAATTTTTGGTCTGCGTGACGGAAACGATGAAGAAAGAGCAGATAGATGAATTGGTCAAAGGATTGCGTAAATAGAGGTAAAGGCTTGTGGGTTCATTCGGAACAACAGAGATAATACTAATAGTTGCCTTCTTGTTCCTCGTCGTCGTTTTGCCGGTTGGAATAATTGTTATGGTTTTTGCGCTTCGGAAGTCTCGAAAGAATCGGCAGAATGATCTTAAGAAATGCCATTTTTGTGCAGAACTTATTCAACTTGAAGCCATTGTTTGCCGCTTTTGCGGAAGAGATTTATCAAATCCTGTAAAATAACCCTAGGAGGTGCTTTATGGCTCAAAATGCTAACATCCGAATCGAAATGCCGCTATCGGCTGAAAAAATTAAGCTGCCGAAAGGTGTTGACGACCGTTTACAATCGTTACTCGACCGACAGGACCGCGGTGAAAAATTGACTACAAAAGAAAGGAAAGAAGCTGACGGATTGGTTGAATTAGCAGAAATGCTTTCGCTGATGCGTCTTCGTTCGGAAAGAGTGGCAAGGACTTAACAATGAGTCACATCCCCCTCTTTTTGCGAAAATTGGTAATTCGCCGTGCTGATAACTGCTGCGAATATTGTCATTTATCGCAGAACGGTCAGGAAGCGACTTTTCACGTTGATCATATTGTTCCGATGTCTTCGGGCGGTGAAACGATTTCTGAAAATCTGGCACTTGCGTGCGTTTCCTGTTCCCTTAGAAAAGGCGCTAAGGAGTTTGCAATTGAAGAGGATACAAAAGCTGAGGTCCGGCTTTTTCATCCACGAGAAGATAATTGGAGCGATCATTTCGAATGGAGCGGCATTGTCTTAAAAAGCAAAACCCCGAAGGGCAAAATAACCGTCGATCTATTAAAATTAAATCGGCAATTGATCCTAGCGATCAGAGAGGAAGAGATAATATTAAAGAGACATCCTTATCATCAATGAGGTTTAGTCCAAATCGGCTAATTAATATATTATCGCCTTGAGGTGATTTTATGAGTCAGTTTGTAACATTAGACGCAAACACCAGACCGAGAATTTTGAAATTATTCCATGAGCATTAAAAAAGTTACACAACATCCATCGCAGAACGAATCATTGATATTCGAGCGTTCGCAGACCGGGCGGATCGGTTACCGGCTGCCGAAATTGGATGTCGAAGAAACAAATTTGGCTGACCTTTTGCCGGCGGAACTGCGCCGGACGGACGATCTTGACGGCGTGCCGGAGGTTTCGGAAGTCGATGTGATCAGGCATTTTACACGCATTTCGACGTGGAACTATTCGATCGATCTGGGCATGTACCCGCTCGGTTCGTGCACGATGAAATATAATTCGCGGCTCAATGAAAAGGTCGCCCGAATTGCCGGATTTACCAATCTTCATCCGCTTGCGCCAGTGGAAGAATCGCAGGGTGCACTAGAGCTTATTTACAACTTACAGCAGGATCTGGCGGAAATTACTGGCTTACCAGGTGTTTCGCTCCAGCCGGCAGCAGGTGCCCAGGGCGAGATGACCGGCGTTATGCTTATCCGGGCGCTGCTCGACAAAAGAGATGGTAAGGACGCAGAGCTTCGCCGGGTTATGCTGATCCCTGATTCCGCTCACGGAACAAATCCGGCATCGGCCGCACTTGCGGGATTTTTGGTTAAAAAGGTCCGCACCACGCCCGAGGGCCTGACCGACCTTGACCATCTACGCGAACATTGCGAATTCGGCGGTATCGCCGGATTGATGCTTACCAACCCGAATACGGTCGGCATCTTCGAAGAAAACATCAAGGAAATTTGCGAGATCGTTCACGCAGCCGGAGGGCTTGTCTATATGGACGGCGCGAATATGAATGCTCTTGTCGGCGTCGCGCGCCCGGGCGATATGGGCGTCGATGTCATCCATCTAAACCTGCATAAAACATTCTCTACCCCGCACGGCGGCGGCGGCCCCGGCTGCGGCCCATGCTGCTGCACTGCAGAGCTGGCCGAATTCCTGCCCGTTCCGCGCGTGGCTATCGCGCAACCACAGGACGGGAAGCCGCGTTATTTTTTGGATTACGATCTGCCCAATTCCATCGGCCGTGTAAAAGCATTCTTCGGCAATTTTGGAATGATGGTCCGTGCTTTGTCTTACATTTACACGCATGGCGCCGAGGGGCTGAAAGAAGCGACGGAAGCCGCGGTTTTGAACGCAAGATACGTCGCCGAAGAATTAAAGGATACGTTCCACAGGCCATACGAAGCCGATTGCATGCACGAGGTCATCCTTTCGCATAAAAATCAGTCGCGAAAAGGCGTCCACACGCTGGATATTGCAAAACGCCTGATCGATTACGGTTTTCACCCGATGACGATCTACTTCCCTCTCGTGGTCGAAGGTGCGATGCTCATCGAACCGACCGAATCGGTCGGCCGTCAGGACCTCGACGCATTCGTCGAAGCAATGAGGGACATAGATAAGGAAGCGCAGGAGAACCCGCAGCTAGTGATCGACGCCCCGCATTCAACGCGCATCGGCCGCCTCGATGAAGCCGCCGCCGCCAGAAAACCCGTGCTGCGGTGGAAGAAAGATATGGAAACTTTGTCGAAATCGGCGTAAGATCAGACTATGGAAAAAGTCATTGATCTGCACATCGAAAAACTTCCTGATGGCTATTATCTTGCAACCTCTGATAGTGTTCAAGGTTTAATCGCTCAAGGCAGAACAATACTTAAACAAGCCAATGTCGATGCGGACACGTTTCTTAATTTGAAATAGCGTCTCCAGCCAATAAATATAACAACCGCGATTTTTCTCTTTGAAATTTCGCGGTTTTCGATTATAGTGGCGGAATTCCGACTATTGAGAGGTCCATATGATTAAAAAGATTTTGCTTGTTTTGGCGGGATTAATTGTGCTGCTTATAGCGGCGGTTGTGGTTTTGGCGTTTGTTGCTCCGACCGATATGAAGGTCGAGCGTCAAATTACGATCAACAAACCGAAGGCCGAAGTGTTCGCTTATATGAAGATGCTCAAGAACCAAAATATATGGGGGCCGTGGTATAAAAAAGACCCGGCGATGAAGCAGGAATTTCGCGGGACGGATGGCACACCCGGATTTGTTTCGTCATGGAGCAGCGACAATAATGAGGTCGGCGAAGGCGAACAGGAGATCAAAAAGATCACCGAAAGCGAACGCATCGACACGGAATTGCGTTTCAAACGGCCGTTCGAAACTAAAAGCGACGCTTACATGATAACCGAACCGGCGGGAGAGAATCAGACAAAGGTCCGATGGGGCTTTACGGATTCGATGCCGCGGCCTTTGAATATTATGATGCTCGCCGTCGATATGGACAAAGAGGTCGGCAAGGATTTTGAAGAAGGCCTTGCGACACTCAAAACCATACTTGAAAAATAAAGACCTTTACATCTAAACATTCTTACCTTTTGCCCGCGTGATGTGCTATTGCGCGGGCTTCGTTTTGGGTATATGATCCTGCGCTATCCTCACTTAATTTGTGTTTTATTCTCTCAATCAACGAAAATATTTGACGGAGGTTTTATGTCACAAACAGTTTAGGCGGCAGAAATAAACGAAGAAAAAATGAATGCCTTTATGGGCAAGGTCGTGGGCGATTTCGAGGCATCGTTAAGTTCGGTTTTAGGATATATCGGGATCAAACCTAATCGCACGAACTATTTTTTTCGATCAGCGCCAGCCTTTTGACGATGTTTCCTTTTTCGAGATGTTCTTCGACGATTTCCGTAACGTCAGATGGTTGGACCTGCGCGTACCAGACACCTTCCGGATACACGAGTACGGCGGGGCCGATCGAGCAGAATCCGACCGAGCTGCAATCGGTCAACAGGACCGTGCCGTTCGGGTTGCGTCCTTTTGATTCTTTGCCAAACCGAAGTTTGCGTCCTTCTAATTCTTTTTCAAACGCCGCTTTTACTTCCGCGCTGCCTACCGCCGAGCATGACTTGCCGTTACAAACAAAAACGTGATGTTTGATGTCCGCTTTTGCGACTGGTGCAAGTTTTTCAAGCTGTTCACGGTCTTCTATAAATTTCTTGTTGCTCATCATTATCAATAATACTTCAAATTAGTGTCGAGATGCAGGCCTTCTTAGGCGACCTCGTTTCTCTGATGACAAGTCATTTGTTTTATATCGTGTCAGGAAGACAAAGATTTTCACGGGATGCGACACGAATATTTACAGCTAATCAGCCTCTTTTGACATCGAAAGCAATTACGTTTGTGATAAAATTTTACAGTTAGTATATACAGATCTATAAAATGGCAGTCGGCATAATTATTCATATCTCGGTCGGGTCGGAAAAGCGGACCGAGTTTTTTACTGAGGACCATCTAAGGATTGGTTCCAATGAAAACTGCGACCTCCAGATCCATACCAAGCAGCTCGAAACCACCGGGATCTGGATCGAATTGGAAAATTCCGATGGTGTTTTCCGCGTTACTAATTTTGACGCTGACCTTAAACTAACGATAAACGCCAAACCGATCCGCCGCTTTATTGCTATTTCTGACGGCGATCTTTTAAGGATCGAAGACACGGACATATCCTTTTCGTTCTTTGCACTCGCCACCAAACCTTCGCTCATTACGACAAACCGCGATCAGCCGCATATTGCCCAATTTATTGAAGAAGCGGCACTCGAATCTGCCATTTCGCCGAAACGCGATGATGCAAAAGCTTTTTTACGTGAGTTTTCGCGTGAATTGATGCGCGAAATAAGCTGGACGACCAAGGCGATCACCTTCGTTCTGGCGGCCGGTTTTCTGACGGGCGTCCTCTATCTTGGATTTGCGGTCAATAAGGAACTTAAGGAAAGCCGCGAGGTCGCCGAAAGACAGAGCAATATAATTGAAAAACTGGAAAAGCAGTTGGGAACGACGAACGATCAGATCAGCGAACTTGATAAAGCCAACAAGGACATCATTAAAACGGTCTCCCTAGCCCAAAATCTGCGCGTGGATTATGGAAACGGCGTTTGCCTGATCGTCGGTGTTTACGATCTGGTCGAACGCCAATCCGGGAAAACGCTCCGCTATCAGGACCCGCAGGCTTTCCGGCCAAGCCCTTACGAACCGGCTACCAATGACGATTCGCCATCGCGGGCCGTTCAATCACAGATCGGGCTGACCACCGAAGGAAACGGGAGCCCGGTCGAATACGATTTTATCGGGACCGGCTTTCACGTCGGCGGCGGTTATATCGTAACTAACCGCCACGTGCTTTCGCCCTGGACGGAGGACGATCTGGTCAAACAGATGATGCGCGATTCAAATGGACGGGCACGGCTAAAAAGGCTGGTCATCTATTTTCCGAATTTTCCGCAGCCATTCACCCTAAAGGTCCGCGACACCAGCGCCCGAGAAGACATCGCCATCGCCTCGATAGACCCCGAATTGCTTCCGCCGGAAGTTCCCGTGCTGCCGCTGGAAACCGATACGGCCGCTTCCACCATCGGCAAAACGGTCGTCACGATGGGTTATCCGAGCGGGCCCGACCGTCTGTTGGCAATGGTTGACGACGACGAAGCGAAATCGATAAACACGCGATTCGGCAATTCACGGCAGAATTTGATAAATTTTCTTGCCCAATCGAAAAAGATAGTGCCGCTGACGACGCAGGGAGCGATAACCGATCTCGATACACGGCGGATCGTCCATGACGCAAAAACGGCGGAAGGCGGTTCGGGTGCCCCGCTGTTTGGGCAGACCGGTAAGGTCATCGGCGTAAATTTCGGTATTTTTACCGAAAATACAGCAGCAAATATGGCAATACCAATAGGTTTCGCAATAGAGTTGCTGAAAAAAGCCGGATGGAAATCACTTGAACAAACTCAGCAGGAAGCAGTTCTAAAGAATCAGGTGGCCGAAGCAAATACGAATACATCGACCGTAAAGCCGCAGTGACCTCTCGGAGTTCAAGCTTCAGCTTGAATTCAGAACTAAAGAATATGGACAGTTTAGTTTTTTCCAATATGTTTCATCGTCCTGCGCGGACATTCGTCAGCATTCTCGGCATTGCCGTCGGGGTTTTGCTGATCGTGTTTACGGTCGGGCTGTCGAACGGCTCAATGCGTGAACAGGCCAACCGCGAGGCCAACGTCGGGGCCGAAATATTCTTTCGTCCGTCAGGGTCGGCTGGAATGAGCGGCACCGAATCGTTTCGCCTGCCTGCTTCATTGACCAATGAGATAAAAAAAGTGGAAGGCGTGGCAAATGCCGTGGGCATCGGACAAAATTCGGTTGACGCACCAGATAACAACACTGGCAAACGGCTGGTGGACGGGATCAACCTAGAAGAATACGAAGCAATTTCAGGCCTCCGAATAATCGACGGACAGGCCTTCGCAGCCAACGCGGACGAGGCGATCATCGACACGGCCTGGCAAAGGCAGAAAAAATTGAAGGTCGGCGATACCATACCGCTTTACGAACGGCAGTTTACAGTGGTCGGCATATACGAACCGGCCGGTGGCGCCCGTTTAAAGATCCCATTGCACGTTATGCAGACGCAGCTTGGCAGCGACGGAAAAGTTTCGTCGATCCTGATCTCGGTAAAACCCGGCTACAGTGTCGATCAGGCCGGAGAAAATCTCCTGACCGCTTTTCCCGGCCATCAAATAATCAGGACACGGGACCTCGAAGAACTTTATACGGCCGGCTTTCCGGCTTTGAATATATTTCTAAACGTCTTTATAGGCGTCGCTGCGGTGATTAGCGCACTTGTCATCTTGCTGACAATGTACACGACAGTGACCGAACGGACGCGGCAGATCGGCATTATGAAATCGCTCGGTATGAGCAATACCAGGATCGGCTGGACAATCACGCAAGAAGCTTTGCTGATCAGCTTTTGCGGTATCGTCGGCGGTGTCCTGCTGACGGTGCTGATGACATATCTGCTGAGTTTGATAACGACACTGGTGGTCGAATTCAGCCCACGCGTGATCGGGTTAACATTTATCGTCGGTATGATCGGCGGAGCGATCGGCGCACTTTATCCGGCGATGAGGGCCGCAAGGCTGGACGCGGTCGAAGCATTGAGTTATGAATAACGAAAAAGGTCTTTTGATCTCTTCCGAATTGTAGTAATATGTCCCCGGTAGGAATTTACTACATATACTGTGATGCAAACTATTTCGGAAAAAAGAAACTTGGTTAGTTATATAACGACCATGCGTTTGTCGGAAAAAGGCCAACTTGTCCTCCCGAAAGAATTTCGCGATGAGCAGGGGCTTGAATCAGGCAGTCCTATAGCCGTTCTCCAGATCGGCAATTCCCTGCTGCTCTTGCCGGAAATGAGTAAGTTCAACTCATTGTGCGATTCGATCGAACATACCCTGAACCGTTCCGGCATCAAGAACGAAGACGTTCTTAAAACCTTGCCGGAAACCAGAAATGAAGTATTCAACGAAATATACCCGGAACTAACTAAATCGAAACCAAGCGGTAAATGAAGACCTATACTCCGCGACTTTTGCTTGACAGCAATGTATTGACGGACGGTTTGATCAGCCGTTTTGGACAAAGCAAGGCAATTTTAGCTTTGTGCGCGGCAAAAACTTGCCGTCTTGTCCTGCCGGAAATCAATCGTATTGAGGTAGAAAGGAATTTACTAAAATTGGCGGACCGCATCGGTGAAGATGCGGCGGAACAAATGATCGAAGATTATGAAGGTTTCCTGCGGTTGGCCAAGCCGGTGATCGTCCCGCTAGCCGAGGCCGGCAGAGTTAGTGCCAATCGAACCTTGATACGACATTTGGCTGACGTACCGGTCGTGCTGGCGGCGATAGACAGTCAGCCGGATTGGCTGATAACCCGCAACCGCGATCATTTTACTGATAAGGTTTCCGCTAAAATTGGTATCAGGATCGCTTCACCGCAAGAATTTTTTAATTCTTTGATCGAAAGTTTTGGCGGCCGCATCTGATCAATATGCCGTGTCACATCTCTTCCGCTACCGGTTGATTTCGGGCATTGATCGTCGTTTGCCCGGCCATTATCAGCCTTTCGCCGTCCACATCTTTTTCCGAAGGCCTTTCGGGTTTTGGCAGAAATAAAACCACTACCAATGCGAGCAAAGCCATAAAAGCACCGACCCAAAAAACAGGATGGATCGCAGCGGCCATCGCCTGCTGTAATATTTCAAGGGTTTCAGCTGGCAAATTGCCCTTAGCCGTCGGTTCGATCAAAGCATTCGGACTTGAGGCAAATTCTGCGGCTTGGGCGACTGTCAAATTGGTGCTGCCGTCCGTGGCGACCTTGTTAAGCTGACTCGCGAGCCCTGCGGTCAGGACCGCGCCCATGATCGCCACACCCAACGCTCCACCGATAGAGCGTGAAAATTGATTCAGCGAAGTAGCGATCCCAAGCTTTGTCCGCTCGACCGCCTGCTGGACGGCGATCAGGAGCGTCAGCATTGTCAATCCGAGGCCGCAGCCAACCAGGACCAGATAGACGTAAAGCCAGACTCGCGGCGTCCCGCGCTGAAAAAGTGCAAGGAAAATAAATCCGGAAGTAAGAACGATAAAACCCATTATCGTGATCCCGCGATAGCCTACCCTGAGCATCAAACGACCGCCGACGACCGACATCGTCACCCAGCTCAGCATAAGCGGCGTAAGCAGCGAACCGGCTTCGGTTGCCGAAAAACCTAACGCTCCCTGGGCAAAAAGCGGAATGAACGAGATCGCCCCGAACATTGCCACGCCACCAAGAAAACCTGCCGTGACCGATATCGCGACCGTCCGGTTGCCGAATAATTCGAACGGGATAATCGGGTCCTTGGCCCGCTTTTCAACCCGAAAAAACAGCAAAAGCAGGGCCACGGAAATGCCGAACAACACTAGATTTGCCGGGGCGAATAATGCCGCCATCGACGAACCGCTTTCGACCATCACAAGCATAAGAAGGCTGATAGCGACCATAAGCAGCGTTGCACCGGCGTAATCGATGGATGGTTTTTTGTTCAGCTTTGGCTCTTTTAATGCAATTCCAATGATTAACGCGGCCAAGATACCGATAGGTAAATTGACCCAAAAAACCCAGCGCCACGAGAGCTGATCGGTCACAAAACCGCCGACGATCGGCCCGACCACACTTGAAAGTCCCCAAACACCGCTGAAATAAGCCTGCATTTTGGCCCGTTCCTCAAGCGTAAAAGTGTCGCCGATAATGGTCATGCCGAGCGGCACAAGAGCTCCGGCACCGAGTCCCTGAATTGCGCGAAAGATGATCAACTCCGTCATCGAAGCAGAAAATCCGGAAAGCAGAGTGCCAAGCAAAAAAACGCCGATGCCGATCTGATAAAGCAGGCGGCGCCCGTAGAGATCGGACAATTTTCCCCACACCGGCACCGTTACGGTCGATGTGACAAGGTATGCAGAAAAGACCCAGCTATAATGATTCAGGCCGCCGAGCGTCGCGATCACGGTCGGCATCGCCGTTCCTACCACCGTCGCCTCGAGCGCCGCGATCGACATGCCGGTCATCACACCGGCCGTTACGGCCCAACGGCGTTTGTTGGACATTTCGAGCAAAGGCCGGCTGAATTGTCCCGTTTGATTTTGAGTGCTGTCGTCCATTTAATGATCGAATAGCTGCGAAGTAACTTTTGGGTTCCGTGTCACGTGATATTAAAGGTTAGTTTGCGTTTCACGCTCATTGCAAGCTGGCAGCTTGCTCTCCTGCCCTTCCGAATTCATGCCGGTCCATTTCGCCAAGCTCGGCGATCTTGGTCATTAGAAAGTCGGATATCTCCTTATGCGTCCGCACCGAATCGCGCTTATCGTAAAATTCCGAAAGTTCGACCGGCTCGCCAAACCATATCCTGACCTTTTCGCCGCAGGTCCAATTTCCTAAAACCTGTTTGGCCAATTCGTTCCGCAGACCGGCGATAAATACCGGAATAACCTGCGGACGGGCCTCGAATATCACTTTCCCGATGCCGGGCTGGGCAGGCAAAAAGCTATACGGGCCGCCATCAAGATTACGTTTGCCTTCCGGGTGAAACCCGATCACGTTGCCGTGGCCGGATGTGCAGATGCGGGTCAGTTCCCTGACTGAAAATTTGTCGAACTCCCTTTTTGCGGCCTCGTTCTTTTCCCTAAAAAACGGTGGATACATTGACCACCAGCCCATCACCAAATTTACAAACCAGCCCAGCGGATTGTCATAAAAAAACTTGGCACGGACCGGAAAGAACAACGTGATCGGCCGGCTCGTGCGTCGAAATATCACGCTCGCGACGGTGTACATATCGAAAAACGACCGGTGATTGGCTACAAGAACAAGCGGCCGCTCGGCATCGCTTTGCTCGATGTGCCCGATTCCGCGGACGTTCATCAAATTGTATGTGGCGAGATATATCCACAACGACCCGATATGTCGCTGGCAAAACGTCCAAAACCGCTTCCAATTGCCCTTATTCATCACCCGGACAAGCCGGAACCCAAGTTTTTCGGTTCCGCCAAGTACCTTCAACTCTTCGGGCGAGGGGAAATCGCCCGGTAAGACGATCAGAGAGTCCTTAGTTTTAACCGGAACCAGATCCATAATGAGCAAATAAATACTTTAGCATTCGGAGATGCACTTAGAAAGTGGTTGAAATGGCAAACTGTACCTTAAATCAATTAAACAGATAGACAGGAAAACAGGATAAAGCATATAGAATCGTGACCAGCAAAAGCTCATCCTGTGCAACCTGTCCGTCCTGTTTGAATTATTCTGATCGCGGGAAATTTACTTTTCAAAGGGCATTGCTATTCAATCATAAAATATTTCGCGTTTGGATGGTGAATAATGATCGCAGAGGTCGATTGTTCAGGGTGGAGCTGAAATTCTTCGCTTAATTCCACCCCGATCCGCTCCGGCTGTAGAAGTTCGAAAAGCTTTGTTTGATCTTCGAGGTCCGGGCACGCCGGGTAGCCAAAGCTGTAACGCGAGCCTTGATAACCCTGGTGAAAAAGCTTGGTGAGTTCGGCTGCGTCGTTGCCGGCGAACCCTAATTCGGTGCGGACCCGTTTGTGCCACATTTCTGCCAAAGCCTCGGCGGATTCGACCGAGAGGCCGTGGAAAAGGAGATAATCCGTATAATTGTCGGACTTAAAAAGCTCCGCCGAATATTCACTTGCCCGGCGTCCCATTGTGACAAGATCAAAGGCAACAACGTCGATCTTTCCAGATTCGACCGAAGCGAAGTAATCAGCAAGGCACAGATTTTTGCCGCCGCGCTGATCGACCGGCTGACGCGGGAATGTGAAACGCATCCGTTCGGTCGTTTCGTCGTCCTGATAAATTATCAGATCGTTGCCGCTCGACCGGCAAGGAAAATATCCGTAAACGAGCTTTGCTTCAAGCAGTTTGTCACGGATCGCTTTGGCCTTTATCTCCGCAAATTTTGGATAAACCGTTGTTTCCAGAAGTTTTGCGTAATCTTCTTTTGAAGACTTCCCTTGCTTATACTGCCACTGACCCTTGAACAAAGCGGTTTCGTTGACGAATTCGAAGACTTTGCTTAGGTCGGTGATCTCGACGACCTTTGAACCATAAAACGGAGCGACCGGGAGGACTTCGGCTGGTCGTACGTCTGAATGCGTGGTGTGCGTCGTGTCGCCAGTCGCACGGGAAGAGACGCGGGCGGCGGCTTTGCCGAGCTTGGCGTCTTCGCCGACGAGGTCTTCTGCGTCACTTACTGTTTCAAATGAAGTGCCATCGTCTAAGTCGGCGGGGAACCCAGTCGCTACCGCTCCCGGTTCTGACCCGTGGGCCACTGCTACGACTTTGGACTTTGGACTTTGGACTTTGGACTCATCCGCGCGCTGCGTGAGTTCATCCATCGTATGCAGGCCGTCGAATGCATCGCGCGCATAAAACAGCTCCCCGGCATAAAGCGGGATCAGATCGTTATCGACGTATCTCCTATTGAGGGCCGCGCCGCCCAGAATCACAGGTATGTTAATTCCCCGCTCGTTCATTATTTCAAGATTGTCGCGCATAACAAGCGTTGATTTCACAAGCAGGCCGCTCATCCCGACAGCATCGGCTTTCGTTTCTGCAAGCGATTCCAAAATGCTATCAATCGGCTGTTTAATGCCGAGATTTATTACGCGATAGCCATTGTTGGTTAAAATAATATCGACCAGATTTTTGCCAATATCGTGGACATCGCCTTTGACGGTGGCGAGCACCAGCGTGCCTTTGTTAGACGATTCTGCCTTTTCCATAAAAGGCTCGAGGAACTTGACCGCACTTTTCATAGCCTCGGCCGATTGCAGCACGAACGGCAGCTGCATCTGCCCGCTGCCGAACAGGTCGCCGACCGTTTTCATGCCGTCAAGCAGGATCGTATTGATGATCTCAAGCGGCGGGTATTGCTCAAGCGCGATCTTCAACGAATCGTCGAGGCCGATCTTTTCGCCGTCGATGATGTGATGTTTCAACCTGTCTTCGATCGGCAGATTAGAGATGTCCGGCTTCATCGATTTCGCAGTTTTGCCTTCGAAAAGTGTTGTAAATTCAGTCAGCGGATCGTAAACGCAGATGTCACCGTCGAATTTTCGCCGATCGTAGATCAATTCCAAAGCGACTTCGATCTCGTGCTCGTTGAAGCGATTGAGCGGTAATATCTTCGAAGCGTTGACGATCGCCGAGTTCATTCCGGCCTCAACGCATTCATGCAGGAACACGGAATTGAGAACGATCCGCGATGCCGGATTTAGGCCGAAGGAAATATTCGAAACACCCAAAATGATGTTAGCTTCGGGCATTTGCTCATGAATATCCTTAATCGCGGCGATGGTTTGTTCGGCGTTTCTGCGATCTTCTTCAATGCCGGTCGATATCGGGAGCGCCAACGAGTCGAAGAAAATATCATGGGCCTCGATGCCGAATTCGACAGCGTGTTTGTAAGCCCGCAGAGCTATCCTGATCTTGTCTTCGGCTGTTCGCGCCATTCCGGCCTCATCGATCAAGCCGACGACAATGCCCGCTCCATATTCCTTTGCGAGCTGCAAAACCTTCAGAAATCGCTCTTCGCCGTCCTCGTAATTAGTTGAATTCAACAGGCATTTGCCGCCCGCGTGCTGCAATCCGGCTTCCATTTTTTCCCACTCGGTCGAATCGAGCATGATCGGGATTTTAACGCTTGTGACGAGCCGCGAGACAAGCTCATTCATATCGGCGACGCCGTCACGGCCGACGAAATCGACGTTGACGTCCAGAATGTGGGCACCTTCGCGTTCCTGCGATTTGGCGAGATTGACGAGGCCGTCCCAATCTTCGGCTTCGAGCAGGTCCCTCATCTTTTTCGAACCCGAAGCATTGACGCGCTCACCAACGATCAGGAACGAAGCGTCCTGTGTGTAAGGCTGTTGGAAATAGATCGACGCGGCGGCGGGAACGATCTTCGCGTTTCTTACCTTTGGCGAAATACCTTCGAGACGTTCGACGACGAGTTTCAAATGTTCGGGCGACGTTCCGCAGCAGCCGCCGACGATATTTGCACCGAAATCCTTTGCGAAATGCTCGACCTGCGCGGCAAAGCTTTCGGGCGTTTCGTCATAATGCTGCTTGCCGTCCTTGACCTCCGGCAGTCCGGCGTTCGGCAGCACCGAAACCGGTATCGGCGAATTTTCACATAGATATTTGAGGCTTTCGGCCATTTGTTTCGGGCCGGTGCCGCAGTTCATGCCGATAATGTCGATCGGAAACGGCTCAAGCGCCGTCAGGGCGGCGGCGATCTCGGTACCGTTGAGCATTGTGCCGAATGTTTCGATGGTCACCTGCGTGATGACCGGAATCCGCACCTTTCGCTCCTTGAAAAAATCAAAAATTGCCGACAGCGCCGCCTTGGTTTGAAGCAGGTCCTGACACGTTTCGACGATGAACATATCGCTGCCGCCGTCGTAAAGCCCCCGCACCTGTTCGACATATGCCTGTTTCAGATCGCGATAATTAATGTGGCCAAGCGTCGGCAATTTAGTTCCCGGCCCGATCGAACCGGCAACAAAACGCGGCTTTTCCTTGGTCGAAAAATCATTCGCCAGCCGTTTTGCAAGCGAGGCGGCCTTAAAATTCACGTCGTAGGTCTTATCCGCGATCCCGAATTCGGCAAGTACGACCTCGCCGCCACCGAAACTGTTGGTTTCGATCACGTCACAGCCGACCTCCAGAAAACTTGCATGAACTTTTTCTATCGCGTCCGGCCGCGTGTAAAGCAAGTTCTCCGAGCAGTTCTCAAAATTCGGCCCGCCCCAATCGTCGATGGTCAGATCAAGCGATTGCAAATTGCTACCCATCGCCCCGTCGAAGATGACGATCTTTTCTTTTAGTAAATCGAGAAATGACATAGCTTAGCTTCTTAATTTCGCTCTCTTTCCCAACTTTTCTCGTAGAATAGATTTCATGTCTTGAAGTTGCGAGTCACCCAAAAAAAACCGGAACGGAATCGTATAAAACACGTTGTCCTGAGGAAAGAATATAAACTCTTTTTTCGTCTCATAGACCTTGTCAAATTTCTTCCAGCTTCGTTCACTTGACGCTAACTCAGCATCTGATTTAACTCCGTTTTCACTAAAGGTTACCGTTAGCAGCCCAGAAATCTGCGCAATTTTTTTTGCACGTCTCCAGATCCCGAAATAAAAATTGATGCTGGTCATTAATGGTAAAGCCAATAAAAGCGCAAAAAACTCGTATGGTGCAGTTTTGTTGGTCAGCAACCAGATACATCCTGCACCAGACCCAACTGTATACAGTGCGATAAATACAATAAGTAGCCAAATGACTCCTATCGATAGATGTCGTTTCCATTGATACCAGAACAAAACGCGTCGATAGTCCTCAGCATTGCATTTGACTTCAACTTTAATGTCATTTTTCATCATCACCAATGTTGCAACTCTAAACAAAAAACTCTGCGCCAAATAAGCACAGAGTTTATTGAAAAATGTAATTGAAACTCTCAGCTTTTTAGCGATTTTTATCGTGGCCGCAAGTCGCAATAACTCACCACACTTGAAATATTGAGTTTAGAGATTCGAACGTCATGAGTCAATCCGACCCTACCAAATCTCACGGACCTTCAGTTCAAAACCTTTTAAGACATCTTCACCCGAAACCATTTCGGGATCTTCCAAAACTTCTGTCTGTCCGTTTTTCCGGTAAATGTGGACATTTTTTTCGCTTGGATCGATCAGCCAGCCGAGCCGCACGCCGTTTTCGATATATTCTTCCATTTTCGATTGCAGTTCAGGCAAATTATCAGACGGCGAGCGTAACTCGATAACAAAATCCGGCACAACATGGGCAAATTTACGGCGTTCTACCGGGCTGATGTCCTCCCATTTTTCCTTGGTCATCCACGAAACATCAGGCGAGCGTTTTGCACCGTTCGGCAGCGTGAACATGGTCGAGGAGTCAAAAACGACACCTGTTTCGTCTTTTTCGGACCAAATTTCAGCTTTTGTTGTTAATTTCGTATTTTTCCAACCTGATTCAGGACATGTGGGTGCCACGATTATCAATTCTCCTTCGCCCGTCATTTCAAACTTTAAGTCACGGTTATTTCGGCACAATTCTTCAAACTGCTCTTCAGTCAACGGCGCCGAATGAAAATTTAGGCTAAAAGGATAAAATGGGACCCTTCCTGCTAATGAATCGGTTGTCTGTAAACTGCCTGGCATACTTTTATTTTTCCACCCGCGATTCTAGCATAGTTCACATAATATGATGCGAAGCTGCCGCCTAATTATTTTTCAAGCCTGCCTTAAATTGAGCTTCAAGAGCGGCCGCAAACTGGAGAATATTTGCCTGATCCTTGAACTTTGCCTTTAGCAGGTCAAAAGCCTGTTGGCCGCGTGGATCGGCCAATTTTATGATGGCGTTCGCTCCGCTAAATATGCTCTGGAAACTGTTTTTATCGAGAGCCTCTTTAAATCGCGAAAAAATAAGGTCGAATGCCCGCGGATCGCCTTTCCCGGTAGCTGCAATTGCCGCCAAAGCCCCATTTTTGACCGCTCTTGGCTGATTTGGATCGGTCGCAAGCTTAAAGGCGGTTTCAAATCCGCGTTTGTCGCCGAGTTCGGCAAGGCCGGAAAGCCCGGCACTTTGGATACGGCCTTTCCATGAAGGCGTCGCAGTTAATTTTATCAACGCATCATAGGCTTTCGGACTTTTTATCCTTGCAAGTGCAAGTGCGGTCTGATCTATGACCTCATAGCTGCGGTCGTTCAGAAACGGAATAAAAAGGTCCGAATACTTTACGTCCTTTGTTTCACCCAAAAGCTCGATCGCCTCGCCGCGAATTACAGATTGGCTGTCCTTGGTCAATCGCAAAAGAGCCTGTTCGACCGAAGTGTCTAATTTAGCTGCCGGACGGTCGGCTCCCGGAGGCGGATCAGGTGAATAGATGTTTGCAATTACCGAAAGTGCGGCACGGCGTATCCGCCAGAACGGATCTTTTTCCATCGAGGTTATGAGAGCTGATACGATCTGTACCTTATTGGCCGGTTCGGCGGCTTTGTTTTCGAGTTCGCCCATTGCCCAGCGACGCCCGAGCACGTCCTTATCATTCCGCATTTGATAGATCAGATCATCGACCGATTTGTCGAATTTCATTTCCTTAAGCAGCGCGCTTTCATAATCGAAATTGACAAGTTTTGGCTTCGCAGCGGCGTCAAATGTAAAAACATTTTCGGCCTCCGGCTTCAGCCACACACGTTCGATCCGGTTATCAATTTCCACATCAACGTATGTCTGGAAAAATTCAGTTTGCGGAAACTCGTTCGTAACGTCTATCTTCTGGGTTTGTTTGACGTTCAAAGTCAATTTCTTCGCCGCATCATCATAATTTTGGGTAACTTCGAAGATCGGATGTCCCATTTTGTAGAGCCATTCGTCAAAGAACCAATCCATCGACTGGCCGCTTGTTTCCTCGACCGCGATCCGCAATTCCTCGGTTGAAACAGGCTGGTGGGCGTTTGCCGTCAAGTAATGATTGAGCGATTTGAAAAAAAGCTTGTCGCCCAGATGTTTTCGCAGCATATGCAGGACAGAACCGCCGCCGGGATATGCATAATTGTCAAACATCGCGTCTTTATTAGCGTAATATTTCGTGACGATCGGACGGCGACTGCCCTGATTCCAGCTGCCTAATACCTGATCGTGGTTGTTTCTGATGTCCGAATACAAAAACTCGTCATTGCCTTTGAGTTTTTCGTCCCAAAGGGCCTGAAAATATGTAGCAAAGCTCTCATTTAGCCAAATTTGTCCCCAGTCACGGCATGTCACATAATCGCCAAACCATTGGTGGGCCAATTCATGCGATTGCAGAGATTCACTGTCAGTATCAAGTAATTCGCGCTCATCGTGGATCATTTCCTCGATCTGCGTGGTCGCCGAAATATTTTCCATCCCGCCGCCAAAATCTTCGACAAAAGCCTGTGAATACTTGGCATACGGATATTTCACGCCGGTTATTTCCGAGAAAAATTTGATCGTGGCCGGGAGGTTCTTTACCGTCGCCGCAACTTCTTTCACCTCATCCGTGTAGCCGTAATTGTAAACCGGGATGCCGTCAAAATCCTGTACGACCGGCGTCGTTTCAACAACCACGATAGACGTCAGATAATTACTATAGGGCTGGTCCATTTTCCAATGAAACGTCCGGGTGTTGTCACCATTGTCCTTTGTTTCCAATAGCTTGCCGTTAGAGACCACAAAGAACGGTTTTGCGACCGTCGCATACAGATCGGAAGTGCGAAAATCATTTGGCGTGTCATAGGATGGAAACCAATAGCGGTTAAATTCGCTTTCGCCCTGTGACCATATCTGCCGCAGTTTTTTCGGATCGTTCGCGGTAGGCTTTATAAACCGCAGCCCGCGGCCAAAACTGCCGATCGCCGTATCGGCGTCCGCCGTGTTCACATAATTGGTCTTGTATGCGACCTTGACCTTTATTTCTTCGCCGCCGACATACATGCGGTCGAGCATGACGATCAAATTGTCACCGTCCTTATTTCCATCGTAGGTATATTTCAATTCTTTTCCATTCGCCAATTTAACGGAATCTATCGTCATCGAAGCCGCGTCGAGCGGAAAACTGTCCGTGTCCTTGAACGGCGCCAGGGTGATGGTCGTTTCACCGATCGCCTGCTCTTTTTCCCAATCAAAATGTATGTCGATCGAGACGTCTATGATATCTACTGTCCGGCTGCGAATGTAATTGACCGGCGGAAGTTTTTGTATTTCTTCCTGAAGAAAAGCAGGAACTTGAGGCATCGGCCGGGCAGAAATGACCGCCGAAAATGCAAAAGTGACCAGCAGCAGCGATACGATAAATTTACGAATGAACATATTTATTTTTAAAACGGCTAATGTTGTTAACGATGAAATTAAATGAAGAATACGCGGGAATTTGAAACTTGTTTCAGAAAATGCAAATGCAGAAGCCTGACCGTTAGGGAGGGCTAAGATCTATACAGCAGGAAAGCCCTTCCTGACGGTCAGGCTTCGGCCTAGTATTTTTATTTATTGGTCATATACTTATATGCCATCGATGCGATATCGTCCAGCGAACTTCCGTCATGATCTTTGTCAAGCATATTCGAGGCCATGTCCATAATAGAGTTGCCTGAAGACTGTGCCTGTCCGTTGCCAAGCAGGCCGCCTAGCAATCCGCCAAGCCCGTCGGCACCAATGCCTTGCTGCTGTTTCTGCCTGCCGAGATAGCCCATGACGATAGGCGCCAAAAACATCATAATTTGCGCGACCTGTCCTGTTCCAAGTCCGGTTTGGCTGCTTACCTGCTGAGCGGCCTGTCCCTGATCGCTGCCCAAAATATGTCCGAGAATGCCGCCGGCGTCTGCTTGTCGCGGCGGTGCAGCGTCCGGCTGGCCGCCAAAGATCATGCTGCCCAGCCCGCTGAGATTATCCAGAATACCGCCGCCGCTGTGGTCTTGTTCGAGAGCTGTGTTCAGGCTTTCCGCTCCCTGCGGGGTCGATGCATTATTGGCGAGGCCATTTATCAGCATCGGCAACGCAATCTGGATCGCCGAATTTACCATCGAAGGCTCTGCCCCGACATTTTGACTGATCTGGTCAACCGCTTGAGTGCCCTGCTCCTGTCCAAGCAGATCCTGCAATGAAAACATATTATTATCCCCCGATTTTTAATTTAGAATTTATGTCACTATATTAACAGAGTCACACGTGCGAAATCAAAGAATTTACAGACCGAATAAAAGTTTCCGAAGGCTGACGCTGTTGGTTTTCGCTCTAGCGGCGGCCGCGTTCATTTTTTACCTATTTTTGTGGGAGCATGCGAGCCACATCCGCCCGGCATTTATTAATGTGACAACGCTTGCCGTAAACGATGTAAATCTCCGGGAACCTTTCGGCATCGGTGTAAAAGATGGCGAAACCTACGTTTCCGACGGAGACACGGGAAATATTTTGCGGCTTGCAAAAGACGGCGTGGTGAGCATTTTTGCGTCAAATTTGGATACGCCTTCGGCGATAGCATTCGACAAGAATGGCGATCTGATCGTTGCCGATCCCGGCTCGCATACGATCAAGCGAGTCGATAGGTTTGGGACGGTCTCAATTGTCGCGGGGACCGAAAATGAACAAGGCGATATTGACGGTAACGTTCTTTCGTCAAAATTCAATGCTCCGGTCGGCGTCGCAGTAATGGGCGACGGTGCGATAATCGTCGCCGATACATATAACGACAAGATCAAGCTTATTCAGGATGGCATAGTAACTACGATTGCCGGTTCGACGCGCGGTTTTGCCGATGGTCCGGCCGCGAAATTCGACACGCCGTGCGGGGTTGCGCTGTGGAAGGACGGCCGCATTCTCGTTGCCGACACTGAAAACAGACGAATTCGCGTTGTCGAATCTGACGGCTCAGTGTGGACATTGGCTGGGAACGGCGAATTCGATCTTCGTGACGGTTTGCTTTCAACTGCAAGTTTTGTCCGGCCCATGGCAGTTACTGTTGCGGATTTTGGTGAAATTTATGTTGCCGACGGTGAGTCCGTACGGGCAATTAGTGACAGGAATTTTCCGTTTGTCGAAACACTGTCGGGCAAACGCCGCGGTTTCAAAGATGGCGAACCTTTTCGATCTGCGTTCAACCGTATCTCCGGGCTGGCGGTTGATGAAGATGACAATTTGATCGTCGCCGATAGCGATAATGGTGCTGTTCGTAAATTTTGCAGAACTATTGCAAAAGTCGAATCTAAAAAAGGTGGCGAACCTGCACCGATAAAGACAGCAATTAAAACTGATCCGGCGGAGTTCCGCTCCCGGCAGCCGGGCCGCTGGCCGTATGATCCGCCGCTGACAAAACGTGATATCGCCGGGACGCTCGGTGAAATTCGCGGCCAGATGGTGGATGACCAGTCACAAGTTTGGTTTCACAACGGCCTCGACATTGCTGGCGCTTATGGCGAAACGGCCAGGTTCATTCGCAGTGAAAAGGTGCTGCGGCCGGTAGCCGCCGAAAATTTCGGAACGCTGCGCGAACTTATCAGAATGCCTGAATTGGGATATATCCATATTCGCCTTGGCCGCGATTCTTCCAACAAACCATTTGGCGACAGACGCTTTCAATTTTCAGCCTTGATTGACAGTGTGCGTGTTCCAAGAGGCTCCAAATTTATGGCGGGGGAGGCGATCGGAACGTTAAATCCAATGAATCATGTTCATCTGATCACCGGGCCGAGCGGAGACGAAATGAACGCTCTTGATGCCGTATCGCTACCCGGTATCGTCGATACGATCTTGCCCGTGATCGAAAATATTACACTTTTTGACGAAAATTGGAGCGAGATTGAAACCGAACTTGCTGGCCAGCGTATAAAGCTATCGGGAAATACACGCATTGTCATACGGGCCTATGACCGTATGGACGGCAACCCGGAACGCAGGCGTTTAGGTGTTTTCCGTCTCGGTTATCAGATCCTGCGGCCGGACCATACGCCGCTTAATGACACGAACTGGAACATTAATTTCGACCGCAATCCCGACCCTGAAGCCGTGAGATTTGCATACGCAAAAGGCAGTAGGTCCGGTGCTACCGGAGAGACGATATTTAATTATATTGTCACAAATACGGTCAATGGCAATTCATTTAGCGAAGGCTTTCTTGACACAAGGACTTTGGGCAACGGCAATTATATCCTGCGGGTTTTGGTGGTAGATTTTTTTGGCAACACGGCATCAAAAGACATTTCGATAGAGGTAACACAATGAAACGAATAATCACATGGATATTGCTTATTGCTTTTGTTCTGTCGGGACTTGCGGCGGTCATTTTTGCAGGCGGTGATTCGATTGAGAAAACCGGAGTCATCATTACACCGCCGGCACCTAAATTCACCGACACGCAACGCCGGACGGAACTCGCCCGCCGGCGAGCGGCCGTTGCCGAAAAAATGGCGGATAAAAGTGTGCTGATACTTTTTAGCGCCGAACCAAAGCTTTATACAAACGATGTCGATTATGTTTTCAGACAGGAAAACAATCTTTATTACCTGACAAATCTCAAGCAAAAAGATGCAACGCTCGTACTTTTCAAAGACGGCTCGAACGTCAGCGAAATGATCTTCGTCCCCAACCGCGATCCGCGGGCCGAAACCTGGACGGGCAGGATGTATTCAAATGACGAAGCTGAAAATACATCGGGCATCCGCTCAATAAACGATTCCGCAAATCTGCCAGCGTTCTTGAATGCGATCAAGGAAAATAAGCCTTACTTAGCAAAAGACGGTAATTCATACTCACCGCAGACTGTTTACTTGCTTCTTCCCGAAGGCGACACAGACACCGACGGCCTTCGCGAATTCGGTCGGGAAAATGCGTTTTCAAAGGAATTGCCCGTCTCTAAGGCCGTAAACGCCCAGCCTATATTTGCGGCCCTTCGCCTAATTAAATCGCCGTATGAACTTGCCTTGCTGCAACACGCGATAGATATAACGACCGAAGCTCAAATGCGTTCGATGGCGATGGTCGGGCGGGCAAAGATGGAATACGAGGTCCAGGCGGAGGTCGAATATACGTTTCGCCGCCGTAATGCCGATTTTTGGGGTTATCCGTCGATCGTCGGCTGCGGGCCGAATGCGACGACGCTGCATTACGAAGACCCGCAAGGGGACATAAAACTGGGTAATGTCCTGCTGATGGATGTTGGTGCCGAATACGAACACTACACCGCCGACGTGACGCGCACCTATCCGGTGAACGGCAAATTCAGCAAGGAACAAGCCGACCTTTACCAAATCGTATATGACGCACAGGAAGCCGCTGCAAAGGTCATCCGTCCGGGTGCAAAATTCAAGGACGTTTCCGCCGCGGTCGATGGCGTCATAAAGGACGGCCTGTTTCGCCTCGGGCTTATTACCGATAAAAATTCACGGCAGTTCAAGATATGGTACATGCACGGATTCGGCCATTGGCTCGGGATGAACGTCCACGACGTCGGCGATTACTCGACACTGCTGAAAGCCGGAATGGTCTTCACCAACGAGCCGGGCATTTACATCCGCGAAGACGCTCTCAAAAACCTGCCTGACACACCGGAAAATAAAGCGTTTATCGCAAAGGTGCGGCCCGCCTTCGAAAAATACAAAAATATCGGGATCAGGATCGAGGACGACGTGCTGGTCACAAATACAGGCGTCGAATGGCTGACAAGAGCACTTCCCCGTAAAATGGCAGACATCGAAGCTTTCATGGCAAAAGTACCAAAATAATTTGCTTACCGCTTCGAACAAGGCAATACCTTTAATATATTATGATCAGCAAATACGAATGCTGCCGCTTATAATTGTAAATCCAAAATCCGCGTCCGGCTCGACCAAGGATAGCTGGCCGGGCATGGCCAGCGATCTGCGGGCCCATTTTGGCGCATTCGAGGTGGCATTTACAAAAGCGTCCGGCGACGCGACGGAGTTAGCTTTGCTGGCGGGCAGGTCAGGAAGAAAATTTATCATTGCCTGCGGCGGCGATGGAACTGTCAACGAGGTCGCAAACGGCATTCTGAACAGCGGCGAAGATGTCGAACTTGGAATATTGCCATCGGGAACGGGCGGCGATTTTCGCAGGACGATCGGGATGCCGCAATCACCACGTGAGGCCGCAAAGGCCCTTCGCCAAGGCGAAACAAAGCTGATCGACTTAGGAAAAGTCACCTTTCAAGGCTATAACAACAAAACCGTCACCCGTTATTTCCTGAATGTAACGTCGTTCGGCTTGGCGGCATCCATTATCGAACGCGTCAAATCGACCTCAGCTCTCGAGTGGCTGCCGGGCAGTTCAGTTCGCGGCAAGGCGAATTTCGCACTTTCAACTTTGCGGGAAGTCATTGGACTGAACGCTGTGACGGTCCGCATCAAAATCGACGGAAAAGAAGAAAAGGCCTTAAGCACAGTAAATTTTTGCATCGCGAACGCCCGTTATTTTGGCGGCGGAATGATGATCGCCCCCGATGCAAAAATTAACGACAGCTTTCTCGATGTCATCAATATCGGCGATATCCGGACAGCAAAGGTTTTGCTAAATGCCTACACTCTTTATAACGGTTCGCACCTCGCCCTTGACGAAGTAAAAAGCACGCTCGCCAAACGCATCGAAGCCCGCCCGATAAATGATTCCGCCGAGATCCATATTGAGATCGACGGAGAACTTCCCGGCAAGCTTCCGGCGGTCTATGAGGTCGTGCCAAATGCTCTACGTATCCGCGTTCCTTCCGATCAGCTCCGATTGCAGAAGCCCAACCTCAAGTAGTATGAGGGTGTTCGAAGTGGCATGTCCGTTATGTATAAGCCCTCCCTAACGGTCAGGCTTCTGCCCCCTGAGAAAATAGCTTGCTTTTTTTCCGCTTTTTTTTGTAAACTTGCACAAATCAAATTGCCGAAGTTGTTTCGTGAGATCGAACAACGCGGGGGAACCAAGGTTTTGCGGATCGCAAAACACGGGGCTAATCTGAATTATCAGGAGAAGACTTCTTCGCTTCCAGCCCGACAGCTAACCTCGCAGGCACTAACGAAGAAGGACACGAAACATCTGCCAAAAGATTGTGAGACTGTGCTTCACGATCTTTTTTTTATTTTCGTATATCGAAAGTTGAACAGGCAGGAGGCAAGCTCGACGTGGATCTAAGAGCAAATCTTTTATGGATCGTTTTTGTAATTACATTCACAAATATTTTTGTGAATGCTCAGGACGATGAAGATATTCAATCCTGGAATGATGTCCAGTTGACCGCTCCGCTTTCCAGGCAATTTGATCTTGTCACGTCTGTAACGATGCGGTTCGGTAAAAACATCACCAGATTAAATGACGGCAGATATTTAATAGGCTTTGCGTGGAAACCTCTAAAAGCTTTGTCGTTAACACCTTTTTATTGGTATATCGGGGCACGTAATTCCGCTGGAAGATTCAGGACGGAACACCGTTTGAATTTACGGGCGGTATATAAATTCCCGGTCAAGAGCTTTGGTTTATCGCATCGCAGCATATTCGAATACCGGATGCGGCACACGGGAAATACATGGCGATACCGCCCGTCGCTGACATTCGACAAGGGGATCCCGGAAAATATCATCCCGAAAGCAAGATTTTATGTAACCGAAGAGCCTTTCTATGATTCGGCAACTTCCAGATTTTCACGTAACCGTTTTACAGTCGGGATAACAAAGATATTGTCAAAAACGTTGTCGCTGGATATTTACTATATGCGGCAAAATGATGGTTTTTCACATCCGGGCGACTTAAATGTTGCCGGCACATCGTGGAAAATAAAACTGTAAGAGAAGAAAATAGAACGATGAGATCATTAAGATACTTTTGCGTAGCCACCTTGTTTCTCTCACTCTTGCTTTCGAGCGGATGCCTGCCGAGTTCTCCCGGCAGCAGCAAAGACGGGATCACTATAACTGTTTACGGTTTTTCGATCATGAAGGAGTCCCTTGAAAAAGACATTTATCCTGGCTTCGCGGCTAAATGGAAAAGGGAACATGGTGTGGATGTGAATTTTGTTTCATCTTTTGGCGGTTCGGAAACAGTGACAAACCAAATACTTCAGGGAGCACCGGCCGACCTTGCTATACTGTCGATCGAGCGTGATGCAACGCGTCTGGCCGAAGGCAAGGCGACAACTACCGATTGGCATACTTTGCCGAATAAAGGCATTGTTAATAAGACGCCGTTATTGATACTTGTTCGGGGTGGCAATCCGAAACAGATACACGATTTTGCTGATCTCGGTAATCCGGGAGTTAAGGTGATCCATCCCGATCCGGTCAGTTCAGGCGGTGCACAGTGGTCGATTCTCGCCATTTACGGATCGGAGCTTAGAAAATCCGAGCAAGAAACGGGAACGGCCGATAAAACACGGGCACTCAATACTTTGAATGCGATCTGGAAAAATGTGATCTCGTCTCCCGGTTCGGCCCGCGAAGCACGCACACAGTTTGAACTTGGCCAGGGCGATGCTTTGGTCACATACGAACTCGAAGGTCTGTTAATGAGACAATCAAAGACACCGATCGAGATGGTCGTGCCAAGATCAACGATATTCAGCGAACATCCGGTCGTCGTGATCGACCGTAATGTTACAGTTGAAAAACGCCCCGTGGTCAACGCTTTTTTGCAATATCTGTGGAGCGATGAGGCCCAAAAAGCATTCGTTAGCCACCATTTCAGGTCAGTGACGAATGAAGAGTTCAATAACGAACACAAGGAATTTGCCAGGATCGAAATGCCGTTTACCATCGACATGTTCGGCGGATGGACGCGGGCCTATCCGGAAATTATAGACACGATCTTTTTACATCAGGTGCAGGGCAAGTGAAACGGAATGGAAAATGGACATTGGAAAATGAAAAACAGGTCTATAAAGACTTATCATAATTTTTTTTCGGCGATTCACAGTTTTCATTTTCCACTCTTCATTTTCAGTTTTCCATTTTCCGTTTACCGTTTTGTTGTATGAGCGCAAACTTATCAAACGTCCGTCACGTTCGCGGTTTCGACATGATCAAACCGCTAAGTATCGCTGTAATGATCGCGATAATGACGCCGCTCGTCTTGCTGCCGCTCGCGTCGATCTTTATTTTCGGCACTAGTAACGGATTTGCAAGCTTTTGGGCGGCACTATCGGCCCCGGAAGCTATATTTGCGTTAAAGCTGTCGATCGTCACAAGCTTTTGGGCAACGATATTTAATGTGATTTTCGGCCTGTTCGCGGCCTATGTTCTTTCTAAATATAATTTTTGGGGACGCAACGCTTTGATCGTGACGATCTCTCTGCCGACCGCGATACCAACGGCTGTCGCGGGTTTTGCCCTATTGCTTTTGTGGGGGCCCTATGGAACGCTTGGCCGCCTGCTCGATCCGCAAGGCATTCACATAATGTTTACGGCCGCGGCGATCATTCTTGCTAATATTTTTGTCACGTTCCCGCTTGCGTTCGGCGTCATTAAGCCGGTTTTCGATACGATGAGTTCGTCGCTCGAAGAAGCATCCGCAACCATGGGAGCCACGCGCTGGCAAACATTTTGGCACGTCACGCTACCGTCGCTTCGCGGTGCAATTGTCGGTGGAGCTTTGCTGACATTTGCCCGAGCTGTCGGCGAATTCGGCTCGACAATTTTGGTTTCCGGCAATCTTTCGTCGCGGACACAGACGGCACCGCTCTATATCTTTGCCAAATTCAATGAAGGACAGGTCGAAGCCGCAAACGCGATCGCCATCGTTTTGGCATTATTTTCATTCGCGATCTTCAGCATTTTATTTTTCGCTCGCGATTGGCTTGAAGCTGATTAGATGTACCTCTCAGGTGAGATCAAATCCCAAGTAAACCCGGACATTTTATATTGATACGAACAGATCAAAAAATTTACAGATCCGAAATGCAGAATCAAGACAACGACAAATTAGCGGCCAGGATCCAGAATATCAGTAAGCATTTTGGCGAGACTGTTGTGCTTGATGACGTGACCTTCGATGTGTCCGAGGGCGAGATCATAGTTTTGCTTGGTGCATCCGGCAGCGGTAAGACAACGATCCTGCGGATCCTTGCCGGGCTGGAAACAGCCGATTCGGGCCGGATTATCCTTCATGGAAAAGATGTGACCACTCTTCCGGCAAGGCTGCGCGGGACCGGCGTTATCTTTCAGGCTTACGCTCTTTTTCCTAAAATGAACGTCGAAGAAAATATCGGATACGGCCTGCGCCTGAGGCGGCGGCCAAAAGCCGAAATAAAAGCGGCGGTTGATAGATTGATCGAGATGGTCCATCTGGAAGACCATCGAAAAAAACGTCCGCAGCAGCTTTCCGGCGGGCAGCAGCAAAGAGTGGCCATCGCCCGGGCTCTTGCTTATGAACCTGAGGTTCTGCTCTTTGACGAACCATTCGGGGCGCTCGATGCACAGATCCGGACGACACTGCGGCGCGAAATCCGTTCATTGCTCAAGCAGATCAATGTTCCATCCATTTTCATCACTCACGATCAGGAAGAGGCACTAGAACTCGCCGACCGCATAGCAGTCCTTAATGCAGGACGGCTGGAACAGGTCGGTACGCCATATGAGGTTTACAATAAACCTGCAACCGAGCATGTCGCAACATTTCTGGGGGCCGCAAACCTGCTTGCGGGTGAGATCAGGGATGGCAAATTCATATCGGGCGATATATCGCTGGAGATCGACGCTGAAAACGATCATGCGGAAGACATGCCGGCCAAACTGGTTTTCCGTCCGGAAGACGTGTTTCTCCGAAAACCTGAAAATCTGACTCAGCATTACCAAAGGCTGGCCGATGGAGAAATAGAGGAAGTAAGCTTTGTCGGGGCATTTGAAAGGGTCGGAGTAAAACTCGATCTGCCGGACGCGCCGCAAATAATCATCACCCGTCCAAAAACAGAAACTTCGGCCTTTCCTTTATCCGTCGGCCAAAAAGTGCCGGTCGGGTTGGTAAGGTTTCGGCTTTTGAAGGATATTGATCGTTGAACTTTCGGACGCCTCGAAGCATGGAAATGCGAATAATGACGCAAATCAATACTTTGCATTTGATATCCAAACAGATCTTATGACCAATTCATTTTGCCAATTGATAACCGATGCCGCCGAATCGCACGCCGACAAAATGGCGATGCAGATCATCGGCGAAGAAGGCACCGAATACACGTTTTCCGAAATGCTCAATGCGATCCGCAGCATCGCTTTTCGGCTGGAAAAAGAGGGAATAGCATTTGGCGACCGCGTCGCCCTGATAGGCGAAAATCATCCTCGCTGGGCTATCGCCTACCTTGGAATTTTGTTTCGCGGAGCTGTCTGCGTCCCCGTCGATCCGCACGGCGAAATAGGTACGATCAAAAATTTCCTCGATAATTCGAAAGCAAAAATGGCTTTTATCGGTGAAGATTTCATCGAAACATTTGCAAAGCTCGAACGGGATATTCCGGCGGTGCTCCTGCAGAAAATTGAAAAAGATCTTGGCTCTTTCGATGATTGGGCCGCAACGCCGCGCTCCGCAGATTACGATCAAAAACCGACTCCGGCACAGCCTAACGATCTCGCGGTTTTGATCTACACATCCGGCACGACCGGCACGCCGAAAGGCGTTCCGCTGACGCACGGCAACATATTTTACGAATCGACCGGTTGTCAGGAGGTAATGAACATCTCGGAAAACGAGGTAGTTTTGAGCGTGCTGCCGCTGTTCCACGTTTTTGCGCAAGTCGTGAATTTATGGGTGGTCGCCAGCATCGGCGGCAAGGTATGTTATGTAAAAGAACTTGCACCGGCCGAACTGACCCGGGCATTCGAAACAAAAGAGATAACGCTGCTGACAGGTGTACCGCGGCTTTGGTATCTATTTCACAAGAAAATATTCGATGGTGTAGCCGCTCAGCCGAAACCGGTGCAGTTGCTTTTTGCCGCGATGCTCAAAACGAACGGCTTTCTGCGGGATAATTTTAAGTTAAACCTGGGCAAAAAATTCTTCAAAAAAATTCATGACGGATTCGGCGGCAAACTCGACATTACGATCTCCGCCGGTTCGCGGTTCGATGAAAAGATCGCCCGTGATTATCACGCTCTCGGTTTCACGATCATTCAAGGCTATGGCCTGACCGAAACAAGCGGTGCGGTAACGGCAACAAGATTTGAGGACAACGTCGTCGGTTCGGTCGGTGTTGCTGTAAATCATGCAGAAATAAAGCTCGGCGAATTGAATGCTGAAGGTGCGGGCGAGGTTTTAATTAAAGGCAAAATGGTTTTTTCCGGCTATTACCAAAACCCGGAAGCAACAAAAGAAGCTTTTACCGAAGACGGCTGGTTTAAATCAGGCGATTTGGGAAAACTGGACAAAAACGGGCATTTGTTTATCGTCGGGCGATCAAAGGACGTGATCGTGCTGCCGAACGGCAAAAACATCCATCCGGAAGACCTTGAGGTCAAATATCTGAAAACACCACTCGTCGAAGAGCTTGCCATCCTCGGCATAAAAGACGCGGACGGCGACCACGCCGGGGCCGAAAAACTTGTTGCCGTCGTCGTCCCGGATTTCGTTTATCTGAAGGCAAACAATATCGCAAATTCAAAGGAAGCTATTCGCTACGCGCTCGACGATCTTGGCCGTTCCTTGCCCGAATATCAGCGTGTCCGCAATTATGTCATCCGCGGCGAAGCCCTGCCGCGAACGGCGACGCGCAAGATAAAACGCTTCGAGCTTGTCAAACAAATTGAAGAAGAAGGTTTGTCCGATCAGGAATCGCGGCCGAAAAAGGCACTTGAATTGAGCGGCGCGGACATATTGCTGCTCGAATCGAACGCCGGTAAAGCTGTAACGTCCGCAATTCTAAAAAATACAAAGCCGGACGGCCCGATCCATCCATCGATGAACCTCGAACTTGATCTCGGGCTTGATTCGCTGAGTCGTGCCGAGGTTTTTGCGTCGCTCGAACAGGCGTTCGGCACTGAATTCGATGGTGACGAAGCCGCGCAGTCATTGACGGTCGCCGATACTGTGAAATTGATTCAGCAACATGTGGGCGAATCGGAAACGGCCACGGACATCACAAAAGACCTTAATTGGGGCAAGATCGTCCGCGAATCTGAACCGGATTTTCCGGAGGTCCAGGGCATTTTGAAAGATCGTCCACTGTTTCTGCCGTTCGCTTTTGTTATTTACAAAGGCTTTAATCTGGTCAGCCGGATCTTTTTCCGGCTTGAAGTATCGGGCCTTGAAGAACTGCGTAGGATGAAACGACCGTTCTTAATAACACCGAATCATCAAAGCTTTCTTGACCCGTTCGTGCTCACGTCAAATTATCCGTACGACATTTTCAAAGGCACATTCCATGTCGGCGCCAGCGAATTTTTCCAAAGCCGATTTATGCAATGGGTCGCGTCGATGCTTCGCGTCGTGCCGATCGACCCCGACACGCAGCTAATGAAGGCCATGAAGGCCGGTGCGATCGGCCTCCGAAACGGCAAGGTCCTGAACATTTATCCCGAAGGCGAACGCGCCTATGACGGCGAATTGCACGATTTCAAAAAAGGCGCCGCTATCCTCGCCACCGAACTCGATCTGCCGATCCTGCCCGTCGCCATCGACGGCCTGCAAAACGTCTGGGCCAGAAATTCATGGCGCATCCGCCCGGCAAAAGTAAAGATCAGGTTTGGCAAGGCGTTTTACGCAAATGATGTGGGTGATGATTCGCTAACTGATTCGGAAGAAATTTACCAAGCCGTCACCAATCATTTGAGGCAAACAATTGAAGCTATGATTACGGAGATGAGACTTCCAGAACGTGAAAAAGCTTAGTTTGTCCGCACGTTAATCGATCCAACGAAAGTATGGAACAGAACTAATAAACTCATGTACAAACTGTCTAATTAAAGAGAAATGGGCGTTTTGGGAATATTGTTCTACCTGTTTATCATAAGGTGGTTCGCCATTAAATTCTAAATTAGATGGATTCATACTAAAGCCATTTGCGCCTTGGCTTAATGCCTCGTAGAAACGATCTACTTTATCAGCCACATGTGCCCCGCCATCTTGATTTGCTGCAATTAAAATAACTTTTTTTCTCGAATATTTTATCTTTTCGTATACAAACGCTGATTCACCTTCCCACCATTCCTGAATACTTACAGGACGAAAATTAGTTCCTAGTATTGGTTTTGTTGAGACCGGCTGTGCTGAATTAAGATCAAAACCCATGAGATTAGTCTCGGTGGTCGCCCCAACCCCGAGCAGATGAGAGCATCTGTTTTTTGCCAAGATTTAGTTGGTTAATTATTGATTCGCTGTTTCTGGTTTGATGAAAAATGACTCTTAAATTTGTCGCGATGCGAAGAGCTTCAGATTGATGCCCCTGATCGAATGCTTCGCTAGATCGATTTATAAATTCGTACTGTTCCTTCAGCTTTTGAATCAGGCGAATGTGCTTTATCCGACTCATATATTTCCACCTCCACATTTTTATATCATCGAATACTAAAATGGCAAATTCCTCTTGCGGCTGCGCTGCACGTCGAAGCGCATACCCCAACCGAAAAAATGGCGAGGCTTTTCTTTTTTCATAATTTAAGTAAAAATAAGGCTGTAATTTAGCTTTTTTATTTGGAGAGATTATGCGTGCTAAATTTTCGTTTTTCGCTTTCCTACTGCTTGCGGCCGCTGCCGTATCCTCGTTTGCCCAAGATCCGGAACTCGCGAAATATATCCGCGACAACTACACCAAACGCGAGGTCCGCATTCAGGTGCGTGATGGAGTGAAGCTGTTTACTTCGATATACGAGCCGAAGGACAGATCGCAGAAGTATCCGATCATGCTAAACCGCACGCCATATACGGTTTCGCCTTATGGTGCGGGATTCAAGACATCGCTTGGGCCGGACGAGCTTTTTGCCCGCGAAGGTTATATTTTTGTTTATCAGGACGTTCGCGGGCGTTGGGAAAGCGAAGGACAGTTTGAAGACGTGCGGCCCGACATCGCCAACACCGACAAAACAAAAATTGACGAATCGACCGACACTTACGACACCATCGATTGGCTGATAAAGAACGTCGATAACAACAATGGCCGCGTTGGAACATACGGCATTTCGTATCCGGGATTTTATACATCGGCTGGTTCGATAGATTCGCATCCGGCGTTAAAGGCGTGTTCGCCGCAGGCACCTGTCAGCGATTGGTTTCACGGTGACGATATGCATCACAACGGTGCCTTGTTTCTTGCTCAAAACTACGATTTTTTCGGCTTTTTTGGCTTCGGACAGCCGCGACCCGTCCCTACTCATACCAACGATCATTTGAAAAAATGGACAGGCCGCGAAACACAGGACGGCTACGACTATTTCAAACAGATCGGCGGATTAAAGGAAACTGCCGATTCATATGAAAAAGGCCTCGGCATCCGCATCAAATTCTGGGATGATATGATGCAGCATCCGAACTACGATCAATTCTGGAAGGACCGCAACATCCTGCCAAAACTAAAAAACATTACCTGTGCGACAATGACTGTCGGCGGCTGGTACGATAACGAAGACCTGTACGGTGCTCTCCACACTTATCAGCATATCGAGAAGCAGAATCCGGGAATATTTAATGTACTGGTCGTCGGGCCGTGGTTTCACGGCGGATGGGCCCGTGATGACGGTGAATGGCTCGGCACGGCGTATTTCGGCGGTAAACAAAGCGATTGGTATCGCCATAATATGGAACTGCCGTTCTTCGATCATTTTTTGAAGGGCAAGGGTGATATTTCTGCGATCAAGGAAGTCAATTTATTCGACACCGGCTCGCTCGAATGGAAGGCTTTCAACGAATATGAGCCGACCAGCGGAACCGACACCGCACTTTATCTGACGGCAAATGGCGGCCTGACGTTTTCGGCGAGCGTGACAAAAGCCCGCTCAGGCTTTAATGAATACATTTCCGATCCATTGAAACCTGTGCCTTACACACAAAAGATCACGTCGAATTATCCACGTGATTTTATGACCGAAGACCAGCGTTTTGCTTCGACACGGCCCGACGTTCTTGTATATCAAAGCGCAGTTTTGCCAGAAGATATTACCGTCACGGGCGAGATAAAGCCGAATCTATTTATTTCCTCAAGCGGAACCGATTCCGATTTTGTCGTAAAGTTAGTGGACGTTTTTCCTGATGATTATAAGTACCCGGACGGCGTAAAGCCGCCCGCCAATTATGCCTCAAGTGTTTTCGAACCCGGCGGTTATCAAATGCTCCTTCGCGGAGAGCCGATGCCGGCGAGATTCCGCAAAGGCTTTGAATCGTCCGAAGCGTTGGTGCCGAACACGCCGACGAATTTGACCTTCACCATGCCGGGCGTTGCCCACACTTTCAAAAAAGGCCATCGAATAATGGTGCAGATCCAAAGCACCTGGTTCCCGCTTGTCGCAAGAAATCCGCAGCAATATTCGCCAAATTACAAACTCGGCACGGCGGTTGATTTTAGAAAAGCAACCGAGCGTGTCTATTATGGCGGCAGAACGAATTCGGCAATTATTCTGCCGATCACAAAAAAGTAATTTTGACGGTCGCGGGCAGAAGGTTTTGGAACCGCGATAAAGGAAACAATTTAGTATATGCCTAAGACCTCTATCCTCTTTGGAAGACTTTTGTTATTGCTTGGAATCGCCGGTTATGTTTACGGACTCGTTGCAACCGAACATGCCAGCCCGACCGCTCTGATCCCTGCGGTTTTCGGGATCATTCTCCTTATTCTTGGATATCTAGCAAATAAAAAAGAGAATTTGCGAAAGCATTTGATGCATGCCGCAATCCTGGTGGCTCTTTTGGGATTTATCGCCGTTGCGATCAGATTAGTGCCGAGACTTGGTGAACTTACGCTTTCAGCGGCGGTCATATCGCAGCTCCTGATGGCCGTGATATGCCTGCTGTTCGTAGTTTTAGCGGTCAAGTCGTTTGTCGATGCGAGACGGTGAAAAACTAGCTTACATTGGTCTTTCAAATATAAAGGGCCGCTAATGGCGATCAGGATTGCTCAGTCTTTTCTCCCCCACCATTGCAATTCAAGATCAACTCGACCGTCAGGCCGTCAACGCTATTTTCAGCTTTTATCTTTCCTTTGTGTGCAAGCACTGCCTGTTCCGCTATGGCGAGCCCAAGTCCGATGCCGCCCGTTTTGCGTTCGCGTGCCTCACCGACCCTGTAAAATGGCCGAAAGAGTTTGCTCAATTCGTCTTCGGGCACACCTTCGCCATGATCGCGTATTTTAAGATGGGCCTTGTTTGCGGCCGATCTTAGAGAAACTTCGACCGTGGTACCTTCTTTTGTGTAACGCACCGCATTTCGCAAAACATTTTCAATGGCGCTCTGCAGCAAAGCCTCGCTGCCAATTACGCGGCATTTCCCGCTTTCGATTATTTTGACGGACCGTCCATTCGCCTTTGCTTCAAAATCGGCATCGGACGCAACGTCTTCCAGCAGACCGGTCAAATCCAGATCATGCATTTCGAAATCACGCGAGCCGGATTCGAGTTTCGACAGTGTGAGGAGGCTGGAGATCATTTCATTGAGCCGTGTCGATTCTTTTTCTATCCTTTCCAAAATAGGCTGCGTTTCGGGATTGGAACGCTGCTTTGCAATTTCCAGCGCGACATTCATTCTCGCAAGCGGCGACCGCAGTTCGTGCGAAACGTCGCGTGACAGCCTTTTTTGCGATGTAATCAAGGATTCTATTCTTTCGGCCATCACGTCAAAATCCTTTGCCAAAGCCGCCAGCTCGTCCCTGCGGTTGCCGACCTCACCGCCGACGCGCGTTTGCAGATCGCCGTCCGCCAGCTTTTGCGTCGCCCTGCGGATCTTGCCGATCGGCGAGGAAAGATAACGTGCGAGTGCATAGCAAAGTATAATGGCGGTCAGGAGTAGCCCGATCAAACGTGCGTAGCGAAGCCGTGTTTCGCCAAAAAAAGGTGTCGGTTTCGGGCGGTCCCATCTGATAATTAAGGCGTAATTTTCGCCGTTTTTGAGCGTAAAGCTCTTGGCAGCAAGTGCGGTCTCGGCAGTTCCGGTATCGATCTGCACAGTGCCGCTCGAAAATGTATTTTCAATTAGCTCCGTATAATTAGAAACGTCCGGCACATCGGAAAAAAGCACCTTACCATTTTGCCCGATGACATCGACTTCGCTGATCGTTTCAGCCGTCCTGATACGGGCAAGGAATTCCTGCAAACCACGGTCACCTTCTTCATCATGAATTTGCTTTGCGGTCGCGGCATAGATATTCAATTGGTTTCGTACTGATATCTGCCATCGGCTGACGACCGGCTCGGTCTGCACCGTCCACGTGAGAAATATAACGACGCCGATCATCAAAGTGACCGCTGCCAAAAACCACAAAAAGATCTTCAGAAACAAATTCATATAACAGTGTAAATATAACCGACCGACCTGATCGTCTTGATCCGTTCGCTGCCGTCTAAGCGGACACCAAGTTTTTTTCGTAAATTGCTGATGTGCATATCAAGGCTGCGGTCGTAAGGCGACAACCCGCGCTCCAGCACCGTTTCGCTGAGGTCTTCCTTTTTCACTATTTTCCCGGCTTCCCGCACGAGAGCACTAAGCAGGTCGAATTCGACGGATGTCAGCGTCAATTCATCCCCGCCCAGCTTTACCGATCGTGACGAAGCGGAGATCTCAAGGTCCTCAACATGAAGCTTTTCAGCCGCCGTATTATCAGCATCATCGATATTAACGCGGCGGAGGATTGCCCTCAGCCGGGCGACGAGTTCACGCGGATTAAAAGGTTTCGGCAGATAATCGTCCGCCCCGATCTCGAGGCCGACGATGCGTTCCATATCGTCACCACGCGCGGTCAGCATTAAAACAGGAAGATTGGATTTTTCACGCAAATTGCGTAAAACATCAAAACCGTTCATTTTAGGCAGCATAACGTCGAGGATAGCTAGGTCGTAATCACCTTTGACCGCCATTTCCAATCCGTCGGCTCCGTCATGCACAGCCTCGGTCTCGAATCCCTCCACGGTCAGATATTCCGAAACCAGCTCACATAATTCCTCATCGTCATCTATGATCAGAACTTTATTCATACCCGAAGGATTTTACGTTAAAAAAGCTTCCGGTGCCTTTGTTTTACAATTCTTTACACAACTTCACGAAATTCATACGCTCGAGGCCTATTGAAATTCGTCTAACATACGGACGCGGGATGAAGCCGCCGATTTTAGACGTTACCAAGGGGGAATAAAAGAGGCTGTCTTAAAATCCGGGTTGTCTGAAAGAGCGGGTATAGAGCAGCCTTCCTGACCTGAAATCAAAATTGGCTTTATTATTGCTAACCAGCTTGAAAGCATTCAAAGCAAAATAGATAAGTCATCTTAACCAGCTTTGCAGGTCAGGAAGGGCAGCTTTGCTCCCGCTCTTTTCTGACTTTAAAGACTTTTCATAGGAGAATCCCTTTTTATTAGCATTGGTTCGGTCTTCTGAAATTCGGTATTTGAAATTAAGCTTCGAAAGCTGTTTTGCCGCCGATCATCACAAATTTGATATTTCCCGCCGGATCGGTCGCAAGCAGGTCGGCACGTTTTCCAATTTCGATCGATCCGCAGGCCTTCTGAACTCCAAGCAATTTCGCTGGATTAAACGAAGCCATTTTTGATACCTCGGCCGCTGAAAATCCGATCGACAGCATCCGCTTTACCGCGTCATGCATGGTGATAACCGACCCCGCGATACTTCCACGACCGTTTTGCGTCTTACCGCCAACGACCGAGACCGTTTCGCCCCACAGATCATAATCGCCGTCACCCAAGCCAGTCGGTGCCACCGAATCGCTGATCAGTGAAACCATGTCCGGCGTTTTCGAGCGGCAGGCAAATTCGAGCATTTTTGGATCTACGTGGATTCCATCAGCAATTATGTCGAATGTCACATCCGCCTTGGTCAACGCCCATCCGACGACACCGACATTCCTGTGATGCAGTCCGGTCATTGCGTTATAGAAATGCGTTAAATGCCTTGCACCGGCATCATAAGCTGCCTCCAAAGTGCCGGTATCGGCCCGTGTGTGGCCGATCGAAACGATCCATCCATGGGCCGTCAATTCTCTGACCAGGTTTATGCCGCCATCTATTTCAGGGGCCAGCGTCGTCATATGAACGCCCTTTTTCAATCGCGGAAGCTGCGATATTGCACCGCCAGTAAATTTCTTAAAGAACTCAGGCCGCAAGGCCCCGCACATCTTCTGGTTCGCAAAAACACCCTCATAATGCACGCCCAAAGCCTGCGCGACCGGTCGTTCAACCTGGATCTCAATTAGCCTGTCGATGGCATTTATCGCTTTGCGGTAATTCTCATCAGCATCCGGCACCAGCGTTGGCACCCAACCCGTCACCCCGTTTTTCGCCAGAAATTCAGCAATAGCCAATAATCCATCAACATCCGCCGTATTAACATCAACCCCAACCGCCCCGTGAACATGAACATCAATAAACCCTGGAAAAATTGTGAGTCCTTCACCATCGAGAACTGTATTGGAAACTAGATCATTACCAGTCTCGGAAATCTCCTTTATTAAGTCTCCATCAACCAATATAAAAGACTTGTTCGGTATGTGAGCGGATAAAACAGCGTGTACATTTCGTACTATGATCTTATTCATGTTTTGATTTTTTCACACAATCAAACAAAAGAAAAAAAAGCCCGCGTCCCTCGAAAGAAACACGGGCAGGCTCTAAACACATATGCTTTTTAGAAACTAAATTTAGCCCCGAATTGCATCGTTCGCGGATCACGCACACTTCCGATTGATCCAAATCCGCCAAGTCCCGGAGCTACCGTAACATTCAAACTAGAGAAACCACGGAAATTTGTTGTATTCAAAATATTGAATACTTCAGCACGCAATTGCAACCTTATAGATTCGCCAAACCGAATATTCTTCGAAGCAGTAAAATCTATTCTGAAAGTTCGCGGACCAAACACAACCCCGCGCGGTGAAGTTCCAACGGTATTTTGCAGACCGGTCGCCGCGTTAGTTGGATTCGTTTGGAAGCAATTGATATTGAAGAATTGGGTACTGGTATGCGGAGCATTGACATTTGGATCGCATAGCAAATTTGGCCTTGCAGCAGGATTTGTATTTATCAAGCCCAAACCTGCATAGTCTAGGTTTGAAGTTGTAACGGTAAACGGTAATCCGGTTTGATACGTAGTGATGCCAGATAATTGAATACCGCCTAAAACTTTTCCCGTAAAACCTTTTTGTTTATCAAAAAATGGTAATTCATAGACGTAGTTGAAGGTAAATACATGACGCCTGTCCAAAGTCGCTCTTGAATATTCTAGTTTTGTATCATATGAATTTTGCGGTGCGGTTGATCTATCAGTTTGATTGTCAGTCAAATTCTTGGCCCAAGTATAAGCCAGATTAAGCTGTGAACTTCCAGACAAACGCTGTTGAGCAGAAACTTGAAGACTATGATAATTCGAGTTGTATCTAGGCTGAATAATCGCAATTGAACGATAACCTTTATAGGGTCGAAGTTGATCGAGAATAAGCAGGTCTAAAAATAAGCTCGAACCCACAACATTCGGATTATTTGCTACAAGGGTTGTTGATGTGCTGCCCGAGTTACGGAAAGCGTATCCAGCAGGTTGACAAGTAACCAAAGCCGGGGCCGGAGTTTGGGCATAATATCCATTTCCTGGTGCACATTGTGAGTTACGGGCAGTTCCGGGAGCAACCTCGTTAAGCTCCGTAACTCCGATCAAATGTGTTCCTTTAGAGCCATAATATCCGACCGTGACCACTGTGTTCTTACTAAATTGGTGTTGAATATCAAGCGACCAATGTTGTATATAAGGCGTTTTCCAATCCGATTGAACAGCTCTCAAGCTCTGAACAGCTGCTCCAACAGCTATACCGGCTGCCGGACTGTCAAGCCTAACATTGCCGGTAAGACTTGCAGTTTGTTGATAAGGTGGATTTGTTCCAATATTCTGTTCGAACGTACCGTTTAGAACCTGTTCGTGATAAATCCCATAACCTGTTCGAATTGAAGTTGTTCCCTTACCAAACGGGTCCCAAGCCAGCCCTACACGCGGAGCAAAATCTTTTTTCGAAACGTCGATAATAAATTTTCCGAAAGGAGATGGAGTTGGATTACAGTTAAAGGCCGCTGGCCCGGTGATAACATTTTGCGAATTAACAATTATTCCGTTACAGAAGTTGCCGGTTGCCACACCCGCAACCCCGCTGATCCTATTTCCGGCTCCAGTAACTTGTGGGGCAAGTGCAGGATTATAAAGCTCCGGCAAAAAATTTGAAAGTCGTCCATTTTTATCGAATGGCGATCCGAAAAAGGAATAACGAACACCGGCGTATAAAGTCAAATTTCGTCGGACTCTCCACTCATCCTGAAAGTAACCTTCTAAAGTCTTTTGTCTTAAGTCAGCTGTGTAATCAAAACTTGCCTGCGAAAAAGCCGCTGCATTTCCTACCAGAAAATTAGCAAAACGCTGTACGTTTTGAGCAAGTGTTGTTGTAAAGCCGGCAGGTAAGACCACTCCAGGTGCCAAGGTAGAAGAGAAAGTATTAAAAAGCCCTTCATTGTTTCCGGCAAGGGCATTTTCATTTTTTCTGTATAATGAATACACCGCTCCAAATTTTAGATTGTGGCTACCGACTATCCAGGTAAAACTTCCAGTATAATTATGCTTATCCGAAAAATTATCATATGGACCGAAGCTAGTTAAATTTGCAAAACCATTATTGGTAATTGACGGTATGCGATCTCTTTGATTTGCGAAAGGCAGGGTGATGGGTACAGTTGTATTCGTTAAAGCCAAACTCCCAATATTTTCGCTCAGGATTGCTCCGTAAGAATAATTGTATCTTCCTTCAATAATCTTATTTGGACTCAAAGCATAGGTCGTCTGAAGCGTGTGTGTACTTCCAGGTGAATTAGTAGAAGTGGTTGAAACACCAGGGAGACCAGAACCGCTGGAGAACAGAGAATTCCCATCAATAGTCGGAATCTCATCGTGTTCGTAACGATAATAAGCCGACCATTTGTCAGTAAAATTATGATCAACCTTGATTATCTCCTGTCGAAAGTCCGATACATTCGATAGCGAAGTAATCAAGGCATAAGGATTAGCAGCTGTAATGGCATTTGGCACCGGCAATTGCCTATAAATGCCGTTAAGATAAGCTACTGCCGCAGGGCTAAAAAAATTCGCAGGAATCGGTGTGCCCGCTGTTAATCGGCCTGGGTTGCCGACCGCACACGTTTCGGCCGGTGCATTATTCCGGTTAATACATACATCAAACGGGAATATTCCGTTTCTCAGGTTCGCATCAGGAACATTAACTGTACCTGCCGCGCTAAACCGTCTGTCTTTACGAAATTCCTCTGAAAAGAAGAAAAAAGTGTTGTCATATTTTTTGAAAAATCCCCCGTCGTTTTCACCAAAATTGAAAAAGTAAACTGGTCCAGAGAATGTATAGCCATAATCATTATAATGAAAAGGTGCTCGTTTTGCCTTGCCGTTAGTTTCTCTGCCAAATGGTGGATTCGTCGAACGGTTAAAAAGAAAGTTATTAGCATTAAAGACTTCATTACGCACAAATTCATACGCAGAACCATGAAATTTGTCGCTGCCACTCCGAGTGACGATATTTATTTGTCCGCCGCCGCTCCGTCCGGATTCTGCCGGATAAAGTGAACGAAGCACTTTAAACTCACCAATAGAGTCAACACTAGGATAAGCTTGGATCGTAATATTTGAGCCGCGGTCAGTAATATCTGCTCCATCAACCGTGAAAGTGTTTTGGCTGCTTCTACCGCCATTTACGGAAATATTGATCGTATTGGCTTGGCCCTCAGGGTTGGTCGTCCCTGTATAAACTTGATCTGATAGGTCATTCGACACGCCGGGGGCAAGGGCTACGAGTTGTACAAAGTTACGGTTATTTATTGGAATCTCACGGACCTGATCTCCATTAATTGTCGTACCAGCAGTTGGAGTACTTAATTCTACAGATACACGATCCGCTTCTACCGTGACAGTTTCGTCAATTTTTCCAGCAGTAAGTACAGCGTCCAGGGTTTTACGCTGACCTACATCCACCTTTACATCAGTGCTGACCGTCCGCTTAAAATTCGGAGCTTCGACGGTAACGGTATAAGTACTTATTGTCAGATTCGGGGCTGAAAACTCGCCCGAATCGTTAGTTGTTATGGTTCGAACAACTACATCGTCTTTTGAGGGATCAGTGATAGTAACTGTGGCTCCGGGTACTACTGCACCGCTGGAATCACGTACTGTGCCGACTATCGAACCGGTTATTTCCTGACCAAATACCAATCCGCTCAGGCACAAACCAAATGCTAAAGCGAACAAAATCGAACCCAAAGTTTTTTTGCTCATAGTCCTTCTTCCTCTTTCAAAAATTAAAATTCAAGATCGCAATCCATAAGAAATATTTACGTTTTTGGACGTTTGTCCAAAATTTCGTTATCGTTCTGTGTAGAAGAAATACTGCGGCATACAGTAAGGTACCCGTAAATATTTATGTTGTTACAAAAATGTGAATGACGAAATGTTATAACTCGAAATCTTACTATTTGTAAAGCAAGAACGGTGCCTGACGCTTAATAAATCCTTCGTTTGATCTCTGCCAGGCATTTTTTATATTCTCCGGTGACTCGCCGCGTTTCAGGAGTTCGAGAACCTCGGCATTTACGAGCAACCTGCCGTATTTTTCAACCTGCCATTCCGCCGGATATAATTTGTGTAGAGCGGCCGCTATCTCGATCCCGACCCGCACTGTTTCGAACACTTTTCGATCAGTAATAATTATGTTGATGCCGCTGCATTCTTCTCCCTTAAATATGGATGCACCGGGCTTGAACCTGACCGGAACGAACCGTACGCCTTTTATATTTCTCTCATTCAGATATTTCGCCAGTTTCTGGCCGTCAAGCCACGGGGCACCGACGACTTCGAACGGCGTGTCCGTTCCGCGCCCAACGGAAATATTGGTCGTTTCGAGCAGGCCGATTCCAGGATAAAGTGCTGCCTCAGTCAGGCTACGCATATTGGGCGACGGATTTATCCAAGTCTGTCCGGTTTCGTCAAACCACATCGAACGCGACCAATTCTCCATCTTGATGACGTTTAGCTTTGCCCCGATCTTGCGTTCGGCGTTCATCATCTGTCCGAGTTCGCCAATAGTCAGACCATAACGCACCGGGATCGTATGAGCGGCGGTGAACGAGAGTTTGTCATCGTCGGCGACCGGGCCTTCGACCGCGTTGCCGGTGATCGGATTCGGGCGGTCTAGAACATAGATTGGTATATCCAATTTCGCGGCCTCTTCCATTACGTTTCGCAAGGTCGCGGTATAAGTGTAAAATCTCGTTCCAATGTCCTGAATGTCGTAAATGATGGCGTCGAGGCCTTTCATTTGTTCGGGTGTTGGACGGCGCGTTTCTCCGTAAAGGGAATAAACGGGCAAGCCTGTTTTCTCATCTTTAGTATCGTCGATCTTTGCCTGGTCGAGTTCGCCGCGAATGCCGTGTTCGGGGGCGAAAAGTGCTACGAGTTTTAGGTTCTTCGCTTCGTTTAATATATCGATTGTTTGTTTGCCAGTGAGATCACGGCCGGTGTGGTTGGTGACGAGGCCAATTTTTAGACCGTCAAGCTGTTTGAATTTGTCGCGTTCAAGAATGTCAATACCGTTTAAGACCGTTGCGTTATGGGGTAAAGGAATGCGATTACTGCCAAAAGGCAGAGCCTCTATAGATGCCCGCAACGCATTGTCTTTGAACTTCGGGATCTGTGCCGCAACAGCCGCATTATATTCAGCTTCGGCTTGTTTGAATTTTTCAATCGGAGTGTCTTCGATGGCGGACGCGGCAACGGTCGCGACTTTTGCACGCAGCGGCGCGACATCGCCTTTGCCGTCCGGGTGAACGCGGTTTGAGAGAAACACAACAAATGTCTGCGACACGGGATCGACCCATATGCTGGTTCCGGTAAAACCAGTGTGCCCGAACGAACCAAGCGGAAAAAGCTCACCGCGATTCGATGAGAAGGATGTATTAATGTCCCACCCAAGCCCGCGTGTCTCGCCCGTTTCCGAAACGACGATCGGAGCCGTCATTCGCGCAACGGTCTGTGCGGAAAGGATTCGCATACCACCGGAGGCGGAAACACGACCGGTAGGGAGTGTGTTCTTATGCTCCGAGGAAGAGACACCCTCCCTACCGGTCGGGTTTCCGCCTACAACCGCCGGAGCGACGCCGCCGTTGAGGAGCATCTGGCAGAATCGGGCGAGGTCGTCAGCGGTCGAGAAAAGTCCCGCGTGTCCGGCGACACCTTCCATTCTATAAGCCGTTGGGTCGTGAACTTGTCCACGAAGAATGCGATTCCCTGTTTCATCGTCACCAGAAAATTGCGGACCGAGGTAGCTATTCTGTCCCTTAATATTTTCCGTAGGAGCGACGCGAGTCAATCCAGTCCATACATAGTCATCCGAACGCTTATCTAATGGATTGTATTTATAACGGGCAAAATGTGTATTTCGCATGTCGAGGACGCCAACAACATCTGACTCAATATACAAATCGAGTTGTTTACTCGATATCCTTTCAACTATTTCGCCGAGCACAATAAACCCAATATCCGAATAAACAAATTTTGTCCCCGGCGTTGTTCGCAGCTTTTCTTTTTTCAATGCGGCGAGCATTCCGTCGCGGCCGGTCCATTTTTCGCGGAGATCGAAATCGGGAGCGTAGCCGGATGTGTGGGTGAGCAGTTGCTGGATCGTGACTTTTTTGGCGTTTTCGTCGTCGATATCGGGGATGAATTTACCGATGGTATCGTTCAGCCGTAGTTTTCCCTGCTCCACGAGGATCATTATCGAAGTCGCGGTCGCTATCGGTTTTGTCAGCGAGGCAACATCGAAGATCGTATCCACCGTCATTTTCTCGACAGTCGGCACAAGCGAACGATTGCCAAACGCTTTTCGATAAACGATCTTTCCCTTATGCCCAACGATGATGACGGCACCGGGCAGTTTCTTATCGGCTATGTCTTTATTGACCAATGCATCGATCTGAGCGAGTTTTTCAGCCGACATTCCGACCGTCTGCGGTGCGGCAACCGGCAAACCTTGAGCAAATGCAGCGGTGGAAAAGAAAACCGCAGAGACGCAGAGACGCAGGGATATGAATATTAAAACCCGTGTAAAATTACGCGACTGTTTACCGGACGAACTGCTTTTCTTATCTGCTCCGCGTCTTTTCGTCTCTGCGGTGAAAAATTTTTTCATTTTCTCGCCTTCAATTCCTTATCTCGCTCCACAAAACTTTCCTTGCAGCAACCGACGAATTCCCTTGCGATCGGCGAATAATAACCGCCGCGCAGCCTGGCAAGTCCGAGTTCCCATTTGATCTCGGCTCCTTCGATCAGCCATGAAGTGAGCCGTCCTTCGCGAATATCCTTGGAAACGCTTTTTGCTCCGGCAATGCCGACGCCTAGATTGCTTGCGACCATTTGATTGATCGCCTGCTGTCGCGAAAGCTCCATCGTAATATTCGGCCTGACATTTGCCGCGTTAAAAAATTCATCGATCATTCGCCGCGTATTTCCGCCCTGTTCGCCAAGAATCAGTTTTTCGCCGGCAAGCGTCGCGGCACTAATAAATTTTTCTTTGGCTAGCGGATGATTCGGATGTGCGACGGCAACGATCTCATCGCTAAAAAGCGATTCTGTCGTAATGTTCAAATTATCGACCGGAAGCGATACAAATGCTATATCGACCTCGCCATGCATGATCTTATCGACCAATTTTTCGCTGGTGCCGGAGGTTACCGAGAGTTCAGCGTTTTTGAATTTCAATTTTAATTTTTGAATAATTAACGGCAATTGGTGGGTTGCGAACGTGGCCGACGCCGAACCGATCCGTAATCTGCCATGTTCGGCACCTGCAACCTCGGCGATCTCCGCGAGGGCCGAATCGTGCTCGCGCATGATCTTTCTTGCCCGTTCAAGCAGATATTCGCCTGCTTCCGTCAGGATCACACGACGCGGAGTACGGGTGAAGACCGGCAGGCCAACCTCGTCCTCGAGCTGCCGGATCTGCATCGAAATTGCCGCCTGCGTGACGTTTACACGCCTTGCCCCGGCCGTAAAGGTCTTCGCTTCCGCTATCGCGAGAAATGCTCTAAGCTGTCTGATTTCCATATAATGACGATGTGTCGTTCCTTGAGTACAGATAAAGGTGTGAGCAATCAGTTCCTGCTGCATCAAATATACTTATTGAATACATAAAATCTACTATGTTTGATTATATGTCAAGTTTATCAAAGAATAGAGCTGTTTTTATTTAAAAAACTTTTATATATGCCCGCAGTTTCTGCAAATAAAAGCCGTAAGAACAGGTCGCACCATTTGTATCTCGGTGTGGACGGCGGCGGAACCAAAACGCACATTATCATAATAAATGAAGCAGGGAACATCAAAGCCGAAGGGTTTGCCGGGCCTTCAAATCCGCTACGGGTCGGCGTCGAAACCGCCGTCGCGAATATTCTAAAAGCAATGAACGAAGCGTGTGATAATGGCGGCATTTCCCTCGGGGATATTGAGGCAGCCACGCTTGGGCTGGCCGGTGTAAGGCGCTCTGACCTGAAACAACGAGTCAGAGAAAGCTTTATGACCAGGCTGAGAATATCAAAGATCGAGGTAGTGACCGACGCTGAGATCGCATTGTATGCAACGACGGCGGGCAAGCCCGGCTTGGTCGTGATCGCCGGGACCGGTTCGATCTGTCTCGGCAAAAATAAAGCCGGCGAATTGGCGATTTCCGGCGGTTGGGGGCCGCTTGCTGGTGACGAAGGCGGCGGTGTCGGCATTGCACAAAATGCTTTGCACACGGTTGCCAAGGCATCGGACGGGCGTGGCGGCCAAACGCTGCTCACGGAACGTGCGTCGGAATACTTTCGCGCTTCAGGGCCGGAGAATTTGATAGTGGCGATCTATTCTCCGCTGGTTGACAACATGCGGATCGCCGGATTTGCTAGGTCCGTTGTCGAAACCGCTCTGGAAGGTGATAAAATTGCCGTCGGGATATTGGAGGACGCCGGCTTTGAACTTGGGCTTGCCGCCTGCGCGGTCATCAAAAAGTTAAAACTGGCCGCCACGCAAGTTCCGGTCGGCTGCGTCGGCAGTATTTTCAAAGCCGGAGAATTGCTAACGGCACCAATGCTCAAAATAGTTAGCGAATGTGCACCAAAAGCTTATCTAACAATACCGCTGATGCCGCCCGCACAGGCAGCCGCGTTGATGGGGTTGCGGAATGGAGAAAAATAATGATCAGGTCCCTACTTTCAATATGCATCCTAAATATTCTGACTGTTTTCTGCGTAGCCCAAAGTGATGTAAAAATAGCGGAAAACTGGCGGATCTTTAATGCTCAACATGAAGAATTCATGGTTGAAAGCCCGATCGATCTAAAACCATGGTTAGCTTCTGAGAAGAAAGACCTCCGTAATTATAAAACCGAGATAAATGGAACGTATATATATATTTTCTCAGACACGTTGAAAGACAATGACCAGACCAAGGTCGTACTCGCATTTGCGGATTCGCAAAACCAAAAAAGCTTAGATGGAACCTTTCATTCTTATCCATCAAATTGGTTTACGTTTGTCGATAACGAATCGTTCTCACATCGAATTCTGATCGTTAAAACCAATCTCAGAACATATTCGTTTCATATAGTTAGTCCGGAAAAAGACAGTACCATCGCTGACAGGTTTTTTCGAACTCTATCATTTAACCGGCCCGTAGAATCCCCACTAATTCCAGATCCGCCAAAATCCGTTGTGAAAACTCCTGCTGTCGATAGCACTTCCCCTTCATCTGTCTCCGGACAGGGGTCGGGCGGAGGTCTGAAATTAGAAGAACAAATTCCTACTCCGCAAACCGCACAAATTGAAATTTTGACAAAGCCAAAGGCACTTTATACAGACTTTGCCAGGTTTTATGATGTGAGCGGACGTGTGCGACTGAGAGTCACATTTCTCGCGGACGGAACTATTGGGTCTGTAACGCCAGTGACGCGGTTGCCATTTGGTCTGACACAAAAAGCAATTGATGCAGCAAAGTCAATGCGCTTTAATCCAGCGATTAGAGACGGGCAACCTTACAGTGTCATAAAATTGGTTGAATACGGTTTTTTACTCTATTAAATGCTTCCTATTACCGAACAGGAAAATCCGAAGACCGCCGGGATCGACAATGTATCGACCCATGAAGCGGTTAGATTGATCAACGACGAAGACAAACTAGTTGCATCGGCGGTGGAAAAAGTTTTGCCAGAGATCGCGGCGGCCATTGATAAAATTGTTGATAGGCTGCAAAATGGCGGACGGCTTTTTTATATTGGGGCGGGGACAAGCGGTCGGCTCGGCGTACTCGATGCATCGGAGATACCGCCGACGTTCGGTGTATCCTACGATCTGGTGCAGGGCGTTATCGCGGGCGGCTATGATGCACTATATAAGGCAGCCGAATCAAGCGAAGATGACAAATACGCAGGTGCCGAAGACCTTAAAGCTCGTGGATTGACCGGGAAAGATGCGGTCATCGGGATCGCCGCATCGGGCCGCACACCATACACCATTGGCAGTGTGGAATATGCTAAAGGCCTGGGATGTTTCACGTCATGCATAACCTGCGTGCCCGGATCTGACATTACTATGTCTGTTGACATCGCGATCGTTCCGGTCGTCGGGCCGGAAGCAATTACGGGATCATCGCGAATGAAAGCCGGTACCGCGCAAAAAATGATACTAAATATGATATCGACCGTTGCGATGGTCCGCCTCGGCTACGTCAAAGGCAACCGGATGACAAATGTGAAATCATCCAATATTAAACTTGCAGACCGTGCCCTGCGTATTCTAATGGCGGAAACAGGTCTAGAAACAGCAGCAGCAAATAGTTTGTTAAAAGAAGCGGGCGACGATCTTTGCATTGCTTTGGTGATGAAAAAAGCCTCAATAAGGCGGAAAGGGAAGAAAGCTGAAAATGCATTGAATAATTCGGATTACATAGTCGAAAAGCCTTCGAAATAGTTGTGGTAAAATGACTTGCAGGTGGAAATATGGAAATAACAATATCCCTACCCAAAAAAATAGAAAATGCTTTATTAAAGAAAGCAGAAGCAAGCGGACAGGACATAAAGACCGTTGTCGAACAGATAATCGAGATCAGCGTCGAACCTCCATCCCGGGCCACAGTTAACCCAAATTTTGAGAGAGATATGCTTGCTTTCGCAGACGGAACAGAAAAAATCCCGGCCTTCACAGGCAACTATTCGCGTGGCGAATTATATTCCGATCACGACTAAAGCGAATGGCATTTCTATTCGATACAAATATTTTCCTTCGTCTTGCGGAACGGAATAGTGAATTGCGGGAACCGTTAATAGAGGCGATCCGCCTACTGCATTCACGAAATGAAGAATTGTGCTATACGCCTCAAATCGTTAGCGAATTCTGGAACGCTTGTACACGCCCTATTTCAGCCCGCGGCGGATTTGGTCTGAATATCGAGCAAACTGAACGAAAAGTTCTACTGATAGAAAAACATTTTCGCCTTCTCCCGGATAGTTTAGCGACATTTATTGAATGGAGAAGGCTCATTAAAGAAAAATCAGTGATTGGGGTGCAGGTTCACGATACGAAAATCGCTGCCTCAATGTCGGTTTATGGGATAAGCGATCTGTTAACTTTCAACACGAGCGATTTCAAACGATTTGAATTTATAAACACTTTCGATCCAAGTGAACTTTAGTTTGTAGCGATAACGGCCTATCACCTAAAAAATGCAAACTCTCGATCTCGTTATAATATTCGGCTATTTGATCGGCATTACGGCCTTTGGCATTTGGTTTTCGGGCAAGCAGGAAACGACCGAGGATTATTTTGTTGGCGATAGAAACGTGCCGTGGTGGGCGATAGCGATGTCGATTGTCGCGACCGAAACGAGTACGATTACATTTGTTTCCGTGCCGGGAATCGCTTTTGCAAGAAACGGCAATTTTCAGTTTTTGCAGCTGGTTTTCGGCTATATGCTGGGCCGTGTCGTGATCTCGCTTGTGTTTATTCCGATGTATTTCAAGGGCGAATTACAAACGGTTTACCAACTGCTCGGGAACCGTTTCGGCTCTCGTGTGAAGATGCTGGCGTCGGGCCTTTTCGTCATCATGCGCAACGTTGCCGATGGCGTTCGATTGCTTTTGACTGCGTTTGTGCTTGCCGCTGTTTATACTTCATTCAACCCCGGCAGCGACCCGAACGTCATAATCATCGGTTCCGTCATTTTGCTTGGCGTGGTAATGATCGTTTTCACGTTCTACGGCGGGATGGAAGCCGTTATCTGGATCGAGGTCGTTCAGCTCGTAATATATATCGGCGGGGCCATTGCGGCGGCGGTCGTGCTTTTGAATAATATTGATGGCGGATTTGCCGGTGCGGCCGCTCTTGGCGAACAGTTCGGTAAATTCAGCCTTTTCGATTTCACCTTGGATTTCACAAAAACCTACACATTTTGGGCGGGATTGCTTGGCGGCTGTTTTCTGACGATGTCCACGCACGGCACTGACCAATATCTTGTCCAGCGATACCTGTGTACCAAAAAACCTGGTTCGGCCACGCTCGCCCTGTTTACATCAGGTGCCGTCGTGCTCGGACAATTTATCGGATTTCTTTTTATCGGTGTATTGCTTTTCGCTTTCTACGCGCCGCATAAAGCAGCCGAATACGCCCAAGCCGGCATCGCGAATTCCGGCATTCCGTCAACGTTTCCGTTTGCCAAAGGCGATCAGGTGTTCCCTGATTTTATCACCCGGCACATGCCACCGGGGCTTTCCGGCCTGGTGGTCGCGGCTATATTTGCGGCTGCGTTGTCATCTTCGTTAAATTCGATCGCCGCGACAGCTATTAACGATCTGTACAAACCTTTTGCCAAAAATATTTCCGATAAGCACTTGCTCAAGCTCTCCGGATGGCTGACGGTGATAGTCGGAATCATTCAAATTTTGGTTGCGATAGCGTTCATCCGCTCGGGCGAATCGGCGCTTGGGCTGGCGCTTTCGGTCGCGTCTCTGATAAACGGCCCGATCCTCGGCGTTTTTCTGGTCGGTGCTTTTCTAAAACGGACCAATGAAATACATGCCCTGATCGGAATGATCGCCAGTATTTCATTGATGACCTACATTCTGCTAGGCACTAAAATAGCCTGGACATGGTATGCACTGATCGGCAGTATTACGACGGTTTTAGTAGCATTTATTGCAAGTTTGGTAATTTCAAATAAAAATAATGATGCGTCTGCTTAGTTTTATATTACTGGTTCTGCTTGTTTCTAATTCGGCCCTTGCCGTGTTGCCTGTTAACCATATCCCCGCTCCGTACAAATTCGAACCTTCGGAAAAGGCCTGGAAATTTGCGGATAAGCAATTAAAAAAGATGACGGTCGATCAAAAGGTCGGCCAGCTTGTGCATATCGGCGTCAATGCCAGATTTGCTAATCAGGACAGTGATTTTTTTAAGGGACTAAGACGTGATGTCGTCGAAAACAAGATCGGCGGTGTGATCTTTTTTGGCGCCCCGATCTATGAGACCGCGATACTTGCCAACCGCCTGCAGGAACTTGCGGCAATCCCTTTGCTAATGTCGCTCGACGCCGAGACCGGTGTCGGCATGCGGTTCAGCGACGCGACGAATTTCCCGTGGGCAATGGCGGTTGCCGCGACAGGCGAGCCGGAATATGCCAGAAAGATCGGCATCGTGACCGGCCGCGAGGCACAGGCGATCGGCATCCGGCATGTTTACGCCCCGGTTTTGGACGTCAACAACAACGCCGGAAATCCGGTCATCAACGTCCGCAGCTATGGCGAGGACCCGGCGGATGTTGCCCGTTTTAGTGTTGCTTTTATTGAAGGCATCCAAAGCACAGGTACGCTGGCAACGGCAAAACATTTTCCCGGTCACGGCGATACAAATATCGATTCGCACCGCGGTTTGCCGATCATAGACCATTCTCTCGCGAGCCTCGAAAAGACCGAGCTGATGCCTTTCAGAAAAGCTGTTGATGCCGGTCTTGGCTCGGTCATGATCGCACATATCGGATTGCCGCAGATCGATGGTGAAGAGATCAAACCGCTAAAAGAATCGATCAAGGGCGACGCTGAAGAAGGTGCCGAGATCGTGACGCAAAAAGCGACCATCCCGGCCACGCTTTCCTCCAAGGTGCAGACCGATCTGCTTCGGCACGAACTCGGATTTAAGGGCCTGATCGTTTCCGATGCAATGAGCATGAGCGGGCTAACGCTTTATTTCACACAGGAAGAGGCCGGTGTGCGGGCCTTTTTGGCCGGGACGGACATTCTCGAAAAACCCGCCGATGTCGATGCCATGATTCGCGGGTTAAAAAACGCCGTGAGGTCCGGGCGTATCACCGAAGCAAAACTTAACGAATCTGTCCGCAGGCAACTTGCCTGGAAATACGAACTTGGACTTTTTAAACAGAAAATAACACCGATCGACCAGATCGACAAACTTGTTTCAAATAGTGCAACGAGCGATTTGGCAGAAGAAATTGCAGGCAAAGCCATCACTCTGGTTCGTAATGACGATGGGCTGGTCCCGTTAAAGAGAGACGTAAATATAGCCGTTCTAGGTATCTCGAACGGATTTGACGGGCCTTCGACGATGGGGACTTTGGTCACTACGCTTCGGGAAAACGGGATCAGGTTTACTCCGGCATATTTACAGGATAATTCGACCGCTGAACAGGTAGCTGCTGCCCGCAAAGCAGTGAACGAGGCCGATGTCGTGATCGCCGGCCTCTACGGCCGCGTACGCTCAGGCGCCAAAAACAGCGTCGGCCTTCCGGAATCCGGTGTCACGATATTAAAGGAATTATTGGCCGCCGATAAAAAAATGATCGGCTTGAGCTTCGGCAATCCGTATATTTTGGGCAGCTTTCCGGCATTGAAAACTTACGTTGTTGCCTACGGCGATATGTCGAGCCTACAGCGGGCGACGGTCCGTGCAATACTTGGCACCCAGGATATTACCGGTAAATTACCCATCTCGCTGCCGGGACTTTATCCTCGCGGAACTGGTATTCAGCTTTTAAAAAAATAGGAAGCAAAAGCTTTCTTCAATTGCCATTAGTAAAAGCTAGTGGCAATTTATATTTGATTTATGACTCAACCTTGGGAACTTGAAGGCTTTCTCGAAACCAACAGCGGCCAACTGAATGTCGGCGGTGTAAACGCCGTCGAACTTGCCGCAACATACGGCACACCGCTTTTTGTGTTTAGCGAATCGCGTATTCGTCATAATATCAACCGGCTTAAACTTGTCGAAAACGAGATAGCTTGCAAATTGAAGATTTGCTACGCCGCCAAAGCCAATTCGAATATGGCGGTCCTTCGCACCGTCAAGGAAGCCGGAAGCGATATTGAGGTCAATTCTGGGGGAGAACTTTGGAAGGCGTTGAAGATCGGCTTCAAACCTGAGCAGATAATTTTTAACGGGACGAGCAAAGAGGTCTGGGAGATCGAAAACGCCATAAACGCTGGCATTTATGCTATTCAGGTCGATTCGCTTTATGAGTTATCGCTGATCGAGGAAACGGCAAAGCGGCTAAATAAAACGGCAAATGTAAGCCTTCGACTCGTGCCGGAGATCGAAACCAACACTCATTCCGGATTGCAAACGGCATTGCTGACTTCAAAATTCGGCATGATGCCGGACGAGGCCTTGTCAGCGTTCAGACAATATAAAGATCTAGAGTTTTTGAATCTCTGCGGAATTCACCTGCATATCGGCTCGCAAAATCCCGATGCGGGCGTGTATGTCGAAGCAATGGAGATGCTGTTTTCAACTTTGTTCAGAATTCATAGTGAAACCGGTATCAAATTAAAACATATTAATCTTGGCGGTGGTTTTCCGGTCAATTATTTATCCTCAAATGAGGCTTATTCAATTCCTCCATTGACCGATGAAAAACTTCGAACACTTCCTCGAAGTGTCCGCGACACATTAAAACAGATCACAGATCAACGTAATATGTTCTCGGCGGATTTTGAGCCGAACGAAGCTATCAAGGTTGCTTGGGACACGGTCAAGAATAAGGCGGAAGCAGCTAGTGCGTTGCACCTGCTCGAAAATCTGACACTTCTACTCGAACCAGGACGCAGTATCATCGCTGACGCCGGGATTTGTCTTACTACTGTTCGCAACACCAAACAACGTCCTGTAAGTGATATTAACCGTGAGCTAAATACAAAATCACTAGAAATAGAGACAGATCGTCCGCCTGACCAATCAGGTGTATATTTTGGAGTTTCAAACATTGAGCTGACTTTTGTTGATAAAAGCATCGACCGTCAGACTTGGCTTCTCACCGACGCCGGTTTCAACATTCTGCTCTCGATGGAAACATATAAATGGTATTACCATCTCATTTCAGCCGAACGATCCGATGTGCCGCACAATTTTCCATACAAACTCGCCGGGCCGTTATGCGATGGCGGTGACGTTTACTTCGATATCGAGGGCCAAAATCGTCTGCCCGATCATCGTCTTTTGCCAGAAAATGTCCAGCCCGGCGAAGTCCTCGCCTTGCTCAATTGCGGTGCCTATTCGCTCGCTCAGGCATCGCAGTACAACGGCAGATTTTTACCGGCAATGGTTTTGATTCGTAAAAATGGCGAGGTTGAACTTATAAGAAAGCGGGATGGTTTTGAAGATCTGATAGGCAACGATGTTTTTTAGAACAACGATTAACTCAAATTCTCACTGATTTTTTTGGGTCTATACTTCATTAATTTCACTTAGGTACTTTTTTTCAAATTTATTTATCAACCGAAAATTCTCAAGGCTCCTAGCTCCAAAGTTTAATATTAACGCCAGCTCTAATTTTGTAGCTTTTATGTAATTTAAAGTTTGGGCTTTATGCACTTCACTAATTCTCTCGGCCACTTTCAATTCGAGAATTATTTTATCCTCGACTAAAATATCAGCAAAATAATCACCGACAACAACACTTTCAAACCAAACCTTTATTGGAACTTGATGGACGGCTTTTATTCCCTGTCGATTAAGCAAGATCACTAACGAGTTTTCATAAACTTTTTCCAGGAATCCATTTCCCAATGTACTGTGGACCTTCATTGCGCAGCCTATTATCTTGTAAGTTAAATCCGCATAAAGTAGTTCTTCTTTCATAATCAGTGGAAATCAGCTCATATCGTTGTTCAATTCCGATTCACTGTGATCATAGCTTGCATTGCGGCTTTTTCCTCATCTGAGAGCTGGTATTCCATCATTTCAAATAAACCGGCAAGTTGCGCCAAAGCGACGGCCCGGCTGCTTTCTGACCGGATCGCCGTGACAATTTCCAGGCTCACTCGTAATACTTCGCGGGCTTTCGCGGTTTCGCCACAATCGTACAATCGTCGGGCGATCTCATTATAGGCTGACGAACGGAGGTTTAGTTGCGGAACTGACTCGGCCAATGCGGCGGCTTCATCGAGGGCAGCTATCGCATTTTCTTTTTCGCCGTTTTTAATTTTAGCGTCGCTGGTGCCGATCAGGGCAAATACACGGGCCGCGTCATCACGTATCGCAAGCATTGCCTGCTTTGCCAACTCGTCGTTTTTCTGAATGGTCAATATCTGAGCTATTTGTGAGAGCGCTGACATCTGTTCGCCTTCATCCCCGATCTCCTGGGCAATTTCGATCGCACGTTCGCCCTTTTCAAAACCGGCAAACTGCGCGGCGATGGACGAGAACAATCTAAATCTTGCCTGGCTGTCGCGAGTTTCGTTTTCACGCTGCGATTTTAGTATCGCGTAGGATTCTTCGAGCGCATCGAACGCATCGTCCTTGTCATCATTTTTCCATGAATCACGCGCAAAGCTGAGCAGACACGTGGAAATTTGCGTCTTGTCGGTAATGGAATCGAGCGTCCGGTCGGCAAGATTGGAGCTGCCGGCCTGAAGAAAGCCAACCGCAACGGCCGCCAGAAATTCGTCACGGTGAATATTGTCGAGCGTCTCTGCAAAAGCTCGTGCCTTGTCGAATGTCTCGATCGCCCGGTCGTTCCGCTTTGCCTCAATAAACAAATTTCCGATCTCGCAAAATGTTCTGATCTTTTCTTCGTCGTGTTCCGAGTTACCGGCTTCTTCAGAGGCGTTTTCAAGAAATTCGGCGGCCCGGGCGTATTCCCCGGATTCGATAATTGCCATTGCCATTGCCGAATATGCTGAAACGACCGCACCCGCAAACGAGATGCCGCTAAGCGTCAGCTTTGCCGCTGCTTCATCTCCATCCACCATTTGCCGCACCGCGATCGCAGATAAAACACTGTCCGGATGGTCCAGCACATCCGCTATTTCAAGGGCGGTTTCGCATTTTCCCTGCTCTGCTTTTTGAATAGCGATCCGTTCACGGGCCTGCGATCGGAGCCCGTAATCATCGACCACATCCGCCAATTGCATCGCATATTCATCATCATCGATCTCGGCACATTTCTGGGCAACGAGGATCAGCAGACGGTCACGCATAAATGGATCGTCAATGGTATTGGCGAGTTCGGCTGCCAGATCGACATTGCCCTTGGCGAGATATAATGGAATGATCGCGGTCATCGCCTCGGCCTGGCCGTCACTGTTTTTAATGTCTTCAGCTAAAAATGCGGCACATGCCAGCAGATCATTTGCGGCGTCGGCTCTCGAAATTAAATGTTCGGCCATAATTTGTTTTCGGCAGCAAAAAAGCACAAAAGCACAAAAATCTCTCTTTTTTTGCTTTTTGTGCTTCCTTGCGGCAATTTCTCTTTATCTATGAATAGACTCTGCGGAAGGATTCCGCTGACCAATCGTCCAAATAGCTGGTAACGCGGTCGGCCCCGGCTTTCCGCAGATCGTCTGGCCCGACCGTATTTGTGATACCTAATACCGGCAGATCGGCATTCTTACCTGCCACTACGCCCGGCGGCGAATCTTCGATAACGACACATTCGCTATGGATCATCGGCAGGTGCCCGCGTGAGGTCCGGGCCGCATCTATTAGCCGAAAGCCTTCGCGGTAACATTCCGGGTCAGGTTTGCAGTTCGAAACGTTTTCGGCACTCACCATGATCGAAAAACAGCCGAGCAACCCGGCGGTTTCCAGAACATATGTGATCTCTTCGCGTTTCGCCATGCTCACGACCCCAAGCGTAAATTCCTCCGACATTTTGTGCACAAAATTCTCGATACCCGGAAAAAGCGGCATTTCATTTGAAACGATTTCGCGCCACTTAAAGGTTTTTGCCTGCGTGATCTCTAATATTTTGTTTGTTTCCGGCTTTTTGCCAACACGTTCGAAAGCCGCACGGACGAACGTTTTGTCGTCCATGCCTAGGCTTGAGTAATAATCTTCGTCGGTCAGCTCAATGCCTTCGGCTTTCAATATTTCGCGGTAAGCTTGCAGCTGTATCGGCTCATCGTCAATAATGACGCCGTTAAAATCCATTAAAATTGCCTTGATCATTTAATTATTTTTTCCTTTCGAAATATTTTAGACTTATCACCGCTACACGGCAAACCTTTAGCCAAAAACCTGGCGAATACAGAATTTTTCACTGCCTAAACTTTAAAGTCGGCGGAATACAACAGCTTCTCATCAAACATATTTCCGCGGCCAAGTATTCCGCGTGGGTCCAACGCCTTTTTTATCGCGGCCATTTCGTTGAGATAGCGTTCGCCCATCATAACATTGAGATATTTGCTTTTGAGTTTGCCAATGCCGTGTTCGGCGGAGATCGTGCCGCCAAGCATGATCGATTGCGCAACGAACCTGCCGTAAAGATATCTGCCTTTTTCAGCCTCCAGATCATTTTTAGGCAATATATTGGCGTGCAAATGATTGTCGCCGATATGTCCAAAAATTACATGATCGAGGCCGCTCGCGTTTAATGTCCGCTTATAAAATCTTAAAAATCCGGCGAAATTTTCATCAGGCACGGCCATATCCGTTCCGACCTTTTTTTGCTTGTACCGGGATATCCGCTCATTCACGGCAACCGGCAGCGAATGACGAAACGAGCGCATCTTTTCGCGGTCAATTTCCGTCGTAGTGAACCATGAACGTTCGAGGTCGGCGCCGTGTTTTTCCAGCAGAGCGTTCCATTGCTCCAACAACGCATCTTCGGTTTCAGCCGTGGTTTCCTGTTCAAAAAATATCGCCCCGGCCATCTTTTCCGGCACTTCAGGAAACTTTTCGCGAATAAATTCCAGCGCATTGGCGTCAAAATATTCCAGCAGCGAAGCGTCAAGTTTATTTGCGGTCTCCAATTTGCGATTTGCGAATGAAAGATCACGGGCCTCGAAAACAAGGTCCAGTAAATTATCCTCGTCCTCAAAAAAAACGATGCCGCTAAAAAAACCTTCAGGTTTCGGCAAAACGGCAAATTCGATCTCGGTAATTACACCGAGCGTTCCTTCGCTGCCAATAAAAAGGTCGATCGCGTCCAAACCTTCCTCCGAAAAGTAGCCGCTGACGTTTTTTCTGACGTTCGGGCGTTCATAGGTCGGAACAATTATTTGGATATGGCTTCCCTGCTCGGTCAGCAGCCGTAAAATCCCTTCCGCATCTGCCTTATTTTCACCGCGTCTGATGTTGAGGTTTTCGCCATTGGCCAGAACGATCTTCAGAAATTTCACATGATTTCTCGTCGCACCATATTTAAAGCTCCTCGCCCCCGATGCATTCGTCGCGACGGTGCCGCCGACCTGACAACTCCATTCTGTCGGATCGGGAGGATAAAATAGATTTTCAGCTTCGACGGCCTTCTGAAGATCGGCCAGGATCACCCCGGGCTCGGCTGTCACGGTCAATTCTTCCTTTCGTATCTCTTTGATCCGGTTGAGTTTTTCGAGCGAGATCACAAATCCGCCAAATGGGATCGCACCGCCGACCGTACCTGTCCTTGCCCCTGAAATAGTGACCGCGACATTTGATTCATTTGCATCCCGGAGTATGTCGGCTATCTCCGCAGCGGATTGCGGAACAAATAATTTTGAGCAATTGCCGCCTTTTAAATTGCTGGCATCGTTGACATAGTTTTCCAAATCGTCGGGCTGGGTTTTGACCTGCATACATTTGATTATACAGAATGTTCAGGTTTGATAAAATTCCGGTAATCCATAGGCAAACGGTCAGACAAAGACACGTCCTAATTGACATGGCAGGAAACTCTTCAGGATATATACGATGTGGCTAATGTTCTGATTCAACCGCTGTCTTGATACATATGGCTGAAAATCGGACACAAGACCCTTTTTACTGCCAAATACCGCATCAATTGAAGCCAAATAGAAGAGGCACATCAATTGCATCGTTATATTGGAATATGTAACGCATTACTTATAAAAATGCGATATCGGCCGGCAATTCGCCAAGTTTTTAATTGAAAAGTTCCGGATGTTCCGGTGAGGAAGTGTTATGGCAAAGACTGTTTTAGTAGTTGAGGATCAGCCCGACATCCGTTCGCTGACAAAATATATTGTGGAGTGCATTGGCTACAATGTGATTGAGGCGGGTAATGGTTACGAAGCTTTTGAAGCGGCGAAATCGAAAAGTCCAGACCTTATTCTGATGGACATCGCTATGCCGAAAATGAATGGCATTACTTCCGCCGCCCTTATTCGCAAAAGTGAAAAAAGCAAAGGGATACCGATCGTCGCCTTCACCTCCTATGGAAATGAATATATGGATGAGGCTGATTCATTCGGCTTCGACAAGGTCGTCCAAAAACCGCTCGACGAAGAACATATGAAAATACTTCTGGATGAGTATCTCGAATCGGAGCATTGAATACTGACAATTATCGGACGATCAGCTCGCGTTCCCTTAGATATTTCAAACGGTCGCGAAGTTCGGCCGCATGTTCGAATTTCATTTCCCTGGCCGCGTTCCGCATGTCGGCTTCCATCTGATTTATTGTCTCTTTTAGCTGTTTTGGTGAATATTCCTCAAACGAATCCAAATCTAGCGGTATTTTGAAATAATCCGCTTCGTAGGCCGTTACGAGCAATGCGTCTATAGATTTAACGATGGTCGTCGGCGTAATGCCGTGTTCCGTATTGTATTCTTCCTGGATCTTGCGGCGGCGCTCGGTTTCGCCGATCGCATTCTTCATCGAATCGGTGATCTTGTCGGCATAAAGTATCGCTTTGCCTTCGGAGTTTCTCGCGGCACGTCCCATCGTCTGGATCAGCGAACGTTCGGAACGCAAGAATCCTTCCTTATCAGCATCCAAAATTGCGACAAGCGACACTTCGGGCAGATCGAGGCCTTCGCGAAGAAGGTTGATGCCGACCAGCACGTCGTATTCGCCACGCCGCAGGTCACGCAATATCTTGATCCGTTCAAGCGTGTGAATATCGCTGTGAAGATACCGGACCTTGACCCCGACCTCCGAAAAATATTCGCTCAAATTTTCCGACATTCGCTTGGTCAGCGTCGTTACTAGCACACGTTCATTTCGTTCGGCACGCAGGCGGCATTCTTCCAGCAGGTCGTCGATCTGTCCCTTGACCGGACGCACCTCAACGACCGGATCGAGCAGGCCTGTCGGGCGAATTATTTGCTCGATCACTTCGCCTTCGGTCTTATTTAATTCATACGCTCCGGGCGTTGCAGAAACATATATGGTTTGACCGATACGTTCTTCGAACTCCTGAAAATTAAGCGGCCTGTTGTCCTTTGCGCTCGGCAGCCGAAAGCCGTATTCGACCAGCGTTCCCTTCCGCGACTGGTCGCCCTTGAACATTGCTCCGAGCTGCGGTACCGATTGATGTGATTCGTCGATCACCATCAGCGAATCTTTCGGCAGATAATCGAGCAAGGTCGGCGGCGGAGCTCCGGGCGGCTTGCCGGTCAGATGGCGCGAATAATTTTCGATTCCGCGACAAAAACCCATTTCCTTGATCATTTCCAGATCGTACATCGTCCGTTGGTGCAGACGCTGGGCCTCGACCGTCTTGCCTTCGTTTACCAGAAATTCTTCGTGCTGGTTCAGCTCTTCCTTGATCGTCTGGATCGCCCGTTTGATCATCGGCTTGGTCATCACGTAGTGCGTTTTCGGATAGATGGGCACTCGCGAATCATGTTTTTTTATGACCTCACCGAGCAAAGGATCGATGGTATAGATCGAATCTATCTCATCGCCCCAGAATTCGATACGATATGCCTGGTCCTGATAGCTCGGATAGATCTCGACCACATCGCCGCGAACGCGAAAAACGCCGCGGTCGAAATCGATATTGACGCGTTCGTATTGCAGTTCGACGAGTTTCATTAAAAACTCCTCGCGCTTCATCTTCATCCCCGGCTCTAAGAAGATAAGCATCCCGAAATACGCATCAGGGTCCCCGAGGCCGTAAATACACGAGACCGATGCGACCACGATAACATCGCGGCGTTCGAAAAGCGCACGCGTCGCCGAGAGCCGCAAACGGTCGATCTCTTCGTTGATCGTCGCTTCTTTTTCTATGTACAGGTCGGCGGCGGGAACGTATGCCTCGGGTTGATAATAATCGTAATAGGAAACGAAATACTCGACCGCGTTTTCGGGAAAAAATGTTTTGAATTCCTGGTAAAGCTGGGCCGCGAGTGTTTTATTGTGCGCAAGCACCAGCGTCGGAAGCTGCGTTTGCTGAATTACATTCGCTATCGTGAACGTCTTTCCGCTGCCTGTAATGCCAAGCAAAACCTGATCTTTTACGCCTTCGTTAAGGTTCGTGACAAGCTGCCCGATAGCTTCCGGCTGATCGCCCTTCGGCGTATTTTCAGACATGAGACGAAATTGCATGCCTTAATCATAAAACAAATGTGAGGCAATGGGCAAGAAAGTGGTGAACGGTGAATGAAGAATGAAGAATTTAAAATCTTTCATTCATCATTCACCATTCACCATTCAGCTTGATCTGCTTAAGCGTTTTCTGACACTGTCATATCTGTCCACCAATGCATCGCTGCGGGCTGCGTAAATAGAGGTTATAACGTCCGCATCTTTTGGCCGGAAAGCCCGTAGCATTACCTGGCGGCTGCGGATAATACCTTTGGCGTCGATCACCACTATCGCACGTGTAAAACTAATAGGATAGAGCCAATGTTTCCCATAGATATTCGTTATCTTCCGGTTTTCATCAACAAGAAGGCTTAAAGTAAGACCGTACCGCGTGGAAAAGCTTTTGTGGTCATCGACCGAACCAGGTGAAATGCCGACGATCTCCGCTTTTGTATCAAGGTATGCTTCCCAATTGTCCCGTACCGAACACAACTGTTTAGTACAAACCAGGGTTTCGTCCTGTGGATAAAACAATAGGACCGTAACCCTGCCGAGATTTTCCGACAAACTCCAATTTTCATCGTTTTCTTTCTTCAATGTGAAATCAGGTGCGGCAACGCCGACCGCTGCATGATCCCGCGAATCATATTTATCATTCTCCACAGCCAAATCCCCCGCAATTAAATTGTCATTTCTACCATTCCCTCAATCACCTTCTGGACCTTTTCCGACATTTCCGGCGTCATCACATTCTGATCAATAAGACCTTGCAGCTTATCGACGGAGTAGGAGTCACCGGCAACTTTGAAGACCTGCAAAATAGCAAGCCTTACATGTTCTTCTTTATGCTCGGCCAATGCTGTGATAAGCATTCCCACTTCGCGTGCTTTTATCAATAATGCCGCCATTGCAAATGCCTCATATGCAACATTATCGTTACGATGAATAAGTCGTTCGAGCGAGCGTTCGACCAGTCCTGCCTCGATCGTGGCAACGGCGGCCAGCCGCATAGATGGTATATCATTCGATTGCGCGATCCGAACCCATGCATCGGCCCTGTCAAAACTAAGGCGAAACAGCCCGCGGGCCGCCGCCGCACGGACGCCTCTTGACACATCGGAACATGCCAGTACGACCGTTTCAAATACTGATTCGTGATCGAAATCGGCAAGCGTTGAAACTGCCTTTGACCGCAATGTTGTCGATAGATCATATAAAGCTATCTGAGATAAAGCTTCGACCGAATTGCTCGCTCTGAACCCGGCCAGCACCCGCAGCGAAATGTCCCTGACCTCGGCATCAGCCTCAAGATCGTTCTGTATCTCTTCAATTGCGGATAAGAGCCTGTCGTTATCGCACACAGGTAAAGGTTGAAAATATCCCGGAGGTTTTAGATCAGCGAAGGTGCTGACCGGCAAACCTGAAAGCGGTGCGACATCGACCACCTTTTGCGGAATACTGTGTTGATATTCCGGCTGAAGCTTGACGGGCTTAGGTGCCTTTTGCGGAATGCTGTGTTGATATTCCGGCTGAAGCTTGACGGGCATAGTGCCTGTTGCTCACTTGCCGCACTTTGATCTATTTGGTCGTCTATCCGGACCGAAGGCCTTTGCTTCAAAGATCTGCGCTCCGGCCTCTCAGTCTGTCCATGCCTCAGCCAATATGAGCCGACACCAAAACAAATAAAAGCGAAAACTAAAACGCTGATGAATGTGAAAGAATTGAATTCAGCTGCATTTGATGCTTTCTGCACTGATTGGGCTGAATCAGGGCTGTAAATACAACTGAAAACGATAAAAAAACAAACAAGATTATAGTTAGTCTTGACGGTCTGTTCATAAAGATCCATTGGAAATTGATTGAACGGCAGCGAAACCGCGGGGGATTGTGGCTCGGGCCGAATGCACGGGGTTATGCATGTCGACGTTTACTATTATAGTTGTTTTGCAAGCAAAAGTCATGTTAAATTTAACATTATTTAGACTTGTTAAACAGCACTCGATTATGTGACGGGATTATTGATCTCGGCACTTTACCAAAATCATATTTCGTAATAGAGTTATCGAACAATCGACCAAAGAATAACAATGACCGGAGCATCCACGATCGCTGAAACTTCGTTTACTGACCTTGAACTCGTTCACCGGGGCAAGGTGCGGGACGTTTATGCTGTCGGAAATGACCGTCTTTTGCTGGTCGCAACTGACCGCATATCTGCTTTTGACTGCATTTTGCCGACGCCGATAGAAAAGAAAGGATCGGTATTAACTGCTCTTTCCTCTTTTTGGTTCGACAGGCTCGGCCATATCGTGGACCATCATTTTATTACTTCCGATCTTGCGCGGATGCCGGAGGAGGTAAAGCGGCACGGAGAGCTTCGCGGACGTTCGGTTTTGGTCAAACGCACGGAAGTTTTTCCGGTCGAATGCGTCGTTCGCGGATATCTGGAAGGCTCGGGCTGGAAGGATTATCTGGCAACAGGTACGATATGCGGCCATGAGCTGCCGCCGGGTTTGAACCAATGCGACAAATTACCTCAACCCATCTTTACCCCGGCAACCAAAGCGGCCTCTGGCCATGACGAAAATATTACTGAGCTTGAATTCGTAAAAATTCTTGGGGCCGAAACGGCGGCAAAGCTTAGTTCCCTGACGCTCAAATTATACAAGGAAGCGTCCGAATACGCTCTGACACGCGGCATTATCATCGCGGACACCAAATTTGAATTCGGCACTGACGACAAAGGCAATATCCTTCTGATCGACGAGGTTTTAACACCGGATTCGTCGCGGTTCTGGGCTGCGGAAAGCTACTTTCCCGGAAAGGCACAGGCGTCATTCGACAAGCAATTTGTCCGTGAATACCTCGAAACCCTCGACTGGGACAAAAAGCCGCCCGCACCTGCACTGCCTGAAAAAATTGCCGCCGCAACAACGGACCGCTACTTACAGGCCTATAAAATATTGACCGGCAAGGAGTTGCCGCTAAGCTAAATTTTTATTCGCCGGAGGATATTCTATTGCGCGATCAGATGGAAACCTTGATCAATAAGTTGCTCGACGGGCACATACTGCTTGACGAAGCGATCACGGAATTTGAAAAGCTCTATATTCAAAAGGCCCTCGAACGCAATAGCGATCACATTTCAAAAACCGCGATCTCGCTTGGGATGCATAGAAACACTCTGTCCAAACGCATCTCCGGCTATCAGGAAACACCTAAGAAAAAATCAAAACGCATCCTCGCAAAACGGCAGAAATAAATGCAGTGCACACGTCCCGAAATGTGTTTTCTATCCTGTCTTTCCTGTACTTCCAGTTTAATTACTTATGATCATTTAGTTTCCACGACCTCGATCTTGTCGCCGGTGCGGACCACGCTTCCGGATCTTTCAGCTATCAGATTTTGACCGAACAAGACATTGCCGTTTTTAGTTCTGTAATCGGCGAGCGTTTTCAATGGCTCCCTGCCGGTTTTTTCGCCTTTCGATTGATCGACAGTTGTCATCACACACCGTGCGCATGGCTTCACCACATGAAAGATCGTTCCGCCAATGCTGATCTTTTTCCATGTATCCTCGGCAAACGGCCCCGTACCTGAAACGACAAAATTAGGCCGAAAGCGGTTCATCGGCACAGGCACTTCGAGTTTTGAATTAAGATCGGCAAGCGATCCTTCACCGATCAATAAAAATGGATAGCCATCCGCAAAACTGACCGTGTCTTTGATCTTTCGCACGGCATAAAATGGATTCACCTTTCGCTTAGCATCATCCGGCATCAATACCAACCTGCATTTGGCACCAAGCACTTCTGAGAACCAATCGTTAATAGCAGGCGGATAAACCACAGCCTTCACGCTGCTCGTCCATATCTTGACACTCGCCGTTTCTGACATGTCAGGATGAAGCGGAATGACTTTTTTCAAACCATCAGCCTGTATATTCAGACCGTCATCATTTACATCGATACTGATGGTCGCCATCTTCGGAAATTCCCGCTGCGTCAGGAACTTATTCTTCACATCAACCAGCATCCATCGCCGGTCGAACCGCAGCCCGCGGTCCTCGACGCTCGCCTCGTTTAAGGAAATTCCCTTAAAAGATTTGATTGGGTAAACATTTATTTCAGAAAGATACATATATTTATGTCACAACCGGGAGCGATAGCCACTGGGTTCTTTATCAGGTGAGCTAAAAACCCGGTCGCTATCGCTCTCGGTTCCCTGAACTTGACAACACCACTATCACATTTTCTTAAATTATTGTTACATAGTTGACAGTTTAAAGAATGTTTACTACACTAGCACTCATACATAACGAGTGCTAACCGGACAATTTCGGGTATAGGTTCAAATCGTTATTTTAATCTTTTTTCGACTAATTTAAAAGGAGTACGATCAATATGGCTACAAACATTACACCATTACACGACCGCGTGATCATTCGCCGGATCGAAGACAATAACAATCAAACCGCAGGCGGACTTTTCATTCCAGATTCGGCAAAGGAAAAGCCGCAGGAAGGCGAAGTTATCGCAGCCGGAGCAGGAAAATATAAAGAAGACGGTTCGCGTCAGGCACTTGACGTCAAAGCCGGCGACCGAGTTCTCTTCGGCAAATACAGCGGTTCGGAGATCAAGCTGGACAACGAAGAATTCATCATCATGCGCGAAGACGAGATCCTCGGCATCATTTCACGCGCCGGAGCAGCCGCGTAAGAGTAACGCGTTTACGCGTGATCTTAGACTCAACCTTTATTCAACACAAAGTTTTTCACGCCTGAAGGCGTAACTCTTACATTAGGAGATATTAAACAAAATGGCTAAACAAGTAGTACACGGAGAAGAATCACGCGCCGCTATTTTACGCGGTGTCAATCAGCTCGCGGACGCAGTGAAAGTTACACTGGGACCAAAGGGCCGCAACGTCGTTATCGACAAGAAATTCGGCTCGCCGACCATCACCAAAGACGGTGTCACGGTCGCTAAAGAGATCGAATTAAAGGACACGCTCGAAAATATGGGCGCGCAGATGGTCCGCGAAGTAGCTTCGAAGACCAGCGACGTTGCCGGTGACGGAACAACGACCGCGACCGTTCTCGCACAGGCTATCTTTAAGGAAGGCGTCCGCACGGTTGCCGCCGGTGCAAACCCGATGGCGCTCAAACGCGGTATCGAAAAGGCAGTTGCTGAAGTCGTCGCCGAGGTTGCACGTCTGGCAAAACCGGTTTCCGGTGAAATGATCGCCCAGGTCGGCACAGTTTCGGCCAACGGCGACAAAACGATCGGCACGATCATTGCGGAAGCGATGGACAAGGTCGGCAAAGACGGCGTCATCACGGTTGAAGAATCGAAAACGATGGACACGCTGCTCGAAGTCGTCGAAGGTATGCAATTCGACCGCGGTTACCTTTCGCCTTATTTCGTGACCGACGCTGACAGAATGGAAGCAGTTTTGGACGAGCCGTTCATCCTCATCAACGAAAAGAAGGTCTCAAATATGCGTGACTTGCTGCCGATTTTGGAGCAGGTTGCTAAAATGGGCCGTCCTTTGCTCATCATTGCCGAAGACGTTGACGGCGAAGCTCTTGCGACACTGGTCGTTAACAAACTTCGCGGCACATTGAATGTTGCTGCCGTTAAAGCTCCGGGCTTCGGTGATCGCCGCAAAGCGATGCTCGAAGACATTGCAGTTTTGACTGGCGGCAAGGTCATCAGCGAAGACCTCGGCATCAAGCTCGAGACCATCACCATCGAAGACCTCGGCAAAGCCAAGAAAGTCACGATCGACAAAGACAACACCACGGTCGTCGAAGGCGGCGGTTCGGGCGAAGCAATTGACGGACGCATCAAAACGATTCGCAATCAGATCGAAGATACCACCAGCGACTATGACCGCGAAAAACTGCAGGAACGTCTGGCCAAATTGGTCGGCGGTGTTGCCGTTATCAAAGTCGGTGCCGCGACCGAGACCGAAATGAAGGAAAAGAAGGCCCGCGTTGAAGATGCTATGCATGCAACGCGTGCCGCGGTCGAAGAAGGCATTGTCGCCGGCGGCGGCGTTGCTTTGGTTCGTGCCGGTAAGGTTTTGGACAATTTCAAAACCGACGGTGAAGACCCCGACGAACAGATTGGTGTCAACATCATCAAACGCGCACTCGAAGAACCGCTTCGTCAGATCGCACAGAACGCCGGTAAAGAAGGCGCCGTGATCGTCGAAAAAGTTATCGCCAGCAACGAAGAAAGCTACGGCTTCAACGCTGCCAGCGAGAAATTCGAAGACCTCGTCGCAGCCGGCGTCATCGACCCCGCTAAAGTAACCCGCACCGCTTTGCAGAACGCTGCATCGATCGCGGGCCTGATGCTCACCACCGAAGCCATGATCGCAGACGTCCAGGACGAAAAGGGCGACGGCGGAATGGGCGGAATGGGCGGCGGAATGGGCGGCATGGGCATGGGAATGTAAGACCGGAACGCAGGCTGCCAGCCTGCGACTTCGGCTTCTAACGTCCCAACCATCCATAGCGTTGGTTAGTAATAAAAAAGGCTTCGTCTCAATCGGGATGAAGCCTTTTTTCTTTGCAAACACAATTATTTCAGTGATAATATCGACATATGGCAACGCTTGTCGGCACAATTCCAAAACCCGTCCGTTCGGTAGAAGGCGTCCTTAAGGTCGGTGACACACGCGTGACGCTGGATACAGTCGTTTATCATTTCAACAACGGCTCCAACGCCGCCGAGATTCAGGATCAGTATGACTCAATGTCCCTTGCCCAAGTCCACGCCGCCATTGCCTATTATCTTCACAACAAGGTCGAGGTCGATGCCTACATAGCACAACACGAGGCTGACATGAAAAGCTTTTGGAAGGACCACCTCGCAAAAAATCCGCCAAAGCTGACCCGCGAGATGCTGCTGGCCCGAAAAAACGGCACCGATCCGAACTGGACAAAATGATCCGGTTTCTGACTGACGAAAATTTCAATGGATTTGTTCTTGCGGGCCTTCGCCGCAGGCTGCCCGATCTCGATATAATTCGGATTCAGGATGTCGGCCTTCGCACCGCCCGGGATCAAGTCGTTCTCGAATTCGCAGCTGCCCAGGATCGCATCGTCCTGAGCCACGACGTTCGCACAATGGGAACGCATGCCCTTACCAGACTCACCGATGGCAAAATAATGCCGGGACTGTTTCTTATCGATCAAAATTACCCGATTGGCCAGGCAATTGAGCAGATCGCAACCATCGCCGAATGCAGCGACATGTCCGAATGGACTGACCAAATAATCCGCCTGCCATTGTGATAAAATATCGTTTCAGTCCAGCCTCGTGCTTACGACCGAATCCATGATCGCAGAAGTACCCGACGAAAAAGGCGACGGCTGTATGAGAATGTAAATTCCTGAGCTTATAGTTAACGCTTTAGCGTGCTAGCTAAAACGGAAGGCTTCGCTCGGCAACGGGCGAAGCCTTTTATGGAGCAATGATGAGAGATGATTTCGGTGCAGAAGTAAAAAGGATTGTAGCCAATCGGGTAAATTCGATGTGCTCGAACCCCGACTGTCGTGCCGCAACCAGCGGACCAAATTCAGATCTGACAAAAGCGGTAAATATTGGTGTGGCAGCCCATATCACAGCAGCGTCTGTTGGCGGGCCAAGATATGCAAGTCAACTGGCGCCATCGGACCGCTCACATGCTTCAAATGCAATTTGGCTTTGCCAAAACTGTGCAAAACTAATCGATAACGATCCTTCGAATTATACGGTCGCAAAACTGAATAGTTGGAAAGCCTCCGCAGAAGTGGAGGCGCAGGAATACTTAGGCAAAACAGCCCAAACTGTTGGTTCGGGTGTTGATAAGACTAAGTCGCTGCCCAAGTTTACTCTTCACACGTTAGCTCCTACGACGGTCGCGGGACACTCGTCTGTGGCTCTTGATGTAAACGTATTTAAGAGTAAATCCTTTAACCAGCCTTCTTACATGTTTGCCGCGCTCATCCCCTTCGAAAATCGGGCGGTGTCCTCCGGAGATAACGACGTGGACCAAGTTTGGGCAGAAATTATTTTTCGGGAGAGTAGTTCGAGAATGGAAATGTCCCGCATTGCGTCTGCCTGTTGGATTGATCACCCCTTAGCAGAGATCGGCTTTCAGTTGAATACGCCACGCTATCTTTTTGTTGGGGGATGGGAGATCGTTGACAAGAATTTTACTTCAGATATACAGCTCTTTGAATTTAGCCGATCGTTGAATAGACCTATCGAAAAGAAGCCGTCGTTTCAAGGCTATCCCCACGACCTGATTTTGGATGTCACTCTCACTCCCAACGGCTACCACGAAGCTGCGCAGCAATTCCAGTTCCATTTTCATCTGATGAGTAGAGGAATATATAGTATCCGCCCGATCAGTGGGCCCACCGCATAAATGGACGATTCCAGGTATATTCAATTGCTCCTAACTCCAGATGACAAGAATGTGAATCCAAATAAAGCGATTCGCCGTCTAGGCACTCTCATCGATGCCGCTAACGACCGTAATGACCTCCTGGGACATGGAAAAGCACTTCGCCTCGCAGAAAGTCTGGAAGATCAAAAACTCACGTCGGAGCAGCGGCTCCTCTTGTTTTATTTCGTGTCTAACATCTGGGCGAGCATCTATAGCATTAATCATCAAAACCAACCGACAGCTTGGAACTGGGAACAACCTGAAGCTGAGATGCAAATCATATATCTGCGTCGAGCAATCCGAGAGGAAGCCTTTAATAAAGCTCACAAGGCTCGTCGCTGCCAAATCTATACAAATCTCGCGAATATACTCAACAATGTCGGCAGAAGCGTTGAAGCCATCGAAACCTGGAGCAAAGCTACGAGTCTGATAGCTACATTCGGGATGGCTCAGGGAAACTTGGGAAAAGGACTAGGATTTTACGCCCATACGATCTATGACAGGAATAATCTTCATGGTTCGATGATCCTGTTCAAGACGGCTCTCTTCACGCTACGCGACGCAATTAAACTCAAAGATGTTTATCCATATGCGCTGGAAGACTTCCGAGAATCTTTGCAAAGACTTGAGGCTATCAACGAACAACTCCGATTTGAGCATAATCACTCCCTAATACCCGACTCATTTGGTGATTCGAAACTGGAGTCTGAGTATCGCAAATGGGTACTTTGGAATCGACTCTTTATCAATTTTATAAACGACGTGGATCTTGAAACGGCTCAGGCCGCCGAAGATAAAGCCGTTCTACCGGGCCTAATACGTCCAATATCAGAGCGAAGTAGCCATTTCGAAGGTTTATTTAATCAGATGAAACAGGAATTTGTGTCGGCAAGGTTCTTATACTTTGAGGCGATCTCGGCCGAAAATGTCCACTTTTCAGACAAGAGCGTTGTACTCTACGACACTCTCGACTACCCATCATATTCCCTCGCGGTTGAGAAAATAAAAATTACCTTTCGACTTACCTACTCAATATTAGACAAAATGGCTTTTTTCCTAAATGAATATTTGAGTTTAGGAATCAAGCAAAGGGCGGTAAATTTTCGAAGTTTTTGGTACGAAAAACAGGATCGTAAACGAGGATTGCGAGGCGATTTTGTCAATCGGGACAATTGGGCTTTACGCGGACTGTTCTGGTTAAGCAAAGACCTTTTTGAGGAGCAAGAAGCCTTTAAGGACGCACTTGAGCCAGATGCAATGCAGTTGGCTGAAATACGTAACCATCTTGAACATAAATACCTTAAAGTACATGAGTACGGAATCCCTGACGGCCCGTTCAACCAAGAAGACACATTAGCCTATTCGATTGACAGAAGCGATCTCGCCCAAAAAACTCTCCATCTAATGAAATTGGCAAGATCGGCTCTTATCTATCTCATTCTTGCTACTACGATTGAAGAACGGCGAAAAGAGAGCAAAAATAACGGTTCAACCGGAACAATTGAAATTCCACTTGTCGACGACGAGTTTAAGTTCTGAAAATTATTTGGGCAATCGGGGCCGGTCCTGCGTTTCTGCGATGCTTCTTAAAGAGCAGTGGCGCACTGAAAGAATAATTTGGAATCATCACCACGCCGTAAACGACGAGCGGCGAAGCGGTCTGGCGCGAAGACGCGAATCAAACACCCCGTTTAATCGCGTAATTAGCAATGGCTTGTTCTCTGGTCGCACCGAAGGCGTAGCAGTCACTCTCTTCGGTGCTGACGAATTCCGGTCCGACTACGCAGTATTGGTCGCCGTCGAGGAAAATAAGCGTTCCGCCAGGGCCGCGTGTCGCCTCGAGGTCAGGGTCGTTTTTCAGCATTTCAAATTCGGCAGTCATAATAAACAATTGTAGCGCACCCAAAAATATCGAACCAAAGCTAAAGCGTTCGCGTATATTTGATAACATATCGAGGTAAAAGATGAATTGTCCAAATTGTGGATCACCGAAGACAGCAGACCAGCAGTTTTGCCGCTCGTGCGGGGCCGGTTTTACGTCGGACGAACCGCGTCGCTTTAACCCGCGCGTCTGGGGACTCGTTACCTTGATGCTGGTGTTCGGCGGTTTGTTGATGGCGATGAGCGGCAAATTGTTAGATCTAAGATGGCTGACCTTCACCGGCGTATTCGTAATGATCGGCGGTATGTTCTTTATCGCTGCCTTTGCATTGATGCGGGAAACCCGACCGCGAAAGCGCAAAGCCGTTCTCCTGCCTCAATCGAAAACACTCGTCCCTGCCGATACAACAAATAAGCTGCAGCTTCCCGTCGGCATGAACGACTTTGTACCCAGCGTCATCGACAACACGACCGAACTACTAAAAGAGCCGGCCCCAAGCCATACAAAATCAGGTCTTTGACTCAATGCACATTTTTTATTGACATTGGATTCGTGTAATAATAAAATACATTCACGCTAGCTAAGCTAGCCATATTTAACCATGAAAACAGTATCCGTATTCGAAGGTAAAAATAAATTCAGCGAGCTGGTGGCAAATGCCGCCAAAGGCGAGCCGCAGATAATCACCAAAAACGGCAAGGAAACAGCGGTCGTTATCTCATATCAGGATTTTCAGAAGATGCAGCCGCAAAAAGAATCTCTAAGTTCATTCCTGCTAAATAGCCCGCTTCGCGGATCGGGGATCGATCTGACGCGCGACAAAGATACCGGCCGGCCGACACTCGATTTTTCGGAAGAAGAATAGCCGATGCAATACCTGCTTGACATGTGCGTCTTCTCCGAATATGCAAAGCCGAAAGCTCTGACCAGAGTGATTGATTGGGTTGAAGACCAATCTCAAAATTCGCTTTTTCTAAGTGTGCTGACTATCGGTGAGATCGAAAAAGGCATAGTGCGTATGCCTGAGTCAAAACGGAAAGACAATCTCGCCATTTTTCTTGAAGATCTGATATTGCGATTTGACCAACATATAATTTCAGTCGATAAAGATATAATGCGGCGATGGGGGCCAATTGTCGGGATGTTGGAAACAAAAGGCCGTGTCCTCCCGGTTATAGATTCCCTGCTCGCAGCAACCGCTCTCGAACACGATCTCATACTTGTTACTCGTAACGAGGGCGATTTTGTCGCAACCGGAGCAAAAGTTCTAAACATTTGGCATTAACACCTGATGAATAAAACGCGGCTCGAAGCATTTAGTGACGGCGTGATTGCAATTTTGATCACCATTCTGGTGTTGGAACTCAAGGTCCCGCACGGAGACGATCTTACCGCGATCACGCCGCTGCTGCCTGTTTTTCTGACATATATCCTAAGTTTTATTTATCTTGGGATATATTGGAACAACCACCACCACATGCTTCAGGCGACCCGTAAGATAAACGGCAAGGTGCTGTGGGCAAATCTACACCTGCTTTTTTGGCTGTCGCTGGTGCCGTTCGTGACAGGATGGATGGGTGAAAATCATTTTGCACCGCTTCCTACGGCCGTTTACGGCTGTGTCCTGCTGTGCTCCGCCATCGCCTATACGATCCTGCAAAACCTTATCGTTCACCACGAAAAAGGTGAGAATGATCTGCTGGCCGAAGCTCTCGGCAATGATCTTAAAGGCAAGCTGTCATTGCTGCTCTATATCATCGCGATACCTATGGCGTTTTTTAATCAATGGATATCTGACGCGCTTTACATAGCCGTAGCGGTAATTTGGCTCGTGCCGGACCGGCGGATCGAAGCGAAGATCAGAGGTTAATCGCCTCAATTGCTCGATCTTTCAAGAAACAGCATAATATGAAGATGGTTAGATCTGAACTTATGACGGGAGCGGACATACACGCTTTTGGTGTTGAGATAGTTTGCAAGCAGCTTGAAAAAGACCAGTGGCTGATAGATTCTGCTGACGCTCTTGCGGATAAATCAAGCGAACCGCAGATAATCGCGCAAAAAGGCGATGAACTTGCTTTTTTTATTATCAGAACAGGGCTGTATCCCGGACGCGGCAGGTTTGAGGAAGGCAGCGATGCATTTCAAACGCTTGTCCTTCATGCCAAAGAACACGGAGCTTCGTGCTATTTTGCGAGCGTTGGTATAGCAAATTCCGAAGGTAAAACCGAAGAAGAAATGTCTATACCGGTCAAAGGCGTTGCGTATAACGTTGAATTCGACGGATTGGTAAAAATGGAACTCCCGCCGAATGCATGACCGGCGTGGTGTTATATCTAAATACTACTATTAATGTATGGGGCCGTGCCTTGGTCAACAATTTCCCACACTTTGTATTCAGGTATAAAAAATGGCTTTTTTGTAATACAGATCTTGAGCATCGATCTTTGAACGTCGTAGGTCGCACGTAGTTCGATACCGAACGGGCCTTTGACATTTACATCGTCGCCGTCAGGCACGTGGACGTTTTCCTTTGCCAGGTCTTTTTTTAGCAGGATTAATTCGGCACGTTCGATACCGATATATTGTTTGCAGTCAGGCATAATTTCCGGTGTCAGTTTAGCGAAGTGGCTTAACTATAGCGAATTAGATCAGTGCCTTTTGAAAAAATAAAAAAAGGAAACGGATAGTCAATTCTCTTCAAAAAACCAGCCGTTCCCTTTGTATCCACGCTCATTAAGCATGGAATTTTTATTACTTTTGATTGAATAAATGGAGAATAGCGGTTGGATTCCGCGGAAATTTTGCGTTACTTGAACTTGTCAGAACTTAGGCAAAGATAGATGGGTATTTACGACAAATCGCTTGACTACCCAAAACGCAATTTTATTGTTGGCCAATGTCCGATGGTGTATAATTTAGGTATTGTCGCATATGACAAAATTTGAACGAGCAAGGGAGAAATTATTATGGCTGATGAAAATAAATGCGGACACGAAATGTGCAGCTGCAGGGCAATGGACGATACCGGGTATTGCAGCGATCACTGTAAGGAAGCGTCGGATCAGGACATTGTTGAGATCGCCTGCGACTGCGGGCACACGAGCTGCGAATAGATAGTTTTCAGCAAAAAAAGGATGAAAATCCAATATAAAAAAGAGCGGGCAAACTTCCCGCTCTTTATAACTTTAACGACTTTTCAGACAACTCTTTTCAGTTCTTTATGTTGTTGTTCTGCCACCCACTATGAGCCTGACGATCAAAAGTAGAAGTATCGCACCGAGGATGGACATGATCCAACCGGCAGTATAACTTTCACCTGCCCAAAGCGACCTGGCAATAAATCCGCCAACAAATGCACCGGCGATCCCAAGAACGGCTGTCAATATCCAACCGATCACGCCATCCGGAAGAGCCTCTCTACCAGGCAAAAGCAGTCTCGCAAGAATTCCGACAATTAATCCGCCTATAAGCTGTCCTATCATATTTGTTCTCCTTCTTAAAAATCTCTGTTCCGATGACCTTATTTATTACTACTTTCACGGCCAAACTGCAAGCAAAAGGGCGTCGTTGCCGGAACCTTCCAAATTTCACTATCTAACCTGCAAATAGTTCATTAACCATTGACGGCAGATCAGATCAATACATTCGGATTCGGACAATTCGGAACTCAAATAACGGCAGGAACATTTCCACACCTTAATAAAAATTTCATGGACCGCCGCTTCCGCTTCAAGTTCATTTTTGGTCTGCGATTTGGCAAATGCCCAGATCGCGCCGCCATAGATATTTATACATTTATGAACTGCATCCCGTCGTCCGTCGGCTATTTCCTGAATGAGCACTGAATTGACCTTTCAACCGATATTGAATATTTGTCCGGATGAAACCATAAATATATCTAGATCGAGACCTTGCGATGAGCGAAGATTCGAAGCAGGCCGTTTATTGCCAAATGAACCAGCATATAAACGACGATCGCAATAATTATCGGCAATGCCAATGTATAACCTTCGGGAGTAGAAGGGCTTGCAACTATCCCCTTAAAAGGTGCATAAAGCGGGTCAGAAATATTTCTGATGAATTGCACAAATTCAGCGCCTTGGCGGGCAGCGAAAAGGGCTAGCAATAGCCTGATTACAAGCAACCCATATATTAGAAAAAAAACATAATCAATCACCTGGGAAATGCGGGCAACAAATCTACCACGCTGAACTTCCCGTTCTGTTTGTACCACTTCATTGACCGCTTTGTGGCGCATATCGTCAGCGATCTGTTCTACCCGATCTGCCTGGGCGGGTGTGGCAATTTGCGCCTCAGCCGCGATCTCACCGCCTACTTCGGCTTTGACGTCAGATTTTATAGCTTCGTAATTTGCCGCACGTTGAAGTTCATCATGTTCCAATTTATCGTCGATCATATCTTTATCGCTCCTTTATTTACGGCCGCCAAAAAATAAAAAGCAGGATGGGCATCCATTACCCATCCTGCGACTTGTGTTTTAACGATTGACGCCGACACTGGCGGGAGCCGATGTCGAGATCGTAAACTCCGAACCCTGTGCCAGCTCAATGCTGTCACGTCCTGTAATGAGTACGCTTCCCGCACCTGCTCCGGCACCGACTCCGGCACCGATCGCCGCACCTGAACCGCCACCGGCAACCGCACCGATGATGGCGCCTAAAACGGCCCCGATCCCGGCTCGTGTAACTGTTTTAGTTGTCTGGCTGCTGTCCCGGATCGCTCCCTCATTATTGACAGAAACGTTATCTCCATTTGCTGCTCGCACCGAATCTATAATGCCGGCAAATCTGTAGCTCTGTCCATTTTGCAAACGAATCGTGTCAAATTCCATAGAGACATTTGCACGGCCTGAAACACGGCCCGAACTTGCGGCACTTCCGATGTGGCCTTCTATCACTGCATCACGATACTGCGAAGGTGATGTTACCTGCAAGGTAAACCGGTCGCCTGGCTGCGAAACCTTTGTATCGACGCTGTTATTCAAAACAGCCGTCAATTTGACGCCATTAGGGATGTAGAAGTCATTTATGCTTCCTGTATTTATATTACCGAAAGCTCCGGTATTTACCGTTGTCCACTGAGCAGTGTTGCTGACCTTATCATAAACACTCGAAACGGTTATTTGCTCGTCTTGATCGTCCAGATAAATCCGTCGGGTAACTTTCAGTTGCCCGTTACCGGTCGGAGCAAATGTCACGTTAAAATCATTTGCTCTTTCACCAACGTAACTTATCTCAAAACCATTGTTGGTTGTAGTTGCGGTCGTCGTAACTGTTCGGCCGCGTGCATTGGTTTCTGTTTTTGCCACACCGTCTGCTTCAAATGTAACCTGCGGAGAGTTAGTTGAGGCCAAACTTATTGTGCGGTTATTTTTATCTATCGCGATCATTTCCGGCGAGGCCAAACGTCTTTGAAGATTTAATTGAACGCTGTCATGTTGTTGAGTGTTGTAGTGCGGCATTACTTTATCGATCTCTCCGTGTACATCGTCGCTTAAACTTGTATTCAAACGATAGGTACCGGTGATACGCGAATCAAAGGCAGGATACCCGCCGTTTCCCGGATAAGTCGGAACAGTCTCGTTTACATTCCAACTCACGCGGTAATAACTTGCAAGCGTGTTCAAATCAGCTTTCAGATTTCTCCATTGTGCCTGCGCAGCAGTCGTCAGACGATTACTCGCCATAAAGCGGTCAATAAATTGAGCACGTGTCAAAACTTCTGAAGCATCGGCTCCAAGTGACTGACGATCATCAAATTTATGTTTCAAACGGTCCGTTGCGTTTTCAAAGTTCGAGATATAGCTGTTTATATTGTCTTCGCCGTTCGTGTTGTTCAAACTGCTGCGGTCAAGCGCACGATCCATTTGAGTTTTATAGAGATCAGTCTTGGTTTCTATATTGGCCAGTAAACTGCGTAACTGGTTGTCCGACACTGTATAGGCCAGAACCGAAGGGTTATTCGCCGGGCTTTGCTCATTCAAGTTCCAACTTACCCGGTAATATGTCGCAAGCGTGTTCAAATCAGTTTTTAGATTTCTCCATTGTGCCTGAGCAGCGGTCGTCAGGCGATTACTCGCCATAAAGCGGTCAATAAATTGAGCTCGTGTCAAAACTTCCGTCGCATCAGCTCCGACAGACTTACGATCATCGAATTTTTCTTTCAAACGGTCGGTTGCGTTTTCAAAGTTCGAGATATAGCTGTTTATATTGTCTTCGCCGTTTGTGTTGTTCAATCTGCTGCGGTCGAGCGCCCGGTCCATTTGAGTTTTATAGACATCTGTCTTGGTTTCTATATTGGCCAGTAAACTGCGTAACTGGTTATCCGAAACGTTATATGCCAGAACAGATGAATTATTGACCGGTATCTGCCGATTCCAGTTCCAACTAAGACGGTAATAAGTCGCCAGCGTATTAAGATCTGTCCGCAGGCTACTCCATTGCGACTGTGCCCTGGTGGTCAAACGATTGCGGGTCATGAACCGGTTGATGAAGGCTGCCCGGTTAAGTACTTCGGAGACTTCGCTGCTAACGTTCTGTCGTGAATTGAATCCCGAACGTAATGCGTCGGTCGACTGCTCAAATTCAGAAATGAAATCATTATAGCGATCTTCCGTATTGGTGCTGTTGATCGGGCTGCGGTCCAAAGCGTAATCCATTTCGCGTTTGAAACTATCTGTCTTGGTCTCAATTCGCGCTAAAAGCGTTTGTATTTGGCGATTTGACGTACGGCTTGGCGTGTATTGACCAAAGGTTGTGTTAGCGGCAAGAATTGCAACCGACGCAACAGCAAGTGTAAATAAATGTAATATTTGTTTTCTCATAAAAATTCTCCTAGACATAAAGCTTTCGATACATAAATTGATAATGCTGTTTTGTATCGTATGCGTAACTATCTATTTTTATGGCAATAGCTGTGCCTTGACAGATTCAGGCACACTGCAAAACACCCTTTGAATCAAAAAAAGCCTTTGAACATTGAGGAATAGTCAAATTTATAGAAAAAATAATAGATTCCAAGACTGACACGTCTGTATGGTTTTAATACGAAACTTTCATCTTTAAAATTACCTGATTTGGTGTAAACAAGCTTGAAAAATGTTATTTCCACCAGTAAACTTGGCAATCTATTTTGTGGAAATTGTAGGATTCTACCCTCTGCTATTGGTTACTGCTATTTAACAAGTGGTAAAATAATAGATAGAAAAAGGCCTGCATTATCGCGGCTAAATACTGTATCTTCTATTGGCATCTGAATTGCTCTTGGTACTTTTGTAGTATTCGAGCGAATTTTTTATAAGGAGATAATTTAGAAATGTCAGAAGAAAATGGCACAGGTAACAATTTAATATGGGCGGTAACTTTGATAATTATCGTTGCGATCATCGGCGGAGCATTTTATTTCGGTGTTATTAAAAACAACAATATTGCACCGACTAAAAGCACTATTGATGTAGAAATTAAGACGCCAGCAAGATAAGACGAAACCAGCAACAAAAAAAAGGTAATTTCACCTGAGTGAAATTACCTTTTTTTCGTTCTGATTAACAAAGCTTTACTACTTTTTTAGAAGCATACATACAAAGCTATAATTTTTCATCGAGATTATGCCGTTTTATCATGCCGTAAAGCCTTGGGCGATAAAGGCCTAAAAGATTTGCCGCCGCCTGTTTATTCCCGCGCGTCCGCTTTAACGCAGCTAGAACAACCCCACTTTCTATATCATTGAACACGTCTTTTTGATCTATGCCGTCCACTGGTTCGGACAATTTCCCAACAATAAATTTTCCGACTTCTTCATACACATCTGCGTCGGGGTCATCAAAGCTATTTATACCTCTAGTCTTTGCAGGAATAAAATTCTCGTATGACGCAGAACCACTTTGTTCCGCAACTAACTGGTTTCCAATAACATCCTCTATTGTTGAGCTTCCAATGTTTCGCTCAATATCCATTTTATCGATCCTGCCTTTTTTACTCAGCAAAACAGCTCGTTCGATCACATGCTGAAGTTCGCGCACATTTCCACGCCACTTATAATTGAGCATTTGGTCATATGCCGACTCGGAAAATTCAGCATTCTCACGTTTGTATTGTTCGGCGTATATTTGCAAAAAGTGTTCGGCAAGCATCGGCACGTCATCCATTCTCTCCCGCAACGGCGGTATTTTTATTTCAATTGTATTGATCCTGTAATAAAGGTCCTCGCGCAGATTGCCATCTTTTATCGCCTCAAACGGGTTACGGTTGGTCGAACTGATAAGCCGGAAATCCGCTTCCTGCGGCTTGTCGCTTCCCACCCTGTAATAAACTTTTTCCTGAAGTACGCGAAGTAGTTTCGGCTGTAGATCGACCGGCATTTCACCGATCTCATCCAATAGTAAACTGCCGCCGTGGGCCTGGCCGATGAATCCAGACTTATCGGTATGAGCTCCTGTAAACGAGCCTTTGACATGGCCGAACAATTGCGACTCGATCAAGTCTTTGGGCAATGCCGAACAATTGACCTTAACGAACGGTTTACCACCGCGATGACTTTTGTAATGCACCGCATTTGCAATGACCTCTTTACCTGTACCCGATTCACCCAAAATTAGAATATTCGCATCTGAATCTGCGACGTTTTCGATTATTTCATAGATATTCTGCATCGAACGAGCCCCGCCGATGATGCCTTCATACGAGGTCTTGCTAGTCAATCTACCCCGGAGTTCCTGGATCTCTTTCGCCTGACGCGTATTGATCTGCCATTGCCGTTTACGCTCGACCGCATTACGGACATCAACCATTAGTTCATCAAAATCCACCGGCTTTACGATGTATCCAAACGCACCGACACGGGTTGCTTCTATGGCTTTTTCTGCCGAATCCTCTCCGGTGACCATGATTATCTCCGTTTCGGGTGAAATATCCTTTGAACGCCGGACCATTTCTATCCCGTTTATATCCGGTAAATTTAGGTCGGTAAGGATAATGTCGTACTCATTTTGTTTGACGTATTCTAGGCCTTTCGTGCCGGTTTCGGCAGTATTGACCTCAAACCCCTCGGAAGTAAGCTGGAACTTCAGAAGATCCAGGGACACCTTATCGTCATCGATAACAAGCGCTTTATTCGCCATAAATTTCACTTAACGGAATTATAAATTGCTAGTAATCATTGTATCAAAACAAGACGTTTTTCAAGTCTAGCTTAAAGCAAATCTTTGATAAAATCTCAAGACCCTATAATTACTGATGTTCCAGGTTTAGGGTTTCATTGTTTATGGAATCAATATTAACGATCCTTTTCCAATAAATAAACGAAACCCTAAACGCTCGAAATAATCTTTCGACTTCAAGACCTGCTCGTTCTCCGGCCGATCGCAAGACCCAGCAAAAGACCAAAAACACCGGCAACCGCAAGACTGATATCAGGCCTGTTGGTTATCGCGTACCGAAGTTTTTCACGGGTCTCCGCAAGATTGAAATCTTTTACATAATCGGATGAAGATTCCAGAACTTCGGCCGCACTATGTCCAAGCGTGTTTACTTTTCCAATCGCTGTTTGGGCATAATCATGGACCCTTTCCGCTCCGGAATTTAAGAATTCCTGGGCGGTGTCCGATTTTTCGTGTACGGTATCTGCCGCGAAAGCCAAATTGTCAGCAATCTTTTCTTTCAACATTGCCGGTGTCCCATCAGCCAGGTCGGTAATCTCATTTTTGATTACATGCAAAGATTTATTAATTTCGGAATTGGCCGCTTTACTCTTAATTACTTCTTCGACCTTTCCAACATATTTTTCAGGTTGTATATCGCCTAATGTACTGCTCATTTTTTCACTGCTCCTTTAATAACAAATTAAAACGAAGAGTTTAGTGGCAATGAATGTGCCAATCCACACAAGTACTTATTATGGAGTAGTTTGCATATTCTAAGACTGTCTATCAAATCACAATCTCATGTTTCATCGCATTATTTTCATACATTAAGTTTATACAGAAAAAGAAGGCTTCAAACTCGAGGCTGCTTAAACTTCAGTGCTTTGTTTCAATACATAAAAAATTACTGGTCTTGTCTTACAACATATCTAAATATCTTATTTAATTGAAGTTACCGATTTTAATAGAATTGTGGCACAAGAATTGAAATGTCTTTAAGAGTAGTAAAATTTTAGGGAGGTTTTTAGTAAAAATGTTGGAAACAATTATCGTGATCTTATTGGTTCTTTGGTTATTGGGTTTGGTTGCTGGACCGGCATCTGGTTTTATACATATATTTCTTCTACTTGCATTAGTTGTTTTGGTAGTTCGGCTTGTATCAGGCCGCAGAGTTGTTTAGGTAAAATGGCTGGATATTTATAAATTTGGCCGTCTTTCTGTTAAGATTAACCTCGTTACCATTAAATTGTAGCGGGGTTTTTCACGTCTTTTCATTAAGTTATTGTATTTAGGCAAAATAATCCCTATTTCTATGAAAAACACGCCAGGAATTTTAGGGTCCGATTCCAGTCAAAGTCCGCTTTTTGACCCCGAAACCGCACAAATACTCAATAATTTATTTGATTTTTACGGTACGCTCGATTCAAAGGGGCGAGTAATTAATCTGGCAGGACGGATATTTGAAAGTACAAACACAAATCCCGAACTCTTGATCGGTCAGTTATTTTCGCAGACGGTTTATTGGCAGTCTTCTGAAAATACGGCCAAAATATTCGAAAAGTGTGTCGAGAATGCAGCAAACGGCGAGAGCTGCAAATTACTGCTAGATTTTCGTATAAGCTCGGATGAAAAGATTCCGGTCGAAGTGAATTGGCAGCCACGGCATGCGAATGGGGAATCTCAAGTTTTTGTATGTGCCCAGAGGGTAAAGCAGAGAAACGATCAGCTTCTGCACTATAAACAGGAAAGTGAACAATTGCTTTCGGCTGCTGAGAATGCGGAGATCGGTTTATGGTTCTGGGACTTTACCGAAGAAAAGATATATTCCACCCCGAGATGTAATGAACTTTTCGAATTACCGGCTTATGAAATTGCGGCTTATGAATCGTTTAGGAACGCAATTCACCCGGAAGATCGTGATTTTGTCGATGATTTCCTCAATGAATCACGGACCAAAGGTATCAAATATGAAGAAGAATTTCGCGTCGTGTACTCTGATGGCTCAATAGAATGGCTGTGTGCGGAAGGAAAATCTTTCCTTGACGATGAAGACAACCCACAGCGGATGATCGGCGTTATCCGTAACATCACAGAACAGAAAATTGCCGGTGCCGAACTGATACGGGTCAATGAACGAGAAAAAAAAGCCCGCGATGAAGCCGTTGAGGCCAACCGTGCAAAAGATTTTTTTCTGGCGTTCGTTTCACACGAACTCCGCTCACCGCTGAATGCGATCCTTGGCTGGTCAAAGATCTTGCTCACCAAACAGGTTGACGAGGAAACCCGCAAAAATGCGCTTGAAACAATAGAGCGGAGTGCACGTTTTCAAACTAAATTGATCAATGACCTTGTCGATTCAGCCCGCGTCGCCTCTGGCAAACTGCGGCTTGAATATCGCCCGGTAAACCTCTACGAGATTGTTAAAAACTCATTTCAGGCGCAAAAACCAAGTGCAGAATCGCGCGGCCTCAAGTTTGAATTCTCATCAGACTCAAAAAACATCCCGGTTTTTGGTGATTCCGGCAGGCTGCAGCAGGTTTTTGGCAACCTTATTTCAAATGCTATAAAATTCACTCCTGAAGGCGGCAAAGTGTCAATATCTATAAAGGCCGGAGCAGAAACAGCTGTCATAACCGTTTCGGATACCGGACACGGGATCAATCCGACGGCACTGCCAAATATATTCCGGCAATTTTCCCAAGGTGATGTAGATCAGGCAAAACCCAACGCCGGCCTCGGCCTGGGTCTTTCGATCGTAAAAATTCTGGTCACTAAACACAAAGGATCTGTTAAAGCTGAAAGTAAAGGTGACGGAAAAGGTTCTAAGTTTATCGTCACACTGCCGATCTCGGAAGGCAGCCATATTGATCAGGAATCAGATCAGGTAGTTGATACCGCGAATCCAAAATCACTTGACGGTTTAAGGGTACTTATTGTTGAAGACGATCCGGATTCACGCGAAGTCCTGCATCTTTTTCTTGAACAGAGCGGAGCCGAAGTTATAAGCGCGGATTCAGCCAGAGCGGCGTTTACTTCGATCACTGTCAGCGTAAATGAGCTGCCAAACGTTATTATTTCTGATCTGGCAATGCCCGATGAGGACGGTTATTCCTTCATTGTCCGTGTCCGCCAATTGCCCCCAGAAAAAGGCGGTACAATTCCAGCTATGGCGTTAAGTGCATTTGCGACAGCCGAAAGCCGTCAGAAAGCTTTCGATTCCGGCTTCGACCATTATTTGACCAAGCCTTTTGAGCCTGATCTTTTAATAAGCCAAATTGCTGAAATGGCAAAAAAGAAGACTAAGTAGTTCTGCCTATTTTCAATTTTTAAGACTGTCTTATCCATTTCCACACTTCAGGGATGGTCGCCCGTTTGCCGTACATCAGCATTCCGACGCGATAAACACGTGATGCGATCCAAACCAGGATTGCGATGGCCACTGCATTGATGAAGATCGACAATGCTATTTGCCAGAAAGGCGGCATCTCGGCGAGTATCCGGACGGGCATTGTAATAGGTGCAAAAAATGGAGCTATCGACACCCAAAACGAAAGTGAGGAATTCGGATCGCGAATAACAGCGAAACTAAAATAAAACCCGATCAGCAATACCATTATCGGCGGAAATGAAAATTGTCCGCCTTCCTGGACAGTGGTCACCATTGCACCGATCAGTGCAAATATCGAAGCATAGATAAAAAACCCAAGCAAAAAGAATATAAAAAAATAAAAGATCATCAGCGGTGTTATGTTCGGGATCGAAAGCGGAATGCCCATCGCATCCATTTGCGTCATTCCAACGCCGATCAAAACTACGGCTGAGATGATCCAAATCGATAATTGTGTCAGACCGGCGAGGCCGACCCCAACCAATTTGCCGAACATTAACGTGAATGGTTTAGCGGATGAAAACAAAATTTCGGCGATCCGGGTTTCTTTTTCTTCCACCACAGCGCCCATTATAGCCTGGCCATATATCGTCAGCGTAATATAGATCATCATGGCGATGATAAAAGCTGCAACCCAAGTGCCATCGCTATCTTTTGCTTCGCCTTTTTCGCTGAGGCCTCTAGTTGTCAATTTAACGCTCTTGCTTAATTCTTTGAGCTTTGCCTCGCTAATGTTGGCGTCAGCGAAACGCTGCGAACGTACCGCCTCATTAAGAGCATCATCAAGCGACGAATTTGTAACGATGTCCCCAGCTTTTCGCGAATAGAACTCAAATTCGGCATCGGGGCCATCAATATTTGGCGGTAATATCAAATAGGCATCGATCACGTTTTCAGCTATTTTTTGGTTAAGTTCCCGTACGATCTGTTCGACCGATTTTTCTCTCATATCATAATCGATAAAAACGAATGATCCGCCAATTTGTTCCGAACCGCTTTTCATTCGTCCGTCCGGCGTTGCTGATATGTCTTTTATCGACTCTTTTGCCGCCCTTCTCGCTTTTTCAGTGATCTTTTCCGATGAAAGATTTTCTTTTAACCGATCTTTTATTTTGCCGCTCTGGTCTACGACCACAATTCTCGTGGCATCACCTTTCAACGAAAAAATGATCGCCGGCACGACCGCAAACATCGCCGCCAGCAAAGGAAACAGCAGCGTTCCGATCAGAAACGACCATTTGTAAACAACCTTTTTATATTCGTGTTTTACGACGGCAATGAACTTACGCATAGTATGTTATGAGGTGAGGTTTTTCATCTGCGATCTCAATTCCTATTTCTCACTTTTCACTTTCTCAATAAAAATGTCGTTCAAACTAGGTTCTACCTGTTCGAATTTTGTAATGACAGCACCGCTTTCGATCAACTGTTTCAATAGTAGCTGTGCATCTGTGCCTTTGGCCAAATGGATCTCCTGTTCGTCTGAGTGAGAAACAACGTTTGCAACAAGCGTCTTATCCGCCAAAACCTGTTCTGCTCCGGTCGCACGCAAAGCGATCAGATTTTCTCCATAGCTTGATTTGACGCTTCGAAGGCTGCCCGAAAGGATCTTTTTAGATTTGTTTATCAACAAAATGTCGTCGCAAAGCCTTTCTGCCGTTTCCATTAAATGTGTTGAGAAGATAATTGTCTTCTTCCGCATTTTGAACTCGGCGATGACATTCATCATAAATTCAACATTGATCGGGTCCAGGCCGGAAAAAGGCTCGTCGAGAATAAGCAGGTCGGGATCATGCAGGACGGTCGATATGAACTGGATCTTTTGCTGCATTCCCTTGGACAGGTCGGTCGTTTTCTTCTTTTTCCATTCGCTGAGGTTCATACGGTCGAGCCATTTGTCGATCCTCTTATCCGCTTCGGCGGGAGAGACGCCTTTCAACTCAGCAAAATAGCGAAGCTGATCGACGATCTTCATTTTTTTATACAATCCGCGTTCCTCGGGCAGATAACCAATGCGGTTTTGCAGGTCGTGTGATATTTTGTGGCCGAAAAGCTCGATCGTACCAGCATCCGGTGCTGTTATTCCGACGATCATGCGAATAGTCGTAGTTTTTCCAGCTCCGTTCGGGCCCAAAAAACCGAAGACACGTCCCGCTTTTACCTCAAAGCTTAAGCCCTCTACGGCCGTAAAATCCCCAAAACGTTTTGATACATTTTCTACGCTGAGCGTTACATTTTCCTGATTCATATATCGTAAGAAAGAGTAGCATAGTGTGGTATAGTTTCCTGAATTTAGGTGTCTCAATAAAATTCGAGAAGCCGAAGCACATAAATAAAACATTTATATCTTAAATTTACTCGGCGTTTCTGTGTCTCGGCGGTGAAAAAGCACTTATGGAAATTTTTGTTTATCGAAAAGGCGCGGAAGCGGTGGAAGAGGGTTTTACGGCAAAAGACCTGCCCGAACTTCTTGCCGAAAAAACAAATGTCGTCTGGGTCGATCTGCTCGGGGAAAATGATGAACAGATCAACGAGGCAAGGGATATCCTGCTGCACATCTTCAATTTTCATCCGCTAACTGTCGAGGATTGCATAGAAACCCGCAATCAGCCCAAGATCGAAACATTCCCGGATTATTTTTATTTCATAGTTCATGGGGTCAAACCCGAAGAGACAAACCACAATAACTTCGTCACAAAAGAGCTTGATGGTTATCTCGGCGAGAATTTTGTCGTCACTTTTCATCTTGAGAGATTTCGGAGCATCAAGAATGTAAAGCAGCAGATAAGAAGCAGCAATTTTGTGTGTCATCGCGGGGCGGCTTATCTGCTTCACCAGATCCTCGACAATGTCGTAGATCTTTATATGCCGGTCGTCGATGATTTCGACATTAAGATCAACCAACTGGAAGACCGTGTTTTTGCGATGAAAAAGGGAAGTAATTCCATTCTCGAAGAGATCATGGACCTGCGGCGCAGCGTCGCGCGGCTCCGCCGAATATCTGCAAGGCAGTTGGACGTGTTGTACCGCATTTCACACGGCGAGTTCCCGCTAATACCGGCCCAGATACTGCCGTTTTTCCGCGACGTTCATGATCATTTATTGCGGATTTCCGATCTTTCGGAGAATTATCGTGACCTGGTCAGCGGGCTTTTCGATATCCATTTTTCGGTGGTTGCCAACAGAACCAATGAAGTGATGAAAACACTGGCCGTTCTGTCCTCGATCATTCTTCCGCTTTCACTGATAGCAGGCATTTACGGCATGAATTTCGAGAACATGCCGGAACTGAAAAGCCGAAACGGATACTTCATAACGATCGGCGTGATGGCCCTCGTAACGCTGATCTTATTGGTGTATTTCTGGCGCCGCGGCTGGATATTTCAAAAAGACGATAAAATCGATCTCACGGATGACAATAAATAGCTTGGATCATTATCAAAGCCTTATGTAATGCCCTATATTTCAAACTGAAACCTACTGGTAAAGCATTACCTCAAAAAACCCGTATCGTATAGCTCACACGCACACCGCGTCCGATCTCAGGTGAAAAATCTTTAATATAAGAAATATGGTTACGATAGAATTTATCAGTCAGGTTATAAGCATTTACTGAAAATATATTGGCGAAATGTTTGCTCAGGAACGTATAAGAACCGGTTATATTAAAAATCCCGTAACCGGGTGTCCGCGTTTCTCCGGTAAACACCCGATCTTGATCGCGAACTAGAATAAGTTCTGGCCTCACACTTAATGAGTGGAAATGTGTGTCAAAGCTAAGACGGCCTCGAAACGGCGGGATCCTGGGCAGATCAATCCCTGAATTTAGCTGGGCCCGTACATAATCTACTCCGCCTTGAATTCCCAGGAAACGGTTTACTTTGTACTCAATATTTGCTTCCGCTCCAGTGAAACTGGCGTCACCCTGGACAAATTCCGCCACTGGAAGTTCTGTATCTTCATCAACTTCGCCGGTCGGCATCAGAAAAGTAAAATTCCTGATGTTGTAATAAAAGAAATTCACGTCAGCGCTAAACCTGTCGTTTTGGTGACGAATAGATAAATCAATGCCGTCACTGGCTTCTTTTTTCAGGTTCGGGTCACCGATCTCGAATGATACTGTATCGTCATGTGGGCCGTTGTTGTAAAACTCTTCGAGAGATGGCAGGCGGGTCGCGTGTGAATAATTAGCCGTAAATGCAACGTTTTCCCACAATGCAACTCTAGTACCGAACGCACCGGAAAACCCGGTCAGGTCACGGTTTATAAGGCTGAGATCCCTGGGCCTGTAACGGCTGTTTTCTATGCGTCCGCCAAATTGAAATGTAACGCGCTTGAGATCAATTTGCTCAAGGACGAAACCAGAACTTTGGGTTTGCGAAACCACTCCTTGCAAAAGAGCTTCCGAACTGTTGATAAAATAGTTACGACGATAGCCATCAAAGCCAAAAGTCCCTGAGAAATTGCCGTGTCTCTTTTGGCTCAGCACGCCGCGGTAGGAATATACCGTGTTATTAAACTCGCTAAAACGCTCGGTAGTCGGATCATTATCAAACACTTCTGATTCACGTTGAAAATATTTGCTGTAGTCGAAGGTTAATTTGATGCTTTCAATAAACGAATTTAACTCACGAAAGCCGCCGTTAAATCTAAGGTCCTGACGACGTATCACATTTGTAACTGTTCTTTCTTCCGGATCTTCCGGGTCAACCGGGATTCCGTATCGATTGCGAAAAAAGTTGTAATTGATCGTGAAGAAGGCTTTTCCACCAAAATATCCGACGCCTCCGTTACCATTGCCGTTGCGGACGAAAGTATTTCCAACCGTTCCAAAATCTCCGCCAGAATTATAATCGCTGGTTCTCAAGCCGCTCCCACTGCCCCAGACCGAAAAATTTTTCACTCCGTATTCAATACCGCCGCTTGCCGCCGCCTGGCCTTTATTGCTTCCGCCCGTACCTGTAAAATAACCGCGTAAACCTGGCTGCTGCTCATCGTCATGACGGCTTATGGCATTAACCACACCACCAAAGGCATTACTGCCATAGAGTAATGTTGACGGCCCACGGACAACTTCGATGCGGTCCAGCGACTGCAGGTCTATAGGTTCAGCTTCATTCTCACCAAGGGCTGCGATTGACCCGTCGCGGAAACCGTCCGTCGCAACCAATACACGATCACCGTCAAAACCTCGTATTACCGGTCGGGAACTTGACGGCGTGGCCGTACGGTCGGCTACTCCGGATTGATTGTTCAACAAATCACCAAGCCCTAAGTTTCCGCGTTCAATTATCTTATTCGACCCAACAGTGATCGTCGGCTGAACGGCATCGAAAGCAGCTTGTTTATCGCCCGTGGCGGTTACCGTTACATGCTCTTTTACGCCGGTTATTTGCAAAGCAATATCAACAGATGCATCGACGCCCGCTTCCAAAACAACCGATCTGGCCGTATCCTCGAATCCTGCAAAATGAACAATGATCGTGTAACGTCCGGCGGAAAGCCCCGAAAATTCATATTTGCCGTCATCATCGGCAACCACTATGCGGTTGATTTGTACGATACGGATAACAGCCCCGCTCAATGGTCTGGAATTTTCAACGAAAATGACTTTTCCTGCTATCTTGCCGCCAGATTGAGGAAAAACAAACGCGAAAAAGGCAAATATGGCGATGAGGATTGAAATAAATTTACAAACGCATTTCATAGTTAAAGACGATCACTCGTGATCTAAAATTACTGATAAATTGCTTGATATTAAAAAAGAATGCGATAGCTATTTCCTCGATAATATACGGAAACACCATAATTTAATTTCCGCCCGGTCGTCAAATGCTGAAAGATATTACCTGCAAACGGCTTTATCAAAAATAACGGGCCGCACAAACGTCCAATATCGTTATTCAACCCAAATAACTTACTGCGTAAATCAACGCCAGGCAAATGCCTCCGTAAACACCTGCCACCATATCATCGGCACAAATACCAATACCGCCCGGCAGATTTTCAAGCGATCTAATTGGATAAGGCTTCCAGATATCGAACAGCCTGAAGAGTAAAAATCCCGCTAAGATAAATGGCCACGAGATCCCGAATGGCACAAAAAGAAAGACAATAAGTTGACCCAAGACCTCGTCAACAACCGCTTGCGATGGGTCAGAGTTGCCCAAAAGGCCGGTCGAGCGCCCGGCCGCCCAAATCCCAAGCAGGCAAAATAACACCATGAACAAGGCAACGGCCGCAGTGATCCATGCCGCAAGGAAATCCGGCATTCGAAAATTTACTGAAAACCCGAATGAGTTGATCGTATTTGCAATAGCCAGATATATCAGGACACCGACTGCCGAGCCGTAAGTTCCCGGCATAAGCGGCAGGTAACCGACACCAAAAGTTGTTATGGACAAGGCCAGATAATCAAGAAAATTCTGCGGTTTGCGGCTTTCAATCTCTTTTTTCATGAGAAATAACTAAATCAGCTCCCAACATTCTTTTCCGAATGGCCGACTATAATTGCTGACCAATGAATGCCGGCACACTAAAATTCAATTCCCTGCTGCGCATAAATACCGGCGTGAAATGGATGTTTGACCTCTTTCATTTCCGTCACCAGATCGGCAGCTTCGATCAACTCCTGAGTGGCGTTTCGCCCGGTGATGATAATGTGCAGGTTCGGCTGTTTCGCACGAACTTCTTTTATCTGCGACAAAACCTTTTCCTGGTCCAAAAATTTATAATCGAGAACATAAACAAGTTCGTCAAAAACGAGCAGGTCGTAATCTTCGCTCAACATTTTTTCTACGCACAGCTTCCACGTTTCTTCGGATGTTTTAATATCCTGCACCGTATCTTTAGTGTCCCACGTAAAGCCGTCGCCCATTGTATGAACTTCGATGCCAAGCATTTCAAGGGATTCGTGCTCCCCGTAGCGGTCGGTTTTTGATTTCATGAACTGGATAAGACAGCAGTTCATTCCCTGGCCGGCTGCCCGGACCAAAACACCAAGTGCGGCTGTGGTTTTGCCTTTGCCGTCACCTGTATTGACCATCAAAAGGCCTTTTGTGTTTTCGCGATAGCCTTCGCGCCGCCATTTATAAGATTTTTCTCTAGTTTCAGGCATGATGAGCAATCAGCAAAGTTTAATTTTTCTGAATACGCCAAACCGCCGGTTAATAGTGTGAACCGTTGAGAGAGTCAGCGACAGCTTTTTGAACTGCGGTTACGATCTCACGTTCTTTGGCATCCCATTCACCTTCGATCCTCAGGCCGGAAGCATTTTTATGCCCGCCGCCGCCAAATTGCTCGGCCACCCTCGCAACATTGATATCACCCTTAGAACGCAGACTCACGCGGAATTTATTTTCTCCGACTTCACGCATGTAAACCGAGGCCACTACTTCACGGGCCGCCAGAGGTATATTTACAAAACCATTGTTGTCGCCGTCCACCGCTTTGGAATTTTCCTTCATTTCCAGTGTTTGCCGCATCCAGGCGACTCGCCCAGAATCATCACGTTCAATAGTTGCAACAACGCGACGCATCAATTCGATCCGCGACCACGGATAGTTATTATAAACTGATTCGGAGATCTCGGCCGGTTTCGCACCCGCTTTGACAAGTTCTGAGGCTACCTTAAGAGTTCTATCGGTTGTGTTTGAGAAATGGAACGAGCCGGTATCGGTAACAAGGGCCATGTAAACACACTCGGCAATTTCGCGTGTGACGCGACCACCGATGGCTTTACACAGGTTATATATCATTTCGCCGACGGCAGATGCCGTAGCATCGATCCAATTGATGGTGCCAAAATGTCCGCTTGTGGCGTGGTGGTCGATATTGACTGTAAATTCGTGTTCCAGACCGGTGATCCCGGGCCGGTCAAGATCAGAACATTCGATAATAAAGACCGCGTCGTAGTCGTTGTCGATCTTTTCAACATTACGAATTTCCTCGGCACCGGGCAGGTTACGGTAGGCGGCGGGTACTTCGCCGCGAACTATGACCTCGGCCGTTTTTCCCAGCGAACTCAGCAACCAGCAAAGCCCAAGCGACGAACCCACTCCATCACCATCGGGCTTGATATGCGTTGTGATACCAAACTTCTGTTTATTTTCAATTAGCTCAACTACTTGACTTAGCATTATTTGCGATTTGTGATTTTAGAATGTCACCAATGACAAATTCTAAAATCGCAAATTACTCCGTTTCTTCTTTAATTTCACCCTTGCTCGTCAAGTCCTGAAGGATCGCACCGATCCTTGAGGCATTTTCTTCCGCCGTGTCCCTCACAAAAAAGAGGTGCGGTGCGTGCCGCATGCTTAAATTCATTGCCACCTGCTGCCGGACAAATATAGCGGCATGCTGCAGGGCACGTAATATCTTTTTAATCTCAGCCTCATTACCGTCAACCAAAACGAAGACCTTTGCGTCGCGAAGATCATCGGTAACCGTCACATCGGTAACAGTTACCGATGTCAATCGCGGATCTTCCAGCTCAAAGCCGACCACTTCGGCTATCTCTTCTTTTAATGCTACTGCTAATCTTTCCGGGCGACGCATCTTAATAATGTAATCGACACTGAACGATTACTCTTCATCTCTAATTTCGTATTAACCTGTGCTCGTCCGTAATTCGTCTCGAGCACATACCTTTAAATTTATGCTTTTAAGGGTTCAGGTTTCCCAATTATAAATACCTAACGAGCAACATTTTACTTACAATTCAGTAGCAGCCGTTCTTTCGATAATATAGGCTTCGATCTCGTCGCCCACCTTTACATCATTAAAGTTGGCAAGGCTGATACCGCATTCGAATCCCTGTTTTACTTCATTTGTATCGTCCTTGAACCGTTTGAGGGCTGAGATATCGCCTTCCCAAGCCACCACGCCGTCGCGGATAATTCTCGCTTTGGCCTGACGCCTGATAAGGCCTTCGGTTACGCGGCAGCCCGCGATCGTACCAACCTTGGAAACTTTGAATGTTTCCTGAACGAGTGCCTTACCGAGGATAACTTCCTTCTCGATGGCGTCGAGCATACCGATCATCGCCGCTTTTATCTCTTCTTCAACTTTATAAATGATCGAGTGGAGACGAATGTCTACATTTTCATGGCGGGCGATGTCGCCGACGCGTGCTTCCGGCCTAACGTTAAATCCAATGATAACAACCGCTGTCTGAGTATTGTCAGCCTGTGTTGCCGATGCGAGCAGCACGTCCGATTCCGCAATTGCTCCCACACCTGCCCGGATGACCCGTACCTTGACCTTTTCGGTCGAAAGTTTTTCGAGAGTTCCCTTCAAAACTTCTACCGAACCCTGCACGTCAGCCTTCAGTATGACAAGAAGTTCCTTGATCTCCGCCAAACCAAGAGATTCGATACCGCGTTTCGTGGTCTTGAGCATTGCCGCCTGGCGGGCTTGCATCTGGCGTTGGCCGGCAATTGTTTGCGCCCGGTCGATATCGGAAACTACCTGAAACGTATCACCAGCGTGCGGAACGCCCTGCAAACCAAGGATCTCGACCGGTGTTGACGGCGGGGCCTCGGCCACTGCGTCACCGCGGTCGGAGAACATTGCGCGGACCTTTCCATAGAATTGACCGACAATGAACGGATCGCCAACCTTCATCGTTCCCTGCTGAACAAGCGCGGTCGCCACGGCACCGCGTCCCTTATCCAATTTTGCCTCTAAGACAACGCCGGACGCACGGCGTGTCGGACTTGCCTTTAATTCAAGAATATCAGCCTGCAACAGGACCGTTTCCAGCAACACATCGAGACCTTCGCGTTTTTTGGCCGAAACCGGGACCATTTCTATATCACCGCCCCAATCGAGCGGCTGCAAACCAAGTGCAGCCAATCCCTGTTTGACCTTATCCGGGTTCGCATCCGGTTTATCGATCTTGTTAATTGCGACTATGATCGGAACGCCGGCCGCTTTTGAATGTTCGACCGCCTCGATGGTCTGAGGCATTACACCGTCGTCGGCGGCAACTACGAGAATAACTATATCGGTTGCCTTTGCTCCGCGGGCACGCATCATTGTAAAAGCTTCGTGGCCGGGTGTATCGAGAAAAACAACGCGACGCGGCTCATTCGGATTATCCGAATTAGGCACGAAAACACTGTAAGCACCAATGTGCTGCGTAATTCCACCCGCTTCGCCTTCCGCTACATTGGCGGATCGGATCGCATCAAGCAGCGAGGTTTTACCATGATCGACGTGTCCCATGACAGTAATGACCGGCGGCCTCGGCAATTCCACATCGTCGGCATCGGCGGCAATGAGCTCTTCGAATTCCTGCTCGATCACCATGTCCTCAAATGCAACAAAGCTCACTTCATAGCCGAAATCAAGTCCCATCTCAGTTGCCATTTTCTCGCCCATCGGTTGATTGAGCGTCGCAAAAATACCTTTCTTGATGAGAAGCTGTACGATATCTCTCGGTGTAATGCCTAATGCCTCGGCGAATTCCCGGATCGTCGCCCCTTCGGTCAAACGTATCTGTTTGAGGCTGCCTGAATCGCTCTTGCCTACCTGATCGAGGACCCTTTCCTCAATAGTTCTTTGGCGCGGTGCGTCAACATCTCTCTCGTTGAATCTGCCGCCTTTATCGGCTCCTTTGCCTTTCCTGCCGCCCGAACGGCCCGGCCGACGCCTGTTATCCGTTGGGGGTGTGTATGTGATTTGCGGCGTGGATGTTTCGCCTGGTGTGCCGCGCAGGTCTGTTCGCCGGCCCCGGGCATCTCGCCCGCCTTCCGCAGGTTTGTCCAAATTCAATTTTCCGGTCTTGGTCGGGGCCTCGCTTACGACACGTTCGCCGGGCTTAACACCTTGCTCAATGGCGGTCCGCGTCAGCGTAAGCTGTTTGATCTGTGTACCTGACGGCCGAAGGATGCGGTTTACCTGCTTCGGAGTTTCGGAAACCGGCGATTCATCGGTCGGGGGAGCATCAGGCACTAATTCTTTATCAATTTCATTATCGCCCAATTGCACACCCGCTGCGAGATCTTGTGGTTCAGGTTCGATTTCCTGCCGTTCTGTTTCCGTTGGAACTACTACTTTCTTCTGTAGCTTATACACGCCGCGCGGCGCCGATCTGGAATCTTCCTCAATTACTTCGGGTTGGGAAGGTTCAAGAATTTCCGGAACGACTTCCTCCACCGGCTCAGGCCGGATTTCCAACTCAGCCGGTACATCTTCCACTTCTACCGCTAAAGAATGTTCAGCCACCGGCTCATCTTCTTTTTTAGTCGCCTTAATGACCTTGATCGCCCGTTTTGGAGCTATTTCAGTTTTTGGAAAATAACGGAGCCGGATCTTTTCCGCCAGCTCAACACTTACGGAATTTGACGGCACACTGACATCTGCACCTTCGCGGCGCAATTCTTCAACGACGCGCTTTGCATCTTGTTTAAGGTCGCGTGCCAGATCATAGATCCGTACTTTTTTACCAATGGGCATATTTAATTTTTATTCAAAACGGGTTCCGCGGACCCCGATTTTTTTTGTTCACGGGTCGAACCATGATCCATTTGTCGAAAATACATGACGGCCAAATCCGTCTTACTTTTCTTCTTCGGCAGAAGCATCGCCCGTATCTTCAACTTTTGCTTCGTCTTCAACATGTTCAGGTGGTGCGGCCGCATCGCCGCTGTCCAATGCTTCGTCGGTTACGGTTTCCTCCGACGCATCTTCCTGTGATTCCAATTTTCCAGCGTCCACGATCGCTTTCGCCGAAGACAGGATCGATTCGGCCTCATCAAGGCTCACATCAAGAAAATCAACCAGATCATCAACAGACATTGCCGCCAGACCTTCAACATCGGTAATTCCCTTTTCGGCCAGCGTTTCCGCCTGGTTTGGAGAAACACCTTGCAGAGCGGTAAGCGGAACAGCTTCGCCGGAGGCCATCATCTTGCCCATTTTCAGAGCGATCTCTTTCTTCAATACGTCTTCGCTAACAATATCGATATCCCAGCCGACAAGACGTGTTGCAAGCCTTACATTTTGCCCTTTCTTGCCGATAGCCAGGCTCAACTGGTCCTCGCCGACGATCACTTCCATCTTTCGTTTATTGATATCGGTAATGCGGACCTGCGAAACCTTGGCAGGCGACAGAGCATTTGCCGCAAAAACCGAAGGCTCATCCGACCATTCAATAATATCGATCTTCTCGCCGCGCAGCTCTTTAATGATGGCCTGCACCCGTGATCCTTTCATACCAACGCATGCACCGACCGGATCGACATCTTTTTCATTGGATGTAACGGCGATCTTCGCACGGTCGCCCGGCTCTCTGACCGCAGATTTGATAACGACCGTATCGTCATAAATCTCGGGAACTTCCATTTCAAAAAGCCTTTTGACAAGTTCTGACGAGGCACGTGAGACCTTGATCTGCTGGCCTTTCTGATCTCTGGAAACATCGACGATCACAACCCGTGTCCGTTCGCCCTGATTCCATATCTCGCCTCTTGACTGCTCCCGTTTCGGCAGTATGGCTTCGAGATTATTTCCCAGATCGATGACCATATCGCCGCGTTCGAAACGCTTGACTGTGCCGTTGATCAATTCGCCCTTGCGATCTATGTATTCTTCATAAACCTTTTCTCTGATCGCTTCGCGGACCTTTTGGACGAGTATCTGCTTGGCGGTCTGAGCCGCGATGCGTCCCATTTCTTCTTGCGGTAAAGGGATCAGAAGCATATCTCCAACCTCTACCTCATCACCGGCCATCTCGCGGGCCTCATCAAGGGATAGCTCAGCCGATGGGTTATCAACTTCTTCAACCACCGTTTTCTGAACCGCGATCTCGATTATCCCTTCTTCGTTGTTCCATTCGACCTGAATGCTGTCACCGGTTTTGTCCTGCGCCTTGAACTGCTTGCGCGCCGCGGCTTTTACCGCGTCTTTCATCGCTTCGATGACCATTTCGCGATCCAGCCCCTGCTCTGTGCACAATGCCTCTATACTCTGTCCGATCGATGATGTCATAAATTAACTCTTTGTTCCGTATTGATATTTATCAGGAACGCTGTTTCTTAAATTCTTTCTCCAGGTCAACCCTCAAATTCGCTTTCGACACCGAACTGTGGGGAAACCGCACTGTTCCGTTGCTCTTGTCGTCAAAAATGATCTCGTTTTCTTCAATTCCGGCGATCCGTCCGATAAATACCTTCTGCCCGTTGACAGCGGTATCGGTTTTGACCTTTGCCTTTTCGCCGGTAAACTTTTCAAAATCGCTCAGGCTGTAAAGCCCTCGTTCCAGCCCCGGCGACGAAACTTCCAATAAATACGCTGTCGGGATAAAATCGTCGCCGTCGAGAACTGTTTCGATCCGCTTTGAAAAAACCGAACAATCCTCAATAGTTACGCCGTCTGGTCTGTCGATAAATATCCTGACGGTCAAATTTCGCTTCGTGCCGACTATTTCCGCGTGAACGAATTCGACACCAATTTCCACCGCAACTTCCGTCGCGATCCGCTGAATCCTTTCCTCGATCGAATGGTTTTCCATGATTATCCGGCCAAAATAAAAAGTGGGTGCGAAACCCACTAGATACGACCCACGCATCGCACGAAACGAATATTGTATATGATTATTGCCTGCAAAGGCAAGTTCGTTTATATATTGGCTTTGATCTTTGCCAAGGTAGCCGTCATCTCTGAGAAGCGTTTTTCGATTCTCGTGAATTTGTCAGCGGCAGAGGCAGCGGCGAATTCCTCAAGCATTATCGCAAGTTCCCGTGAATCAGCGATCAGACGGTTAGCATTTTTGGTTATTTCGTTACCCATGTCCGGGGTCTGTGAAAGGGCCTTCTTGGATTCGGCAATTCCCCAATGAGTTATTTTGACGACGTGCTGCTGCGGGGTTTCCGTCACCCAGCTTTCGGTGGTGAGATAGCTGGAAATGCTATCGATACTCGGTAAAAACCCCTCGCGTTTTAACAGCTCCTTGAGATCTACCTCGACGGTTTCCTTGCCCTTAGCCATTTCGTAGATCTTGGTCAGAATTTTGTGATAAACGTCCATATTAGAATCAGTCAAGCAGGCAGAACCGCAGCATGGAGCGTCGGCCTGTCTGTCGATCAAGCAAGTTTTATAAAAGCTAAACGGGCGGCGCCAAGGATACCGGCATCATCACCAAGCCGTGCGCGAATGATTCTAGCACGTTCCGCCGGTTGATGAAATGCCCTTTTCTTTATTTCAATATGTAAATGGTCTATAAAAAGCTCCCAACCAGCGGCTGCCCCGCCTCCGATCACGATCACTTCCGGATTCAAAACATTGATCAGGTCCGCGAGGGCAATGCCCAGATACGTTCCCATCTTGCGAAAAACTTCAATAGCCAGCTTATCGCCCGCCTTTCCGGCATTGTAAACATCAAGCGGCGTCAGCTCTTCAGTGTTTTCAATCAAAGAACAGGGATACTGCTCTTTCATTTCACCGGCCATCCGCGTGATCGCGCTCGCCGACGAATACTGTTCAACACAGCCTACACTTCCGCAACCGCATTGGACCCCGAGCGGCTCCACGCAGATGTGTCCTATCTCGCCAGCCGTGCCGTCAATTCCACGCAGCGGGACACCATTTAATATAATGCCGCCGCCGACACCCGTGCCGAGCGTTACAAATATCGAACTCTCTACTCCGCATGACGCACCGAGCCAATTTTCCCCGATCGCAGCGGCCGTAGCATCATTTTCCACCGTGACCGGAAGCTCAAGCTTTTCTGCCAATTC
>JAYUCO010000040.1:0-9768 GCA_043740295.1 Pyrinomonadaceae bacterium | reverse complement strand
CCGGCTTGCCGCCTCCGCCGCCTTTATTTCCTTTGCCTTGACCGAAAGCAGCATTTCCCGATCCCAAGACGGCCATTAGGCCAAGTATTAAAAATGTGGAAAATACGTTTAGATATTTGTTTCTCATAACCCTCTCCTGTGCAACCACATAAAATGAGCGGTTTGCTTATGTTAATACTGCAACGCAATCAGCGTTCCACTTGCTGGAGCATTGTTTTGATACAGTTTTAGCCGCTAACGACGACGATATAGTGCAATAACGGCCCATATGGCCCGCTCAAGCTACTGGAGTTTTTGACCGCAACATTGAAATGCGGGAACAGCCGCTCGAAAAAAATGAACCGGACCACAAAAACAGGTGCATGATGAATGCTTGCTCCCGGAAAATACAAACATTTGGAAGCCTGTTTTTTGTCGAAAAAGCCTTTAATAGCCGTGCCGTTTTCGCTTTTGCGGCTTTTGCCTGTATAATTCGTAAGTTTGCCGGATAGACGGGAAAGGCAACCTGATAATGATTGGTAGAATCATAGGTTGAGTAAAAATCCGAACATTGAAAGGCCGCCGATTTTTGTTTATTCTAGTATTTTATTATTCAGCCTGGCGGCCCCGAAGCTTTTCAAAGCTTCCAAATCGCACTTATAAGGGAATCGTTTTTATGCACAAATTCAGCGCATTAGGACTTGTTTTATTGAGTTTTGCCATATTGGCGGCTCCGGTCCTTGCCAAAGCGAACAGCTATGCGAATGTCGCCCCCATCGCTGCCAAACCGCAGCAGATAGTTGAAACCGTCGATATCCAGGGCAACCGCCGGTTGCGTGACGACGACCTGAATTATTACATCAAAACCCGCCCCGGTGATGTTTACGACCCGGCCGCACTTGAGAACGACCTAAAAGTACTGCTTTCACTTAATTTTTTTGATAAAGCGGCCACCCGCGTCTTCACGACCGACGGTGTCCGCGGCGGCGTAAACGTGATCTTTGAGGTCCGCGAACTGCCTATCGTCCGCGATCTGTCATTCACCGGCATGAAGGCCGTGCCGGAATCAGATGTATTGAAAAAATTTCGTGAAGAACGCGTCGGTATTTCAAAGGAAGCCGTTTACGACCCTGTTAAAGCGCGAAACGGCGTCCGTATACTTCGCGAACTCCTGGCCTCAAAAGGCTTTCCGAACGCCAAAATCACAATTAAGGAAGAGGAAATTTCAGCGACTTCGATCGGCATTACCTTCGAGGTCGAGCAAGGGAACCGCTCACGAATAATCGAGATCGATTTTCAGGGCAACGAACATTTTAAGGACAGCGAACTCCGAGCTCAATTAACACTGGTCAAGGAAACCGGGCTGATATCACGCTTTAAGGGAGCGGACATCCTCGACCTGCGAAAACTTCAGTACGATCTCGGAAAAAATGTTTTGGCGTATATGCGTTCGAAAGGTTATTTTCAGGCACGCCTCGGCGATCCTCAAGTTGTCGGGCTGGGTGTTCAGCGCACCGATTTTATTCCGCTCATCACGCTGCCGCTTCCACTGCTTTCCTCAAAGGACGATACGCTTAAAATTATTGTCCCAGTTACCGAAGGAAAAATTTTTCGCGTCGGCGAACTTAAGGTTGAAGGAAACTCGATCTTCTCGGAACAGCAGATCCTTGCGTATGTCGGCCTGAAAAAAGGCGAGATCGCCAACGGTAAGCGGCTGCAGGATGCTGTTTACGAAGACATGAAAAAGGTTTACGGATCACAGGGTTTCGTGCTTTTCAGCGCAGAATATGAGCCGGAATTTAAGGATAATCCGGCAAATCCTGAAGAAGGCATCGTTGATATCAAGATCAATATAGACGAAGGAAAACAGTTTACGCTCCGCCGGTTGGAATTCACCGGCAACACCTTCACCCGCGACCGCGTTCTTCGCCGTGAATTCCTGATCAACGAAGGCGATATTTACAATCAAAATTACCTTGACATCTCCGTCTCCCGGCTGAACCAAACACAATATTTCGACCCGATCGACAAAGACCAGGATGTCGAGATCCGAACGGACGAAGAGCAGGGCGATGTCGATCTTATCCTTAAGATCAAGGAAAAAGGTAGGCAACAGATCTCTTTCAACGGCGGTGTTTCCGGTATCGGAGGTTCATTCTTCGGGCTTGAATATTCGACTAATAACCTTGCGGGACGCGGCGAGATACTTTCGTTTTCAGTCGGTGTCGGCAACCGGCAGCAAAACTTGCAGTTTACCTATCAGGAACCATATTTCCGCGACAGGCCGATCTCGGTCGGTTTTTCATTGTTTATATCTAAGTATAGATTCTTTGGCGAAGGAACATCCCTGACACAGAATACGGCGGTTCTTAACGATCTATTCAACCCGCTTGGGCAGATAACCACCGATTCCGCAAATCTGTTTACGCAAAGCACTTTCGGCGGCAACATATTTGCGACGGCCCCGTTATCCGAGCTTTTCTTTAAGAAACGGTCCTTTACGCAATTTTCACGGATAGGTTTAACTTATCAGCTTTCCGCGACGACGATCACCGATCCGCCAATTAACCGATCGGCCGATCCGGCAGCGAGGATCCCGGTAATTTATGCCCAGCCGAATATTTTGACCAGCCGCATCACGGGTACTTTTGCTTACGATACGCGTCAGCCGTCAGCAAATGGGATCGACACATTGAAGGGTACGCAGCTTTCGGCTTCTGTTGGATTATCAGGGCTGGGCGGCGACGTGCGGACGTATCAGCCGAGTATTACCTTCTCAAAATTCATACCTGTCCGCCGAAAAAGATCAAAAGACCCTGAGGTTTTTGCATTTCGCCTTCAGGCCGGGACCATTGGCACTTTTGCGTTGACGGACACGGTCAGAAACGCCAATTCGCTGGCATTTATCGGAGGCGTTCCGGCCTATGAACGCTATTTTCTTGGCAGTGAAAATGATATTCGCGGATATAATTCAAGGTCAATCGGGCCGATCGCCCCATTTGACACCTATATTACCAGTCGAAATGTGACGGCGACGACCAATAGTTCAGGGACAGCGGTGCCGATCGCCGGTTTCCCGACAGATTCGCTAATACCGTCCCAGATCGCTTCGCTCGGCCTATTGACCGGGGCCGACGGTGCCAATCCCGCTTTATTTTCCAGAACTTACCGTTTTATCGGAGGAGATACCCAGCTTTTGGGAAATTTCGAGTATAGAATTCCGATCTTTGGCCCGGCAACGCTCGCGGTCTTCGCGGATGTGGGCAGTGTTTTTAACCTAAGAAAGACCGGCACACAGCGGCTGAATTCGGAGTTTCTTAGCGACGACACGTTTATCGGAGCAGGAAGATTGACCGCTCTTGGGCTTATCAACACACCGGTGCTCGAAAACAGCTTTGGCAGCATTCTTTACTATCGCGGACGCGTGATAACCAAAACGGATTTTATCAATGAGTTCTGTCGCGGCAACCGTTTTGGCTGTCCTACCAGCCTTTCACCGGAGATACAACAAATTTATCTGCGTGGCGAGGTCCAGCAGAATACGCTTCTTCGGGTCGATGACAGCGCATTTGGAAAGCTTGGTGATTTTAAGGCGAGTGTCGGTTTAGAGCTGCGTGTGCAGGTTCCGGTCGTCAATGTGCCGTTTCGGCTGATCTATTACTTTAATCCGAACGGCAATTTTGGAACGACACAGGAACTGCCAGGCATTTTCCTGCCTGGCAAGCGCAACGGGTTCAGGTTTACTGTCGGCAGAACGTTCTAAGGTAACTTTCGCTTTGTTTTTTGGCGAAAATATACGCTAAATCAAAGCTACCAACAAAAGCGGAAAATTGACAACTTTTTGCCGATAACATAGTATTATCGTTCTTTCGTCTTTTTATTAATGGTCAGGCAACATTTAAGGGAAAAATAGTTTCAAAGGATATAGTTTAATAAAGTTCAGCGCTTGTTTGCTCAAGTGTAAGGAGTATTCGATAAATGAAAAGATTTAGTTTTATTGCCGCTAGTTTTATTTTCGCGGCGGCCTTCGCGGTTTCGGCATTTGGCCAGGGTGCGGTGCCAGTCAACAACAATATAAGAATAGTTGTCATCAATACCTCGGCCTTCGATGCTAAAGAAGGTATTGTTAAGTATTCGAACGCTGTGAACGCGCTTGAAAAAGAATTTGCACCGGCGCAGACCGAGCTGCAGGGCTTGATCGCCAGATATCAGGCTTTGGGCACGGAAATCCAAACAATACAAAAAAACGCCCAGCAGAATCCGAACGTACCGATCAACACGGCTTCCCTTCAGACAAAAACGGATGAATTTCAAAGCCTGGAATTGCAGATCAAACGCAAACAGGAAGACGGAAAAGCGAAATTCGAACGTCGTCAGGGTGAAGTTTTAGGCCCGGTACTTCAGGACATTGGAAAAGCGATGGACGATTTTGCCAAGCAAAAAGGATATGATCTGATATTGGACGCCGCCAAATTAGACAGTGCCCAATTGATACTTGCCGTTACCCCGAAAGTTGATGTAACTAAAGAATTCATTACATATTACAACGCTCGTCCGGCAGGCACGGCAACAACTGCGGCACCTAAATAGTATCGCATACAATTTTCGATGTTTAGTCAGAAGTCGGTTGAAGTTTTTCTTCTGCTGGCTTCTGACTTTTCATATTTTATAATCCGTTAATGGCCATTTACGATTCACGTGCTATCCAGAAGATACTGCCGCACCGGTATCCTTTTTTGCTGGTCGATAAGATAATTGAACTTGAGCCGCGCGTCCGCATACTTGGCGTCAAACAGGTCACCGTAAACGAGCATTTCTTTACCGGACATTTTCCCGGGTCACCGGTCATGCCGGGCGTTTTGCAGATCGAAGCCCTTGCACAGGTCGGGGCGATACTAGCTTTGCGGGAATTCGAGGACCGTGAAGGAAAAATACCATTTTTCAGCGGCATTGAAAAAGCCCGGTTCAGGCGTCCGGTTGTTCCGGGAGATACGCTGATGCTGGAAGTCATCGCTATGCGCATCGGTACCAAAGTGCAGAAAATGCGCGGCATTGCCACCGTGGACGGAAAAGTGACGGCGGAGGCCGAGATAACGTGCTTTATCGCCGACCGAAGCGCAATGGAGTAAGAATATGGAAGAGATCAGAATCAGTGATAAAGACCTGGTTATTTATTTAATACTGTTGAATGTGGCCCTGGGCATACTGTTCGGAACTTTTCCTCTTATAGCCGGCATAAAAGCAAAGAATCTTAAATACGGCATAATTGGTTTTATCGGATCGGTTCTTGGCGGTGCGATCGTTGGCATTTTTCTTTCCTATCCGATTGCGGCAATATTCACCTGGCTGATATTAAGAAAACCATTGATCCACGAAACTCAAGATAACGGCTCCACCATGGATATGATCGATCCGCCAGCCGAACTTTCTGAAACCCAGTAATTTCCTGATGCCCCAATTTATTCACGAAACGGCCATTATTGGCCCAAAGGCAAAGATCGGTGCTGATTGTTATATTGGTGCCTTTTCCGTTATTGGAAACGAAGTGACTTTGGGTGACCGCGTCCATCTCGAATCACACGTCGTCATCGACGGCAAAACATCAATCGGTGAAGACACCCGTATATTCCCGTTCGTTTCGATCGGATTTGCCCCGCAGGACCTTAAATACGCTGGCGAGCCGACGGCGACCGAGATCGGGAAACGCAATCATATCCGTGAATTCGTTACGATCCACCGTGGAACTGCGGGCGGCGGCGGCCTGACCAGCATCGGCGACGACAACCTTTTTATGGCCCAGGCCCACGTGGCCCATGATTGCCAGCTTGGAAACGAGATAATTATGGCCAACGCCGCCACTTTAGCGGGACACGTCGAGATCGCGGACCGGGCAAATGTCGGCGCATATTCGGGCGTTCACCAATTTTGCCGGGTTGGCAAAGAAGCCTTCATCGGCGGTTACTCAGTCGTGGTCAAGGATGCTCCGCCGTTTGCCATTATCCAGGGAAACCATGCCAAATGCTTCGGCCTCAACCGCGTGGGAATGAAGCGGCGGGGTTACACGGAAGAAACGATCAAAAAGCTGCACCACGCCTATCACCTTCTTCTCTCGGCAAAACTGAATACCACGCAGGCTGTCGAAAAGATCACGGAAGATATCTCCGGCTGTGCGGAAGTCGATATTCTTATTGCTTTTATTGAATCTTCAAAACGCGGCATAGTGAAATGACACTAGCCCGGTTTATGCTAAAATCTCCATTTAAGTAATGGAAACACATCACAATAAAGAAGTTCTGGACGAATTCGGCAAGCGTATCCAACGGTGTTACGGCTGTTTTATCGCCTATCACCTAAAAGACATGTATCTCGGCGAGGACGTGACCTTTTTTTGCGAAAACTGCAAAGACGAAACGATGTTTCACTTTGATAAGTTCGCGGTCCTTCTCGACATTTCAAAGCTAAAAGAAGTTGCGGACGAGCATCATCATTAAAGGTGAAAGTAACTCTTCACATCAAAAATCCCAACGAGTCCAGGACTGTTGAACTTGACCGGGAACTATCAATCGGCCGAACCGATCTTGCTGGCCTTGTGCTGGACGATACGGGCCTTTCGCGTATCAATACCGTAATTTTTGTCGATGGCGACGAAGTTCTGCTGACTGACGAGAATTCGACTAATGGGACTTTTCTGAATGGTGAAAAGATCTCCGGACGGCCGAAACTGGTCCGCGGCGGCGATGAGATCAAGATCGGTACAAATACGGTGATCCGGGTTGAAATTGCCACAGAAGTTGGTGCCCCAGATATCCGGACCGCCGTAAAACCTGACCCACAATTAAATGCCGCCCCGTCCCCGGCGATAATGCAACCGGCCATCGGCCAGCCCGCGGAACAAAACAAGCCGCCATGGATCTTGATCGCGGCCGGGGCGATGACATTTCTTATTCTCATCTTTGGGGGCGTTGCCATTTGGCTGGTCTCACGCAGCGGCAAAACGCCGTCTGCCGTGAAAGGTCAAAAAACTCCGCCGGTCATTGCCGGTTCCGTTATCCCGGTCCGGGTGATCGATCCGCTTGGTGGTGAGGACGAGGACGATCTGGATGATCTGATAGCTTCGTGGGAAGCCACCGAAGAAGAGATCAAGGCATCGGACGTCGCGGACGTGGCCGTTTCATCAACCGATAAGGACGATTCGGACCTGAATGTCACCGCCGCCTTTCTGGCTGACCGGCAAAAGAAAGCTTTGGAGGACCGCCCGGGTGAAAAAGGCATCCGTCCCGCCGGTCTCCTTGTGCCAAAAGAACTATTCGGCGATGGCGTCATTAAGCAAAAATCAAAACTTCGCGACATGAATACCAACGGATATAAACAGCCGCTGGATTTTTCGGACCTGGCCGACAAACGCCTCAAAAAGCTTTTGATCGAGATGCCGATGGCCGCCGACAGCTATTACCTTGATGTCGGCGGAAGCGCGCAGGACAAACCTTTTTCAGCCTTTAGTTTTGCAGACGGCAATGCCGATATATTACCCGGCACACCAAAATATCAGGCCCTGTCCACGCTTGCCGGAAACTTTGCCGGGCAAAAATACGACCTCAATAACCCGGCCGACCGCAAGCAGATGCGCGTCAGGCTGCTGCGAATGTTCAATCCGAACGCCAAGCCGATCTTAAAAGAACTGGCGGAGGCTTATTTTAAACAATTTGGACGGCCGCTGCGCGTTACATCGCTCACCCGTTCGATGGATTATCAGATATTGCTCAATTCAGGCAATCCGAATTCCTTCAAAGTTCGCGGCGAAGGCGCTCTTCCGCCGCATACATCCGGCTGTGCATTTGACCTCGCCCGCAAGCACATGCCCGCCGCCGAACAAAATTTTGTCATGAAAAAACTTGCCGAAATGGAGAACGCCGGAAAACTCGACGCGCTGATCGAATACGGCGTAAACGCTTGTTTTCATATCTTCATTTACGAAGACGGCCACCCGCCTAAATTGTAGCCGCCGGAAAGCCGGAATCCTTGAACGCATAATTTCTTGTTTCCGCATGTTTCTCCGAGGTTTCATTTGCCCGGAACGAGATGGAGCAACAGGATATGCCACGGAACGGCTAACCGCTGCAAGTGTGTTGGTTAGGGCTGCCTAGGCCGTTTCCGGTGTTCCACCGCGTTCCGGCCACGTTCCACCGCTGGCCGGAACGTGTAACACATTCTTACACATAGATTTACAGGTTATTTTCAGTTGTTTTCGCCGTACTTTTCGAAAAAACTTTTTCGTAAACCGTTTCAGTACGCCTGACGCTAGATTTACTTGTCAAAGATCGCGTGGAAATCAATCGCTCCGACGGCACATTGTTGCATAGACTGCATATCTTGTCAACATGATTGATAGCCAGGTAGTGTCTTAATTTTGCCTAGCCATAATCTAAGTCTTGTTTTTGTTGGTTGTTTCAGTTCGGTCTTGAGCAATTGGGTTAAAGTCTGGAGGCATTGGCCTCGCCCCGATCATATTGCCGTGAACGTTCGTTTTTGCGAGCGAAAAACAGAAATAGTTGAATCCGCTTTGATTAGCTTGCCGTTAATTCCTAAACTGAAAAGGTGGCAGAAAGCGGCGGGGAAAATAAGAAAAAGCAGACCTTTACCGGTTTGGCGGCTCGTTTGGGCCGGCTGCCGAACGACAAAAAAAGGGCGGCCCTTGAAACAAGTGCGGCATTGGCCGGTGTATCGCTGCGGGTCAGCCGCGAATTCGTTGAGGCTGTGCCGAAGGCGGCAAAAATTCTCTCGGCCGATGATCTGCGAAGTTGGGCGGAATTGGGACGGCGGCTGGCGATGGGCAATGTCGAGACTGGCGCACGTTTTTTTGCCAGTGGTGTCGATGGTCTCGCCAAAGTGCCGGACAGCGCCCGCGAATATGTTTTTCAGATAAGTATCCGGCAGCTTGTTTTGTCCAGCTCCATTGCTCTCGAAACATTCAATTTCATACCGCTGCTTGCCGAAAAGGTCGATGACGACGATCTGCTGTCGGAAATATTGAAATTAGGCGTGCAGATCGCGAGCCGCTCCGCTAAACATAGTTCGGAATTCCTGCAAAATACACAGCCGCTGACCGATGCACTGAGGTCGTTCGGCGACAAAAAAGCTGCAGTTGCCGGAGCGGTCATCGAATTGGGTACGATCTTCGCCAACCGGACGGGCGGAATGACCGCGGACCTGTGGACGAATCTGCCAAAGGCGCTCACCGGACTCACCGCTGATAATGCTGTTTTGCTTTTGACAAGGTCCGTGAAATTTCTCGAATACGGCGGCAGCGTGACCCTGCATTTTGTAACGTCCGGCAGCGAAGTGTTAAAAAATGCCGACGCCGCATTTGAAGATTGGTGCAACGTACTTAAGCGCATCGGCGACCATGGAAATGCCGTTCTGATAGCTTTTCTCCGCGCAACCCCTAAATTCTTTGCCCGGATAGCTTTGATATCTCCAAAAGGCACCAGATCAGAAACGGTCGGCCCTGAAACGATTGAAGTAATAAAAAGAGTGCTTCAATTGACAGGTAAAATCGCCGAAACGGATGCCGAAAGTTCGCTCGCCGCATTTCGGTCCAGCGCGGCAGCCTTAAAAAAAGTTTCTTTGGCGCAATTTGAAGAATGGATCGAAACCGGATTGCATGACAAAGCGGACGTTTCATCAAAAGCACGCCGAAGCTATTTTGCCCTCGAAACCCGTCAATCGAACGACCTTCTTCAAAACACAACGGTGGGTTTGCCTTTGGAAGAGATACAGACAATTCTGCGT
>JAYUCO010000039.1:0-25670 GCA_043740295.1 Pyrinomonadaceae bacterium | reverse complement strand
GGCCAAATCGACACTGTTCCAGTAAATAAAATAGATACACAAATTGTTATCCGGCAAAATGATAAGAAATAAATTTATTTTTCTGAGGCGTTTTTATTCTTTTGATCGAAGGCAGTAATAATGTGAAAATATATTCGATATTGTGGGAATTTTTCCGTGCTGTCTTGACTTTATTGTTAGAACCGTATTAAATCTTTGTTTAGTGTGACAACAAACAAAATTTATCTCTGAAATTTAGTAAATAGTGATTTAAAAAGTGTGACTAACTCATTATAGTAATTGGCTTTGTGTGTTCAGTTTAGACTTTAACTTTCTTGTAGTTTAATTTCGGCTAATATAGATTGGGTTTACCAATAGAGGCTAATTATGACTAAAGTCCAAAAAAAATCCATCCTTTTATTTGTGACAATATCGTTTTGTATTGTTATGTTGAGCGGGATTACTTTCGCCCAGAACAACAAGGGCAGCATCATCGGCACCGTTAAAGACCCGAATGACGCGGTTGTGCCTACGGCAAAGGTTGTTGTGACCAACAATGCGAACGGGCAAAGCCGTGAAGCATCTGTAAGTGACACAGGAGACTTCGCACTCACCAATCTTGAACCGGGAAATTACAAAGTATCGGTCGAAGCCGGCGGGTTTAAGACGCTTGTTTTTACAAATGTGACGGTCGAAACGAATGCTCGCGTCCCGGTCGATGCGAAATTTACGGAAATTTCCGGTGCAGGGGACAATGTTGTTACAGTTAACTCTGACGGAGCTCCGTTGGTTGAAAGCGAAACCAGTGTGCGCGGTGATATTATCACGGGAAAAGAAGTAACTGACCTCCCGATACCGCAGCGTAATTTTACACTTCTAGCTGCATTATCACCGGGTGTTACGCGCCCGTCCTCCGGGACGGTCGGCGTTGTTGGTGGTGGTGGAGCTTTTGTTAACGGCGGTGGCGGTAGTTCAACTGAATCAACTCGTTTCCGCGAATCTGGCGGTTCGGTCATTTCTTCAAATGGGGCTCGTACAACCCAAAATAATTTTTCCCTGGACGGCGTCGACAATAATGAGTCACAATTTGGACAAATCGCAGTCTATCCGAACCCCGATGCTATTGCTGAGTTCAAGATCGAGACTAGTGTTCCGTCGGCCGAATCAGGCCGTGCCGGCGGTGCGATCATTTCTACGACATTTAAATCAGGCGGAAACGGTGTCCACGGAACAGTTTTTGAAAATTATCAGGGAAGATTTTTAAGTGCTGGGGCGGCTCAATTTGATGAAAACGGAGCAAACAGAGGAAAAAATCCCAACTATATAACTCACAATTATGGCGGCACTGTCGGTGGCCCCATTTTCCTGCCCCGTGTTGGTGAGGGGAAACCGTTCTGGTATGACGGACGTAATCGTTCATTCTTCTTTGTTTCTGTGGCTGGGCAGCGAAATGGTACACCGGCGTTTGGAGGCGGCGAATTTCCTTTTGTTACCGTTCCAACTCTCAGAATGAGGAATGGTGACTTTAGTGAACTATTAATGCCAGGTACAAGAAGCTATAGCTTAGCGGGTGGTGGAACAGTAGTCGCGCAGAACGGAACAATTTTTGCTCCAAGTGGAACCCCAATTCCGGGCAATAATCTGGCAAATTGTCCTTCCTGTGGTGCATTTTCAACTTTTGGACGGAATTTATTGAATGCGTATCCACTACCTACCGAAGCGGGTCTGATAAATAATTTTCGTCGAAACCGATCCGAGAGGTCTAATGTTGATAGCTATGACGTGAAGATCGATCATAAAATAACCGATAACAATTCAATTTTTGGTCGTTATAGTTTCTCGAAAAATTCCCGTATCCGGGATAACAATTTCCCGCTTGGGACATCGCCTAACAACAATGACCTGCCTTCAGGCTTTGGCGCAGGAGATGAATTTGGTAATTCGCGCGGTATTACCCTCGGCGACACGCACACTTTTTCCCCTAATATTATCAATGACGCGCGAGCTGGTTGGACGAATGTTGAAATTGGCATTAATAATCCCGGGATTAACGGGGCACTTGGGTTTAACAACAACGTCTCGGCTGCTTTAGGGGCGACTAACATTAACAATTGCGGGACTTGCGGCGGCATTATTTTGCTCGGTATAGTTGATCCAAACTTTAGCCAGGAATTTGTTGGGGATGGTGGTCCCTTCTATTTTACCTCTGATAACTACAATTTTGCGGATACCGTGACGATTGTTAAGGGCAGCTCGATATTCAAAGTCGGAACCGATCTTCGAGACCGTCGCAATTCGAATTTTGACGGCGGACGAAATGGCGGAATCAAAGGAAACCATCAGTATGGAACTTCCGCTGGGGGCTTTGCATCAGGTGGATACAATGGTATTGGTCCAAACGACAGCGGTTCGGCTGTTGCTAATTTCCTTTTAGGCTATCAGCCCGGATTTATTGGACGCGGAACACCAGGCGGGCCTTATACCGTTCAGACGTCGGAACTTGCCTTCTTTGTGCAGGACGATTGGAAGGTTAGTTCGAATTTGACTCTGAATCTTGGCTTGCGATATGACCTCTTTACCGCCCCGACGGAAAGATTCGATCGCCAGTCGAATTTTGATCCGGCGACTGGCAGGATTACTGTTGCGGGTGAAAGCGCTCCCTTAGGGCGTGATCTTGCCAATAACGACAAGAACAATTTTGGGCCGCGTATCGGTTTTGCATACAGCGGATTCACTAAAGATAAAAAACTCGTAGTCCGTGGTGGGTATGGTCTTGTTTACACGACTGACGTGAGTGGAGTTCAGCCATTAACGGCAAACCCAGGAACTGGGGCCGCAAATTTCCAATGCCAACCCATTACAAATCCGGGCGGTTGCCCAGTAGGTTATCCATTTGGAAGAAACCCATACGAGGCAGGGATACCTGTTGCTCCGGGTTCGGAACAAGTTGCGGCTCGCGGATCAAGTTTTGTTGCTCCGTCTGGAACTTCGATTATTTATAACAATCCGAATCGTAAAGATGCTTTTGTCCATCAATATAATTTGACTGCCCAATACGAGTTTGCAAAAAACTGGTTAGCCGAAGTCGCTTATGTCGGCTCACAAGCCCGCAATCTTTTGATAGTACAGAATATTGGTTCAGATCGTAATCAGGGAGGTCCAGGTTCCCGTCAGGTTAGGAATATCGGACAGGTAATTGCCACCAATTACACCGGTTCAGCCAATTATAATGCTTTGCAGACCAAGGTAGAAAAGCGTTTTTCGAACGGATTATCGATTTTGTCGAATTATACCTGGTCAAAAGCTATTGACGATTCACCAGGAGGCTTCTGTATCGGGGGCACCGGGCCAACGCAGTGCGGCCCTGACAACCCTCTTAGGCCGGAACTGGATCGTGGACTATCTGACTTGGACGTCAAACATAGATTTGTTTTTGCCAATGTTTACGATCTGCCTTTTGGACAAAAGCGGAAATTCCTGAACAGCACTCCGACGGCTCTCGATGTATTTATTGGCGGTTGGCAGCTCAATAATATTGTTACGCTGCAAAGCGGTCCGGTCTTTACTCCAAACTGGAACGGAGCGAGGCCAGATCTGATCGGTGACCCCACCCCTACCGCTTCACAACTGGCCCAGGGTATTCAATTAAATGTGGCAGCTTTCCGTGCTCCTAGGACTCTTGTTTTCTCTACCGATACAGGCTGTTTCAATGGAGATGGAACCCCGACCAATAATTGTCCTTTGATTGGCAATTTAGGGCGCAATACTTTTCGGGGAGCAAGTCAATACTATTGGGATGCTAATTTATTTAAGAACTTTCCAATACGGGTAATCAGCGATGCATTTAACGTACAAGTTCGGGTTTCTGCTTTTAATGTGTTAAACCACGTAAATCGTTCGACTCCGAATGGAAGCATTACCGACGTTAACTTTGGTAAAGACTTTTCCGAACAAAGAAGACGTCAGTTGGAATTTGGTCTAAAGATTATCTTCTAGGCTTTTTGCCTTAGCTTATTAGAAAATCAAGTGGCGCGTGATGAAAATTGCTCGCCACTTTTTTTTTCAACAGGGATTTACAAGAGAAGGGGCAACGAAAGACTGGAAGTGTCATCATAAAATAGAATAACTTAAGTTTTAATTCCGATTAATTATTTGCAGAGTCGGGCGAAATGTGGATTTTAACCAAAACATTGCGGTATGTATTTAGCATTTGGGTGCTTTATATGCATTGCGCCTTGGTTTCTGTTAGTTTTGCTCAATCTGAACTTCCACTCAACCCGAACAGTTTGGATGAAATAAAAAAAAATGGATTCGCGTATGTAAAAGCCGGAGACTGGGATTTGGCCAATTCGGCATTTGAAAATGCATTGGCCATTAAGCCGAAAGATCCCTTGAGTTTGTACGGCAAGTCATTGGCGTTATTCAATTTGAATAAAATTCCTGAAGCAGAATCGAAACTGGAAACTGTTTTTGAGGTCCTTTCCTCAACAAAAGGAAATAGCAAGCTTTTAGCGGATTCTTTGGTTTTGTCGGCGGTTATTTCGGCAGTTCAAAATAGAAATTCAGCTGCGATTGAAAAATTGGAAAAGGCAATAGAATATGTTCCCATACATTTTGATGCAAATCTGTCATTGGGACGTGCATATTTTGGAAATGGTGAGATCGTAAAATCGATAGCTGCTTTTCGCCGGGCAGTTTCCATTCGACCGGATCATACAAAAGCCAGATTTTTTTTGGCGACGGCTTTGGAACGGGATGGAAAGTCATCGGATGCGTTAAAAGAATATCGTGCAATATTGAAACTGGATCATAATAGTGTAGAAGGTAATTTAGGGCTTGGAGTATTGTTATTGAAGACCGAAGGAAACTCGTCGGTTGAGGGATTAAGCGCATTACAGAGAGCTTTGGAATTTAATGCCGAGCTATACGAGGGCCAGATAACATTAGGCAAAACATTGGTTCGATTGAATCGGGGAGCGGAAGCGATTGGGCATCTAAAAAAAGCCGCTGCACTTGCTCCGAAAAATCCAGAACCGCATTTTCAACTTTCGATTGCCTATCGAAAACTAGGCAAAAAAGAAGAAGCTAGTGCCGAAACGGAAATTGTAAAAAAAATCCACGAAAGCCGCCGTGCGGTTTCACATCAAATCCCTCAATGAATTAGGAGAATTAGGAATGTCACATAAATTGCTGGACATCATTGGAATGATTGTAGTTTTAATCATTATTTGTTTTGGAGCAAATAATCTTTTTGCGCAAATTCAGGACGGGAAGAAAAAAAATGACTCTGTTCGGAGCATAGGCGGAAAAGAGCACGATGCTAATATTTTAGGCGTCTCAATCGGGATGGATGTACCAACTGCACTCCAAACAGTTTTTATCAATGCAAATCGAGGGCCTGGAAAGGAAAAGCCTGATGCTAAAAAGAATGAAGGTAAAGACAATAAAGACATTCGTGTGGTCTATAAGAATCTTCCACAGGGCGAATTACAAATTCTTTTTACCGAAGGAAAATATGTTAAGGAAATAGTTTTGAATTACTTGAATCCACCAGTTGTTGATGATCTAAGACTGCCTTTTACAAGTTCGCTTGGAAATTCAACGAGTTTGATAACCACATCGACTGTTACAGGAGGCCAGTTGACTTCCAGAACCGAAGTTCTTGATGGGACAAAAGAAATTGACGGATTTAATGCGACAAATTTGGCCAATACTGACAGACGACGGGGAGAAGCTTTAGATGGATCCCGATATGATGACCGGTACACTGTGGCTTTTACCGATAACCAAAAGTTACAAAGGATCTGGTTTAGGGATGAGAAGGGCACGGAAGGTTATAGAAGCCGAATTGAGTTTATCGCTGAAAAGAAAACTCAATCAGGCGCGAATTTTGTGGCCCGCATTAAGCAAAAAGTAATCATTCTTTTACCTGAAGATGAAAAGGAGTTTAGAAAACAACTAAATTTAGTACATTAAAGTTTTGAGAGGGAATTCTAAGGGAGGTGCAAAAGTGTTCAAACATATTTTGGTCAGCTTTTTACTGGTTTTGGCAACTTCGACATTTTCAATTTCTGCACAGGAAAAAGAGAACAGTATTGGGGGTAGAGAACACGAGATGAACATCTATGGCGTTCAGATCGGAATGGATGTTCAGGCTGCATTGCAGGCTGTTTTTGTCAGTGCAGACCGAAAGCCCGGACAGGAAAGGCCGGACGCGAAGAAAAGCGAAGGCAGGGATAATAAAGACGTGCGTGTTGTCTATAAAGAATTACCCGCTGGTGAATTGCAAATTCTCTTTGCCGATGGGAAATATGTCAAAGGGATCATTTTGCGCTACGCTCAAGTTAAAAGGGTTTCTGAATTGCGTTTACCAAATTCGTCAAATATTGGTGAGGTTTCGTCAGGTGAAAGGTTTGATGACCGTTACACGATCGGGTTTGTTGACAATAAAAAGCAGGAAAAACTCTGGTGGCGTGATGAAAAGACTGATAAAGACTATAAAGTACGTCTTACTTTTTTATCGGGAAATTTGACCAAAGATACAACGAACTGGTGGCAAACTATTGTTCAAAAATCTATTATTGTCGAGCCTAACGATGAGGTCAATTTCCTGAATTCATTTAAGAACTAACTTTCCAAATGGGTTTAAGGGAAACTAAAATTCTGAAAATCAATAGTCACAAACATTCTTTAGGTTGTTTGGTTTTGGTCTGTGGTTTTTTTATTTTTCCAGTATTTTCTCAGAGATCGGCTTTTCTTCATACAAATCCGGCAGTTCAAAGAGCCAAATTCTTACTGCAGGATGGAAAATTAAAAGAAGCAGAAATTTTATTGCAGGAATATCTTCTCAAAACGCCGCGAGATGTGGAAGCAAGAGTATTGTTGGGCGTAGTTTTTGATCAAGAAGATCGCATCGGCGACGCAGAAAAAATGTATCGCGAAATTCTGCGTGCAAATCCGCGTGAAGTGCCGGCTTTGGCCAACCTTGGTGTTTTATTGATGCGGGACAAACGGCAGGAAGAAGCAAGGGAAGTATTGGCAGAAGTTTTGCGATTACAACCAAAACATCAACAGGCCGCCTATAATTTAGCCGCTCTGTATTCAGCAAAAGATGAGCAGGCGAAAGCATTGCCTTTACTTGAAAGATTGGTTGGAATTACGACAAGTAATAAAACTCCGGTTAACAAAGATTTTGCCTTGCTTTTTGCTTTGACCAAAGCATATGCGGCAACAGGGAAAACTGAAAAAGCCATCAAAATAGCTGAAATTCTTGAAATTCAGAAATCGGATGATGAACGGTTACTATTTACGCTTGGTTTAGTTTTGGCCGAAGCCCGGGAATATAAAAAGGCAACTTCTTTATTTGAGAAAGTTAAAGAAAAAGTTCCTGGTAATTTTGAAGTGCTCTATAATCTTGGAGTAGGATATTACAATTTAAACGAACTCGATAAATCCCGAACGGTCTTGCAAGAAGCGGCAAATTTGGATCCTAATTCAGCCGAAGTCTTTTACCGGTTGGGCCTGATTGCCTCGGCAAAAAATGATATTGAAAACGCATTGGGTTTGTGGCTCAAATCAGTAGAGATTCGCCCACAATTTCATGAGGTAAATTTTTTGATTGCCGAGGAACTTTCCAAACGACAGGCCTATTCCGGCGCTCTGCAATTTTATGAAAAAGCCGCCCTTGCCCAACCGGAAAACTTTCTTTATCAAGTACGCTTAGGTGTGACTTATATTCGTATGCAGCAATACGAAAAAGCTCATAATGTTTTTGATCGAGAGGAAAAAAAACGTCCTGATGATCTGAATCTGGTATATCTCAAAGGCTTTTTGGCTCGGGCAGAGGGAAACTATGACGAAGCGATCGCCGCTTTTAATAAAGTTCTGAAAATTTCCCCGAATAATGCTGACGGTCTGTCAAATCTTGGGTTTTTAGCCAGCGAGCGTGGTCAAAATGAACGTGCAGAGATACTTTTGCGACAAGCAATAAAAGCTGATCACAAAATATTTTCCGCACATTATGATCTGGGCAGGCTTTTACTGCGTCTTAAACGAACAGACGAAGCTGTCGTAATTTTAGAGCGTGGGGCCGAATTTAACAAAAAAGATCCCGGCGTTCGTTATCAGCTTTTTATTGCTTATTCGCGTTTAAAGCAAAAGGATAAAGCTGATGCTAATTTTGCCGAGTTTAAGCGGTTGGAAAAGGCATATGTTAAGACCGGTGCGTCGGCAACTTTGAATGATAAACCGGAAAACATACCCACTTCAGTTGTTCAAGAACCTTAGAGCCAAGGGAAGACTAAAAATCCTAGTCTATGAATATGTCAGGGCGCTATGAAAACCAATCTTTTTTTGTATATTGTTTTGGTGTTACTGGTTTCAGGGGAGACTTTGGAGCAGTCGCCGAAGATCGGGAAAGTCGAGCCGCCGAATTGTTGGGCTGGGCATTCGGTTTCGACGGTGCGGCTGCTTGTAAGCGGAGAGAATTTCCGGGGGAGCTTCGGTTACTTCCAAGAACAAGTCTTTAAAAACATCTAATATCCTGGTCAATACGCGGGGCGACTATCTGTTTTTCGATGTAGCTATAGAAAAAAGCACAAAAGCGGGCAAATACGAATTTGAGGTTGCGACCTCAAACGGTAAAACGGGCATTCCGTATATATGAAATTTCCAAGAGCAAGCGGTATCCTTCTACACCCGACATCTTTGCCGGGCGAATACGGCATTGGCGATCTTGGGCCAAAGGCTTACGAATTTGTCGATCTGCTTGTCCAGGCCGGGCAGACTTATTGGCAGATATTGCCGCTTGGGCCGACCGGTTTTGGCGATTCGCCTTACCAATGTTTTTCGGCGTTTGCCGGCAATACGCTTTTGATATCGCCGGAGAAATTGGTTGAAGACGGTTTACTTGATTCCGGCCAGATTGAGGACAAACCTGATTTTCCAACGCATCGGGTTGATTTCGGTGCTGTGCATATATGGAAAAACGAACTTTTGCCGCAGGCTTATAAAAAATTCCACGCCACAACGAGCGTCGATATGCGTGGTAAATTTGAAACTTTTGTCAGGGAAAGTGAATGGTGGCTCGAGGATTTTGCAACATACCGAGCTATCAAAGAATATCAGGGTAAAAAGCCGTGGTATGAATGGCCCGAGCCGCTGAAACTGCGTGACCCGGAAACATTGAAAATAGAATCTGAGCGGCTTTACGAAAAAATACAGGCCGAAAAGTTTTATCAATTTTTATTTTACCGGCAATGGTCGTCATTAAAAGAATACGCAAATAAGCAGGGCGTTAAAATTGTCGGGGATATTCCGATATTTATTGCTCTCGATTCAAGTGATGTGTGGTGCAACCAGGATAAATTCAAACTCGAAAAAGACGGCTCTCCGACGGTCGTTGCTGGTGTTCCACCCGATTATTTTTCAAAAACGGGCCAGCTGTGGGGTAATCCGATATACGATTGGGATGCAATGAAGGCTGACGGTTTTCGTTGGTGGATCTCCCGGGTAAATTTCACGCTTGCGACCGTCGATGTTGTCCGGGTCGATCATTTTCGCGGATTCGCCGCCGCTTGGGAAGTGCCTGGCAATGAGAAAACAGCGGAAAACGGCCGCTGGATCGATGTGCCGGGCAAAGAGCTTTTTACAGTTTTGAAAAGGGCGGTTGGCGAATTGCCGGTGATCGCCGAAGACCTTGGGGTTATCACGCCCGATGTTGAGGAACTGCGTGACGGATTCGGTTTTCCGGGGATGAAGATATTGCAGTTTGCTTTTGGCGGCGATACCAAAAATCATGATCTGCCGCATAATTATATTAAAAACTGTGTTGCCTATACTGGCACGCATGATAACGATACGACCGTTGGGTGGTGGTTCTCGCAGGCCGGTGCCGGATCGACCCGCGACGAAAAAGAGATAAGCCGGGAACATGATTTTTGTTTGAAGTATCTAAATACAGACGGCCTTGATATTCATTGGAGTTTTATACGGGCCGTGTGGGCATCGGTCGCGGACACGGCGATCACGCCGTTGCAAGACCTGCTTGGGCTTGGCACAGAAGGCAGGATGAATTTGCCCGCGTCGGAATCGTGGAACTGGTTTTGGCGATTTCAAGATGGGGCGATAACCGACGAGATAATTGTGCGGTTAAAAGAATTGACAGATGTATATGGAAGAAATGAGAAATGAACCTGCTGCAAAGCCGAAGAGGAAATGGAAAATGGAAAATGTAAAAGAAATCTCAAATCGTAATTACCGATCCCCAATTTTCAATTATTTGCCTGGTTTCTCCGCATTTCTGCGACTTTGCTCTTTAGTTTTTCTATGTGCGATGGCTTCATTTGCACAATCGCCGGCCGTTGGGAAGATCGATCCGCCTAATTGGTGGAAAGGCATGACCATCAATCCGGTACGAGTGCTGCTGCGTGGTGAGAATTTAAAGAACGCAAAAGTCCTGGTTCCGCAAGGAAGCGGATTGACCACCGGCAACCTCAAATGGAGCGATAATGGACATTATCTTTTTTTCGATCTGACGATCACCCCGCTTGCAAAAGAAGGCAGGCATAAATTCATCGTTTCATCACAAAACGCCTCAACCAATTTTAATTTCGACATCTTGCCGCGCCCGCCGCGCGAAGGAAAATATCAAGGCTATACGCCCGATGACGTCATCTATCTCCTGATGCCAGACCGTTTTGCCGACGGTGATCAAAAAAATAATGACCCGGCAAAATCTAAGGGTTTATACGACCCTTCAAGGGGCCGTTCTTATCATGGCGGCGATCTTCAGGGCGTTATAGATAAATTACAATATCTAAAATCTCTTGGTGTTACAGCGATCTGGACGACTCCGGTTTACGATAACAATGACAAGATGGATTTAAAAGAAGTGTATGACGGCCAGCCTTCGACCGGCTATCACGGCTACGGAGCGACCGATATGTATGCCGTGGATGAACATTTTGGCGACACAGCAAAGCTGCGCGAATTGATCGACAAGGCCCATGCGCTCGGGCTTAAGGTGATCCAGGATCAGGTGGCAAATCACACCGGGCCTTATCACGTTTGGGCAAACGACGTTCCAACGTCGACGTGGTGGAACGGTACGGTCGATTTACACCTATCGAACAATTGGCAAAAATGGACGACGATGAACCCGCGGGCGAGTTATCAAATTCAGAAACGAAATATCGAGGGATGGTTCATCGATATTCTGCCGGATTTTAATCAAGACGATCCCGAAGTTGAAAAATATCTGGTCCAGAATTCGATTTGGTGGGTTGAGACAGCTGGATTCGACGCGATAAGGATGGACACGCTGCCGCATGTGCCACGCTCCTTTTGGGCAAAATGGGGGGCGGCGATCAAACGGGAATATCCGCATTTGAATATTCTGGGCGAGCTTTACGATGGTGACCCGGCGTTACTTGCTTATTTTCAGACGGGACGCAAAGGCAACGACGGCATAGATACGCAGATCGACACGCTTTTTGATTTTGGCCTGTTCTACGCAATCCGGGATGCATTCGGGCAGGGCAAATCAATACGCGGCGTGTCTCAGATGTTTGCTCACGACTGGCTTTATCCAAATCCGGCTGTCCTCACGACATTTATCGGTGTTCACGATATGCCGCGGTTCATGAATGAGCCGGGAGCGACGATAGACGGCTTAAAACTCGCACAGACGCTAATAATGACGTCGCGCGGCACACCAATCCTTTATTACGGCGACGAAATCGCCATGCCCGGCGGCGGCGACCCTGACAATCGCCGTGATTTTCCGGGCGGGTTCGCTGGTGATGCTAGTAATGCATTCATAGATTCAGGGCGAACGCCGATAGAGAATGAAGTTTTTAATTATCTATCAAAACTCGGCAAGCTGCGGCGTGAACTTGAGCCGCTTCGTAAAGGCAAAACGCTCGATCTGCTTGATGAAGAACAGCAAATGGCTTACGCCCGCTTTACGGACAATGCGGCTGTGATCACCGTTTTTAATAATGATGTAAAACCTGCCGAGGTCGGTTTCGATATATCGATGTTAAAGCAGATACCGGCAGATGCGGTACTTGTCGACGCACTTGGAAAGGCCGGTGAAATACGAAATCAGCAAGGCCGGATCAGTCTTAAAATGCCGGCAAGGGCGGCGGCTATTTTGACCGTTAAGGGATAAACCTTTCAGCGAACAGGAGCAATAAAACTGAAGATCAGCTACAAATTATCACTTATTGCTATGACGACCGGAACTGTTTTTCTGCTTTTCGGCATATTCGGGCGCAATCAAAGGCAAGCCGCATTCAGCGATACGATCATCGTCAGCGGTGCCCTGATAATTATATTTGCTGTCGTCTTTTTAGTGCTTTCGAATATCGAGAAAAAAGGAAATAAGTCCGGTTCCTAAACAAACCTATGCAAAACAAACCTAAGTTAACATTTTGGCAGATCTGGAACATGAGTTTCGGGTTTATGGGAATTCAGATCGGCTTTGCCCTGCAGCAGGCAAATATGTCTCCAATTTACAAATATCTTGGAGCGGAAGAAAGCAGTTTGCCATATTTGTGGCTCGCAGGGCCGTTCACGGGTTTGCTTATTCAGCCGATAATCGGAGCGATGTCGGATAGAACATGGAACAAACTTGGCCGCCGCCGTCCATTTTTTTTGATCGGAGCTATATTATCGAGCATATGTCTTTTGCTGATGCCCTTTTCTTCGGCAGTTTGGATGGCTGCGGGTCTGTTATGGATATTAGATTTCAGTATTAACACCAGCATGGAGCCGTTTCGGGCATTTGTTGGCGATAAATTGCCTGAAGAGCAGCGAACGACAGGTTTTGTCATGCAGTCATTTTTTATTGGTGTCGGGCAGACACTTGCAAATGCCGCACCTTTTATTTTGGCGGCTTTGGGAGTTACGGGCGTGATGGCAAGCGGCATTCCACATGCTACGCTTTGGGCTTTTATAATCGGGGCGGTTTGTTTTCTTGGGGCCGTTTTGTGGACAGTTCTGACAGCGGATGAATACCCGCCGGCCGATATGGCAGAATTTAGACGCCGACAGGCAGAAGGAAATGTTGTATCAAAAATAATCAAGGAGATCTTAGACGCCCTGAAAGATATGCCGACGACGATGAAACAGTTGGCTGTCGTCCAATTTTTTACTTGGTTTGCATTGCCGTGTATGTGGCAGTTTTACGGTATTGCGGTGGCACGGCATGTATTTTTAGCACCTGACGAAAAATCACCGCTGTTTGCCCAAGGCACGGAATGGGGTGGGCTTTCATTCGCGGTTTATAACGCCGCCTGTTTTCTCGTCGCTTTTTTATTGCCAAAAATTGCCAACGCAACCAGTCGAAAAATGACGCATTTTATTTGTTTGGCTTTGGGTGGAATTGGCCTGATCTCGACTTATTTTGCCCATGACAAATATTTTTTGTGGGCGGGGATGATCGGTGTCGGTTTTGCCTGGGCGTCGATCCTTTCAATGCCTTACGTCATACTTGCAGGTGCGATAAAGCCGGAACGTATGGGCGTTTACATGGGCGTTTTTAATTTGTTCATCGTTATTCCGCAGATCGTAATGGGACTGGTCGTGCCGCAGATATATGGAAATATTTTAGGCAGCGATCCGCTCAACGTCGTCGTTTTTGGCGGAATTGTTATGCTGATCGCGGCAGTAAGTGTTTTGGTTGTAAAAGATGTCGGTGCACGATCCTTCGAGACCTCGGTACCTAGCGAAAGCGCCGTCGCGGGAGGAATTGTTGAATGAAGAACTTCTTTATTCGATCATTAGTTGTCTCGATCTTTCTTGCCGGCTGCGTATTTGGCCAGCAACAATCCAGAGACGTTTCCAAGGAAAATGCACGCAGCTCGCAGGAATGGATCAAGGACGCCGTTATTTATCAGATCTGGGAACGAGCGTATTCGCAGAAAGGCGATTTTAATTCAATTACGGCCGACCTCGACAGAATAAAAGATCTCGGCGTCAATGTGTTGTGGCTGATGCCGATACATCCCGTAGGGCAGGTCAAGAAAAAGGGCAACGTCGGTTCGCCTTATGCGGTCAAGGATTACTACGGCATCAATCCCGATTATGGCACGCCGGCCGACCTCAAACGCCTGGTCGCCGAATCGCACAAACGCGGATTGAAGGTCATCATCGATGTCGTCGTCAACCACACAGCGTGGGACAACAAGCTGATAACCGAACATCCCGAATTTTATAAGAAGAATGAAAAGGGCGAGATCGTTCCGCCGGTGCCGGATTGGGCGGATGTCGCGGGTCTCGATTACAGCAAACCGGAACTTCGCAAATACATCATCGACATGCTAAAAAGCTGGATCCGCGATTACGATCTAGATGGTTTTCGTTGCGATGTTGCGCTGTTTATCCCGACCGATTTTTGGGACGCGGCACGTGCCGAGGTCGATAAGATCAAGCCGAATACGATATGGCTGGCCGAAGCCGAAAAGCCCGATCTGCTGGTAAAGGCATTTGATGTCGATTATGCGTGGAACATGCACGGCACGCTGACCGAAGTGCTGCAAGGTTCAAGACCAGCATCGGCTTTGAGAAAGGTTTGGGAAGAACAGGCGGCGACATTTCCACGCGGAGCTTTGCGAATGCGGTTCTCCGACGACCATGACGAACGCCGTGCTATCGTCCGCTTTGGCGAAAAAGGGGCGCTTGCCGCACAGGCACTTGCGTTTACGCTAGATGGCGTGCCGCTGATTTACAACGGAATGGAAGTTGGTGACACCGCCGAATCCGGCGCACCGGCGTTATTTGAAAGACTGCCGATCTTTTGGCAGATCGCCGAACGACGGCCGGAATTTCCGCGATATTATAAAGCTATGATCGCATTGCGGAAATCGAGCGTGGCATTGCGCCGGGGCGATGTAACATGGCTCCGTAATTCTGACGAAACCCGCGTTCTTACATTTACACGGCGCTCAGGCAACGAAGAAGTCCTGGTCGCAATCAATATGACGAACACTCCGTTTTTTGGTTCGGTCGAAACGTCCGGTTCGTTTGATGAAATAACGCCAAACGTCGGCCAGCCGTTGCCGCCGGATGATGAGAAGACAAAAACCGCGATAAATACAAATGCCGGCCTTCCGGCCATCAGCATTGATAGTTTTGGGTTTAGAATATTCAGAAAGAAGTAAGAATTTTTAACGCAAAGTCGCTAAGACGCCAAGCCGCAAAGTTTATGGGCACAGAACACACAAATATCCGCTACTTTAATTTCCTAAACCTTGCGCCTTTGCGTCTTTGCGTCTTTGCGTTAATTCTCACTTTTGGAATCAACGCTCAAACACTTGCTCCCGGCGGGCCAGGCAAGGACGCTCATTGGTCAACCGCCGGTAAACAGGCGATCGGCACGTCCGCATCTCTCGACAGCAAGGTCTGGTTCACACTCGCCCAAGGCGTCATGACCGAGGTCTATTACCCGAATGTTACCGTAGCAAATGTCGAGACGCTGCAATTTGTCGTCGTAAATCCAAAAACAAAAAAGGTCGAGACGGAGCGGGACGATGCTAATCATGAAGTTAAAGTAACGCGGCCGGATTCGTTGACATTTCAACAGATCAATACAGCAAGATCGGGTGAATGGAAAATCACAAAAACATATACAACTGCGAAATTCAGTTCGGTTTTAATCGATGTGCAATTTGAAACACAGAATCACGACTTGAATTTATACGTCTATTTTGATCCTTCAATTGAGAATACTGGTATGCATGATACCGGTTACAGCGAAAAAAATTCCTTTGTTTCATTTGAAGGCGACAAATCAATTGCTTTAACTTTCTCAAGTAAAATTGCTGAGATGACGAACGGTTTCTACCAATCGTCGGATGGTATTGACGAACTTAGAAATTTTGGTCAAATCGTTCATCAATACAAAAAAGCTCAAAATGGAAACGTTGTCCAAATGGCGAGGATTTTACAGCCGACGCGATTTACCACCGTCTTGACCTTGGAAGATACAAAAAAATCTCTCGGGATTATTAAAGTTCACAGTTCGATAACAGCAGTGGTGGATTCGGAAATAGTTCAGAAAAAAGGATTCGCCAAGTGCTTGGCTGAATACGAGTCGGGGTGGGCTGATTATGTCAAAACGCTTCCGAAAGTCGATCCGAAATACCAGGCGCAGTTTAATATGGCGGCGATGGTTTTGAAGGCTCAGGAAGACAAGAGAGTTCGCGGGGCTAACGTGGCGAGCCTGACTGTGCCGTGGGGCGGTGGTGCGAACGCAAATGAAGATGTCGGTGGCGGATATCATCTGGTTTGGGCACGCGATCTTTATCACGTTTTTACAGCGTATTTAGCACTTGGTGATAAACCGGCGGCGGAAAGGGCTCTCGATTTTTTATTTAATATCCAACAAAAAGAGGACGGCAGCTTTCCGCAAAATTCTTGGCTTGACGGTAAAAAAGGCTGGGGCTCGCTGCAGATGGACGAGGTCGGCTATCCGCTGATAATGGCGTGGCAGCTTGGGCGTTTTGATAAACCAACGTATGAAAATCATATAAAACGAGCGGCCGATTTTCTTGTAAAAAACGGCCCATCTACGCCGCAGGAGCGTTGGGAAGAACGCCCGGGTTACTCGCCATCGACAATTGCAGCCGAGATCGCCGGGCTGGTCTGCGCCGCCGACATTGCAAAGAAAAACGGTGACGATGCATCGGCACTTATATATCTCGCGGCGGCAGATGATTGGGCCCGAAACGTCGAACGCTGGACGGCGACGACGACCGGAAAATATGGCGACGGCAATTATTACATTCGCATCTCCGAAAAAGGCGAGCCTGATGGCGGCCACAAGATCGAACTCAATAACAACGCCGGATCTTTTAATGAGAATGAGATCGTGGACGCCGGTTTTCTCGAACTCGTAAGGCTCGGCATCAAATCAGCAGACGATCCGCTGATAGCGAAATCCATCAAAATTATCGACCAGCTTATCAAGGTCGATACGCCGAACGGTCCCGCATTCTACCGCTACAACCACGACGGCTACGGCGAAATGGACGACGGCCGCCGCTGGAATTGGGACGGAAAATATACCGGAAAAGGACGGCTATGGGCATTGCTGAGCGGCGAACGGGGACAGTATGAGATCGCGGAGTGCGGAATGCGAAATGCGGATTCAAAGGCAGAAACGCGACCGGTAGGGAGTATGTCACCTGCCGCAAATGCAGAGTGTCTCGCCGTGGCAAGAACTCGCCTCGATTCAATGCTCGCCTTTGCCAACGAAGGCCTGATGATCCCTGAACAGGTCTGGGACTCTCCAAAAATTCCGAATGCCGACAAACAGTATGTCCCCGAACTCAAATTTGGCGAAGGCACGGGGTCGGCAACGCCTCTTGCGTGGTCAATGGGACAGTTCATTCGCCTCGCGACAAATCTGAAAGCGGGCAAAAATCTCGACACGCCACAAGTAGTTTATGACCGGTACAAGAACGGTATTCCGGGACAGGTCAGCGATGCGGGCGGCACCGATATTGAATTTGTACTGCCGCCATTAAAAGCCGGTGAGGTTATCAGGTTCCCACGAAACGCTCAGCCAAAGACCAAATTTGCCTATCAGCTTAACGGCGTAACGAGCATTACCGAATCTGACGCACAAGGCATGGTGACGCTTGAATTCAAAATGCCCGAAGCTGACACCGTCGGCACTCTCGGTATTCAGGCGGCGGATGGCACGACCGCATTCGAACGTGTCACGCTTCGGCTAAAGCCAAAAACTGAGGAATTTTCGACCGAGCTAATTGAAAAGGCCAAAGCCGCAAAAACCAGTCCTTTTGCCGATAACGGAAAGGCGGTGTTCTTTTATCGCGGAGCGGCAAAACAGGTCGGCGTTGCAGGCGATATGACCAGCTGGAATCCGGGCAAGATCGTTATGCAGAAGATCGGCGATGAGCTGTTTGCTTATTATCTCGACATCGGCCCGGCCGCCCGATTCGAATACAAATTGATCGTTGATGACAAATGGATGGTCGATCCGCTCAATCCAAACAGTAACGACAACGGCGTTGGAGACCGGAACAGTTCTTTTGAAATGCCCGGTTACAAGCCGAACGGTTTTGCCGCCGGTGAAGATTCGAAACTCGATGAATTCGATCTCGATTCAAAGAAGTTCGGCACTCGAAAAATAAAGGTTTATGTCCCCACGGGCGTAAATGCGATCTTAAACGAGCGTAGCGTAAGCGGCGGCGATCCGCTGCCCGTTCTTTATATCGAAGACGGAAGTGACTACATCAACCGTGCAAAGGCGGTGCAGACCCAGCAAAATCTTGTTAAGGCCGGTAAGGTGAGGCCATTCATCATGGTCTTTATCGACCCGAAAGAACGCAATAAGGAATACTGGGCGAACGATAAATGGGCGGATTTCATCGCGGATGAAATTGTGCCGGAGATCGACAAAAGATATAGCACCATTCACGACCGCGATGGGCGAGCGACGCTTGGGGCAAGCCTTGGCGGTATAACGAGCCTTTGGATCGGGCTGAAACATCCGGACAAATTTGGACGCCTTGGCGGACAAAGCTCGTCGTTTTGGGTAGATAACGGCCGTGTTGTCAAGGAACTTGAAAAGCTCGACGCATCCGATACAAAATTTCGGTTCTATCTCGATGACGGTATGATCGAGGGAGTCGACGATACCCGCCGTGTAAACGTCATGCTGCGCGGCAAAGGATATCCGGTCACTTATGTCGAAGGCAATACAGCTCACAACTGGACCGCCTGGCGCGACCGTCTCGCAGATGCATTTATCGCTTTATTTAAATGACCGCAGGATCGTGCGAAAGCGATCAGAAACCGCTTTCTGTACGATCTGCGTGAGCGTTGATAAGGCTTGAATATTTTAGAAGATGTGGATGAGAAATTTTGGTACACCCGGCATGATTCGAACATGCGACCCCTTGATTCGTAGTCAAGTACTCTATCCAGCTGAGCTACGGGTGCGTAAACCGAACTTTTAGACTACAAAGATGCGGGTTTTGTGTCAAGCAGAGCAAGCTAAAAGGATCGCCGTTTCCAACCTCTGATTTGGTGATTAATTGTTAATTCGCAGTTATTTTGCGAAATAGCCTTGTCTCGTGCGTGAGATCAATTCCGGATCGGCGACCTCGATCTTTACTGTGCGCCATTTGCCATCGCGTTTATCGTTGGTTGGCTGATATTCGACTGTATAAAGTGTGCGGAGATCGGCTGCGATAAGGGCGTAAAGTTTTCCCATTTCTTCAAGCCGGTTAATTGAATTCAGTGTTCCACCGGTTCTGTCGGCGACAATTTTAAGCCGATTACGGGCGGCCTTGAACAAGGCGATCTGCCGAGGTGTTGGGTCGGCCAATCTCGCCGGATCACCGGTCGGAAGGGCAAGCGGGTAGATCGTTACTCCTTGAGAATCGGACCGGTTCAATATCTTGTTCAACAGAGCGTTCATTTCAGGTTTGATCGCGTCTGAGACTTGGTCATCGGCCAGTTTTTCCAAAAATTTTCGATCATCAGATTGTGCTTCCGTATCCACGCCGTCCGTCAAAACGACGATCGCTTTGCGGCGGCTGCCTTCCTTGGCGAGTTTATCCAGAGCAAAACTTAATCCGCGGTAAAGGTCGGTTTCGCCACCTCCATTTGCAACGCCTATCGAATGGGCGGCAATGCTGCGATTCGCGGTAAAATCATTTAGCAAATTCACCTTACTGTAAAATTCGACGACCGCGACGCGATCATCCGGCCCGAGGGCGTCGAGAAAACGGGCTGCGGAAAGCTGGATGTTTTGCCGGAAACCTTTTGTCGATCCGCTCATGTCCAGCATCATTACAACGCTAAAAGCAGCCGGTGCAGCAACAAAACTGGAAATATCCTGCTTCACACCATCTTCGTAAAGCGTGAAACTATTTTTTCCAAGTGTGGTTATCGGACGGCCGCGTTGATCCACAACGCCGATATTTAATCGGACTATTGACGAATCGACCTTGATCGGATCATCGTCCTGGGCGGAAACTGCAGAAGATCCGCCTAAGCCTAAACAAATTAAGATGAGAAAAAAAACTTGCCGGTTGAACATAATAGAAGTCTAACAATCAGACGCATAATTAAGAAATGCGGTTGCACGCAACGGCATCAAATAGTGCTTAACTTTATTAAAGATTTGATTTATAATCCTACTGCACCCGTTTTTGAATTTAATCCTTTGCTTTGGCCTTAAAGTTATATCGTCCTGGCTGTCTATTGAACACTGATGCTCTATAAGCCGAATTTTTGCTGTCATTGCGGCGAGAAAATAGAACGGATCGACTGGAAACTTTGGACCAGCCGCAGGTTCTGTGCTGTTTGCGAGAGTGAAAACAAGGCATTTGACCTTTTGCCTCGATTCTTTTTGGCTGGCGGATTTATTCTTGCTCTATTTGGCGTCGGGGGATATCTTCAAAATGGAAAGGCCGATACCGGAAATGCTTATAAGACCGCTTTGGCCCAGCAAGTAAGGAAGCCGTTTTCCGACGCTCCTAAACCGGGAAATGCAGATCAAACGATAGTTAGCACATTGGCGGCGAAAGAGATAAATAGCCCCACAAGTGTTTCGCAGCCGGTTGCAGCTAATCTCGGCATGCAACCGAAAACTAAGAAAATAACATCAGATGCCCCGGTGTATTATTGCGGGGCAGTGACAAGGAAAGGTACGCCGTGTTCGCGTAAGGTGAAAGTGAAGGGAGAGTTTTGTTGGCAGCATTCGGGACGGACGGCATCGGTAACAGTTAAAAAATTGCAGGCCGGCAACTAAATTTATCCCGGAGCGACCAGAAATATCTTTTATCCTTTAGGTGAAATCAGATTTTAGCGTTGCTGTTTAGAGAGATTTATTACAAAATACCAAGTTGGGAAAATTCACTGTCCAGACCCTGATTTGAAACAAAAATGAAACCTTTAGCTCAAAATACGATGATCCAAAACCGCTATCTGATCGTTCACCTGATCGGAAAAGGCGGAATGGGCGAAGTTTATCTGGCTGTCGATCAACGATTGGGAAGTGCGGTCGCCTTAAAGCGGACCTTTTTCGCTGGCGATGAGATGCTTGGAAATGCATTTGAACGCGAGGCCAGGATCCTTGCCCGGATGCGTCACCCGGTATTGCCAAAGGTCAGTGACCATTTCGGCGAGGGCGGTGAACAATTTCTGGTCATGGAACATATTTCCGGTGACGATCTGGCGAAAAGGCTGGAAACATCGCAAAAACCGTTTCCGGCCAGCTGGGTATTATTTTGGGCCGATCAATTGCTGGATGCACTATCGTACCTGCATTCGCATGAACCGCCGATAATTCATCGTGACATCAAGCCGCAAAATCTGAAATTAACCGACGAAAATCACATTATCCTGCTCGACTTCGGATTGTCAAAAAGTTCGGCAGCTATACCGCCTGAAAGCAAAGCGGGAGGCACCGGCAGCACCGGCAATACCGGTAGCGTTGTCGGATACACGCCGCACTATGCTCCGATGGAACAGATCCGCGGTATCGGCACCAACCAAAGAAGTGATCTTTACTCTTTGTCGGCTACGCTTTATCAGCTAATGACGAACAAAATCCCTGCGGATGCTCTTTCGCGGGCGGATTGTTTGCTGAATGGGATGGCGGACCCGATCCAGCCTTTATACGAACTCAACCCGGAAATTTCGAATGGCGTATCTGATGTCATCTTGAAGGGAATGGAGGTCAGCCAGGAAAAACGCTATTCCAATGCCCGTGAAATGCAAAAGATCCTCCGAAAGGCCTTCACTGAAATGCAGAAGGCGACATCGGCAAAGCCAGCAGTTTTCAATATTCAGGATGTTGATGTCAGCGGGAACGATCCACAGATAATGTCCCCGGAATCGAACGTTGGGCCGGGAACAAGTTCGCCGGGAACTCCGATGTTCGACGACATTGCTCCATCATATTCCAGCGGAGCAAATGCGGCTGGATCGACCGGTGACGATTATGATGCAACAATTGCATTTGATCCGGGAATGGAAGCCGCTTCATTAAAACAGGCTGATGTAAAAACAGAGGTTTTTCTTGCCGGTTCGGTCCCGTTTGAGATACCTGAACAGAAACCTGCCGCTTCTTTTGAGCCTGTTGCCAGAGAAGAAAATTTTGTTCCCGAAAAAGATTATTCCGAGACCAATGATTTTTCATCCTTGTCGCCGGATATTTCCCCGGTGGGTAATTCTCCGGATGCGACCGTAGCGTACATATCAATTCCGGACAATGTTTCAAATTCGGGGGCTGGGAATCAGGATTTCAATTCAAATCCAAATACCGCAGACAGCAACGATCAGTTTTCACAGGTTTCCACGCCTTTTCCACCACCACCGCAAACGAATATGGCCGCTCAGCCGGTCAAACATGCCCCGTTAAAAAAGAAATCTTCCGGGAAGGTCTTCGCTTTGCTGGGCGGTATGGCCGCTTTGTTTATTTTAACTTTGGCCGCGGCGGGCGGCGGTTGGTATTACTACGCAAATTATTATCTGCCTGCGGCCATTGTTGAGGAAACACCGACGCCCGAACCAAGCATTGAAGCTTCGGCGACACCGGAACCAACAATCGAAAATGTTGCGAATGCCGATAATGGTAATTCGAACAGCGAGAATGTTTTTGGCAGCAACTCAAACTCCAATGATAACGATAATAGTTTAACGGTTGAGCCTACACCGGAGCCAACGCAAAAACCCACATCTGTTACTCCGCAGGGCCCTGTTACAGGAAAAACCCCTGTCCCCAGGCCGACACAGCAAAAGCCGCAGGCAACTCCGGCTGTAAAACCAAAGCCGAAGGTGCAGCCGACACTTCTTCAGTAAATGGGAGATCTTTAAAGATGATGAACAATATATTTCAAAAACTGGGGCTTGGCGTAACGCTGGCGGCGCTGCTGTTCAGTGTTTCGCTCACTGCCGTTGCCCAGTCCAAAAAAGATCAAAAAAAAGCCAAACAACTCACCGAACAGGGTGATAAGGCATTTAGACAGAAAAATTACCGCGACGCATTAGAGCAATATTCACAGGCTGTGGCACTTATGCCGGTCAATGCATACGCACATTTCTGGAAAGGCTATTCACACTACAATCTCAAGGAGAATGATCAGGCACTTGCTGAATTCGACCTTGCTTTAAGTCAAAAATACAAGCCTTTGGATGTTTATAAAGTTCGCTGGTTCGTAAATAACGATAAAAAGAATTACGACGCTGCTCTTGAAGATATTAAAGAGATAATGAAACTCGAACCCAATAATTCAGATTATTTGGTGGCCTTGGGTGACATTTATCTTGGAAAAGGTTCGTATCGCGAAGCATTGGAACCTTACCAAAAAGCGGTCCTCAAATTTCCGAATGACGGCGATCTTTATTACAACATCGCAAAGGTCCAGTTCAACCTAGGCGAAACTCAGGGACAGGCCTCGGCCGCCGAAGAGGCTTTGAAAAAACGCACCCGAAATTTAGGCGACGCTTACTATCTTTTGGGCGATGCATACCAAAAACAGAAAAAAAATCCAGAGGCCATTGATGCTTATCAAAGGGCAATTGCTTCAAAACCGGATATTTATCTGGCATATAGAAATCTGGCGGAGCTTTATCGTGCCTCCAACCGCATCAATGATGCAATTGATATATCAAAAAAAGGTTTGGTCGTTTTTACGAATGACGGGAATATTTACACAGACCTGAGCTGGTTCTACAGCCTTGCTGACCGTCATGAAGACGCCGTTCAGGCGGCCCAGGCCGGGATAAGATTCCTGCCTGACCAGTATTTGGCATACACCAATCTATGCCGCGCTTACAATGATCTTAAAAAGTCGGAGCTCGCCATCGGTGCCTGCAACAGTTCGCTTAAACTCAATCCGAACGATGGTGAGACCACCTACTATCTTGGGCGGGCCTATGCTTTAGCCGGAAAAGATGCTGAATCTGCCAGGACCTATAAAAAGGCGATCACCGGATTGCTCACATATACCACAAAAAACCCCGACTATTCAGATGGTTTTTATCTTTTGGGAAATGCCTACGGAGCTGATAACCAGCTTGACAAAGCTGTCGATGCCTACAAAAAATGCCTTGAATTAAATCCCCGCTTTGCGAAAGCCAGGTTTAATATTGGCATTATTAGCGTCATCCAAAAAAACAAGAATGGAGCGATGGAGCAATATAACAAACTACTTACGATCGACAAAAGCCTGGCGGATAAATTAAAAACAGAGATCGATAAACTCTGATCTTAAGTTAACGATTTGACGTGCACGGACGGAAACGCAATTGTTTCGTCCGTGCATTTCTTTTAAATTACCAGTTGCGTAAAAAATCTAAAGAATTTCCGATCAGGAACTGGGCGAGGTTAGGTTGGTCGTGCGATCGGTCGTAGCCGACAAGTTCGACATACGCTTGTCCTTGGATCTCTTTTTCACCTATTTTTCCGGCGACAGTACACTCACCTTCCCAGTAAAAGATCATGGTGGTTCCGCGTGTGTCGAGTTCCTGGTCATTGATGACCGGAGTGATCACGAGGTCGATATCCAATTTCGGAACATTTATTTTCCAGCCGCTTGGATAATTAGCACCGGAATTAGGGCTTTTCCAAAAACCGGTCGGCTCTATTTGGAAATCATCATTTGTTAAAGGCAGTACCCCGCTTTCTGCGTCCACGAACGAACCGCTCGAATACGGCGATGTTTCACCAGCTCCGTTACAAAGCTGATAACACATCAGTTCGCAATTATTTTCTAATTGAATGGAAAACCAATCCCAGCCTTTTTGATTTTCGGTCGGCGTCCAAGTCCCGAATTCCCGGTCCATCCACGCCGAACCGGTGAAATGTTCCGTTATCCCGTTAGTGGTCAGGTCGCCTTCGACATCCATTCGCGTATAGGAAAAATATCTTGACGCTTGGCCTTCGTCCTTGAACGAGACGCCATCTTTACCATTCAAAACTACTTTTTTAGTTGGATCGAGAGTTGCTTCAAATGTAATGTCCGAATCAATAGTTGCACGCAACATATGGGCATTATTTGCCTCACGCGCCGACCAGTCACCGATCTTCAGATAGAAATGTTTTTCGCTTGCCGATGCAGGATGATCGAACATTCCATTAGAACTTTTTCTGTGAGCATACCGAAACGATTCGTTTTCGTGGTCGGTTATGGCGAAATGGGCAAAATAATACGGATTACCGATAAGGCGCAGAGGTACTATCGAGAACTTGTCGAGATCGGTCCGTCGTTTAAAGAAAACCAGTTCAAAACCAAATTTTCGGCCTGCCGATGTCTCGGCGTGGCCGGTGTAATACCACCATTCGGTCTGTGCGTTTGAATGGGCCGCCAGATCTCGCGGCAGATTGACAGGGTTTAATTCGGTGCCGTCACGTAATGTCGCCGCATTGCCCGAGACCTTTTCCGTTATCAATTCAAAAAAATCAGCCGCTATTTTTTCGGCGTTTTCGAAAAATGTTTTGTAAATTGTTTGCTCGCTCATTTTGTTTGTTCTTCGAAATAGAATTCACTAATAGATTCTATTCGAAACAGATGGTGCGTGCAGATTCAAGTTGTGAAAAATTAAATTTGGGTCTATGGTAGTTAAGCTATTATAAAGGAGAATTTCTAAGCAAAGTCAAAAGAAGTTTATAAAAGTTAGTGTTACGTTGATTGAACCTGAACTCA
>JAYUCO010000038.1:0-64820 GCA_043740295.1 Pyrinomonadaceae bacterium | reverse complement strand
CGCGTTAGTTTCTAACAAAGGTGAAAAATTCTCGCAGACAACGGCACGCAAAATCCGCTCGATGGTTGGTTTAATTTTTACATAAACATCGCTTTTTTTTGCGTCGTCAATAGATTCAAACTGAAGCAGATAAGGAAAATACTGATTTAAGTCGTGTTTAAGCACGTCCGGCAAATGAATTTGCGATTGAAAGTTTGTCATCCTAAAAGTATCGTTTTGAAAAAACGTTTCGGTTAGCGGTCCGTTTGACTTCACCCCGAGGCAGCCAAAGGCTGAGATGACGTGGGGCGAAACCGCCAAGCAACGTCAGGGAAACCAAACAACGCGATAACAAAGTCGCTGTTTCGCCCTCACTTCCATTGAATTGTTCGACATTGCCGCAATTATTTTACTCATCTTTGCAAAGAGTTATTGCTCGGCTAAATGCTGCGTAAAAGTTTTCACTCATCTGTTTGTCGTCAAAAGTAAAGGTTAGCTCGTCCCCATTCATTGAATCGTTCTGTCCATTCTGCCCGACACCGATAATCTCAATCTCCAGCAGATTTTCCAACAGCGTTTTCATTTTCTCTCTCGATGGGATAAGAAAAAAATTGAATTTGCTTTTGAATTCGGTTCGCCAAGTTCCAAGCAAATTGGCTTGTTCTGCCTTCTTCGTGTGGCGAAACGGTGCTTTGTTGGCTTTTAATTTTTGCAGTGGGATGAACAATTCGCCGGTGAATTGTGATTGCTTGTTTTGAATTCTTCTAAACTCATCTAAACTTCCTTCCGCCGGGTTAGGATATTTGGTTTCAAAGCGGATTAAGTCAACATTGTCATTTCTCAAAGTTATTTTGCACCCGTCAATTTTAGCCAGTTTGAAACCTTTCGAGAAAAACGCCCATTCGTAGTAGCGAGTAGCAGTTGTAGGGATTTCGTCCAGCTCTGCGACCGACGCGTTTGATTCAAGTCCGATGTGTGCTTGAGGCAAGCTCGTTTTGTCAATCCAGTTAAGAATCTCATCAAACGACGAATTTTCCGTCAAACCCGATGGCAAAGTAGTTTTTTGAGCGGAAACCATAGAGTTTAAAGTGAATGTCAACGCGAACAAAAATAATAAACAGAATATTGGTTGAGAAGTTTTCATAATTTTTTCTCCAATGGTAAAAATGTAGAATTTTGATTTGGCATTGCCTATGTCAATAGATGTTCGACTGTAATTAAGGTTGCATTTAGTAGATGTCGAACTTATGATTGAGCGGAATCATTCCAGATAATACTCAGATTTTGTGTATTATGCAGAACAATTCCTGATAATACTCAGATTTCGTTTATTATTCGGAATGAAGATAAGCTGTTTCTCTTGCCATTACTACAAAATTTATGTGATAGAACCGACATATCAGACTTTATATCGAGCTTAAATATTCTTCGACGGCAACCTCCAACGCACCGCCGATTGCGGCACCAGCGGGTTCGCCGGCTTCGACGGACCAGCCGTTGATCTTGCCGACGATGCTGCGTTCGATGGCTTCGTGAAGTGGGGTTTTGATAAATTTCCAGCCGTAAACCAAGCGTCCGCTGATAATTACACGCGGTATGCCGACGCCCATTATCACATTGGCGATGCCGATGCCGAGATAATCACCGATCTTTTCGAGCGTCCGCCGTGAGCGGTTGTCGCCATTTTCTGCTTTGCTGACGATCTCGACAAATCGCGGAACGCTCTCGCCCCTTCCCGGCGGCCTGTCGCCGAGATACAGTGACGCGGCAGATGCGGCGGATGCATATTTTTCCCAACATCCGCGGTTTCCGCAAACACAAGGTTTGCCGCCGGCAACGATCGTCATATGGCCGAATTCACCGGCGATGCCGCGTCCGATACCGCTTCCGCGATAGACCTCGCTGCCTATCACTAGCCCGACGCCAATACCGGTTCCCGAACGCACCAGGATAAAATTTGACATCAAACCATCTTCGGACTTACTGATCTTTAACCGAGCTTCGTACATGGCGGCAGCGGTGGAATCGTTTTCGACGACCACTTTTACCGATTCGTTTATTTGCAAAGCGTTGGCTATATCAACATTGGCCCAATTCAAATTTGGCGCAAATATCAATTGTCTGCGCGATGTATCGGTCATTCCCGGAACACTAACACCGATCACCCGCAGCCGCCTGCCAGGATCTGCTTTGTAAAGCTTTTCGATGCGTTCACGGGCCATACGCAAGGCTGTTTTTGCCTCTGCCGGGGTTTCGAAATCTTCTTCGCTTTCGATCTCGCCCTTAAGAGTCGTCAGCCCGACCTGTGAGTGCCGCACTCCTAAATTTACACCGATAAAATAATCATTCTCATCCACAAAAGAGAGAACCCGTTGGCGGCGTCCCTGGCCCGTATTCTCAACGGTTTCCTCGCGCAGCACACCGCTGGCGATCAATGGCTTCACGTTTTCCGTGACCGTGCTTTTATCTATCTGCAGACGGTGTGCGATATCGGTGCGGGTTATTGGTTGAGCGGCGCGGATGAGCCGCAAAAGGAGATTTCCCTTCCTGGCGGAATTCAATGCAGCTCCAGGCGGTGAAAGCTCGGATTGAAAGGCGGATGAATCATTCATAATTGTGAACAATACTTGATTTTACAATGAATAAGAATCTTTTGCTCACATTTGAAACTCACTGTTTTTTGACACCTCTTGAGAACCGGAATTCAAATTTTAAGTTTATAGATTTTGCAGCTTTTTGTGATCTTTTTACTCACGCACAAAATGTGAAATAACTAAATTGAAGGTGAGCTCCCGGGTCAAGAGTAAGGATAGTGCGGCAAGAATTTTCATTTTGTCCGGTTAATTCTTTGATGCGATAAATGGTTGTGCCGCTGTCGTTAAAAATACACTTTTTACCATACTCAGAAGCGATGATTAACTTTTTACATATTCTAACTTTGAATCGATCTTTTGCAAAGCTTATGAAAAAATAATATTCATAAGTAATACATTCTATGTATATAAATGTGGAAGCGCATTTATTATTGACAATTTTGGCATTTAGAACGATAGTTTTCTCACTGGAATAGATTTAATTGGAGGAATGTAAATGGTCATCTCGGCAGACGATCTTGAGACAAATGTTACTTTGGAATCTTCGAAAACGGGCGTAATTGACGAGCCGCCTTTTCTAATGCTGGTCCTTGGCGATTGGAGTGGGGATGGCGATAAAGCCGGGGTGAATTTACGTCGTCCTCAGGAGATCGACCGGGACAATTTTGATGAAGTGATGTCCCGTCTGCGGCTGCGGCTGGATCTTGGTGATATTTTGCTAGAATTTGCCGACCTTGATGACTTTCACCCCGACCAGCTTTTTCGCCGGCTTCCGGTATTTGCCGAACTTCGCGATCTTCGTAAACGGCTTGTTGAACCAAACAGCTATAATTCTGCCGCGAGAGAGGTGCGGTCGTGGTCTGTTGCCGAAGAACCTGGAAATGATGAGGTTATCGAAACACAAGACGATGCACAACCGCCGTCCGACAATCTTTTAGATTCTATCCTGTCGAAACCATCGGGCGGAGCTCCACCCCCGAAAACAAAAATTTCAAGCGAGCTGAGCGGACTTCTCAGCGATCTGGTGCGCCCTTTTATTATTGATGTAGATGAGGACGAGCAGAAGAATCTGCTGGCGGCTGTGGATGCGGCCACATCCGGTCTGATGCGTGACATACTTCACCACCCCAAATTTCAGGCACTTGAATCCGCGTGGCGTGGCCTTTATTTTGCGATTCGCCGGATCGAAACAAGTACTGATCTGAAAATATTCGTTCTAAATGTAACCAAAGACGAACTGGCAGATGACCTGAAATCAGCCGGAAACCTTACTGATTCTTTATTTTTCAGGACAACGGCCGAGACCGATGAGGACGAACCGTGGGCTGCAGTTTGTGCTAACTACGCATTTGAACCGAACGTTGATGATACGGCAACGCTGATCAGGCTTTCTAAGATTGCGGCGTCTGCCAATTTCCCGTTCATTTCGCATATGCGGCCTGATATTTTGGGTGTGCATTCGCTGGCTGCGCATCCTGATCCGCGCGATTGGCAATTGTCAGCGGACAGCACATCTGGAAAGCTTTGGGCGGCACTTCGCGATCAAACAGAATCGACGTATCTGGGTATGACGACGCCGCGTATTCTTGCGCGTCTGCCATACGGCGAAGACACTGACGCGACTGAAACCTTTTCCTTTGAGGAGTTTACGGAGAATTCGGGACACGAAGACTATCTTTGGACAAATTCATGTTTCGCCGCGGCAATGCTGCTTGCGCAAAGCTACAGCTCTTATGGATGGGAAATGGGCCGCGTTTTGATCCAGGATATTGAGGGTCTGCCGGTCCACATTTATAAGGAAAACGGTGAAACGATCTTCAAGCCGTGTGCAGAAACCCTGTTAACACAATCTGCCGTCGATATATTAATGGAGTACGGTTTAATTACGATCGTTTCATACAAAAACACCGATCATGTAAAACTCGCTCGGTTTCAATCCATAACTGATCCGGTGAAAGGCCTGAAAGGAAGATGGAGTTAGCCTTGAAAAATAATTGACATTGAGCTAGGAGAATAAATCGCAGAGAACTTTAAGAACAGCTCCGGCGTATTGTTTTGGAATGAAGGAAATGTACTGTTCATCGTGCGGCAACGGGATCAAACCCGGACTAAGTTTTTGCAATAGCTGCGGAGCACGGATAAGTGGGCCGTCAGAACCCATAGGCCACCAGATGTCCGAGGCATCTTTTAATCTTCTGGTGATTGCTCTGATGTTGGTGCCGATCGCCGGTATCGGCATTATAATTGGGCTGGTATCCGTTATGAAAGGCGAACTTGGCTTTAAGGACGAGATGATCGCCGTTGTCGTTCTTATGAGTTTTATTCTGCTTTTGACAACCGAATTCAGTCTGGTTTGGTTGCTCAGACACCATATCAGGCCGGCGAAAAAGACTCGCGATGCACCCACAGGGCCATCGCTGATAAAAGATGTTGTGATAAAAGGCCTGCCCGAAGCAAATATGCAGAACTTTACGCCGCCCATACCAAGCGTAACTGAACACACGACACGCACTTTAGACCCTGTTTTACGCAGGCCGACAGATGGATAGGCTGTTGTCGGCCCGTTTTTTTCGTTGGCAAACAGCTTTAATTAAACTACAATCTAAAGTTTGGCATAAAAGCGGGCAATCCCGCTATTTTTTGGCTTTGAGGAAATAATGTTCGACGAAAGTTTCGATGTCATAGTTATTGGTGCGGGCCATGCAGGATGCGAGGCGGCTTCTGCCTCGGCGCGGCTTGGCGCTGAAACCGCGCTTGTGACCATAAATCTCGACTTGATCGGACAAATGTCTTGTAACCCGGCTGTCGGCGGGATCGCCAAGGGTCACGTCGTTCGCGAGATCGACGCTCTGGGCGGCATAATGGGGCGTGTTATCGACCGCACCGGTATCCAATTTCGCCTTCTGAACCTTTCGCGCGGCCCTGCTGTTCAATCGCCGCGGGCACAGGCGGACCGGAGTTTGTACAGGACGGAGATGCGCCGCGTGCTTGAAGCCACGCCGGACCTTCATTTACGACAGGGCTTTGTTGTTGATCTAATTATTGAAAATAATAAGGTTATCGGCGTAGAAATGCAGGATACGCGGCGTTTTGGGGCAAAAGCAGTAATAATAGCGACCGGAACATTTCTGAACGGAACGATCCATACCGGCAAGCGAACATTCTCCGCGGGGCGGGCGGGCGAACCGGCGTCGATCGAGCTTGCTGAAAGCCTAAAACGTCTCGGCTTTCCTGTCGGAAGGTTAAAAACCGGGACACCACCGCGAATAGATGGACGGACGATAGATTGGGACGCCTTTGAGGCGCAGCCGGCAGACGAAAAACCTGTTCCATTCTCATTCGCCACCGAAAAGATCGAACAGGAGCAGATACAATGCTTTATCGGTTACACTAGTGAGCGTTTGCACCAGACAATTCGAGATAATTTACATCAATCGCCGCTTTATTCAGGCAAGATAAAGGGAATTGGCCCTCGATATTGCCCATCGATCGAAGACAAAGTGGTTAAATTTGCTGACAAGGACCGGCATCAGCTATTTCTTGAACCCGAAGGGCATAATACGAACGAGGTCTATCTAAACGGATTTTCGACATCACTTCCTTCCGCTCTTCAGCTGGAGCTGCTGCGAATGGTCAACGGTTTTGAAAGCGTGCAGATCATAAGGCCCGGCTATGCTATTGAATATGATTTTGTCGATCCGCGGGAACTAAAACCGACTATGGAATCGACGCGGCTGAGCGGCCTTTTCCTCGCGGGCCAGATAAACGGTACGACGGGTTATGAAGAAGCAGCTTGTCAGGGGTTAATGGCGGGAATGAATGCTGCATTCGCGGTGCAGGAAAGAAAACCTTTTATACTGGGACGAAACGAGGCGTATATCGGTGTTTTGGTCGACGATCTGATACAACATGGCGTTGACGAGCCATATCGCTTATTTACATCCCGTGCCGAGGCACGTCTCACCCTGCGACATGATAATGCCGACCAGCGGTTAAGTCCGCGTGGAAAAGAGGCCGGGCTTTTAGGCGACACGGATTGGGACAGGTTTAGTTTGAAACGGGACAGGCTCGCAGCGATCAGGAATACTCTTGATAACACTCGATTTAAACGGTCCTCGGTTGAATACGCCAGTATGTCACAGATCTTGGGAACTGATCTGGGTGATTCGATCACGCTGTCGCATTTTGCGATGCGTCAGGGCGTGAAGTCGGAACTGGTCAGCCGTCTTTTGCCGTTCGAAGTTAGAATGGAAGAGCTTGAAACCGCACTCGCCGATTCGCTTTATAGCGGATACATAGATAAGCAGAATTTAGCTACCGAACGGGTGAATCACCATGACTCATTGAAAGTGCCGGCAGATTTTAAGTTTTCAGAGGTTGGAGGGCTTTCACACGAGATGGTCGAACGTCTGGAACGTGCCCGTCCGCAAAATTTTTCACAGGTTCGTAAGATATCTGGTTTGACTCCGGCAGCGGTTTCGACGGTGTTGGTTCACCTTACAGCCCAGAAACCTCAAGTTTCACTATAAAATTAAATGCTTTACAAATTGTGGCACGTTCCACATCACCGCAAAGAATTGTGGCACGTGCCACAATTTTACCCGGATAGAAAACGAGGACGGCCTGTGTTAGTTTATATAATGGTCAAAAACTAATAAAAAAGATGTTCCGCCAAAGCGAAAATGGGAAAAATCATTGCGGTTGCTAATCAAAAAGGCGGTGTCGGAAAGACGACGACGGCCATAAATCTCTCTGCCGCGTTGGCAATGAGAAAAAAGAAAGTTCTGCTTGTGGATGCCGATCCACAGGGAAATGCGACATCAGGTTCGGGAATAGCCCGCTCGAATTCACGTAAAAATCTATACCACGCGCTTATTTCCGGCGAACCTGTTAAAGACGTTGTGCTGCCGACGGAGTTGCCGACTATGTGGGTATTGCCATCGGACAAAAATTTGGCCGGTATTGAGATCGAGTTTGCCGATTCCGCCGACCGCAGCCACATCTTAAAAAAGCTTCTCGACGCAATAAAAGAGTATTTTCACTACATTATCATTGACTGCCCACCATCACTTGGAATTTTGACGGTCAACGGCTTAACAGCTGCCGATTCGTTGCTGGTGCCAATTCAATGCGAATATTTTGCACTGGAGGGCGTTACCGAGCTTTTTGAAACGCTCGCACGGCTAAAGCGCGAATTAAACCCGTCCTTGGCCATCGAAGGGCTGCTTTTAACGATGTACGACGAAAGGACGAACTTGTCCTCGGCGGTTGCCAAAGATCTACGCGATTTTTACGGGCCGCAAGTATTAAATACTGTAATCCCAAGAAATGTGCGCCTTGCCGAAGCTCCGAGCTATGGAAAACCCATTGTTCTTTATGATATTCATTCGCGCGGTGCGGAAAGCTATATGAAACTTGCAAAGGAGATTTTAAATCATGGCTAGACAGCCGCTAGGGCGGGGTTTAAGTGCGTTGTTAGGCGACGAAACACCAAAGCCGGAAGCAACTTTGGAAGTGGGCATCGACCAGATCGACGCAAATGCCGAACAGCCGCGAACACGATTCGAAGAAAAGGCGCTTGATGAACTAGCGCAGTCGATCACGGCCAATGGCATTGTTCAGCCGATCGTTGTTCGCAAACGCGGCGAAAGGTACCAGATCATTGCAGGTGAAAGACGTTGGCGTGCGGCTCAGCGTGCCGGACTGCGGAATATACCAGTTGTTATCAGAGAGGTTTCCGATGAAAAACTGCTCGAACTGGCATTGGTCGAAAACATTCAAAGACAAGAATTGAACGCCGTCGAAGAAGCAAGGGCATATCGCAAACTTATTGATAAAATTGGACTTACGCAGGAAGTGCTGGCGGCGCGTGTCGGTAAGGAGCGAAGCCTGATCGCTACTTCGCTGCGGCTGTTAAAGCTGCCTGATGTTATCCTTAAGTTTATCGAAGAAGAGAAGATCACCGCCGGTCACGGCCGGGCACTTCTGATGGTGGAGGGTGATGCGGTTCGGCTCCAGATCGCTAGATCGATCATCGAGAGGTCGCTTTCCGTGCGGGAAACTGAAAAAATAGCGAAGAGATCGGGCGATGGCAAAGAGCATGATGCTAACAAAAAAGCATCTGCCGCCATCAAGGACCCGAATGTTGTGTCAGCCGAAACAAAACTACAGCGCAAATTAGGAACGAAAGTAAAGATAATTCAGGGTTCGAAAGGTGCCGGAAAGGTTGAGATCGAATATTACAACCAGGAAGATCTTGACCGGATCTATCAATTGATAATACACAGCAAAGCTTAAAAAAGGAGGCCATATGGATAAGAAGAGATTGACGGAAATGGTTGCGTCCGCGGGTTGAGTGGCTAAACTCGCACCGGGCGACCTTGCTCAAGTTTTGAGCAAGCTTCCAGCACAATTCAACGAGAATGTGATCGTCGGTTTCGACAAATCTGACGATGCGGGAGTTTTTCGCCTGACGGACGAGACCGCGCTCGTGCAAACCGTCGATTTTTTTACGCCTGTGGCGGACGATCCGGAGACTTATGGACGGATCGCCGCGATAAATGCTTTGAATGACGTTTACGCAATGGGCGGTACGCCGCTTTCGGCCCTTTCCATCGTTTGCTATCCCCAAAAAGGCGACTGGGATGTTTTGGGCGCAATATTGCTTGGTGGACAAAAAGCGATGAACGCTGAGAATGTCGTCGTACTTGGCGGACATTCGGTGGACGACGCTGAGATGAAGTTCGGCTATGCAGTCACCGGCATCGTTCACCCGGACAAGATAGTGAAAAATGGCGGTGCCAGACCAGGAGATGTGCTTATTTTGACCAAACCGATCGGCACCGGAACGATAAACACAGCTGTAAAATATGGTAAAGCAAGTGAAGAGACGGCCAATGCCGCGATAAAAGCCATGACCACTTCGGCAGCGGAAGCATCAAAGATCATGCAAAGCGTCGGTGCTAATGCTTGCACGGATGTCACCGGTTTCGGGCTGCTCGGCCACGCATTTGAAATGGCTAAGGCGAGCGATATGACACTGGAAATAGAATCTGCAAGTGTTCCCCTGCTGCCGGATGTTTTAGAATTGATCGGGGTTGGAATGTTAACCCGCGGCGATAAGAATAATCGGACATATGTGGGAGAAACGGTCAGATTTGCTGGCAGTGTAAATGGTGTTATGCAGAGCGCTCTTTTTGATCCGCAGACGGCGGGCGGATTGCTGATCAGCCTCGAACCGGAAAGCGCCGGACACTTTTTAAGGATGCTGCCTGAGGCTAAAATTATTGGCCGAATCAGCTCAAAAGGCGAATGTTTGATCGAGGTAAGCTGAATGTTCACAGATAGTTATAGGTTGTAGAGAGGTGATACGAAATTGTTTTTATTTATTTTGGAATCCATCGGCACATCTGAGTTGATCCTTGTTGCGATCGTGGCCCTTATTTTTCTCGGCCCGCGAAAGCTGCCTGAAATTGCCCGTAAGGCCGGCAAGATAATGGCGGATTTTCGCAATACTACCAATGAATTCAAATCGACCTGGGAACGCGAAGTAAACCTGGAAGTAGAAGAAACGGTGCAAAATATTGGAAAGACCGACGAAAATACTTTGCCCCGCGTCACGTCGATCAGCACGGAAACAGCAACTGAGATCGCCGCTCCGGAAATAAAGGTTATCGACAAGGAATTTTTTGATAATTCCCTAACAAAAGCGGATGATGTGAAGGAAAAAACAACAGATACAACGGAAACTGATAACGACTTGTCGGACAAACGTAACTGGCTCTAAATACGGCCGCCGCCAACAATGAAAATGGTTGAAACAAATAAGGAGGAAGATCTCGAGGCGCAGATGTCGTTTCTCGACCACCTCGACGAATTCCGAAAGCGACTTGTAAAAAGCATCGTCATTGTGGTTGTTGCATTTATGCTTTGCTGGTTCGTCTCGGACAAGATATTTGATTTTCTATCGGTTCCGATCAGACAGGCGCTTTCAGATGCGGAGAGAAGAGATCTTCCGATACAGGGCATAACCGGCGAGGAAAAGATACTGCCGCTTTCCAGCCTTAAAGAAGGAGACAAGGGCCGCTATATTTTTGACAGATCGACAAAGCTTGGCGTGAGCGTGGTACAGCCGGGAACTTCTATACAGGCAGTTGTAGCAATAGATGGAGCGGGAAATGCCGGGCTTTATACCGATGAGCCGATAATTACCAACAACGCCGTAATTCCGTCCGGCGTGCGGCTGCCGGTGGAGCTTGCGTTCGGCGCGAAAAACACTCCAAATGCGGAAGAAAGGTTGATAGTGACGACAGCGGTTGAATCTTTCTCTCTTTACGTTACAGTTTCGCTTTACGCGGCGATCGCATTGTCGCTGCCGCTTTTGTTGTGGCAGATATGGGGCTTTATTTCTCCGGCGCTTTATCGGCACGAGCGTTCTTATGTGACGCCGTTTATTGGGCTTTCGAGCGTTTCTTTTGTCGTCGGGGCGGCATTCGCCTATTATATTTTATTTCCACCCGCCGTCAGCTATCTACTTGGACTTGGTGAGGATTTCCGTCTACTGCTGCGCGCCAGCGACTATTTCGATTTTATCATCATCATAATGCTCGCAATGGGATTGATCTTTCAAATGCCTGCAATTACTTATGTTTTAGCGAGGATAGGGTTAATTTCCGCGGGTTTTCTGCTGCGGAGCTGGAAGCCGGCGATAGTTATTATTTTGATAGTCGCCGCTGTTGTTTCACCGACCGGAGATATCCCGAACATGATGCTTTTTGCCACGCCGATGATGGTACTTTATGTCTTTTCAATATTCATAGCTTGGTTTTTCGGGAAAAAAAGAACGACAGACGATGAGGAAATCGAGGCTTGAGAATAGAGAATTCACCTTGCTCACATTTAATGTTTTCCAGCAGCCAGCGGGATTATACAACCCGAACCACGCTTGTCGCATCTTGAACTAATAAGGATTTCTGTCTAAAATCATTATAGCTAAATTTAAATGAAAACCGGCTGGTTGCCGGTGTGAAAAAACAGCAGGAGTTTTACTGTTATGCCCAATGTAAATTCGATCCGTAATTTTGTGCTTGCCCTGGTTATATTGAGCCTCGGCTCCATCGCCGCATTTGGCCAAAAACCCGACAAAGGCGAACCCAGCCAGGACCCCAACAGCAAGGCCCGCAACGTCAGGCCGGAGCTTAAGGAAGCTTATAAAAAATGGCGCAATACCGACGTGGCGTACATTATCACGAAAGAAGAAAAGCGGGCATTCGATGCATTGACCACCGACGAGGAGCGTGAGAATTTCATTGAAAATTTCTGGCGTCGCCGCGATCCGAACCCGGATACGGAAGAGAATGAATACCGCGAGGAATATTACGAACGGATCGCTTATGCGAATGAACATTACACATCTGGAATCCCCGGATGGAAGACCGACCGCGGACGCACATATATTGCCTGGGGCAAGCCGGATTCGGTAGAGTCGCATCCGTCGGGCGGTGCATACGACCGGCCGAGCTATGAAGGCGGCGGCTCAACCACCACATATCCATTTGAAACATGGTTTTACAGGCATCTTGACGATGTCGGCGACGGGATCGAGATCGAATTTGTCGATCCGACGGGAACCGGTGAATACCGGATAGCCCGTAATGCAAACGAAAAAGATGCTCTTGCGACGGTTCCCGGTGCGGGATTGACGACGGCCGAACAGCTTGGGCTGTCGAACAAAGGCGAGCGCAACATTAACGGCGGCCAGCAGAATTTTCAGCGTGAGCAGGACTCGCCATTCCGCCGCCAAGAGATTATCACCAGCCTTCAGCGTCCACCGGCGGTAAAATTCAGCGATCTTCAGGGAATAGCCGGCGGTGATTCCGGTGTCTTGGATAACAATCCGTTGGGTTTTGACCTCCGCGTAGATTTTTTCCGCCAATCGGATGATCGCGTGATCGCGACATTTACCGTACAGACCGATAACAAGGAATTGACGTTTAGGGATGAAGGCGGCCTGGAAACGGCGCGAATGAATATTTTCGGGCGGATAACCGCTGTTTCCGGCAAACGTTCGGGCATATTCGAAGATTCGGTGGTTGCCAATTCCACAAAAGCAGAGCTGGCCGAAACGCGAGACAGGAAGTCGATCTATCAAAAAGCGATCGCCTTAACGCCCGGCACGTATAAGGTCGATGTCGTCGTCCGCGATGTTGTTACAGGCAACAAAGGCATCATTAATCAGGGCTTTACGGTTCCGCGTTATGATGACAAAAAACTCTCGACATCGACGCTGATACTTGCTTCCAAGCTTCGCGGTACAAATGAACGCGATATCGGCGGACAATTTGTCATAGGAAATGCAAAGGTAATTCCGAATTTGGCCGGCAACTACAAACAGGGACAGGAAGTAGGCGTTTATCTTCAGGTTTACAATGCGGGAATTGACCAGACCACTTTGCGGCCTGCCGTGGACGTTGAATATATTCTGACAAAAGGCGGAAAGGAAGTGCTGCGGCAATCGGAGGATTGGAGCGGTTTGAGCGATTCCGGCCAAAGATTGACGCTGGCGAGATTGCTTCCGACCGATACCATGCCATTGGGTGATTATGAGATCAAGATCGTGACCAAGGACCGCGTCGGCGGACAGGTCATTGAGAACAAAGGAAAATTCACAATCACACAATAATTAATTGCTATTTGATTAGAATTCAACCGGCGTCTTTAAAGGCGTCGGTTTTTTAAAATTTTTTGTAAGTTTTTTATTTTCTTTTTGCTTCTATCAGTGGAGAATGTTTGCCTTCGCTGGTTGCGAATATGGAAACTCCGTCGGACGAATAACTTATTGCTTCGCCTTGCTTTCGGTCCCCCAATTCAATGACCGAAGGCTTTTGTTTCCAGATATCGTCAAAGCTGCCCAACCCATTCGGTAATTCAAGTTCATAAGCGGCGAAATAGTCACAGATGATAACTCGTTTCCCGTCAGGCGATATATCACCGCCGGTCAATAGCCCGTTAGGTACGGCAGGAACAGTTATGTCTGTTATTTTTTCGGCTTTGACGGTGCCGGTTCGGTCAAAAAAAGGTTTGAGTTTATAAACTCCTGCCGGATGGCTGCTGTGCTTGGTCAGCACGTAGATATCGCCATTGATCGGATTCACCATTAAGGTTTCCGCATTCTGGTGAGAATCAGGATAGCTGAACGTCAGTACTTGCGCGGGTTCGGTTTGCTGCGGCTCTTTTCTTGTGGAATCAGCATCAGAATCGCGAACGTTCGGTTCAGCAATACGGTATAACTTTTGCTCCGACCGCTCGTCCCTGTTGTTCCCGATTTCTCCGATGAACAGCCGACATTTCCCATCGCTGTCCTTAAAACCGGCGATGTCCTCCCAATCGATATTCTCGGCATTTCGAACCTGCCAGGTACCAAGATGCTTTCCTAAGTGATTAACGGCAAAAATAAACGGCCCATCGCCGGAATCGTTGTGGGTCCAAATTACGTCCGGCTGACAGCGTGAAACAGCGATGCCGCTACTTTCCGTTATCTCGGCAGAATCTATTCTGCCGGTAATTTGTGGTTCATTATATAGCGATTTTGCATGGTCAAAGAACGGCGGTTTGCCGCCACCGGCTATACTTGTATCGCAGCCCCCAGCAAGCGTCGAAATGAGCACGGCAAATATGACAAAAGTAAAAAAGTTGGATATAGTTTTGTTCGGCATATTTCTATATTAAAAGCATTATAACGCGCCGCCCGGAACATTAGTTCAAAACATTCAGAGAGATTTATCGTATTGATTTTAGGGCTGTAAAGAATGATTGTTGGAACGGAATGGCTGATCGAGGCCGCAGGCTGTGATCAGGACAAATTGCGGGATGAGAGAATCCTGCGGGGTGTTTTTGCGCAGATCGTCGATGATCTGGGGTTGAAGACCTTAGGTTCCGTATGGCATAAATTTGAAGGCGAAGGTGGCGTGACCGGCCTCGTCGCCCTGACGGAATCTCATCTGGCTTGTCACACCTATCCCGAACACGGGACCGCAACCTTTAACCTCTATTGCTGTCGGACAAGGCCGGAGTGGGATTGGGAAACACATTTAAAACAAGTTCTTAATGCGGATACTGTGACGGTTGCGAAGGTTGAAAGGGGGAACAAGGGCGATAAGATTTCAAATCAAAAATCTGGAATTTCAAATCGGAAAAATAATGCCGCCGGAGGTAATATTTGAGCGTTCTTCAGGCAAATTGTCCTTCATGTGCGGCACCGATCGAATTTAAGGCTGGTTCGACGATAGTGCTCGTCTGTCCGTTCTGCCGTTCAGCTATTGCACGAACTGACCGGGCGTTACAGGATCTGGGCAAGGTCGCCGAGATTTCCGAATCGGAGTCACCGCTCAAACTTGGGTTAAAAGGAACCTATAACGGAAACCGTTTCGAGCTTACAGGACGTGCCCAACTTAGGCACGAAATGGGCGGAACCTGGGATGAATGGTATGCGACGTTCTCCAATGGCTGGGTCGGTTGGCTGGCGGAGGCGCAGGGCAAATTTTATTTCACATTTTACCAACCGCTGCCGGAAGGCCGTGTTTTGCCGTCATTCGATCAGCTGCAGATAGGCCAGGTAGTCGAGGAAATTCCGGCGCCGACCGCTTTCATCATAACCGAAAAAGGCACGGCCACGTCGGTTGCAGCTGATGGAGAAATTCCATATCAGTTAACGCCTAATGAAAAGAGCAATTACGCCGATCTATCGGGCCGTGACAATGCTTTTGGAACTATCGATTACAGCATGAGCCCACCGTGGGTTTTTGTCGGCAGCCAGGTAACTCTCGAAGAGATCGGCCTCAGAGATGCACGTCCGGTGCAGAGAGAGGCAAGACGAGTTTCAACTGCGGCAATGGGCTGCCCGAATTGCGGCGGCCCGCTTGCTCTTGTCGCTCCTGATAAGGCCGAGCGTGTGACATGTCAGAACTGCGATTCGCTGCTTGATGTCAATCAAGGGAATCTCACATACCTTCATGCCCTTAGTCCGACACAGGCCGATAAGAATTTTGCATTGCCGGTCGGTGCCGAAGGTACGTTTCCCGGCGACGCCAAATTCAGGATCATCGGAGCAGTCGTGCGAAGTGTAACAATAGAAGGTATTCAATATTTTTGGCATGAATATTTGCTTTACAATCCAATGATCGGTTTCCGCTGGCTTGTGCATTCGGACAATCATTGGAATTTTGTCGAACCGGTTAATCCTGCCGAGGTACAGGCCAGCGGCATGAGTGTTTCTATTACTTCCGCACCTGCGGCGGTCGTTTATAACGGTGTAACCTATAAAATATTTCAGGACTCTCCGGCCCTTGTTGAATATGTAAAAGGCGAATTCTACTGGCGCGTTGAGCAAGGCGAGACCGTTCGTGCCATCGATTATGTTTCTGCTCCGCTGATGCTGTCACAGGAAGTGACGGGCAGCGAGATGAATTGGTCGGCCGGAGTTTACATGACGAATGCCGAGGTCGAGAAAGCTTTTGGTATTACAGGTCTCCAAAAACCATGGTCGGTCGCACCGAATCAGCCGTTTACGGGCCAATTTTATTACACCTGGGGATTATTGCCGTTAATGTTATTGTTCGTCGTGGCGGTATTTATGATACCTATCAGCGGCCTGACAAAAACGGTTTTATCGGAGGATATTATATTGCCGCCGCTCGTCAATCCGGCTACACCGCAGGCGGTTTTCAGCCAACCGTTTGAGCTCAAGGCAAATCGCAACGTGCGGATCACCGCGAGTGCTCCGGTCAGTAATTCGTGGGCCGATCTGGACGTCGATCTGGTCAATGATCAAAGTCAGGAGGTCGAATCGGTCAATGTGCCAATAGAATATTATAACGGAACCGACAGCGATGGAGCATGGACAGAGGGAGGACAATCACAGGACGCGGCGCTTTCATCGCTGCCGGGCGGAAAATATACGCTGCGGGTCGAAGGCACGTGGCAAAATTCGACACTAGCGATGCCGGTTTCGGTCAAGGTCGAACAAAATGTGAACCGCGGCATAAATTTTATCTGCGCCCTTATTATTCTGGCCATAGTTCCGGTTTTGGGTTTATTTAGAAAATTTTCTTTCGAAACCCGAAAATGGAAAGATAGTATGTTTACCGTTAGTTCTGTAGGTTCAGATGATGACGAATAGATCAAAAACGAATTCAAAAAGCTTATGCTAAAAATAATATATCTTGTTTTCGCTGTGGGAGTTTTGCTGGCCTATTCGTCAGCGGCCTGGTTTGGCTGGGAATTAGCTAATTCGGGCAGTCATTCACGGCTTGGCGTGCCGTTTATTTACACTGGTTTTCGAGGAGGAAAATAATGCTGAATGTTTTATCTATGCCGCCGTTTTTGGGAATGATAGTGAAGCTGGACGAACTGATGCCGGTGCTTGCGACGACCGCTATTTTTGTTGCGATCGGCCTCATTGTATTTTCAGTCGCCTTTTTGATCGTTGTACTTGTTGCGCCTTTCTCGGTCAAAAAGGAAATTGAGGAAGATCAGAATATATCGCTGGCAATTATTATCGGTGCGATCATAATCGGCGTTGCAATGATAATTTCGGCCGCCATTCAAGGCAATTAGTTATTCAACAGATAGACGGGATGAGCAGGACAGGTGCTTTTTTGATCCTGTTTGTCCTGTACATCCTGTTTGAATTTCGAAATGAAACGAACTCCTCTTCTTTTCCTCAATGTAATAATAATCGCTACCTGCGGTTTGATCTATGAGCTGCTTGCCGGAACCTTGTCCAGCTATGTTCTCGGTGATTCGGTCACTCAATTTTCAATAATTATCGGCATTTATCTTTCCGCGATGGGCGTCGGTTCATGGCTATCACGATACATCGGGAAAAATTTAGCCGAGAAATTCGTCGATATCGAATTGGCCGTCGCCGTTGCCGGCGGATTTTCCGCTCCTCTGCTTTTTTTGACATTCGCACATCTTTCCTACTTCGGGATCGTTCTATACGGTCTGGTTTTCATCATCGGCGTACTGGTCGGTCTGGAAATTCCGCTACTGATGCGGATATTGAAGGACGAGCTTGATTTCAAAGACCTCATTTCAAAAGTCTTGGCATTCGATTATGTCGGAGCTCTGGTTGCGTCGCTTTTATTTCCGCTATTTCTGGTCCCGAAGCTCGGACTAAACCGTACTTCGCTACTTTTCGGGATGCTCAACGCATCGGTCGGAATTTGGGGAACGTGGCTGCTCGAACCTTTGATAAAGAAGAATTTAACTTTTATGCGGGTCAAAGGTTTTGTGATCCTCATTTTGCTTCTCATCGCTTTTATCAAGGCCGACCGGCTGACGACATTGGCAGAAGACGCTCTATTTACCGACAATATTATTTATGCAAAGAGTTCGGCTTATCAGCGTATCGTAGTTACGAAAGGCAAAACCGGATACGCGCTTTTTTTGAATGGCAATCTGCAATTCAATTCGTTTGACGAATACCGGTATCATGAGGCTCTGGTACATCCGGCATTTGCTGCTTTTGCGGGTGATGTAAAACGTGTATTGGTGCTTGGCGGCGGCGACGGCCTGGCGGTGCGCGAGATCCTCAAATATAAATCGGTCGAAAATATAACGCTTGTTGATCTTGATCCGGCAATGACCGGCATTTCCAAAAGCGTTCCGGCATTGGGCGAGCTGAATAAGCATTCTTTTGACGATCCGCGCGTGCATGTGACGAATGCCGATGCATTTGTCTGGCTGGACGGCACGCCCACCGAGCCTTTTGACATTGCGATAGTCGATTTTCCCGACCCGAACAATTTCGCGCTCGGTAAACTTTATACGACACGATTTTACAATCTGCTCAAATCCAAATTAAGACCCGATTCGGCGGTTGTGATACAGACAACATCGCCGCTAATTGCCCGAAAATCATATTGGTGCATTGTCAAAACACTCGAAGCCGCCGGTTTCACCGTCAAACCATATCAAACGACGGTGCCGAGCTTTGGCGTTTGGGGTTACGCGCTCGCAAAGCTTGAGCCTTTTGTAACTCCGGCCAAACCACCTGCAGGTATCGAGCTTAAATACTTAAATGATAATTCGTTTGCATCCATGTTCGAATTTCCGGCGGACACAACCTTGCCTGACGTAGAGATCGAAATAAACCGCCTGGATAATCAGGCATTGGTGAGATACTACGAAACAGAGTGGCGGCGGTTTGAGTAATTTTTGATAAAATGTAAATTGAGGAAAGAAAAATGCAAACGAATATTGAAACAATTTATCAGCAGCACATCAAGCCTCTTTCGCAAGATGCGCAACGAATGGGAGCACCGCTCATGATGATTTTGAACGAACTCGGTCTTTGATGCAAAAATTTACCCGACGCGAAATCCTGACTGCATTCCTCGGCGCACCATTTGCTTTGGCTGCATGTCGGCAAAGTAACGAGTCGGCATTTCCCTTTGGTGAGATCGTTGGACAATCTGTAAACCTCGGGCATATCCTCAGGGAAAATCGTAATTTCGAAGTTCCGGTCGATAATTGGGAAACGGTAAAGGTTGCGATAATCGGCGGCGGCGTTGCTGGTTTGTCCGCCGGATGGAAATTTACAAACGAAGGTTTTAACGATTTTGTTCTTTTAGAACTGGAAAAGGAGATCGGCGGCACGGCGCGGAGCGGAAAGGGCGAACCGGTCGGGTATCCGTGGGGAGCCCATTATCTGCCGGTGCCGTTTCAGGAAAATACTGCATTGGTCTCGCTTTTGGACGAAATGTCGCTGACCGACGGGCGAACCGCGACGGGCGAAGTAATCGTCAAAGAACAGTTTCTCTGCCGCGAGCCGGAAGAACGTGTTTTTTACAAAGGCCGGTGGTACGAAGGTTTATATTTAAATGCCGGTGCGGGAGAGGAAGACAAACGGCAATTTGCGGAATTTCAAAAGCATGTCGATTATTGGGTGAATTGGCGGGATGCAAAAGGAAAAAGAGCATTTGTCGTTCCGGTCGCATATTGTTCAAATGATCCAGAACCGACCGCACTCGATAAAATAACATTTGCCGAATGGCTGCGGCAGAAAGGTCTCATATCCGAACGGCTGATCTGGTATTGTGATTATGCATGCCGCGATGATTACGGCCTGAAACTCGATCAAACGTCCGCCTGGGCCGGGCTTTTCTATTTCTGCTCACGGGTCAGAAGATCGGGTCAGGAATCGCAGCCGTTTATCACGTTTCCCGAAGGCAACGGGCGTTTTGTAAATCATCTTTTCCAAAAAATACAGATCAAGATACGGAAATCGCATATTGTGGCTTCGGTCATCCCAAACGAAAAAGGCGTCGATATAGTCTGTCTGAACGACAGCGAACTGCGCGGTTTTCATTGTGATAAAGCTATATTTGCTTCGCCGATGTTTACGGCTCCATATGTGATCAGTGGCTTTCGTGAAGACGCTCCGTTTGCCGCCGGGGAATTTCAACACAACACATGGTTTGTCGCTAATCTCTTTCTAAAAGACCGGCCAAAACCTCGTTTTGTAAAGGATTTTCCGCTTTCATGGGACAATGTTCTTTACGAAAGCCCTTCGCTTGGATATGTGAATGCTACCCACCAAAAAGAGATCGACTACGGGCCGACGATATGGACGTATTATTACCCGATGTGTGCCGAAGAAAACGGCCGGACAAAACTCTTCAATTACGAATGGAAGGATCTGGCCGACGTCTGCCTGACCGACATCGCCCGTGCGCACCCGGAGATATATGAACTGTGCAAAAGAATTGATATCATGCGCTGGGGCCACGCAATGATCAGCCCGCGGCCGAACTTTATCTGGAGCGGAGTCCGTGAAAAAGCGATGCAGCCGTACCGGAATATCCATTTCGCTCATACTGATTTAAGCGGCATCGCACTTTTTGAAGAGGCGTTTTATCATGGATCGCGAGCCGCTACGGAAATATTATCGCCGAGACGCTGAGACGCCAAATGAAATGCAAAACACTTTGTCCAAACCAGTGTTTCGATCTGTTGCTTGCCTAAACGGTGATCAGGCCTGGCTATTTTCCCGAAATATAGACTTAGCCGTTTTTCTCGGGAGCGCTATCCTATCTTTGTTGCTTCTGGCGGTCGGTTGGCGTTTGGGCATTTTAAATGGGGAATCGCCGGAATGGACGTGGGTTTCGGCGGTCCTTTTTATAGATGTCGCGCATGTCTGGTCAACGAGTTTTCGCGTATATTTTGATAAAGAAGAAGTAAAAAAACGGTTTTGGCTATATCTGCTTGTTCCGCTCTTCGGTTACGCGGTCGGTGTGGCGCTGTATTCGGAAGGCGAGCTTGTTTTCTGGAAGGCCCTGGCAATTGTCGCAGTGTTTCATTTTGTCAGGCAGCAATACGGTTGGCTTGCGTTATATCGCAGGAAACTGAATGAAACTGAAAATTGGACGTGGTGGATAGATGCCGCAGCCGTCTATTTGGCGACTGTTTATCCGCTCGCTTTTTGGATGACGAGGCTGCCGCGAAATTTCGACTGGTTTGTGCCGAACGATTTTTTTCACATTCCAGCGCTAGTGGAAACTGTTCTTTTTCCGATATATATATTCGCTTTGACGGCATATTTCGCCAAATCCATTTATCTTTACACGACGAAAAGGTTTCTTAATATCGGGAAAGATATTGTGGTTGCGACGACCTCCATTTGCTGGTACGCCGGTATCGTATTTTTCAATTCCGATTACGCATTTACTGTGACCAACGTCATAATCCATGGCGTTCCATATTTTGCACTGATCTTTTTTTATGCCCGTGCCCGGCGGGAATCGACGGGGCGCATTTACAACACACTGTCGCATAATTGGCTGATATTTCTTGCGACGCTTTGGGCTTTGGCATATATTGAAGAATTATTGTGGAATCGCGGCGTGTGGCATGAAAGGCAATGGCTTTTCGGCGGCGATTGGGATTGGCAAAACATGAAAATGTATCTCGTTCCGTTACTGGCTGTTCCGCAATTGACGCATTATGTGCTTGACGGCTTTATCTGGCGGCGGAAAAGTAGTGAAAACTTTCGCCTGATAAGCTAAAATCCACAAAGGAATCAATGAAGACAGTCAAAGGCGGAAAAATAAATATTGGGTTATTGAGCATGGCTATATTTGCCGTACTTTTTGCCGGTTCTTGTAAAAGTTCAAGCGGATTTGACATCCTTGGCCCGGTTGACGAAACTTCCGAAGCCGCAAAGATCGTTGCCGATGCTAACCAGGACCTGACCAAGATCAAAATTCTCTACAAAGAAAACGAAGGCAAACGCGAAGAGATCAAAAAAGCTATGAGCGAGGACGATGCCGCTGCTGTGAAAAAAATTGCCGACGACGTCGTTTATATCATTAACGACGGTGCGGATTTCGGCAAAAGTGCCATCGACAAACTGGCAAAAGCCGAAGATATGCAGATCAACCCCGATTACAAGGAATATCTGCGGCTAAAAGAAGAAGCACTCAAAAAACAATTGGCCGCTTTTGATAATTATCGACAAGCAGCACGGTCACTTCGGGATAATTACGACCCCAAAAATACGCAATTACGTGAAAAAGTTAAGGTTGAATTTAAGGAACGCAGCGAAAATTACCAGAAAATCATGGAATCCGCGAGAGATCTGAGCAACCGGGCAAACGAATTGGCGAAGGACGCGCTTAAAAAACAGCAGAATTAGGAGTTATTTCACCGCCGAGACGCAGAGTTTCGGATTCTTTAAATCTTTTTTGCCATCTCTCTGCGTCTCTGTGGTGAAAAGTTTTTACAAGATACGTCCCGGAACAGTTATTCGATTTAACGGAACAGGTGGCGCCGGGGTTGCAGGCTGCGCGAATTTGAAGCTACCCGGCTGTAACGGTACACCTTCTGGTGTTTCAAATAATGTATTGAATGCTCCCTTAACTTCTTCCGGTGTAATATTTATAGTTTGCCGATTGTGGTCGCGAACAATGGTCAGCGTTACATCGCCTTCCTTTTTTCCCGTAATCGCCCGAATGAGATCGACGTCACCATTCACATTTTTACCGTCCGCTTCGACAATGATATCGCCAGCTTTCAATCCGGCTTTGGCGGCCGGGAAATTTTCGCGGACGTCCGTAACCATCACTCCGTTGCTAACCCCAAAATAATCGCTCAGCTGTTTGGTCAGGTCAGTGACACTTACGCCGATACGTCGGCCGGATGAGCCTCTAAAAACAACCACACTACGGTCGTCACCCGGATATGAGCGAAATAAAGGAGCTTCCGGCAATGGCGGCAGCTCAGGGAAGTCAGCAGTTGGGGGAACGCCTGGTCTGCAAAGCAGTCCGGGAACCGGAGGAGTGAACCCGCCGAATTCGAATTTGGGCTCTGGGCGTTTACCGGCGGTGATCGTGATTTCGCGGTCATCGCCATTTCGAACGACGGTCAATTTTGCCTGATGATCAGGTGCGACCTCGCCGATCAAACGGGATAATTTTCTAGTGCTCGTAACGTCGTCGCCGTTGAATTTTACGATGACATCGCCATTCAGCAAACCGGCGGTTTGGGCAGGTGAGCCGTCAATGATCTTTTCAACTGCCACGCCGCGAACTTCACGCAGGCCGAATTTTGAAAAATTCTCCTTGGTTACCTCGACGGATTGGATGCCAAGATATCCGCCGTCGCCGTCAAATGACATGCTAAAGGCCTGGACCACCCGGCCGTAATCTTTTTTTGGTTCAGGCGTCTGCGCATAAACAAACGCACAGGCCGAAAATGAGAGTAATGTGAAGACAAATAATTTGCGTAACATAAAACCTCCAAATTCAGTTGAATTTTGTAAATAAAAATTGTCTAAAGCTGATACGCTCGAGATATTCGGTTGGTTGCGTTATGTGCCAGAAAAGGTTGCCCACAAGGCAGAAACCCATGCGGATAGGAAGAGTTCCTCTTCTTGTCAGAACCGGTAGCGATAGCGACTGGGTTCTTGGACATGGAAATTAAAATTCGGCATGCGGATTTGAAATCCACAATCTGAGATTTGTAAAAAGCGTTCCCTGGAACCTGTGTTTCCGCCTATCCGAGGAGAAGCTTTTGGAGATTTTCTGCTGCTGCTTCGAGCGTTTCGTCCTTTTTGCAGAAACAAAATCGAACCATTTGCGAGCCTAAACTCTTGTCATGATAAAAAGACGATCCGGGAACGACGGCGACACCGATATTGCGGATCAGGTGTTTTGTAAACTCAACATCGTTCGGAAATCCAAATTCGCTCGTATCGCACATAACATAATACGCACCTTGCGGAGCGTCGCATTTGAATCCGGCGTTTTGCAGGACGGGAACAATGAAATCACGCTTTTTTTGATATTCAAGCTGAAGTTCGGCGTAATAGCTCGGCGGCATACTTAAAGCATAAGCTCCGGCGTGCTGAAGCGGATTGGCAGCGCCGACGGTCAGAAAATCATGTACCTTGCGTATTGCCGACGAAATATCGGGCGGAGCGATACAGTAGCCGACGCGCCAGCCCGTGACCGAATAGGTTTTCGACAGCGAATTGACGACGACCGTCCGCTCACGCATGCCGTCGATATTCGCCATGCATATATGCACAGGTTTTGGCCGCCCGTTGTCAGTTGTGTAAAGAATGTGTTCGTAAATTTCGTCGGTAAAACAGAGAGCGTCAAATTCCTTGCAAAGATCGGCTATGAATTCGAGTTCTTCGCGGGTAAAAACCTTTCCTGTTGGGTTGTTCGGATTGCAGATTATTATCGCTTTCGTCTTTTCATTAAAAGCAGCCCGGAGTTCGTCACGGTCAAATACAAAACCATTTTCCGTGCGGTGAAGCGGAACGTGTCGCGGTTTTGCATCCGACAAAATCGCATCCGGCGCATAATTTTCATAAAAAGGCTCAAAAACGACGACCTCCTCGCCGACATCGACCGTCGCCATCATCGCGGCGATCATGCCTTCGGTTGAACCGCATGTCACCGTAATTTCGGATTCCGGATCGATATCCATCCCGAGAAACCATTTGGTTTTTGACGCAATAGCGTCGCGAAAACCCTTCACGCCCCATGTTATCGCGTATTGATTATGATCAGCAGCAATCGCATCCATCGCTTTTTGCTTGATGTCCTCGGGCGCGGCAAAATCGGGAAATCCCTGACCAAGATTCACCGCTCCGTATTTCACCGCCTCACGCGTCATTTCGCGAATAACTGATTCGGTAAAACTTGCGGCCTTTCGCGAGATACGGTTTTTAGAGATCTTTGTTTGAGTCATGTATCTAACTATTCTCTAACCAGGCAATATCACCCTGATCTTTAACTCTACACGTTGCTTTTTTGTTTACAAGCAGATGTTCTTTTCCTATCAAAGGAATCTTTAGATCTCCGAATTCAATAGATGTTCTATTTTCCCATGCGTCTTCAAATTTGACTCCGGTTATGTCATTTATTATATCTATGCGATTAGGAATGACGCCCATTTGATAGACCATTCCTTGAGTTAAAAGATCATCAATAGTCAGATCAAAGAGCGGAGCTCCAAACTTCTGTAGTGCCCGCCAAACTTTCTGCACATTTTCACTGGAAATGCGGATCCACAAATCTATGTCGCCGGTCGCACGCACATAGCCATGAAAAGCCATAGCATAGCCGCCAACCACCAAATATTCAGTTTCCTCTTCGGAAAATGCGGTTAATATGTCGATGAAGTCCGGGTTGAGCAACAGGTTCTCCTTTGAACGCGAATGCATCAAGCGCAAGCTGCCACATCATATCCCATCGCTCCTGCGGCGTCGTGGTCGACCGCAAATCACCCGCATCATCCTGCTCGGAAAGTCTCCTGAGTCGGGTAACTATTTGACTACGATCCATTCGATTCATTCACCTATTCTAACATAGAATAAAGCTAATTCTTCGCTCCTATACGAAATGTCACACCGATATTGAATACAGTTCCGTAACCGGGTGTGATGTGGAATCGCGACGGATAAATATCTCTGCCGGTTTCCGGTTCAACGCCAATAGGAAAGTCCGTCCGTAGACGCGATTCGTGATATTGCTGCGTTTCGTTGTATGTTTTGTTCAGAATGTTATCAATTGAGAAATTGACATCCACCCATTTTTTAAGACGTTTGGAAATACTGAAATCCACGACATCGTAACTAAAGGCTCGAATAGCGGGGTCTTCGGCAACAACCCGATAACTTGAAATATGCCGCCACGTGAGCCATGAGTTAAAGCCTTTTAGCTCGGTCAGAACAAAACTTCCATTGGCCGTCGTGTGTGGTGCATTCTCGACGATAACCCTTTGGGTCGGATCGGATTCGGTAAATTGACCTGGATAAAACGCCTTCAAAACCTGTGTTAAGCCACCGTTAAAACTCAGATATCGTTGGATACGCACAAATGTCTTAAGTTCCACACCGTACGACCGTGAGCGCCCGGCAAATTCAATCGAACCGTCATCCGGAATATAAACCTGCTCGTTCGATCGGTCAATAAAGAAAAAATTCGGTGCGAAAGAAAAATGCTTGCCATTATAAGTGGCCCCTGTCTGATAAAAATCCGTCGTTGAGATTTGCGGGGAATCAGGATTGCGGATAACGCCGCGAGCATCCTGGCTTGAAATACCACGGCCGTAATTGCCGTAAAAGGAAATAGGAAATTTTTCAAACGGCGACCACAGAATGGTTAATTTCGGCTGAAGTTTTGTAGCTGTTTGTTTTCCGACGAGTGGCCGGTTGATATCGGTGGTTTCAAACCCATTTACATCGAAGGTAAAAGTATCGAACCTCAACCCGGCTTCGACATGGACGTGGCCGTCCGCCAGGTCTATTCCGTTCTGCACATAACCGGCATAATTATTGACGTTGGCATGAGCCTGAGTAAAAGTTACGTCGGGATTGTTGATATTGCCGGGGAAAAACTTACGGTTTCCAGTGCCGTTGAATGTCGGTATAAGGCCGACATTAATTTGGCTGGCGTGAAAGTTTCCTCCGAAGGTCAATAGTGATTGTCTGCCGAAAAGTTTGTAAGGCAGCAAATATTGTGAATTTATGCCTTCTTCAAGCCGCGAATCGTGCTGTAATATCTGATCGCTGTAAACCGGATCGAGCAAAAAGAAAGTAAAATTCGAGGTCAGATCGAAAAGCGAACGCCTTAAAAATCCATCCACTTTGAAAGTCTGGCCCGATTTAAATTCCTTTCGGTAATAAGCTCCGATTATGCCCTGCTGATTTCGCCCGCCGTTAAACGGGTCGATCACACCGAAGCGGTCGAGCCGTCCGGCTTCGATCTCATCAAGCGGAACCTCTCCCGACGACGAAAAATTATTGCGTCCATAATTGAGCTTGAACCCAACTGCCTGGCTGTCGTCTATCTTCTGGGTTAAATTTCCGGTTATATTGTCGCGCCTGTAATTCAGCGGTTTTAAAAACGGCCCGTCTGTATAGGCAGCTTCGTAGGAGATAAAAGAAGAAACGTTTTTTATCTGCGGACTGTATGCTAGAAAAGTGCGATAGCTGTCAAAACTGCCGCCTTGAAAGCGAAGGGTCAATTGCTGCAGCAGCGATTCTTTCTGATGAATTTGGATGACACCTAAGCCGGAAAAATCGCCAAACTGCGCCGAAAAAGGCCCGTTGATGACGGTCACATCCTGAACGAGTTCGGATGATAAACTTTTTAAACTGCCGAGAAATCCTTGTCCGTGTCCTTGTGTCACCTGATTTTGCTGAAAATTATCGACCAGAACTTTAAGCCCGCCGTTGACGCCGCCGTGGTCGAGATTGAAGCCGAAACGTCTGATCTCGATACTTTTGCCGCCGCCTTCGTGCTGTCCGACACTTATCCCCGAGTTGAGAGAATTTATAACCTGATCGTCCCGGGCGACAAAATTCTTGTTCCTGTCAAATGCCTCGTCATTACGCTGCTCAATCTCCGGTGTCAGCGGGTTAGCACGTATCGTTACGTTTTCATTTATCGGCGCGATAATATATGAAATTTTGATCTGAAGTTTGTCAAGTTTATCCGAAGGGCCGAAAATACGTGTTACCGGTTTGATGTTCTTACCGAAAAATCTAACCGCAAGCGATTCGTTTGGAACTTGGAGTGAAAAACTACCTTCCGCATCTGAAGTGGTCATTAGTTTGCCGCCGGATGTTTGAACTTCGATCAAAACACCAGGTATCAGTTCAAATTGGGGAGTTACGGCTACGCCCGACAAGGTTCTCGTAGTTTGAGCGGCAGCATTGAAACTGCTTATTAAAAAAAGAGCCAGGAAAATCCCTGCCAAACCAAATGAATGGAAAGAGTGTAGATTTTTCATTGCAATAACCCCTCTAATAGATTTTGAATTAGTAACACATATCATAGAATAGTAGCACGAATCAATTTATATTTCGCCCTAGCTACAAATATGGATTCAAAATATTATGAAGTTGTTATATGCGACGAGGGCAGGGTGAGGAACAACTTTCCGTTTTTTACACCTTTAAGGCTTAGAAGTTTGTTGGAAAGATCAACGATGTCGGCTACCACGCCGCTAAGGGCAATCACTTCCATACAGTCGTCATGGCTGACGTGCAGGTGCATAACAGATAATATCAATTGATGAAAATCATGTTGAATTTCTGCCATTTCCTGAAGGAGAGTTCTTGAATGGTGGTCGTAAACAAGGGTCAGGCTGCCGAGTGCATTAGCGTCCGAGCCAGCCTCTATCTTCTGGGCAATGAGCGCTTCACGAATGAGATCGCGAAGTGCTTCGGAACGCGTGGCATAACCACGATCGGTGATAAAGCGGTCGTAATTTTCCAACAGGTTTTCGTCAATACTGACGCCGAATCTAATAAGATCACTCAAATTTTTTCTCAAATAAATAGCTATTTTTCGACAAGCCCCAATTTTATTGAATGTGGTGCAAATGTCCTTGCCTTAGGAACATTAAAACCGTTTACTGAATTTTCTTGGACCATGATCGAAGCTTCCGGAATTATTTCGTTGAAAAGCAGCCGTATTTGAAGTTCATCATTCAGCGAAACAGCATTGCAAAAACGGCTCAGCATTGTTGAAACTTCTGCTTTTGAATAGGTTGCGATCTTGCCGATGAAGATTTTCGGGTGATGGGTCTTCAGCAGATTCTCGCCGCTTATTTCCAGCTCTTCATAAAGCTTTTCGCCTTTGCGGACGCCGGTGAAAACGATGTCGATATCTTCATAAGGTATCAACCCCGATAGGCGGACCATGTCTTCGGCGAGGTCGAGAATTTTGACCGGCCTTCCCATATCGAGAATAAAAATTTCACCACCCGATCCAAGTGCACCGGCCTGCAGGACAAGCTGCGACGCCTCCGGTATGGTCATAAAATACCGCGTCATTTCCTTGTCTGTAACGGTTATCGCCTCGCCCTTCTGGATCTGTTCGCTGAAGATCGGCACGACCGAACCAGCAGAGCCAAGCACATTGCCGAATCTCACGGCCATATAATTTGTGCTATAGGTATGATTGAGGTCTTGCACCACTATCTCCGCGATCCTCTTTGAGGCCCCCATCACTGATGTCGGGTTCACGGCCTTGTCGGTAGAGATAAATACAAAATCCTTTGCTTTGAACTCGCCGGCCAGCACACCCAGGCTGCGGGTTGCAAAAACATTATTCTTTATCGCTTCCGAAGAATTCGATTCCATCAGAGGGACATGTTTATGAGCGGCGGCATGAAAGATCACTTCCGGCCTAAATTTTTCGAATATTTCACGCATCCGCGGTTCGTCGCAGATGTCGGCGATCAAAGGTATGCGATCAACGCCAGGAATTTCCGCCGCCAATTCACGCTCTATCTGAAACAGAAAGAATTCGGCCCTTTCAACCAAAAGTATAACTTTTGGATTGTAATTAATGATCTGTCTGACAAGTTCCGAGCCAATAGAACCGCCTGCTCCTGTGACCATTACCGTTTTATTGGTCAGAAAATCGTGGAGATTTTCATCGTCCAGCTCGACCGGTTCACGACCGAGCAGATCTTCGATCCGGACATCTCGAATACGGCTGATGGAAACGCGGCCATGAGCGATCTCATTCAAACTGGGGATGATCTGCGCCTTGACCGGAATTGCCGTACACATATCTAGAATCCGCCGAATGTCTTTCCCTTGTGCGTGATCGATAGCAATGACGATCTGCTCGATATTTAGTTCGTCAACCAGACGGGGCAGGTCATGGGTAGTGCCAAGTACCTTAAAGCCGCTGACACTGCCACCTTTTTTTCTCGAATCATCATCTACGATCCCGCGGATATCAAGTTCCGCATCCGCACGGCCCTTTATTTCCTTTACCAGCGTAGCTCCCATACGGCCGGCACCCACGAGCAGAGCCGCCTTTTGCTTGACCCGGCGCTTGCCGGCAAACTGTCGGTTCTTGTCGCTTAATTCATATATAAACCGACGCAAAACCCGCAAACCAAGCATTCCGCCAAAGGCCAATACGGTATCAATAAAAATTACGGATATCGGCACCTGCCATAGATTGAAATCGGTGAAAACAAGCAGAAACCGTAATGCAATTAGAATCAGACCGGAAAATAAAGCAGCTTTTAAAAAGACCCTTAGATCTTCGAGGCTAATATAACGCCAGAGAATTGAGTATGCACCGACAAGAAATAGTGAAGCAAATTGAACAAATATGACAAATGGAAGCTGTGTGACCGCCCGTTCAAAATAATCTTCCCCGATACGGACATTGATGGCAGGCAGGCAGGCAAGTAGAAATGCCGAACATAATACAATAAGGTCGCCCAAAAACTGGATCGGGCGGCGTAAAAACCACAACTGTTCCGATAAATGATGTTGTTCTTTCACGTCTTTATAATGGTTTATTGAAAAAACCAGATATTTCGAAATTACATTGCCGAAAGAGGTCATGTCAACAATAAAACTTCGATAAACCAAGGAGTTAACGCATAATATGAGCATACAACCAGACTATGGAAAAGTTGAATCAAACACACTTGTGGGTTATCCTAAGTCCCGTCAATTTTAATCGAGGTATTGTTCATGCATTTTAGATTTTTATTTGTACTTGCTGCCGCACTTTGTTTGTTGCAAAGTAGTTTTGCGCAAAATGTCCCCACCGACCTTGAAAATCAGAAAGGCTATCTTCTTGGACCCGGCGACGAGATAACCGGAAAGATCTTAGGCGAACCACAATTTGATTTTGTTGCGACGGTCGATGAGGACGGCAAGATCGAAGTACCTTTTTTTGACAAACCTGTTTTTGCAAAATGCAGGACTGAAAGCGAGCTTCGTGCGGACGTGACAAAACTTCTCGCAAAATACCTGAAGAATCCGCAGGCAAGCATACGCGTAACACAACGAAACAGCCGCCCGCCGGTCAGTATTTACGGTGAGGTCCGCCAACAGCTGCAAGTGCCATTGACGCGCAAGGCCTATCTTCTCGAACTTATCTCATTCGCCGGTGGAGAAACGGAAAAAACGGGTGGCATCATCCAGGTCTTTCGTACACGTCCGCCACTTTGTTCAGGGCCGGAAAATCAAGATAATTGGAAATCGGCGAACGGCAACGATCTGGACGTGCCATCCCGTTTATACAGCTTGGCAAATTTGCGCAAGGGCAATGGAGAGGCCAATCCGGAAATTTTCCCGGGCGACATCATAATTGTGCAAAAAGCTGCCCCTGTATATGTTACAGGTGAGGTAATACGTCCCGGTGAATTTAATATTCCTGAAAGCGGTCTGCCATTGACCCAAGCGGTCGCAATGGCGAGCGGGATCACGCGCGAAGCTAAAACAAAAAACATTAAAATTTATCGGCGAAAGACCGGGGCCTCAGAGCCAGAAGTGGTCGTGGCCAATTACGATTTGATCAAGAAAGGTCAGCAGCCGGACATCATGCTCCAGGCTTTCGATATTATTGAAGTAGATAAAGCAAAGAAAAAATTTACCGATTACCTTTTGGAATTTGCGACCGGTGTCCCAAACCGCATTCCGATCAGGCCTTTCTAAATGTCCGCATAGATCTTATCGATCACATCTTTGTATTTCTCATCCAGAATCCGGCGTTTGATCTTGAGCGTCGGGGTCAGTTCACCACCATCGACGGTAAATTCCTTTTCCAGCAATGCGATCTTTTTGACTTTTTCGTAATGTGAAAGATTTTGGGTCGCCGAATCTATTTGGCGTTCGATTAGATCAATGATCTTTGGGTTTTCGCAAAATTCCTTTGGTGTCGATAGACTCAGGTCTTTTATCTTGGCATAGGATCTAAGCTGTTCGAAATTCGGCACAATGAGTGCGGCGGCAAAGCGCCTCTCATTGCCGACAAGCACGACCTGATTTACAAATCGCGACGATCTTATCATCTGTTCGATAGGCGATGGAGCGATGTACTTTCCGCCCGACGTCTTAAAAAGCTCTTTTTTACGGTCCGTAATGTATAGAAAACCATCATCGTCGAGCTTTCCGATATCGCCCGTTCTAAACCAGCCATCTTCCGTAAATGCTTTTCGCGTCGCTTCCGCTTTGTTGTAATAACCAGACATTACACCTGGTCCGAACACTTCTATCTCGCCGTCCGCTGCAATACGGACGTGCGTATTGCGGATCGGCCTGCCAACTGTCCCAAGCCTTACCCCTCCAGGATTATTAGAGGTAATGACAGGTGACGTTTCAGTTAGCCCATAACCCTGATAGATCGAAATGCCTGCACCCGTAAATATCAGATAAATATCGTCAGAGAGAGCGGCACCGCCGGCGATGCACGACCGCAGATGTCCGCCGAAGAAATCGCGGAATTTTGAATATACAAGCTTGTCGGCGATTTTATGTTTGAGGCCGAGAAAAACCGGCACCGGCTGCCTGTTTTCTTTGTAAAGTGCATATTCCTTAGCGGTTTCTATCGCCCAATCGAATATTTTTTCCTTAATGCCGCCGTTTTGGGACGCCTGCAATTTAGCCCTTGCGTAAACTTTTTCAAAGATGCGCGGCACACCGACAAAAATTGTCGGCCGCACCTCACGCAGATTGTCCGGCACTTTGTCAATAGATTCGGCATAGTACACCGACATTCCGTTCAAAATATAAAGATACATTGCCGAACGTTCGAAAATATGCGACAACGGCAGAACCGAAAGAGGCACATCGTCGTCCTTGAAAGTGTATTTTTCACCGGCATCAATTACATTGGAAAGAATATTTGTATGCGTAAGCACCACACCTTTCGGCTCACCGGTGGTTCCGCTTGTATAGATCAGCGTCGCTGTGTCATCAGCATTTATGGCTTTTACTAAACTTTCTATTAGCGAAGGGTTTTCTGATTTTAGTCTTTTACCAGCACTTTCTAAATCAGCAAGCGAGATGGCGTTTGCTGCATCAACCCCACTAATGTCGAAAAACAGAAGCTTTTCAAGCGTTCGGCAACCGGAGATGCTTTCACGGATCCTTTCAAAAGCTGCTTTATCCTGAATAAAAATGACCCTGGCTTCCGAATCGTCAATTATGTATTTAACCGCTTGCGGAGCTAGTGTTGTATAGATAGGAACGTCTATAACACCGGCGAATTGACAGCCGGCATCGGCGAAGGTCCATTCAGGGGAATTTGATGCTATGATCGCCGCCTTATCACCTTTCCGAAGGCCCATAGAATAAAGCCCAAGAGCAATATTTTCGATATGCTCCAGCATTTTGCCCGAAGAGATCGCTGTCCATTTTTTATTACCCTTGAAATTCAGGGCATCTGTCCGATTGTGGTTTTTAACGGCGTGAAGGAATAATTCGGCAAGGGTTTTTGGTTCTTCGGTAAGCAATGGCAGGCCACGGCCCTGAGGTTTTATAATGAAAGGCACTTGATCTGTTAAAGTTTTGATCATTTCCGCATGACGCCTCCGAAAAAGATCTTCAGTACTTCATCAGCCATCGGGGCGAGCGGATAAGATTTGCTCGAAAGTATCCAATTTGTGACCATCTCGTCGAGAGCCCCATAAAGGATCTTTGCGCAAACGACCGGTTTCATATCGTTGCGGAATACACCGGTTTTTTGGCCATTCTCGAATGTTTCGCGGATGATGTCCAAATATTCAGCAAATCCGGCAGCCGAGAATTCCTGCATGAATTTGGTCGAACCACGAAGCTCTACCTGAAAAACGATCGCCATGTCACGGTCCGCTCCCAGTTTTTCCAGATGAAGCTGGGCAATGCGGTGCAGTTTCTCCTCCGGCGTCGAAAGTTCAGCAAGTTCTTTTTTGCCCTCTGAAATAAATTCGGCCATCGCCCGGTCAAAGATCGAATGTAGTATTTCGTCCTTGCTCTTAAAATATAGATATACTGTGCCGTCGGCTATTCCTGCCGCACCGGCAATATCGGAAACCTTGGAATTGAAATATCCCTTACCCGCGAAAACCTTTATCGCCGCCCGAAGTATTGCTTCGCGTTTATCGGCGACGACCGCCCGGACCGGTGTTTCAGAAAGTGAACTGCTAGACATATAGAAATTTTCGAATTGCGAATTAGGATTGCATCACGGATCATAGGTATGAATGAACACTCATTCAGTTACGCTTAAGTTATAACAGAATGCCTGATTAAATCAAGAAAACTCTGAAATATTAAATTTGGATGGGTTTTGTGGAACCTAGATTTGCGATTTCAAATCGCAAATCTAGAATACAAATAAAGATGGCGGAGAGGACAGGGCTCGAACCTGCAAGCGATCACTCGCGGTAGTTTTCAAGACTACTGCCTTACCAATTAGGCTACCTCTCCGTTTGTGCCGCAATTTTTACGGCGAATGGAAAATATATCGCAAAAATCAATGATAAACAAATTTCCTGACATTAACAAAAAAATGCCCGGCTATATCGATAGCCGGGCTTCAGAGGAGAGAACACTGATGAGTAGAAATCTATTCGGAAGCAAGCAAATGTGATATCTGGGCATCAAGATTTGCTGCTTTATCCCAGCCGCTTGATTTAAGGGCGATCGATCCTTGTTGGTTTATTAGAAAATATGACGGAAAACCCATATCAATATTTCCGCTTCGGTCCATGTCCGCATATTTCAGCACAACGCCAAAACTGTTCGGCATGATATTAAAAAGGAACGGGTTCTTTTTTAAGTAAGGCTCGACCTTGATCTGATTTTCCATGGTCAATGCCAGAAAAACAACATCTTTATTCCTATAATGTTCGGCGATCTGATTTAGCTTTGGTATTTCGCTGTGGCATATCTCACATTTAGTGGACCAAAATGTCAGCACGACCACCTTACCGTGCAGATCGTTAAGGCTAAATAATTTCCCGTCCAATAATTCACCAGAAAAATTAGGAGCTGCGGAACCGGGCTTTAATACCTGCTGAGCCATGACTGACGCAGAAAGAACCACAACCAATAGCAATATTTTAACAATGTTCATTTTTTGTATATCAGGCAGGAGTTAAAACTTGTTCAAGAATGTTCAACATTCTCTATATAAAATATATGCTCAATTGGATTGGAATTCAGAAATTATTTCTAATAAGGGGAATTTAAATTATTTTCCCGGGGGAACTGTTGAAAATAACCACAGTTAGTTTGGCACAAAAAGCCTATCCTTGCAATAGAAATAGACCGGACAAATAAAAATCTCAGATTACATGCTAGAATTTTTGCATGCTGCTGGAAACTGTCGAGGTCAAAAACTTCCGCAACTTGGAAGGGAAAATCGTTTGCGGGGTTGGCCTGAATATCCTCCTTGGAGAAAATGGCCACGGCAAAACCAATTGGCTCGAAGCCATTCACATTCTTTCCACGACTCGATCATTTAAGACGGCCAAGCTTCAGGAAGCGATCCGGTTTGACGAAGAGTTCGCAATCGTCCGCGGAAAGGTTATGCAATCTGAAGATATTCACCGTGATCTGCAAGCAGTTCTTGAAGGCAATACGAAAAGTTTTACGGTGAACGGCAAACGTGAGACTGTACAGCGGTATCTTGGACAGCTTCACGCCGTTGTTTTTAATGCTGATGAGCTTGAGATAATTCGCGGCACACCGGAAGCCCGTCGCAAGTTTTTGGACGTCGCGATCGTTTCCATTCACCCGCCGTATGTGCAGACGCTGTCCGATTACAGCCGGGTCATCAAACAGAAAAATTCGCTATTGCAAACGGCGCGTGAGAATGAATATCCGGCTGAAAAGATTTCGGAGCTGCTTGTGCCGTGGAATGAACAGCTGGCGGCACTGGCTACACGCATCCACAGGTCGCGCGTCCGTTTTGTCGAGCGGATCAATGAGGCGCTGGAAAAAAAGCTTTTTGGCCGCGAGGAGTTCTCAATCCGCTATGTCTCATCCCTGGAAGACAAAGGCGATCTAACCGACTACGAAGCTCTCATCAGCGAGCGCTTGAAAATACGGCTTCAGGCCGAGATCGTGTCCGGATATGCGCTTGTAGGTACACATCGTGACGATTTGGAGATCAAATTTGACGGCCACGACCTGCGTAAATTCGGCTCGGCCGGCCAACAGCGAAGCGCCCTGCTCCTGTTACAGTTGGCGAATCTCTCCGTCTATTTCTCGCAGCGCGCCGAATATCCGCTTTTCCTCCTTGATGACATCGACGCCGAGCTTGATTATCAGCGTATCGGGCAACTTCTAGAATTTCTCAAAGATAAAACACAGACTTTCGTTACGACTTCAAAAGAAGGTTTTGTTGAAACATTTGGTGAAAAAGCTAATGTTTTGCGTGTGGAAAACGGAACGGCCGAACAGGTCTGAAAAGCCAGGTAAGGTCATCGTCTACGCTGTTATTTACTGCGGAAAAATGCTACAATAACTAATTGATTTGCAAAGAATTATTTCAGTAAACACACTCGCCGACAATTCAGAATAATTAATTTCAAACTAAAACATAAGCGGCGTGATATTAACAAGAGGTTATAAAAATTGGCTAAAGCAAAGACAGAATACGGGGCGGATTCGATCACGGTTTTAGAGGGACGCGACGCGGTGCGGAAACGCCCGGCGATGTACATCGGCTCGACCAGCGAGATTGGCCTTCATCATTTGGTTTATGAGGTCGTGGACAATTCGGTGGACGAAGCCCTTGCGGGGTATTGCGACACGATCGAAGTAACGATCCACATGGACAATTCCGTTACGGTTATTGATAACGGACGCGGTATTCCCACGGATATACATAAGCAGGAAGGGCGTTCGGCCGCCGAGGTCGTGATGACGATCCTGCATGCGGGCGGCAAGTTCGATTCAAATTCATACAAGGTTTCCGGCGGATTGCACGGCGTCGGCGTTAGCTGCGTAAATTTCCTCAGCGAATATCTGAAGCTCGAGATATGGCGTGACGGCAAAACACATGAGATGGAGTTTGAGGCCGGCATTTCGCTCGCTCCGCTCAAACAAACGGGAACGACCTCTAAACGCGGAACTAAGATCACATTCCGCCCGGATTCGAGCATTTTCGAAACGACAATTTACAGCTTTGAAAAGCTGTCCGAACGGCTGCGTGAAAAGGCTTTTTTGAACAAAGGTATCCGTATCTTTATTAAAGACGAACGCGAACAACCCGAAAAATCACATGAATTTTTTTATAAAGGGGGTATTGCGGAGTTCGTCAAACATTTAAACAAAAACAAGAGTCCTCTGCACGAAGAGCCGCTTTATTTTGAGGTCGTGTCTGACGAGCTTTCTATCGAAATTTCGATGCAGTACAACGATAGCTACGACGAGAAGATATTTTCGTTTGCGAATAATATCAATACCGTCGATGGGGGAACGCATCTTTCAGGTTTTCGAGGTGCGATCACGCGGACGATCAATAATTACGCGGAAAGCTCCGGGCTAACGAAAAACGCTAAAGTCACGCTGTCCGGCGACGATGTGCGCGAAGGTCTGGTCGCAATTATCAGTGTTAAAATTCCGCAGCCGCAGTTTGAGGGCCAAACCAAAGGTAAGCTTAATTCGCCTGTCAAAGGCCAGGTCGAATCTTTCCTGAACGAAAAGCTGGGCGAATTTTTTGAGCAAAATCCGATCGTCGCAAAAAAGATCGTCGGAAAATCGGTTGACGCCGCCCGTGCCCGCGAAGCTGCCCGAAAGGCCCGCGAAATCGTGCGTAAAAGTGCCCTTGGTTCATCGACATTGCCCGGAAAGCTTGCCGATTGTCAGGAAAAAGATCCGGCATTGTCGGAAATTTACATCGTTGAGGGAGATTCCGCCGGAGGTTCGGCAAAGCAGGGCCGCGACCGTAAGAACCAGGCCGTTTTGCCGCTAAAAGGCAAGATATTGAACGTCGAAAAGGCGCGTTTCGATAAAATGCTCGGCCACGGCGAGATCAAAGCGCTCATTACCGCTCTCGGCACCGGCATCGGAAAGGACGATTTTGACGTTAATAAGCTGCGCTATCACAAAATTTGTTTAATGACCGACGCCGACGTTGACGGCAGCCATATCCGGACGCTCTTACTTACGTTTTTCTACCGGCAAATGCCTGAATTGCTGGAAAACGGATATATTTACATCGCCCAGCCACCGCTTTACAAGGTAAAGCGCGGCAAAAAGGAAGAGTACATCAAGGACGAAAAAGCCATGTTCCGCTACCTGATGCGGATGGGCACGAACGACGTCGAAATCACCGCCAACGATAAAACGGTTACCGGACGCGAGCTCGCGAAAGCGTTGGAGCAAACGATCGAATATAAGAACTATTTCGAACGCTTTGCCCGCCGCATGGGCAATGATGACAAGCTTTTGAATGTTATTATGGAGGCTTTCGCAGGTAAGGACGGCGTGCTGAAAAAGCACGGCATTAAGCTGCGAAAGGTTTTCGAACAGGAAGAACTTATGGCCGAGCTCGAAGGCAAGATCGCCGCCGCCGGGTTCGATACCGATCTTATGAGCGACGAGGAACACGGGCTTTCGGAAATTCAGATCACGATGCCTAACCTTCAGCGTATTCTTTTTGATTGGAACATGGCGAGCTATGTCGAATTTCAAAAGGCGATCGAATTGATGCTTCGCCTCGAAGAAGATTTCGCCGCACCTTTCATCGTCGGCGAAAATGGCTCGAGCGAGACGATAAATTCGCGTGAACTTTTGCTCGAACGCGTCACCGGAATGGCCAAAAAAGACCTGACCATTCAGCGTTACAAAGGCCTAGGCGAAATGAACCCCGAACAGCTGTGGGAAACGACGATGGACCCGGAAAAACGCACGATGCTGCAAGTCCGCGTTGAGGACGCGATCGAAACCGACGGCATCTTCACCGTTCTAATGGGCGACCAGGTCGAACCACGCCGCAAATTCATCGAAGATAACGCGCTCGATGTAAAGAATCTGGACGTGTGATACGGACGTCAATCCGCAGCTTTGGGCAGCGTTATCTTAAGCGTTGCTCATTTTTGCGCCTGACGAAGCGAGGTTATGCGGCCATTTGGTAAATCGGCTTTTTTCCCGAATCTAAAACACGCTTTGAGGTCGATGAAAACCCGTTCTACGGCGATGTTTTACAGGCATATTTTTTAACAACGCCAACAAGGCCGAAACCAGCGACAAGCCGGCGAAATCAATAAGATCCTGCCGTGCAGCCAGCCTGACCTTTAGATCAAAAAAAAGCGTTGACCACGGATGGAATATTGTGCTATCTCTGATACAGACACGATTCGCGTGCAATAAACATTATGGATAGAGAATTTGAAAGATTTCAGGGCGGCCCAAACGAAGCGACGAGTCAGCGTATTCACGTTACGATCAACCCGGGGCTCCTAATTCTGCTTAACCGGAATATTTATACCAAGCTTGGAAAACCCGCCGCGGTGTATCTGCACTACAGCCGTACGCGTGACATTATCGCGATTGAGCCCGCCAGCCCGCGTTTGCCCGGATCGTTCCCGGTGCTGCAAAGTGGCAGCGGCTGGCGGATAAACACCGCACCGTTCTGCCGTCACTTCGGCATATGTATCGATACCACCCTTAAATTCATCCGCCCCGATATCGAAGGCAACGCTCTCCTGCTCAAACTCTTCGAAACTGTTTCAGTCGGCGGCCGGCGGAGGAAGAAAAAGTAGTGAGATCGATGGAAGTGCTGCACCGGATATTCATTGAAGACATTGCACTGGATAAGAATCTGGAGATTCAGGAAGTTTTTTAATATAAAAAGAAAATGGAGAGAGGCCCCCTAATTCTTTCTCTGCGTTTCTGTGTAAATCTGATTCTTCAAATCAAGCATATGCCAATTTAGGCATTTCATCATATGTTCTGCCTTCCAATAAGCGACCAGTTTTCTTTTTGTTGAATCCGCCCCACTGTTTGAAGAAAAAAGGAACAGTATGATCCGCACATTGCCTGCGAATGTCTAGAACCCACTGCTCCTTGATCGGCCTGGCTCCGTAACCGCTTTCGCCGCCGACGATCGTCCAGTCGATGTCAGTTAGATTCAAATCGATAAGAGGCCCAAGAAGCGGTTCCAAAGATAGAAACTTTGTCTTCGCACCGGTTGCTCGCAAATCATCTATTCGGTTCACATACTTCTGGCTTTCGATCGAAACACCCATCCAAATATTCGGCGCCCAATCGAGTTCTGAACTAATCTCCGCAAGCCTGTCTGCACGTTTCGTCAAAACCTGAAAGCGATGCCAACTCGCCCGCTTCATAACATCGAAAACCTGCTGAATGTATTCGAGCGGGACTTCGGTATGAAAAAGATCGCTCATCGAATTCACAAAGATTGTCTGCGGCTTCTTCCATTTGAGTGGAAGTTCAAGCATTTGCGGCTGCAATGTCAGCTTAAATCCGTTTTTGTAATTGGCCTGCCCCATCGCTTTTAAACGCTTCGACAAGCGCTCAGCATAGCAATTCTTACAGCCCGGACTGATTTTTTTACAGCCCGTAACAGGATTCCAAGTTGATTCTGTCCATTCTATTGGAGATTTGTGTGCCATGTTATTTTTTACCTAAAATATGCTGGGCAATTTTTACTGCAATCGGAGCTCCTCTAGGATTTCCAGCCGCAAAACATAAAAGAAAGATGGGTGAATTATTCGAATTGGTCAGTACTAAAGGCCGAGACACAGCATCGGCAAAAACAGATTTTAGCTTTGACACAAAATAGTCTGCAATCGCCTCGAAAGATGCTTTCTTCACAAATAGAGTTTCGGATTCGTCACTAAAAAGACTGTGTCTTGTCTGCCTATCAAAAAAAGTGTCGAACCATAAATCATCACCGAATAAGCGATTCAAACTATACTTGCGGCCTTCTTTAATTTTACCATTTCTATTCAGAAGTCGATTTACAGTTCCAATTGGAAAAAGTAACCACAAATCGATTGCCTGAGTATTAGCAATCGCTTTTATAGTTTCCCAACTTACTTGCGTTCCATAAGGATCGAGAAACATTACACCTCGACTTCTTCTGTATATCCAGTTCATTTCACACAATTTTTGAACGTGTGCGTTTGCCTCGCCATTAATTATACTGATCGAATTGGCAAGAGCAGGAAATTCTAATTTTAGTTTTTCCAACTCCTCACATCGTTTCTTGTCTTGTTCAATGAAAATATAATTTGCAAAACTTGGATCAGTCTGTAAAGCGATGCGAGCAGATCCATCTATAAATTCCTTCAAAGTAACGGTGGACTCAAAATCGAACAATCCTTCTTGCGGCGCTATAAAAGGCATGTTTACATAACCGGTTCCAGCAAAAGCATCGATATAAGTTAGGTGAAAATTCTGGTTTTTAAGAGCGGTTAAATAAGCATTTAAATAATCCTGAACGCGATCTAGTTTATCCTTCGTCCAAGAATTAATATTTCCAAATTCATGCGACATGATTAGTCATAGTGTTGCAGCGATGAAACGCGTCTTATATGTTTTAATGCATTTTTGTGATGAAGGCAAGTTTTAGAAGCAATCTCGTAAAAACTAATTCAAAGTATTTGGTAGAATTTCTTGCACACGCCCGACCTGGCCGGTAGTTAGGCGGACTTTTATGCCGTGCGGGTGGAAGGCGGAATTTGTCAGCAGGTCTTTGACGGTGCCGATGGTTTGTTTGCCGGTCCGCTGGTCCTGTTTGAGGACGATGGCGACCTTTAGTCCGGCGCGGATATTTTTTCTTTCGCGGTGCGGCATATGTTTGATTTGATTGCGGAATGCGAAATGCGGAGTGCGGAATAGAAGAACACACTTCCTACCGTTCGTGTTTCTGCCTTTAAAACAGAGACAGTTTCAATTCCTGCGTTTCCTTTAATTTTGTCAAAAACTCTTTACGGCCGATCTCTTTTGCCCCCAGGATCTCCATGTGCGGGGTCATTACCTGGGCATCGAGCCAGGTTGCTCCGCGTTCCCGCATGTGGTCGATCAAAAACAGGAGCGCAAGTTTCGAGGTGTTCGAGGCTTTGTGAAACATGCTTTCGCCGCAGAAAACACCGCCCGAATCGACGCCGTACAGCCCGCCCGCAAGTTCACCCGCTTCGTCCCAAACCTCAACGCTGTGGGCAATTCCGGTTTTATGCAGCTCCGTGTAAACGTTAATAAATTCCGGCGTGATCCATGTTCCGCGCTGATCGGGCCGCATTATATTTGAGCAATTTTCCATCACTTCACGAAAGGCCTTGTCGATCGTATATGAAAACCTGCCTTTGCGGAGTTCTTTTTGCAGGCTTCTGGGAATATTAAGCCCGGAAAATTCGAGGACCGCGCGTCTCGCCGGGCAATACCACGGCAGCGGCATCCCGTCGATGTGCCACGGAAATATACCGTTAATATATGCGTCGCGAACATTTTCGGCGGTCAATTCATTGCCGAGGCTGACAATATCGCGACCGTCGTAAAAGTATTCACCGGCCAAAACCCATGCTGGAAAATCGTGCGTTTGCGGATCAGGGAAATTCATTGGCGCAAATTGTGGAACAAATTCTTGCTCACAATGTGTTACTAACATAGCAGAGGACAACACCGATGAAAAACAGACAATTCCTACACGCAAGTTTCACAAACCCATTTGGCAATTTACTAGCTATAGTAAATGTTTTAATGCTGTTACTCGGAGAGCGCGACATAGTTTCATCAAGCGCCTACGAAAAACTTATATCTGACCTCAATCGTCCCGCCATCATTGTCAGCCAGCTTCTCGGAGGAGAATTCATGGCCGGTCTTTTTATTCTGCAACTCGTCTACCTTCAATGGATCTTCATTGGTGGCTTTGCCAAGTTTATCGCTTCAAAGGAACTGCAGAAAATCTATTAAACGACCTTCAGCTTCCATTTTCCGCGCCGGAAGAGTATGGCGCTTGCAATAGCAAGCAGCGAGAAGGCGACGGTTATGGCCCAGAAAACACCATCCGGGCCCAAACCGTAATAATATGCCAGCAAATACGCGGTTGGTATCTCAAACACCCAAAATATCAAAAAATTCAAATATGTCGGTGTCCATGTATCGCCTGCGCCATTGAATGCGGTTTCCAAAACCATTCCAAGCCCGTAAAACGTAAAGCCGTAAGCGATAATGTGCAGAGCGCTTGTACCGTAAGCCAGGACTTCCGGTTCGTCCGTGAAAATGCCGATGATCGGGTGCGAAAAGAATATAAAGACCATCCCGATGCTGAAATAGACCGACGCGTTAAAACTTGCCGCCGTCCAGACGGACCGTTCGGATCGTTCCGGCTTGTCCGCCCCGAGATTTTGCCCGACCATCGTCGCCGCTGCATTGCTCAGGCCTAGAGCGGGAAGCAGTGCGAACATCACTACGCGCAGCGCAATTACATATCCGGCAATTGCCTTCTCGCCAAAACCCGCGAGGATCGGCATCAAAGCCGTCCAGCTTGCGGTTGCGATCAATAGCTGTAAAACGCTGGTCGATGAAAGCTTAGAAAGCTTCCATAACAGCGACGGATCAAGTTTCCAGCTTTCCCGGCTGACATGAATTCGCCCGCCCGGCCTAAATAGCTGCCACGAAGCGAACAGAACGCCCAATGCCCGGCCAATTGTCGTTCCAACCGCCGCTCCGATGACACCAAGTTCCGGAAACGGCCCGATACCGAAGATAAAGCACGGGGAAAGTATCATGTTGAGGCCGTTTGCCAAAAGCAGGACACGCATCGCTATAGCCGCATCACCGGCGCCGCGAAAGATCGAGTTCAACAAAAAAATGAACACGACCACGGCATTGCCGCCGAGCATAATGCGCATAAATCTGGCGCCCTCAGTAATAACCTCCGGCCCGGCACCAAGTAATTTAAGAATATACGGCGCAAAAATTATCCCGGCCGCGCTCATCAGCAATGAGATGAGAATGCCAAGATAAATAACGTGGGCGGCTGTTTTAGCGGCGCCATCGTCGTCCTTTTCACCGACACGGCGTGAAACGGTCGCGGTTGCGCTGATCGCCAGCCCAAATGCCACCGCATAAACAAGCGCCATTACCGATTCCGTCAGGCCGACGATAGCGACCGAATTTGCCCCCAATTTTCCAACAAAGAAAATATCGACGACCGCAAACAGGCTCTCGCCCGACATTTCCAGGATCATCGGGATCGCCAGAATGATAAGTGCTATCCATATCGGACCGGACGTAAAATCACGGCCCGATCCGCGAAAAGCCTCTTTGATCACCGGCCAAAAAGAATTGTCATGTGTCTGTGCAGACACAATTTCTCCATCTAAAGACATATAAATTTTATTAGAACAAAAAAAATGAAGCACGAGATGTGCAAGGGAAGCCCGTCACTTCGATAGAAGAGATAGTTGACGACGGACGCTGCAAAGCGGATGACTTAGACAATTTCTGGACGCATAATAATCACAATCTATCATAGAAATATTTGATAGTGCAACGCGGTGAAGGCAAGCTGTGGGATTTACTGCTTTGCTTGTAAACACACACTATATTCTTGCGCATGATTTTTAATAATGCTTTTGAAATTGCGTGTGTGGCATAATAATGGTGTAAATTTTTATGAAACACTGCCCGATCTGCCAACAGACATATGTCGATGATACCCTCAATTATTGTCTGGAGGATGGATCAACTTTGATCACGGACGAGTTCATATCCAATTCGCCAACGCTGGTTTTCCGCCCGTCGTTTCCCGAACTTATTTCTCATCGCAGCTTTGAAACCGCTCTGCCGTCTATTGCGATACTGCCTTTTGTTAATGTCAGTAACGACATGGAAAATGAATATTTCTGTGACGGCCTGGCCGAAGAGCTTATAAACAGCCTGATGAAACTGGACAAACTGCGCGTGGCTGCACGGACCTCGACGTTTTCATTCAAGGGGCGGGAATCGGACGTTCGTTATATTGGACAGGCACTTAATGTTCAGACCGTTTTGGAAGGTAGCGTCAGAAAAGCCGGAAATCGTTTGCGGATCACGGTTCAATTAATTAATGTCGTGGATGGTTATCAGCTGTGGTCGGAACGGTATGACAGGCAGCTTGAGGATGTTTTTGAAATTCAGGAAGAGATAGCTCTGGCGATAGTCGATTCGCTCAAGGTCAAGCTGTTAAGTAATGAAAAAGCGGTTTTGCGAAAACGTTATACCGATAATGTCGAGGCGTATCAGCTTTACCTAAAAGGCCGTTTGTGGAACCGGCGAACAGCCGACGGCTTCAAAAGTGCGATCGGGTATTTCAAACAAGCGATCGAGCTTGATGACGAATACGCCGTGGCATATTCGGGCCTGGCGGATTACCACTCTCTTTTGGGATTTTACGAGATATTACCGCCCGGCATTGCCGCCGAGAGATCGAAAGAATATGCCAATAAAGCCATTGAGCTAGATAACACGATCGCCGAAACACATGCTTCGTACGGAGCAACACTCGGCCTGTTTGATTGGAACCGTGAAAAGGCGCAAAAAGAATACGAGCGGGCTATTGAAATAAACCCGAACTATCTCGCGGCGCATCAATTTTACTCGCTGAACCTGCTGCTTGAAGGACGGATCCCGGAAGGGCTGGAAAAGGCCAAACACTGTCTGGAGATAGATTCGCTGCTGCCGGTGATCAATGCCAATCTCGCGTGGCATTATTATCTTTCGCGGCAATATGAAAAAGCCGAGGAACAGGCGCTCCTGACCATAAAGATCGAGCCGAACCATTTTACCGCACATTGGATATTAGGCATCACGTATGCCGCCCAAAAACGTTTTGACAAAGCCATCGAAGCCTTGCAAAACGGCGTCACGACAGGTTCGAACCGGGCATTTGTCGTTGCCGAACTAGGACGTGTGCTTGCTATGGCAAAAAAGAAAAGAGAAGCCCGTAAGATCCTTAGCGATCTCGAAAAAGCAGCAGTGGAAAATTATGTTTCACCGATCAATTTTGCCAAAATTCATCTTGGGCTGGGCGAAACCGAAAAAGTTTTCGAATGGCTTGAAAAAGGACTGAAAGAGCGTTCGCTGCGAATGCCGTTTTTTATTATCGACCCGCAGCTGGATGAGCTTCATTCAGATGAACGGCTAATAAACATAGCACAAACAGCAGGTCTGAAACTAAATAATTAACCCAACATCCGCCGATCGAACCTTCGTCTATCCTTTTTGCATCCAAAAAGCTAAACTATCCAATCGCAGCCAGATATTTACGGTTGGTTAGCTGAGTTAATTATGAAGATCGCGGTGGCAATGAGCGGCGGTGTCGATAGTTCGGCGGCGGCGGCTTTATTAAAAGAGCAGGGGCATGAGCTGATCGGTTTTACGATGCAGCTCTGGAATCAGCGCCGGAATATAAATGTGGACGAAAATGGCGATCCGCTGCCGTCACGCTGCTGCTCGCTCGATGATGTTTACGATGCCCGCCGCGTTTCCGAGAGCTTGGGCATGCCATTTTATGTCCTGAATCTTGAGAAAGATTTTGAAGAATCCGTTGTCGAACCATTTGTTCAGAGCTATCTTTCCGGCGAAACGCCTATTCCGTGCGTTGCCTGCAATTCGCGTTTGAAATTCGCCTCGCTCGACAAAATGGCCGTCAGCCTCGGCTGTGATAAGGTCGCGACGGGACATTATGCCCGCGTCGAATATGACGAAGCGGCGGACCGGTATCGCCTTTTTCGCGGCAAAAATCATTGGAAGGACCAAAGCTATTTCCTTTGGGAACTAAATCAGGAACAGCTTTCGCGTGCCTGGTTTCCGTTAGGCGAAATGCTTAAAAGCGAGGTCCGCGATCTGGCACGCGACGCCAATCTTTATGTCGCCGAAAAAAAGGAATCACAGGAGATATGCTTTGTGCCGGACGGTAAATACTCGGAATTTATCGACCGTTATCTCGATCACCAGGACCGCAGCGACGAGCTTCCGGAAGCCGGCGAGATCGTCACCGCTGCGGGCGACGTGATCGGCGAACACACCGGCATTCACCGCTACACGGTCGGCCAGCGGCGCGGTTTAGGTATTGCGAACGAAAAGCCGCTGTACGTTCTTCAGATCGAACGTGCGAAAAATCAAATAATAGTCGGTGAATCCGACGAACTCGAATCCATCGAATTTATTGCCAAAGGTGTGAATTGGGTGGCATTTGACGAGCCAAGCAAACCGGTCCGGGCCGATGTAAAGGTCCGCTATCGCCATGAACCGACTGCTGCGACCATACACGCTTTGCCCGACGCCAGAGCCCGGATCGTTTTCGACGAACCGCAGCGGGCGATCACACCCGGCCAGGCCACGATATTTTATAATGGCGAAGAAGTCGTAGGCGGCGGCTGGATAGTAAAAATTTAAGAAGGAAAATATTTATGCCAAAAGAGAAAAAACGACCAAGCAAAAACGCAAAGGCCGCGTTAAAGATTTTGAATGATTCGAAGCTCCTGGCGACCGCAAGGGCCCTGAACGAACCCAAAACAAATCAGGAATTTGAACCGGAAAATCCGTCGGCTCGAACGAGTACAGCTAATAAATCGCGGCCGGAAAAGAAACGTGGTTAACGGATCAAACCAATTCGTGAAATAGTTACATTAATGATATGGCAGAGTCTCCGTTAAACGACAAAACAGTCCCCTCATTAATAGAAACTCTGTTTGAAAGGCTCGGCGAACAAGAGAATCTGGAGCTGGAATTTAAAGCTGCCCAGAATTCACTTCCGAATAGCATTTGGGAGACTATTAGCGCGTTTGCAAACACAAAAGGTGGTTGGATCGTTTTGGGTATAGAAGAAAGAGCGAATGTAGTCGAAATCAAAGGCGTTTCTGACGCATCTGCCTTGTTGGACAATTTTAATAGTTCTGTTAGAAACCCTAAGAAAATAAGTTTCTCTGTATGTGGGGCGGATGATGCAAAAGTCGAAGATTTAGACGGAAAACAAATAATTATCCTCCGTATTCCAGCCGCTTCTAGAAAAAACCGCCCTGTTCATGTCAGTGATAATCCTTACCGAGGTACTTTCCTTCGACGACAGTCCGGGGACTATAAATGCAATAAACAGGAAGTTGATCAAATGATGCGTGAGGCGTCGGTTGATTCTGCAACATCAACTATTCTTTCCAAATACGACTTGAATGACTTGGATTCGGACACATTGAACCGGTATAGACGTCGCTACCAAACGTCTTTACCTGCGTCAACCTTCAATAGTTACGATGATAGAGAATTTTTAAGGGCAATAGGTGGTTTTAGACGAAATCGCGAATCTGGACAAGAAGGGCTGACGGTGGCTGGCTTATTAATGTTTGGTAAAGAAGTAAGTTTGCGCGAATGGCGTGCTCGACATTTGATTGACTATCGTCTTATTTCACATACTGATGAGTCAGAGGATAAGAGATGGGAAGATAGGATTGCGTGGCAGGGAAATTTGTTTGAAGCTTATGAACTAATTTACCCGAAACTTGTAAAATCACAACCTGTTCCTTTTAAACTCGAGCAAGGTGTTCGAGTTGATAATCCGCCATCGCATGTCGCTCTCCGTGAAGCATTAGTAAATCTTCTTGTTCACGCAGATTATGCGGAGCCAGACGCCTCATTAATAACTCAATCGCCGGATGGCTATCTTTTTCGCAACCCTGGAAGTTCGAGAGTTTTAGAATCAGATCTTTTAGCTGGCAACCGTTCCGATCCTCGCAATCCCGAGCTTGTTAGTATTTTTCGTTACATCGGCATCTGCGACGAAGGAGGAACAGGAATACCGAAGATTATAGGAGCGTGGAAAAGTTTAGGATTCAAAATCCCCACTATTGATATTGGTACGGAGCGTTACGAATTTTCGATCAGACTTCGACAGGTCCACCTTATTTCTGAAGAAGATCAAATATGGTTGGGAACTTTAGGTTCGAATTGGACTGAAGCTGAACAATTGGCTCTGGTTATGGCAAAGTATGATGGTGATGTAGATAATTTTCGACTACGTCAAATTACCAATCAGCACCCTGCGGACATTACGAAGGTTTTACGAGGATTGAAATCTCGCAACCTTCTCAAAATAATTGGCAGTGGGCACCGCGCTAGATATGAATTAGGCGATTCGGCAATTGATAACAGTAACCGTGTTACTTACGACAATATCCATACTAGTAAGGATGGCACCTATACAACTAAGGACCTTAACTATACAACTAACAAACCCTATACATTGATTGAGAGTTCGGATGTTTTTAGCGAACTTGAAGGATTAGCATCGTCGATCAAAGCAAAACGACGAGCAACCCCAGAAGATCGTGAATTGTCCATCTTAAAGCTTCTCCGTGTCGCTCCTCTATCTTTACAGGAACTAATTTCGTTAACAGGTTTAAGCAAATTTTACATTCATCAGAGACTTCAATCATTAATTCGTAACCGCAAAGCCTCATTCCTGCATCCAGACCAACCAAGTCATCCGCTACAAAAATACTGTATTGCTTCAGAAGCAATTGAACATGATAGAAAATAAGTGCCAACCGTCTGCCGCTCAGCAAAGTGATAAAATCTGAACTCCGCAAAATCTATCTCGCTAAACAAAGATCGCTTTCGCCGGAAGCCCGGCTGGAAAAAAGCCGGCAAATATCCGATCGATTCTTTCAAAATTTCGACCTTGCCGGTATCAAAATACTCCACTGTTTTATCTCAATTGAGAAATTTACCGAGATCGATACGGGCGTGATCTTTCAAAGGCTTTGGCGGGAATTTCCGGCTATCACAACGGTTGTACCGCGCGTCGATCTTAAAACCGGCGATATGCAGAATTTGAAATTCACGCCGGACACCGAACTTGTAAAAAATATCTGGGATATTCACGAACCTGCGCACGATGAATGTGTGGCAACGGCCGATATTGACATGGTGATCGTGCCGCTGCTGTGTTTTGACAGATCGGGCCAACGCGTAGGTTACGGAAAAGGCTTTTACGACAGGTTCCTGAGAAACTGCCGCGAAGATTGTGTGAAGGCCGGCTTGAGTTATTTCGGGCCGGTTGACGAAATTTCGGATGCGGGAGAACTGGATATCAAGCTCGATCACTGCTTCACGCCGGATGGTGTAAGAAGTCAGAATCGGGAGCGATAGCGACTGGTTTCTTTGGCTCAAGCGATTAGGAACCCAGTCGCTATCGCTCCCGGTTCTGACAAGATCGTTCTATTTTTATTCAGCTTTTAAAATATCCCGAATTTCCGTCAGCAGAACAGCTTCATCGGTTGGTGGCGTTTGGGCTTCGAGACCTTTGAACAATTTTACGGCGTATCTAGCGAGAAAGAACATCACGACCGCGACTATCAGAAACGTGATGATATCGTTGATGAATTGCCCGTACATGACCAGCGGTTTGCCGCCCTTTATCGCAGCTTCGATCTGTTCGGGTGTGGCGTTTGCTGGCACCGTACCGCTGAGGTCGTAGAATTTAGATTTAAAATCCACACCGCCGGTCGCTAAACCGACAAACGGCATGATCATACCGTCCGTAAAAGTTTTCACGATCGCGCCGAAAGCGGCACCTAAAATGACAGCGATCGCCAGATCGAGCACGTTTCCCCGGGCAATGAACGCCTTAAAATCATTGAGCATAAATCATCTCCTTTTTGTTAACAATTGATACAGTTTATCTTTTTGAAAATAATATAGTTCGTCCAAAAAGAATTAACAAGAATGGGGCAGCATTTGCTCGAATAAAAAAAGGCAGGATCGGCCCGCCTTTTTAATAACTATTTTTTCGGCTTCAGATCAAACGGTGGCCGCCTCTGCAATTTCGTCCTCGTCGTCTTCCGAGATATGATCATCGACATCGTTTTCTGCCACGTTTTGTGTTTCATAACGGGCAATCTCGGCAACTTTATAGGTTGCTTCGGCTTCGCTTATCTGATTTTCCACGATCTCGCGGGATTTTAACATGCTGCAGCTTCCCTCAAATACAGCACCATCCTCAATTAGCAGACGCGGCGTTTGAATATTGCCGACGACCTTTGCGGTACGGCCAAGCTGTATTTTTTCAGACGCTAAAATATCACCGTTGACGGTGCCGTTTATCATCGCGGCCGTTACCATAATATTTGCATCGACCTGTCCATTTGTTCCGACAAGCAGTGTTCCCGTATCGGATGCGACCGTGCCGATAAGATGGCCATCGACGCGGAGCATCGCCTGAAAATTCGTTTCGCCCGTAAGCACCGTTCCGTGTCCGACGAATCCGCTCAAACGTCCTTCCTTAATATCGCGCGCCATGGCATCGCTGTCGGTGATCGCCTTTGATTCGGATTGAACGGCCGGCTGGCCCGAATATTGATAAGACGCTGCGTTTTCACTTGTTTGCGGCGAATAATTGGTCTTGTTTGATGGTTCCGACCTTGAACCTCCCATTCTGATCATAGTTTGAACTCCTTTTTACTTCTTAGAATCTTGGGCGGCAGTCTAAACAGGGGGAATCTAAAAATAGATATAAATATCGCTTGCCGAGGATTATAATGCCGATTTATCTTACATTGCAATAATAAAATACATCGTTGCGGCGTGTCCAGTTTTTTCTTATAAGCTGCAGCCGGCAAGTAATACTTACACTTTTACCAGCATTATTCGCAGTGCAATTTCGACAGAATAAAAAATGTTGGCAAAATCTTTTCACCATCATTAAAATTACAATATAATTATAGAAATCAAGGAGAAAAAAATGCCAAAATATGTGATCGAACGAGAAATTCCCGGCCTTGGCGATTGGACTGCCGAACAGTTAAAAGGAGCATCGCAAACCTCATGCGGCGTCCTTAAAGAACTTGGCCCGCAGATCGAGTGGCTGCACAGCTATGTGACCGGCGATAAGTTATATTGCGTTTACAATTCGCCGAACGAAGAAATGATTCGGGAACATGCGACGCTCGGCGGCTTTCCGGCAAATTCCATTGCGGAAGTGAAGACCATGATCGGCCCGGAGACTGCGGAATAAATAGTAAAAGAAGAATTTTTTACCAAATTGTGTTGGCATTTGTTATGGCAAGAGTCTAAATAAGTGTCAACACGTAATGTATTGCCGGGAATTGGTTTTTCAAATGGACAGGCCCAATTAGCGGTTTTTAAGAAGTTCGTATTCTGGCAACGTCACGCAGGGAAATATTACGCTTTATGATCAGCCCGAGTCCGATCGCCGTCCAGAACAACACTCTGCCTTTGCGGATAATTGCCAGTGTAATTCCGATCCCGGCCCCAATGCTGACCGTTTCTGCGACAAAGCGTGCCCCGGCTTCGTCAACCCCGACGAGAAAAGGCACCAGCTTAAATACGATGGAGATCATGCGGCTGACCGTTTCCAGCACAAATGAATTGAGAAATTGCGGGGCTGATACCGAAATACGGCTGAGTATAAACAATACCTCGGCAACGCCAAGCAGGTGAAAAACCGTTTCGAACAGGCATATTGGCAGAAAACGCTCCGGGTGTTTGCGGTAAAAGCCGTAAATAAAATTCTCAAAAAGGAGTACATCGAGCCGGCCGTCTTCAAGCAGGCCCTTCAAGAAACCTTTTCTGTATATCCATTCGCAAGTTTCGCTTGCAAAATGCCATTGCCGTACGACCATTAAAATACCGAGTATCAAAAGGACGAATAAAATAGCGATCAGGATGTTGATGGTCAATGTCCAGCTTTCCGGCAGATCGAAACCACGCAGAAAAGTGAACGAACCGAGGATCAGAAATATACTGGTAGTAAAGCTGTAAAAGAGATTTTCCGTCGCGACCGAAGAGAGGCCGATAACAAGCGGAACATGCTTTCGCACGGCCACGGCTTTGGCCGTACCGCTGATCAAAATGCCCAGCGGCACCATGCTGCTCATCGCTTCGCCAATTATTACGGCCGGTACCGTGTCCTGTAATCTAAGCGAATACGGCTCGTAAACCGATAGTTTCCACGCCGCCGCCCGCAGTAAGATGCGTAAAAAATAAAGCGTGAGAATGATCGCAAACCCTAAAACGCCGAACCGTTCCACATTTCGAAATATTTCATGCGGGCCGACCGAATATACAAAATAAGAAAACAGTCCGATCCCGGCGAGGGTTAAAGTAATGCCGAGAACTTTCAATCGATTAATGTGTTTTGGTGAAATGGATTGCGGTTTACTTTCCGCGATTTCGACGTTTATTTCGGAATTCACTACTTTTGCCTTTATATTATTTAACTGTCTATGATGCTGTTCCAATTGTAATAAGAAGGCAATTATAGTGTTAACCGAATTTTACTACTCGGGGACGAAGCCATTTTTCGATGTCGTCAACATTAAAGTGGTCAGATTCGATAGCTAGGACAAGCTCTAAGATGTCTTCTTTTTTTGCAGCAATAGCAAAGCTGTTTACCATTAAAAAAGCATCGACAATTGTTGACGCGGTGCGCTTGTTTCCTCCGAACCAAGGATGGTTTTTTATAAAGCCGAAATAGAGAGTTGCGGCCTGTCTTATAAGATCCGCGTTTTCGTAAGCGGCTGCATGTTGAGGGCGGTTTAACGCTGAATCTATTAAATCCCTGTCAAAAACCCCAAACCGGAGTTCGCCAGCTAGGTACATTTGGTCAATGTGAAGGAAAATTACTTCTTCGTAACTCAGATAAATAATTTCACTAATCGCCAAGCCTTTTCATCTCCTCAAACGCTTCTTTATATTTTTCAGCAATGCGTTTGGAAATATCTTTAAGCTTTTCGGAAGGCGGCGGAATAATATCCGTTTCAATTATTCCTTTGCCGGCATAGAGTACTGCAATCGAGCCCTTTTCTACTCCGAGCGTTTCAGTAAAATCGTCAGGCAATTCGATTATCCAACCTCTATCTGCTTTTTGTAGTGTAATCGCACTCATAAATTCAATCTTAATATATCGTAAAACGTCTGGGTTGCAAACAACTTCGGCTAAAATTACAATGAGCACTTGGCATAAACGAATTTAATTAGGATTTTTTTTATGAGCGCATTCGCAGCATTACAAGGTTTAACAAATAGCGGCTTGACCGTTTTATCTGAAGAAGAAGAATTGTTCCGGGCTTCTGTCCGGGAATTTGCCGAGGGCGAAGTGCGTCCGCGGGTCGATGCAATGGAACATGCCGGAAAGCTCGACCCAGATTTGATAAAGCAATGCTTCGAACTTGGCCTGATGGCGATCGAATCGCCCGAAGAATACGGCGGCGCCGGATCGACAATTTTCAACGCGATCCTCGCGATTGAAGAGATCGCCCGTGTGGATGCGTCTGTTTCCGTTTTTGTCGATGTCCACAACACACTTGTGACCAATGCATTTATGCGGTGGGCAAATGACGGGCAAAAGAAAAAATATCTGACACAGCTTGCCGAATCGAGGGTCGGGGCTTTTGCACTGTCCGAGGCCGCATCAGGTTCGGACGCATTTGCACTGAGGACCCGGGCCATTGACAAAGGCGATCATTACGAATTGACGGGCCAGAAGCTATGGATTACAAACGGGAATGAAGCCGAGATATTTATCCTGTTCGCGAACGTCGATCCGGCTGCCGGATATAAAGGCATTACGGCATTTATCGTCGAGAAACAGTTCGATGGATTTTCGGTAGGAAAGAAGGAGGATAAGCTCGGCATTCGGGCATCGTCCACCACCGAGCTTATTCTCGATAATTGCAAAGTGCCAAAGGAAAACGTCCTCGGTGAGGTTGGCAAAGGCTACAAGGTTTCCATCGAAACGCTCAACGAAGGGCGTGTCGGCATCGGCGCCCAAATGCTCGGTATCGCACAGGGAGCTTACGAATGTGCCTTGAAATACACGACCGAGCGCGAACAGTTCGGCCAGGCGATCAACAATTTTCAGGCCGTGCAATTTCAACTTGCAGAAATGGCCGTCGAGATCGAAGCAACGCGGCTATTGGTCTATAACGCCGCCAGGCTAAAAGACGCGGGAAAACCGTTTCTTAAAGAAGCCGCCATCGCTAAGCTCTATTCATCGCGCGTCGCCGAGGCCGTTTCGTCCAAAGCCATTGAATTATACGGCGGTTACGGCTACGTAAAAGATTATCCGGTCGAAAAATTCTGGCGCGACAGCAAAATCGGCTCGATCTACGAAGGCACCTCGAACATGCAGCTTCAAACGATCGCAAAGCTGATAATGAAGTAGTCAAGGCCATGAGATGATTTTCGTCTTAAAAAAGCATTCGTAATGGAGAATTTTCTTTTCCGTGTCTGACCAAATACACATTCGCCAAGCCACGCCGGATGACGCATTGCTGCTCACCGATCTATCGTACACAACATTCCGTGACGCCTTTGCCGATCACCCGAAAAATGCGCCTGACGACCTTGCTCATTATATGCAGCAGGCATTTAGTGTCGAACAGATAAGGGCAGAGCTGACCGACACACAAAATCTATTTCTTCTGGCTGAGATCGGAGGTGAGCTTGCCGGTTATGCAAAGCTGATCTTCGGTAATATCGAACCCGGCATCACAGCCAACCAACCCGTTGAACTTTCACGTCTTTATTCACACCAAAAATTTCTTGGCAAAGGAGTCGGGCAGGCTTTGATGGAAGCGTGTTTTGAACAGGCAAAAAATAAAGGCTGCGACGTGATGTGGCTCGGCGTGTGGGAATTTAACCCGCGGGCACAAAGATTTTATGAGAAGCACGGCTTTTATGAAGTTGGCAAACATACATTCCAGCTCGGTTCCGATTCGCAAACCGACCTATTGATGCAAAAAGAACTTTAGCTGCTAATTACACGGATAACACAAATAAAAGTTTGTTCATATTTTTGTCATTCGTGTAATTAGCAGCTAAAGTTCTTGCCCTATTTCCATAGATGAATTATTGTTTTATTTATGAGATATATTATAAATCCGCCCAATCCATACAACAAATATTCCGCTGAATACGTTGGCGAGCCGCCGCCGACGAAGCTTGAGATATTTGAAGAAACCGCGACGAAAAAAATGATCACGAAGGCTTTTTCGTCCGATTGGGAAGGCGGGTTTCGCTACACGGTCAATTGCTATCGCGGCTGTGTCCACGGCTGCACATACTGCTTTGCAAGGCAGTATCACGAATATCTCGGCTACGGGGCGGGAACCGATTTTGAGACCAAGATAGTCGTCAAGCCCAATGCCCCGCAGCTGCTAAGAGAAGAACTAAAAAAAACACGCACCAAAATGCCGCACATCGATTTTTCGTTTGCAACCGATCCTTATCTGCCGCTTGAAGCGAGCTATGAGCTGACCCGAAAATGCCTCGAAGTCTGTGCTGAATTCCGCGTTCCGGTCGGTGTAATTACAAAGAGCCCACTTGTCACCCGCGACATCGATATTTTGAACAAACTAAAAGTATCAGTCTATTTTTCGCTGCCATTTCTGACAAAAGAAAAATCAAATCCATTTGAGCCGTACACGCCGGTACCCGATGCCCGGTTTCGGGCAATGGAAACTATTGCGTCCGCCGGGATTCCGGTCGGGATCGGTATAGCACCCGTAATTCCAGGCTATAACGAATCCGACATTCCCGGTTTGCTCGAACGGGCGAGAAAGGCCGGAGCAACAAATGCGTTTATGTCGATGCTGCATCTCGACACCGATTCGATCGAGGAATATTTCGTCCAAAAAATGCACGAACGGCTTTCGCCGACCGCCGTGACAAAGATCATAAATACAATGAAACGCGAACGCGGCGGCACCTTGCGCCATAAAACCTACAAAGAGCGCGGCACGGGGAAAACCGAACAATGGGAGATGACCAGAAAGCTTTTCGATTTTCATTATAAAAGGCTGGGTTTTGGAAGCTCAGTAAAATCCGAAGAAATAATCGAAGACGTAGTGCCGATTCAACAGAAATTATTTTAGTTCGAATAGGCAGAAACACGACCGGTAGGAAGTGTGCCTCTGAGATTTGGGATTGAAATCGCATTCGCATCGAAACACACACTCGCTACTGCTCGTGTTTCCGCCTTTTTCGAATAGGCAGAAAACACACACTCGCTACTGCTCGTGTTTCCGCCTTTTTTTCGCTAACCTGTAATTCATGCAAAACCGTATCGAAGTTTTCCAACAAATGCTCGTATCCGATCCGGACAACACGATGGTGATGTTCGGCCTCGCAAAAGAATATGAAAAGCTCGGGCAGCACGACGAGATCATTTCAGTTCTCGAATCGTATCTTGCCAAAGCCGACGACGAAGGCAATGCCTATGGAATGCTGGCCCAAGCATACGAAAAATCGGGCAAACGCGAAAAAGCCATTGAGACTTACACAAAAGGCATCGAAGTTTCGATGGCCCATGGCCACCCGTCAATGGCGAACGAATACCGGATGACCTTAGATCTGGATTTTGCGGATTAGGCCGGAGAGCAAACCGAAACGGCTGCCTTCTTTATTTTCACAGGCTTGTCCGGTTTCTCGTTCTCCGATTTCGTTTTATTGATCGCATCGACCACTTCCATTCCCTTGGTCACTCGGCCAAAGGCGGCGAAACTGCCATCAAGGCTCGGCGCCGAATCCACCAGAATAAAAAAGTTTGTGGTCGCGCTGTTTGGTTCGGTGGGGCGGGCCATTGAGATGATTCCGCGTTCGTGTTTGATCAGGCTCGGTTCATCTGGGATAGTTTTGCGGGCACGCTGGCCGATGGCGTTCGTAATAGTTCCGCCGCGAGTGTAAAGGTCGCCGCCCTGAATTACGAAATTCGGCACGACGCGGCTGAAGGTTGTCGTGTCAAATGCACCTGTAGAAACGAGATTTAGAAAATTACGTACCGATTCCGGAGCGCTTTCCGGAAACATTTCGAGTTCGATGATCCCGGCTTCGGTGTCAAGCGATACGCATTGTGCTGCCATCGTTTTGACATCAGCTTTGTCAAATGGTTCACCTGCGGGTTCTTTTGCGACGGGGCGCGAATTGGTTTTCTTTTGCGCGTCTGCTGAAAAGGCAAACAGGCAAATAAAAATTGTAAGCAGGAAACAAAACTTCAGCATCAGTTTCATTTTCAGATAAACTGATTCTTGTGTAAAGTAATAATCAAAAGTTCCATGTCAAAAAGTTTGGTTTTCGATAAAAATATGAAAAGAATATCTGCTTTTTTATCAATTTTTCTGCTTTTTTCGGTTGCTGTATCTGCCCAACGCGAGCTTGGCGTTCGCCCAACCGATACCGGCGGCCCGCTGATGTTCGAGCAGGCCGTTTATGACGTTCAGGATTATGACATTACGCTCCAGGTCAATCCGAAAGGGAAATCAATTGCGGGAACGACCATAATGACGGCAAAAACTGTGATCCCGACCGATGTCATCGTCCTCGACCTCGACACGCCATATAGGATCAGCAAATTGACCGATGGGGTAAAAGACCTCAAATACGAGCGAAGAGAGGGCCGGATCTGGATATGGTTTCCGCTGACCAAACAGACCGGCGAAGAGATAAAAACAGTTATTTCATACTCCGGCATACCGCGCGAGGCCCCGCGTCCGCCGTGGGTCGGCGGGTTCATCTGGACAAAAACACCGGGCGGTGCCGATTGGGTCTCGGTCGCATTACAGAATGACGGTGCCGACCTGATGTTTCCGTGTAAGGACCATCCGTCGGACAAACCGGCAACGTCATCGATGCACATTACGGTTCCCGATCCGCTTATCGCAACCGGCCCCGGAAAACTCCAAAGCGTAAAAAAGAACGCGGACGGCACATCGACATTCAATTGGCGGATGACAAACCCGATCAGTAATTACTCGCTCGTCTTTAATGCGGCACCGTATAAAACCATTGAAGATAAATACAAGTCGATCACCGGCGAGATGATGCCGATCGTCTTTTATATTTTGCCGGAGGATCTTGCAAAGGGTGCCGGCCTGATCGCCGAACAGAAGAAATATCTGGCTTTTTATGAAAAATATCTTGGGCCTTATCCTTTCCGGTCGCAGAAGGTCGGCATTGTCGAAACGCCGCATCTGGGCATGGAACATTCGACGAACATCGCCTATGGCAATCAATTCAAATATGACAAGGACGGCACCGATTGGCTGCTACTCCATGAATTCGGCCACGAATGGTGGGCAAATCTCGTCACGGCATCGGATTGGCGCGACTTCTGGATACACGAAGGTTTTCAGTCCTTTATGGACACACTTTACCAAGAGCATTTGCATGGCCAGGAAGCATATCTGACAGCAATGCACAACCGCATCAAAGGCCTTAAAAATAAACAGCCCGTTGCGCCGCGCGAAGCGAAGATCGCCTATCAGGTATACATGTCCGCTCCCGATTATATAAACAGCGACGGCGACATCTACGGCAAAGGGGCCTTAATTTTGAATACGCTCCGCTATCTGATCGGCGACGAAGCATTCTTCAAAGCGCTTCATCACATGGCATATCCGACCAAAGCAATGGAAACCTACACCGACGGCCGCCAGGAACGCCTCGTCAATACTGACGATTTCCTGACCATCGCCGAACAGGACTCCGGCATGAAGCTCGACTGGTTCTTTGAGCTGTATTTACGTCAGCCAAAATTGCCGAAGTTGGTTTCAGAAGTTGCGGGCAATACATTAAGCCTTCGTTGGGAAACACCGGACAACATGCCGTTCCCAATGCCCATCGACATCGAAATAAACGGCAAAACCCAGCGTATAGAGATGAAAGACGGCAAAGGAACAGTCAGTTTTACCGCGACTGCACCGGTGATTGATCCGAAAGGCTGGGTGTTAAAACAGTTGTGAAGATGATCAATTCAACCCATATAATAGAAATATTGAATTTACCGGACTTCAAAAATGAGTTGGAGGAGCTAAGTTCATTCGCTTCAAATATTAAACAAGAAAGGCCAATAGTCTTGCTCTTCGCGAAATACTTTTGGCGGAAAAAGCGAGATGTGATCCTTGAACTCAATAAATGCGACTTAGTTGTTGATGGCACCAGAATTGAATTCAAATACCATTTCGATTGCGACACAACCCAACGAGTGGCGAAAGAATTAGGAAAAGCGGGCGGGGAATTAGAAAGGTTGCTCGCAGGGAAACCTACAGGGTGGAATGTTTGTGCAAATATTCATAAGGACATGGTCGAAAAGAATCCCGACATATTTGTTTGGATAATATGTTCACGTGACCTTTCGACTCTAGACGAAAAGAGCCTTGCCAAAGTTGTTTGGAGTCGTCAACAAAACGATTTCAATAAATCTGTCGCATATGATCCCGCTGGAAATAACCTATTAGTCATGAATCAATTTCTCGAGAAACTTCAACCGGTTCGACCCTTTTCGATTGGAATGAAAAGCGTGCAAACAGCACGAGATTTTCCGAGCACATATCATTTCTTGGTGTGCGAATTTGGAAAGTCAGAGTGAAGTAGAATTGTTTCCATCCAACAGTCTCGTTCACGGGGCCCTCCCAAAGAGCGCATAGCCACCTCGTTTACGGCGAGGTTGCGAATCACCAAAAAACCTCAGCCCGTTTTTAACGGGCTTATCCGTCTGCGGCTTAAACCAATAATTCATTAAAGACGTAAAACGCCCTTCTGATATTTCACCTAATCCTCACCACCCCGTGAACTAAGTGCTTCAGCCGCGAAGACTTAGAAAAACCGGCTAAAGCAACCTGATTTCTATTGCAACTATCTATATTTCGAACTATTCTAATATCGATATGAACATTCTTGAACAAGCGCTTAAATTGCCGATTCCAGAGCGGATCAAACTCGTGGATGAAATTTGGGATAGCATCAACGCGTCACCTGAGGCAGTTGACATCACTCCTGAACAAAAGGCAGAACTCGGCCGAAGGCTTGAGGATTACCGCGCGAATCCCGGTGGAAACTATTCCTGGGACGAGATCAAAGCAGAGACTCTTTCCCGCTGATGAAGAGAACCCTTGAAATTCGCCCTGCCGCCAGGAGCGAGTTTGACGAAGCCTCGGATTGGTATCGAGATGAGGACCCGGTTCTTAGGGATAAGTTTGTTTCCTCGGTCGAAAAGACGCTTACTGACCTAACCCCGACGCCGCTCTCATTTCCTGTTGTGTTTGGTGCGGCAGTTCACCGAGCCACCGTCAAGCGATTTCCGTATTCGGTTTTCTTTACTATAGAAAACGAGATTGTAGTCGTTCTTTCTATCTTTCATGACAGTAGAAATCCGATCATCTGGCGTGGCCTCATCGATTAATCTCTAAACCCCTTTTATACAAAATTGCCCGTCTTCTCCATTTTTGGTATTTTATAAAGTTACCTGTTTATTAAAAATAGTTATCAAATAGGAATTTTATAATGGCAACTCCAATGAAGAAACTGAGCGTGGCGGGCAACGGTGCAAAAGGCAAAAAGACATCTTCCCCGAAAGAGATCGTCGCCGAAAAGGCAAAAACGACCGAGGCGGACGGATACATAGCGACGGAAAAAACGCAAAAAACTGCAAAAGCGGAGACCCCGAAAGCTATCAAACCGGCAAAGAATGCCGCTAAATCTAACGGCAAACCTTCTGCTAAATATCACGGCCTAGACACCAAAGCACTCGTCGGGCTGTATCGCACGATGTATATGTCGCGGCGGATAGATGACAAGGAAATTCAGCTCAAGGGCCAGAACAAGATATTTTTCCAGATCTCCGGTGCCGGGCACGAAGCTGTTCTCGCTGCCGCGGCACTAGCGATGAAGCCTGCTTACGATTGGTTTTTCCCGTATTACCGCGACCGTGCATTGATGCTCGGTTTGGGCATGACGGCGCAGGAAATGTTGTGGTCGGCGGTCGGTGCCGAGGTAGATCCGAATTCACATGGCCGGCAAATGCCTTCACATTGGGGCAGCGTGAAATTGAACGTTCCCTCGCAGTCGTCATGCACAGGTTCGCAGGCATTGCACGCGGTCGGGGCCGCCGAGGCAGGTTACCGGGCCGGCTTGGTCAAGGGTTTAAAGGACAAGATCACCGGTTTCAAAGGCGACGAGGTCGTATATATGTCGGTCGGTGACGGTACGACGAGTGAAGGCGAGGTGTGGGAAGCTCTGAATTCTGCCTGTAATTTAAAATTACCAGTAATTTTTGTCGTCGAAGACAATGGCTACGCGATCTCTACCCCGGTCGAGGTCGGCACGGCGGGCGGCGATATCTCCAAATTGGTTTCCGGCTTTCCGAATCTTTATCAACAAAAGATAGACGGTACCGATCCACTCGAAAGCTATGCGGCCTTTGTGCGGGCGGTCGATCATTGCCGTAAGCGAAAAGGCCCGGCGTTTGTTCATGCAAAAGTGGTGCGGCCTTATTCACACTCGCTTTCAGACGACGAAAAATTGTACCGTCCGGACGAAGAATTGCAGGCGGACGCGGCGATCGATCCCGTCCGGAACTATGCCGAATTTTTGATGACCGAAGGAATTGCGTCGTCCGAAGCATTGGAAAAACTGCGAAAAGTAGTGGACGCGGAAGTGAATGAAGCCGCGGACATAGCGCTAATAACACCGCAGCCCGCACCGGAAACTGCTTATCGCAACGTCTTTTCGCCCGATATCGATCCGACGGACCGGCAGCTTTTTGATACGGAAGAAGGTGCAGAGCTTTCAGGCAATGCGGGGACGATGGTCGATCTGATAAATCGCACCCTGCACGAGGAAATGGAGCGTGATGAACGAATCGTCGTTTTTGGCGAAGACGTAGCTGACGTTTCCCGCGAAGAATATCTCGAAACCGTCAAAGGCAAGGGCGGCGTTTTCAAGGTGACTGCAAATTTGCAGCGAAAATTTGGGTCGGCCCGCGTGTTTAATTCGCCGCTGGCCGAGGCAAACATCGTCGGGCGGGCTGTCGGAATGGCGATCCGCAACCTAAAACCGGTGGTCGAGATCCAATTTTTCGATTACATTTTCCCGGCATTTCATCAGATTCGCAACGAGGTCGCTGTTACACGGTGGCGCAGCGATGGCGATACAAAATGCCCAATGGTCATACGCGTTCCCGTTGGCGGTTATTTGAAAGGCGGTGCCGTTTATCACTCGCAATCGGGCACGACGCTCTTTTCGCACACGCCGGGTTTGATGATCGCTTATCCATCAACGGCATTGGATGCAAATGGTTTATTACGGACGGCGATCCGCTGTGACGATCCGGTGATGTTTCTTGAACACAAGCATCTGTATAGGCAGATCTACAACAAATCGCAATATCCATCATCCGAATTTTTGATACCGTTCGGTAAGGCCAAAACCGTCCGCGAAGGCAATGATGTTTCGATCATTACATTCGGGGCATTGGTCGAACGTTCGAATCAGGCGGCAAAACGCCTTGAGCAGCAAGGTGTTTCCGTCGAGATCATCGACCTGCGAACGCTCGTTCCGTACGATTGGGAAGCAATTGCAGAATCCGTGAAAAAAACTTCGCGCGTGATCGTCGCCCACGAAGATCCGATCTCATACGGCTACGGCGCCGAGATCGCCGCCCGCATTTCCGACGAACTCTTCGAATATCTCGACGCGCCCGTCCGCCGCGTCGGCGCGACCGATACATTCGTCGGCTACGCCCCGCAGCTCGAAGATTTCATCCTGCCGCAGTCAGAGGATGTCGAGAAAGCCGTGCAGGAATTAATGAAATATTGATATGCCGTATGTGTCGTTCTTTTAGTTGCCAGGATGAAAAATTATTTGCCTGTGGTCATCGATGCTCAGTACGTCTCTGACTACAAAATTCATGTGACTTTCAACAACGGTGAAGAACGGATTGCCGACTTTTCCAAATGGGGCCTCGGCCAGGGCGTCTATAAACCACTCAAAGATAAGAAATACTTCAAGAAGTTTTTCGTTGACGGGTGGACAATCTCGTGGCCAAACGGTGCCGACATCGCGCCGGAAACACTCTACGAAGAAGGCGAGCCTTTATAGTAGGTCCGTGTTCTTGATAACACACAGAATAATGGTAGGATTTGGAGGATTAGGCGGAACACTTCGGCATAATCATAAGTTAGGTGCTAGCGTTCAGTGAGCCAAGTATATTGGGATGTGATACAGCGATGAGATCTAATCCTTGCGGATATGTTTTGTACGATGATTCCTGTGGCTTCTGCCGTGCTTGGATTCCCTTTTGGGGATCTACCCTACGAAAGAGAGGCTTTGAGATTGCTCCGCTCCAGTGTGCCTGGGCTCGAGAACACCTACAACTACCCGAGGCAGAACTCCTGAATGATCTCCGGCTTTTGCTTCCAAGTGGACAGCAGATTCAAGGGGCGGACGTCTACCGGCATGTCATGAAACGGATTTGGTGGGCATATCCGCTCTACCTCCTCTCTATTACGCCCTTGCTGCAGTGGCTCTTCGATTGGGGATACCGATCCTTTGCCCAGAATCGGTATCGCTTCTCCAAAGCCTGCGGCTTGCAACACCATCCGGATGCATAATGGATACATTTCTGACAGCGGAGTGGCGTTACCTGTTGATGCTCAACTATGCGGTTGAGCCACAGCTGCTCCGTCACTACGTGCCAAGCGGCACCGAATTAGACACATGGAACGGCACTACCTACCTGAGCGTCGTTGGCTTCATGTTCCTGCGCACCCGAGTGCTTGGTGTGGTAATGCCGGGACATCGCAACTTTGAGGAGGTCAATCTGCGCTTCTACGTGCGGCGCCGAGGTCCCGAAGGGTGGCGTCGAGGCGTGGTCTTCATTAAAGAGATCGTGCCGCGGCGAGCCATCGCCATCGTGGCCCGCCTCTGCTATAACGAGCCGTATACAGCCATGCCTATGTCTCACTCGATTGAGGTCGAGAACGGTAAGCATGGTAGTGGCGTTTCTGTTGAGTACGCGTGGCGGCATCAGTGGCGCTGGAACAGAGTGCGTGGCGTCACGAGAGGCACTCCTGAACCGTTCATCAAGGGTTCAGAGGAGGAGTACATTACCGAGCACTACTGGGGCTACACCTCACAGCGGAATGGTGGATGTACGGAGTACGAGGTGG